>NZ_BORW01000004.1 GCF_018333375.1 Paenibacillus cookii
TAAGTGAAAGAGACAAATTACACTGAGCCTGAACAATTTATTGTCAGGCTAGCGTCTTTAGGCGCAGTTTGGCAACAGGGGGTTATACCCCAAGTGCAAACCACCCGTTGGACGGGTGGTTATGATTTAGAAAAAACGGATGGAACGCCAGCCCGTCTTTGCATGGAATCATGGTTTCAAGGCGAAATGAAACGGTGCAAAACGACCGTCGGATTTGCAAATTGATCCTAGAAGATTTATGTTTATGTACATATGTATTGCCGGAAAAATGACGAATCGCATGACGTCGACATGGAGGGATCGGTTTTGAAATCATCGAAATGGATTTGGCGCAGCGTCAGTATTTTATCCGTATTTTCCACGCTGCTCCTGCTGGCAGGCTTTGTGTATGCGGTAAAGGACATCCAGTCTCCGCAGGCTGCGAAAGATCGGCCCGCCAAAGTCGCAACCCCGGAAAAGGAAACGGGCCCGGCAACCCCGGCAGCCGATAAAGAACTGAAATTTGCGGTCATCGGCGATTCGCTGGCAAAAGGCACGGGCGACAACTCCGGGATGGGGTTTGCGCGGCGAACGATCCGGGAGCTGACGGCTGCCGGCAGGAAAGCGACGCTCCTGAACAATTTGGGCATTAACGGCCTGACGACGACGGGGCTCCTGCCGAAGCTGGAAGAACGGGGGACGAAGTACGTGCTTGGAGAAGCCGACGTCATCCTCCTATCCATCGGAGGAAACGACCTGTTCCAGGGAGCGGACCTTGCGTCCAAAGGTATTGCCGGAACATCGACGACCGCCAAGGGGCAGGAGCTCGATCCGGAGGACCTGTTGAAAGGGCTGCCGAAAGCATCGACGCAGCTGAAAACGATTTTGGAACGCATCCGCGCGATCAATCCGGAAGCCATGATCGTGTACGTCGGATTGTATAATCCGTTCGGGGATATCGAGGAGCTTCAGGTCCCGGGAAATCAGGCCGTTGCGAAATGGAATGAGGCAGCCCTCGACACGATCAATAAGAACGGCAATATGACGCTTGTGCCGACCTTCGACATTTTCCAGCAGCATTTGGGCCGGTATTTGGCGTCGGATCATTTTCATCCGAACGGCGACGGGTACCAGCAAATCGCCGTCCGGATCGTTCAGGCCATCCGCTAGATAATTAAGCATACGGAAGAAAGGAGAGGGAGAACATGTCAATGACGGTCAGTCCGGACCAAAGGGAATCCATCGTTTTATCGGTCGAACACGTCAAAAAAAGGATCGGAAAAAAATGGATCATCGAGGACGTGACGTTCGATGTCCGGGAGGGCGAAATTTTCGGTTTTTTGGGACCGAACGGGGCAGGCAAAACGACGACGATCCGCATGCTGGTGGATTTGATCAAACCGAGCAGCGGGGTCATCAAAGTGTGCGGATACGACGTGAACCGCCAGCAGGAACAAGCGCTCCGTTTCGTCGGCTCGATCGTTGAAAATCCGGAAGTCTATACGTATTTGACCGGATGGGAAAATCTGGAGCATTTTGCGCGCATGCAACCGGGAATCGACAAGCAGCGGATTCAGGAAGTGGTGGATATCGTCCGGCTGGACCAGCGGATCCACGACAAGGTCAGAACGTATTCGCTCGGGATGCGGCAGAGGCTCGGCATTGCGCAAGCGCTGCTCGGCAGGCCGAAGCTGCTCATCCTCGACGAACCGACGAACGGGCTCGATCCGAAGGGCATCAAGGAACTGCGCCAATTTATCCGGGAGCTGGCGGACGGCGGACTGGCCGTTTTCGTATCCAGCCACCTGCTCAGCGAAATCCAGCTTTTATGCGACCGGGTGGCCATTATCAGCCGCGGCCGGGTGCTTGCGGTCGGAGAAGTCGGGGAGCTCGTGGCCGCTAACGCGAAATACGTCATTTGGGACGTGGAACCTGTTGAAGCCGGAAAACGGGAACTGGCGCAGCGGGAAGGCATCGAGGTCATCGAACACGCTGAACAGGTGCTGGACGACGCGATCATCGCCGGCATGAGCGGACAATCGGTCGTAACGGCGATGGAAGAGGAACGAATCTCCGGAACGGTTTCGCATCTCGTCGCCATGGGCATCCGCGTCCGCGGGGTCCATAAAATCAACCCGACGCTCGAGCAGCTGTTCCTGAAAATGACGGAGGGTGAGAGTATTGATTAGCGTGCTGCCCCTGATCAAAAACGAAACGATCAAAATCATCAAAAAGAAGCGTTTTTACGTTATTTTGCTCATCTTGCTTGTGCTGGTCCCGGTGTTTACCTATGCGCAAATGCGGTCCGCCGAACAAACGCGGGACAAATTCAAAGGCGACTGGCGGCTTGAAGTGCAGCAGCAAATCACGGATAATGAAAATTCGCTCGGAAGCGACCGGGTGCCGGACGAGTGGAAAAAATTCAGGAAAATCTTCGTGCAGCAGCTGCAATATTATTTGGAGCATGACGTGAACCCGAAGCAGCCGAACGGCGTGACGTTTACGCGCGAGTTTATGGCGAATTCCATAACTTTGTTCATTCCTCTTCTCATTATGGCGATCGCATCCGATATAGTATCGGGGGAACGAACGAGCGGCACCATCAAAATGCTGCTGACCCGCCCGGTCAAAAGGTGGAAGGTGCTGCTCAGCAAGCTGATCACGCTGTACATGTTCTCTTCGCTGATCATCGTGTCCGCTTTTGTCATCAGTTATCTCATTTCCGGGGCGGTTTTCGGATATAAAGGATTTGAATTTCCCGTCTTCACCGGTTTTCGGATCCAAGGGTCCGATGTCGACATGTCCGCGGTGCACGCGGTGCCCCAGTGGCAATATTTGCTGATGGAAGGCGGATTGATCTGGTTCGTGAGCCTTGTCGTGGCATCGCTCGCGTTCATGGTGTCGGTGCTCGTCCGGAGCACGGCGGCAAGCATCGTGGTGATGATGGCCGCGCTGATCGCGGGAACCATTCTGACCAACATGGCTTCGGCCTGGAAAAGCGCGAAATATTTGTTTATGGTCAACCTGGAGCTGACCGATTACCTGTCCGGTACGCCGGCTCCGATCGAAGGCATGAACCTGGCTTTTTCGCTTGCGGTTTTGTCCGTTTGGGCGATTGCCGCGATCGTAATCTCATTCCTTGTCTTTACGAAAAGGGATATCTTGAATTAAAATGGACAAGGATAACAAAACAAAACATCTGTTTGCATTTTGGGTGATATCCTACATAAAGAAACACAAAGGGGGAGCATGAATGGTCGAGCAGATCGATATGTTTGCAAAGTCGCCGGGCAGCAGCGAAGCAGGCAGCGGCAGTTACGATGCAGACGACATTCAAGTGCTCGAAGGCCTGGTTGCGGTTCGCAAACGCCCAGGCATGTATATTGGCAGCACCAGTTCATCGGGGCTTCATCATCTGGTATGGGAAATCGTGGATAACGCCGTCGATGAGCATTTGGCCAAATACTGCACGAGAATAGATCTTACTTTGCATAAAGACGGTTCCATCACCGTCGTGGATAACGGACGGGGCATTCCGACCGGAATGCATAAAATGGGAATACCTACGCCGCAAGTCGTATTCACCATCCTGCACGCAGGAGGGAAATTCGGCGGAGGCGGATACAAAAAATCGGGCGGCCTGCACGGCGTCGGGGCGTCGGTGACCAATGCGCTTTCCGAGTGGCTCGAGGTCGAAATCTACCGCGACGGCAAAATCCACCGCCAGCGTTTCGAATACTGGCAGGACAAAAACGGCAAGGAGCATGTCGGCGAACCGGTGACGGGACTCGAAGTGCTCGGCAACACGAACAAAACCGGCACCAAAGTCACCTTTAAGCCGGATATTCGCGTGTTCCAAGGCGGAATCCAGTTCAACTACGATACGCTGGCGGAACGCCTGCAGGAAATCGCCTTCCTGAATTCGGGGCTTCGCATCGTCATGAAAGACGAGCGCTCCGACCGCATGGACGAATTTTATTACGAAGGCGGGGCCAGCCAGTTCGTCGAATTTTTGAACGAAGGCAAAGACGTGCTGCACGACGTCATTCACTTTTACGGCGAAAAGGACGACGTCGAAGTCGAGGTTGCGCTCCAATACAACGCGGGATATACCGAAACGCTCGCTTCGTTCGTCAATTCGATCCCGACGCGGGGCGGGGGAACGCACGAAACCGGTTTCAAGACGGCGTATACGC
Organism: Paenibacillus cookii; assembly: GCF_018333375.1. Taxonomy (GTDB): domain Bacteria; phylum Bacillota; class Bacilli; order Paenibacillales; family Paenibacillaceae; genus Paenibacillus_AQ; species Paenibacillus_AQ cookii. Next base: position 4,176 of record NZ_BORW01000004.1, read on the forward strand.
GGATCATGAACGATTACGCGCGCAAAAACCATATGCTCAAGGAAAAGGACAAAAATCTTGAAGGCAACGACCTGCGCGAAGGCATGATGGCGGTCATCAGCGTCAAAATGGCCGAAGTCGAATTCGTCGGTCAGACGAAAGACCAGCTGGGAAGCGCATCGGCGCGCAGCACGGTCGACGCGATCGTGACCGAAAAAATGCAGATTTTCCTGGAGGAAAACCCGCAGGTGGCCCAGACGCTCATCAAAAAAGCGATCCAGGCTTCCAAAGCGCGCGAAGCGGCCCGCAAGGCCCGCGACGACATGCGGAGCGGGAAAAAACGGAGCGAGGGAACGAGCCTCGGCGGCAAGCTGAGTCCGGCCCAATCGAAGGACTTTACCCGTACCGAGCTGTTCGTCGTCGAAGGAAACTCCGCCGGCGGATCGGCCAAACAGGGCCGCGATTCGAAAATTCAGGCGATCCTGCCGCTGAAGGGGAAACCGCTCAACCCCGAAAAAGCCAAACTTGCCGATATCATGAAAAACGAGGAATACCGCACGATCATCAATGCGATCGGCGCCGGAATCGGAACCGAGTTTGAAATCGAAGACAGCAATTACTCCAAAATCATCATCATGACGGACGCCGATACGGACGGCGCGCACATCCAGGTGCTGCTGCTGACGTTCTTTTACCGTTACATGAAGCCGCTGATTGATGAGGGCCGCGTGTACATCGCCCAGCCTCCGCTGTATAAAATTTCGCGGAAGTCGGGCAAGCTGGAAACGGTCCGTTACGCCTACAGCGACGAGCAGCTGCAAAACTACTTGAAGGAATTCGGCAAAAATTACGAGCTGCAGCGCTACAAAGGACTCGGCGAAATGAATCCCGAACAGCTGTGGGAGACGACGATGAACCCGGAAACGCGCACGCTGCTGCAGGTGCAGATCGAAGATGCGGCGAAGGCGGAGCGCCGCGTATCCACGCTGATGGGCGACAAAATCGACCCGCGCAAGCGCTGGATCGTGGAAAATGTCGACTTTAGAGAGTTCGAGGAATAGAAGGTGAATCGATGAGTTTATCAGAACAGTTTCTGCCGGCTTATCTCGAAGAGGTCGTCGGCGACCGCTTCGGCCGGTATTCCAAATATATCATTCAAGACCGCGCCATTCCCGACGTCCGCGACGGGCTTAAGCCCGTGCAGCGGCGCATTTTGTACGCCATGTACGAATCCGGCAATACGCCGGACAAAGCATACCGCAAATCCGCCAAAACCGTCGGCGACGTGATGGGGAATTACCATCCGCACGGGGACTCCTCCATCTACGACGGCATGGTCCGCATGGCCCAGCCTTGGAAAATGGGGCATGTGCTCGTCGACGGGCACGGCAACTGGGGTTCGATCGACGACGATCCGCCGGCGGCGATGCGTTACACCGAAGCGCGCCTGTCGCCGATCGCGATGGAGATGCTTCGGGACATCGACAAACGGACGGTACAGTTCAAGGACAACTTCGACAATTCCGCGAAGGAGCCCGTCGTGCTGCCTTCCCGCTATCCGAACCTGCTCGTCAACGGCGTCAGCGGGATTTCCGCGGGATTTGCGACGGAGATTCCGCCGCATAATTTGCGCGAAGTGATCGACGCCTGCGTGGCGGTGATGCAAAAACCGGAAATCGAGCTGGAAGAAATCATGACCTTCATCAAGGGCCCCGATTTCCCGACCGGCGGCCTGATCATGGGCGAAGAGGGAATCAAAGAGGCCTACCGGACGGGGAAAGGACGGATTTATCTCCGTTCCAAAGCCGACATCGAATTTTTGCGCGGCGGCAAACAGCAGATCGTCATTACGGAGATCCCTTACCAGGTCGTAAAATCGCGCCTTGTCACCCAAATGGAAAATATCCGGCTGGAGAAAAAAATCGAAGGCATTGCCGAGGTGCGCGACGAAAGCGGACGGGACGGTCTGCGGATCGTGGTCGAAATCAAAAAGGAGGCCGATGCCCAGGGCATTTTGGCTTATCTGCTGAAAAAGACCGATCTTCAGGTCACGTACAACTTCAACATGGTATCGATCGTCAACAAGGCGCCTCAGCAGCTTGGCCTGAAGGCGATGCTGGAGGCGTATATCGCCCACCAGCGCGAAGTGGTATCGAACCGTACCCGCTTCGAATTGGAAAAAGCCGAAGACCGGGCCCACGTGCTCGAAGGACTCGTGAAGGCGCTGAACATTCTCGACGAGGTCATCGCCGCCATCAAAGCGTCGAAAAACCGCCAGGATGCCCAAAACAATCTGCAATGGATGTTCGGCTTTACGGAGCGGCAGGCGGATTCGATTCTGACGCTGCAGCTGTACCGTTTGACGAACCTGGAGATCACGACGCTGCAAAAAGAGCTTGAGGATTTGCTGAAAAAAATCGACAACTACCGGGCCATCCTCGAAAGCGACAAGAAGCTGATCGCGCTGATCCGCAAGGAACTGCTTGAAATCCGCGACAAATACGGCATTGACCGCAGATGCGCCATTCAGGAGGAAGTCGAGGAAATCAAGGTCAACCTTGAAGTCATCGTCAGCTCCGAGGATGTGCTGGTGACGTTGTCGAAAGACGGATACATCAAGCGGACAAGCATGCTTTCCTTTACGCGGTCCGGCGGGGAGCTCAGCAGCTCGGGCGTGAAGGAAGGGGATTATATTTCCAGGGTGTTCGAAATCAATACGCTGGACAATTTGCTCATCTTTACGCAAAAAGGCCAATATTTCCTGCTGCCTGTCCACCAAATTCCGGAATTCAAATGGAAGGACCCGGGTACCGCCATCGTCAATGTCATCCAGTTATCCAAAGAAGACGTCATCGTCGACGTCATTCCGGTCACGAATTTCGAGGAGCCGAACCGCTCCCTGGTGTTCGTCACGAAAAAAGGGCAGGTCAAACGCACGGAATTAAAAGAATACATGACCAATCGCTCGAGCGCGGTTGCCGCCTGCAAGGTCGGCGCGGAGGACGAGGTCATTTCCGTCACGCTGAGCGACGGTAGCAAAGACATTTTGCTTGTGAGCAAGGAAGGCATGAGCATCCGGTTCAAGGAGCAGGAAGTCAACGCCATGGGCCGCGTCTCCGCCGGCGTGAAAGGCATCCAGCTTCGCGACGGCGACGAGGTCGTGTCGGCGTTGTGGGTTGAGGATGACGAAGGCGAAGTGCTGACCTTGACCGATCTCGGATACGGCAAACGTTCCCTGCTCGCGGATTACCAGCCGCAAAGCCGGGGAGGCAAAGGGCTGGCGACCTTCGAATTCAAGGAAGGCAAACGCGTGAAGCCGAACGGCAGCCGCATTGCCGGAGCGTTTTATTGCCGCCAGCCGCTGCAAATTACGGCCATCACGCGGGACGGCTTAAGTTATGCGTTCAGTTCGGAGCAGGCCCCGATCGCCGAACGCAAATCGACAGGAAAACTGCTTGTTCACCTGGAGAAAAAAGATGAAATTTCGGCGCTGCTGGCATTCGAGGAAACGACGTGACATCGTATGCTGTCCGAACCCGGCGTTAAAGCGTGAAAAAAGGCATCTTCGCTCATTTGCGAACGATGCCTTTTTTGAGACGATGAAACGTCCGTGAATCGTCTTTTGGGGAACGGTGTCGGACGATGTTTTTCTAAAAAAAATTCGGAATTGCGGAAGGAATTGGCACGAAATGCGCGAAAGTTAATCCTGTAAAACATTGCTTGCGAAAGGAAGGTATAACCCGTGCATACTTCCGAATTTGCGAAAATATGGTCCAAACTAAGCAAAGATTATAAACTGCATATGGAGAACGAGTTGGCTCCGGCGCTCACCGAAGCTCAGTTGGCCGTGCTCGAAGTGCTGGGCGAAAACGAGCGGATGAAGCCTTCCGACCTGACGCCGCTCCTGGCGACAAGCCCGGCGGCGGTTACGATGCTCCTCGACCGGATGGAAAAAAACGGATTGATTCAGCGCGAACGGGACGGAAACGACCGCCGGATCGTTTGGGTGTCCATTTCCGCGAAAGGGAAAGCGGAGGTCGAACGCGGCGTGCAAATCCGCGATGCGTTTCTGGCGAAGGTATTGTCGCGAATTTCCGCGCATAATCAGCAGCTTCTGATCTATTTATTGGGCAAACTAACCATAACGCCTTAAAACCCGGGTTCAAAGATTAAAGAATAAATGTAGAGGAAGTAGTCAACCAGATGAATGATGCAACGCTTATGAAACCAAAAACGAGAAAACTGCTTTTCAGCGCCGGCCTCAGCTGGTTATTCGACGCCATGGACGTCGGCATCATTTCTTTTATCGTGACCGCATTAAAGCTTGAGTGGAAACTCTCCCCGCAGGATGTGGGCATTTTGACGAGCGTCAATTCCGTCGGAATGGTCGTCGGCGCGGCAGCCGCCGGGTATCTGGCCGATAAATTCGGCCGAAAGAAGGTTTTGCTGTGGACGCTGCTCATCTTTTCGATAGCCAGCGGATTGTCGGCGCTCGCCTCCAGCTTCTGGGTGCTGTGCCTGCTTCGTTTTATTACGGGCGTCGGCCTTGGGGGCGAGCTGCCGGTGGCGTCGACGCTGGTGTCCGAAAGCGTCCATCCGAGCCAGCGGGGACGGGCCGTCGTGCTGCTGGAGAGCTTTTGGGCGGGCGGCTGGCTGGCCGCCGCGCTCATATCGTATTTTTTGATTCCGGCTTACGGATGGCAGATCGCTTTTGTCATTGGGGCTCTTCCGGCCTTTTACGCGCTGTATCTGCGCCGCGCCATCGACGATTCGCCCGTATACCGGAACAATCGGACCCGGGCGGCATCCTTGTCGTTTGCCGGCAAGCTGGCCTCCATCTGGACCCGCGAACATAGCCGCTCGACGTTGATGCTGTGGATTTTGTGGTTTACGGTCGTGTTTTCGTATTACGGGATGTTCCTTTGGCTTCCGTCCGTCATGACGATGAAGGGCTTCAGCCTGATCAAAAGCTTCGAATACGTGCTGATCATGACGATCGCCCAGCTTCCGGGTTATTTTACGGCTGCGTATTTCATCGAAAAATTCGGCCGGAAATTCGTCATGATCACCTACTTGGTGCTCACCGCCGTCAGCGCCGCCTGGTTCGGCAACGCCGATTCGGCCGGCTCGCTTATCGCGGCGGGAATCTGCCTTTCGTTTTTCAACCTCGGTGCTTGGGGCGGCCTGTACGCCTACACGCCGGAGCTGTATCCGACTTCGGTCCGTTCGACGGGCGTCGGGATTGCGACCTCCGTCGGCCGGATCGGCGGCGTCATCGCGCCGTTCCTTGTGGGGTATTTGGTGCAGCGTCACGTCGAAATCAATGCGATATTTATCATGTTTTTCGTCATAATTTTGATCGGGGCCTTGGGCGTGCTTTTTCTTGGGAAAGAAACCAAAGGCAAGGCATTGGCCGATTAAACGGAAATATGGGGAAAAGGCTGCCGGAAGGCAGCTTTTTTCGTTCAACGGGATGGGGCATAAAAAGCGATTTTAGCAATGCAAAAACATCAGGGTTCGCCGATCGGCTCCGCTATGCGGGCTAATTCGAGTGCAAGTCGAGGTTTTTAACGGTATAGTCGGCCGGATGAGGCAAAAGCATGTTTGTGAAAATGAAGTGCTTTGAATTATAATAAAATATGTTGCAGTTTGGACCTGCAGCATTCGGGATCGATCGAACCTGGTTTGCAGGGGGATTCGGACGATTTCGACAGACGTCTTGGAAACGGAGGGATTGGATTGCAGCTTATTAATCCGCAGATGGTTCAGGAGTTAATCGACAAACTGCAGGATCAGGATCTTTATATACATCTCGAAATGACGACGGGGGCTTACGCTTCGCATCACGATGAGTCGAAATTTACGGCCTCGACGTTCATCAAAAACGGCATCGTCCGGTATACCCACGGGAAGATTCAAGGAACGGGGCCGTACCGCGTCGGGCTTAAGATGGAGCAGGGCTGGATTTATTCGCAAGGATTGACGCATTTCGAGGAAACGGAAACCGAGCGGCTGATTATGGCGGGCCATGACAGCGACGGCAAGCTGGTCGTCGCGCTGCAGTTGGGCAAAGAACCGTTCTAAACAGCAAGTCTGCCGTCATCAAGTGAAAGGGTGATTATACAAAATGGAAAATCATATATTGGTCGTATTTCCCCATCCGGACGATGAATCCTTCGGAACTTCCGGAACGCTGGCCAAACGCATCCATGAAGGCGCAACCGTGACGTATGCGTGCTTGACGCTGGGCGAAATGGCGAGAAACATGGGCAAACCGCTCGTGGCCAACCGCGTCACGCTGCCGGAGCACCGTCGGAAGGAGCTTGAGGCATCCTGCCGCTCGATCGGCATTCAGGATTTGCGCCTGATGGGGCTTCATGATAAAACGATCGAATTCGAAGACCGGGACATGCTGGACGGCATGCTGCGCAAGCTGATCGATGAAGTGAAGCCGTCCCTTATCATTACGTTTTACCCGGGATTCAGCGTCCATCCGGACCATGATGCCACCGGGGAAGCGGTGATCCGGACGGTTGCGGCCATGCCGAAGGAACAGCGTCCCGTCGTGAACTGCGTCGCGTTTGCGAAAGGCTGCGAGCAGATCATCGGCAAACCTGACGTCGCGGTCGACGTCAGGGATTTCCTGCCGAACAAATTCGGTTCCATCCGTGCGCACGCCTCCCAGTTCCGCTGGAATGAAATGCTGGGCACGTTTACCGAAGAGGATGAACAGATCAAAAACCGGTTTAGTACGGAAAGGTTCTGGACTTATCGTTTCGAATAGGATAACATTTCCATAAGCACGGACTCATCCGTGCGGATGACATATTCGGAAAGGTGAGTTGAGACGAGATGAGCAGAGCAGAGGAAAGCAGAGGGTTTAGCGCAAAGAGCGGACGAGAGGAAGAACCGGCGGAAAACATGCTGGAGCGGATCGTCTTTATCGGCAGGACATACGGGGAATATATGCGTATGTTCGGCCTCGAGGAGCATCATATCCAAGGCAAAAGAATCCTGGACTGTCCGGCCGGCGCCTGCTCGTTTACGGCCAAGGCGGGCGAGCTTGGCTGCGAGGTGACGGCGGCGGATATCGCATATGGCCATGAGGCGGGCCGGTTGCTTGAAAAGGGCCTCCGGGATATCGATCATGCCATGGAACATGTGGCAACGGAACGGGAGCGGTACATTTGGACTGAATTCCGCGATGTCGAAGCGTTGCGCGCCGAACGCCTTCAAGCGCTGCGGTCCTGCACGGAGGATATGGAAAGGCGTCCGGAAAGGTACGTGCCCGTGACGCTGCCGTCGCTGCCCTTCCGGGACCAGCAATTCGACTTGACCTTGTCGGCCCATTTTTTGTTTACATATGCCGACAGGCTGGACGCGGAGTTCCATCGCGCCGCCTTGCGGGAGCTGCTTCGGGTCACCGGCAAAGAGTTAAGGATTTTCCCGTTGGTTGACCAAAGCGGCCGCAGGCCGGATGAAGTGGAGCGATTGATCGCGTTTGCCCGAAGCGAGGGATGGGACGCGGAAACGAAAGCCGTACCGTACCATTTTCAGCGGAATGCCGATCACGTGCTTATTTTGCGTGCAGGGAATAACGGATCATGATCACGGATACCCTGGCCGCTAACGCCCTTTCCGGCGCCATAAAGGACAGCAGCATGCTGCTGTCCTTTATGTTTAATCCGGATCCGGTGAAGGCGGGGACTCGATCGGGTCTGCCGCCCAACGAACAGGAACGTACAAAGGAAAACCGGCGAGTACCGACCGGAAGATCATGGAGGATCAACATGGAACACGCATTTATTTTTGATATGGACGGGGTCATCATCGACAGCGAGCCGATTCATTTTGACGTCGATATCCGAACGCTCAGCCATTTCGGCGTGGAAACGAACGAGCAGGAGCTGGAACGGTTCGTCGGGATGACGAACCCGGAAATGCTGGGCATTTTTAAACAGGAACGAAATTTGCCCCATACGGTGGAGGAAATGATCGAATACCAATTGAACCTGAAAATGAACATTCTGAAGAATCTGGAGATCGAGCCGATCGCGGGGGTGGTGGCCCTGATGGAGCAGCTTCGCGGAATGAACATTCCCATGGCGGTTGCCTCCTCATCCCCGAGAGTATTCATTGAAGGCGTCTTGGGGAAATTCGGTCTAAGCCGCTTTTTCAAGACGGTGGTCAGCGGCGAAGAGGTTCCGAAAGGAAAACCCGCGCCCGATATTTACCTCGAAACGGCCAAGCAGCTCGGCGTGCAGCCGCAGCATTGCGTCGTGCTCGAAGATTCAAGAAACGGCATGCTTGCCGCCAAAACGGCCGGCATGAGATGCATCGGATACCTTAATCCGAACTCGGGAAACCAAGATTTGGCCGAAGCGGATCTTCAAGTACGTTCCTATGACGAGATCCCGGTACGGGAACTGTTCGGGAACGATCTATAGCAAACCAAAGCAAAGGAGCGGGGATCCCCCGCTCCTTTGCAGCATGAAAAAAGCACATCAACCGAATCGTTGACGTGCCGAATTAATCTATTTTTGAGTAAAGAATCCAGTCGCCGGTTCCAATGACCCGGCACGACTGCCTTACATCGTTTAGAGATCGTCCCGCAGACGCTCCAACACCGTGTCGGACCACAAATTCCAAGGATGCTCCGCAGGGGGCAGGGAGGTCAGGACCACGTCCTCTTTGGTCACCGGATGCGGAAAACCGACCAAGACCGACCAAAGCGCGATTTGCTGCCCGGGTTTGTTGACGCGGCTTCCGTACTTTTGGTCGCCGTACAACGGGCAGCCTGCCTGATTCATCTGGACGCGAATCTGATGCGATCTTCCGGTATGCAGTTCGACCCGGACGAGGCTGAAGGAGCCGTCGGTGCCGAGCACCTCGTAATCGAGGACAGCCTCCTTGGCCCCCGGGGTTCCGGCCTTGACCACGGAGACGGTATTGGTCTTCGGATCCTTCAACAGCATATCCCTGAGCGTGCCCCGGGGAGCGGGAAGCCGTCCGTGAACGACGGCCGCGTAAATTTTGCGGAAGCTGCGGCTGCGGACGGCTTCGGACAGACGCGAAGCGGCTTTCGACGTTTTGGCGAAAATCATCGCGCCGCCTACCGGCCGGTCCAGCCTGTGCACGAGCCCCAAATAGACGTTACCGGGTTTGTTGTAACGCTCCTTAATATCTTCTTTCAGCAGCGTAAGCAGGTCGGGATCGCCGGAGACGTCGGCCTGGGTCGGAATGTTGACCGGCTTGACGATGCCGAGCAGGTGATTGTCCTCGTATAATACCGGTATTTGCGATGCAAGTTCTTGGCTCATAACCGGGTCACGACTCCCAGCGGCCGAGGATGCCGCACGGCAAATGAAGCCCGGACGCCGTGATCGGAAGCCCCAGCTCCCCGCAGGAGATGGTTCCGCCGAAACGTCGGCCTGCGGTCATGCTTAAAACGTTGTGAAGCACGGTCGGCGAAATGCCGGTCGTATAGGAATTGATAAGCATGAACAGCGGATTGTCGGACATGATGCCCATGCAGCTTTCCACGAACGGATACAGGCTCTGCTCCAGTTTCCACATTTCCCCGCCGGGTCCGCGACCATAAGACGGAGGGTCCATGATGATCCCGTCGTAACGGTTTCCTCTGCGGTGTTCGCGCTGCACGAACTTGAACACGTCGTCGGTGATGAAACGGACCGGGCGATCGCCGATGCCCGACAGCTGAAGGTTTTCTTTCGCCCACTGCACCATGCCTTTCGCCGCGTCGACGTGGACGACTTCCGCTCCGGCATAAGCTGCCGCAACCGTAGCGCCTCCGGTGTAGGCGAACAAATTCAGCACTTTGATCGGCCGTTTGGCCGCCGCAATCTTGTCCATCATCCAGCGCCAGTTGGCCGCTTGTTCCGGGAACAGGCCCGTATGTTTGAAATTGGTCGGGCGGATATAAAATTTTAATTGGTCGTAAGAGATCGTCCAGCGGTCCGGAAGTTTCTTTTTCATGTCCCAGTGTCCGCCGCCGGAAGAGCTCCGATGATAATGGCCGTGAACCTCGCGCCACTTCACGCTTTCGTTTTGGATAGGCCATATGATTTGCGGGTCCGGTCTGCGGAGGATGACGTCCCCCCAGCGTTCCAGCTTTTCGCCGGATCCCGTATCCATCAATTCGTAATCTTGCCAATCACGGGCTACATACATTTTGCGATCCATCCTTCTAGGCATTTTTTTCATGAATTAACATAACCATAACCTCTATTGTACAACATTTTACGGTAACAATGCACTTGGTTCTGCTTCGTTTGACGGCATTTTGGCTTCCTATTAGGTTGCTGCCGCTTCCTGACGGAGGCCCTTTTGAATAGAATGGGATCATCCATTTTTTCAAAGGAGGCTGCGCCTGTGCCGGCAAAAAACGGAAAGCAGTTTATCGAGCGTATCGATCAGGCCAACCCCCGGGTTTGGATACGCGGAGAACGAGTGGACGGGAAGGCTTTCGGATCATGCTGCTTTTCGGGGGCTGATGACTACGCAGGCGGAGCTGTACGATTTGCAGCATCATCCCGATTATAGGGAGCGCATGACCTATTGCTCCCCGTCCACGGGAGACGCCGTCGGATTGTCGTTTAAGCAGCCCGTAACGAAGGATGATTTGGCGAAACGCAGGGAGATGATGACGTTATGGGGAGAGCGGCATCATGGACTGCTGGGAAGATCGCCGGATTACATGAATACCGGGCTGATGATTTTATGCGGCCGCCGAACTGCTTGGCGAAAAGAAACCCGAATTTGCGGATCGTATGCGGGCATATTACGTCTATTGCCGGGAGCATGACATCTCCCTTTCCCATGCATTCGTGCAGCCCCATGCCAGCCGTTTCGACGAATTGCTTGAGGACGGCAGCATATCCAGCTGCGCGGCGCGGATCGTTGAACGGAACCAGGAAGGCATCGTCGTAAGCGGCGCTTTTTTGCTGGCGACCCAAGGCGTGACGACGGACGAAATTTTGGTATACCCTCCGGCCTCGCCGTATATGCCCGAAGAGGACAGTTCAAGAACGTTTGCCTTTGCCGTTCCGAACAATCTTCCGGGCATGCGCTGGATATGCAGGGAAAGCCTGGCGCAAGGCGCTTCGGCATACGACTACCCGCTCAGCTCCCGTTTTGACGAGATGGATACGCTGGTTCTGTTCGAAGACGTTCTTGTGCCGTGGGAGCGCGTGTTTATGCTGGGGGACGAGCGGCTGTCCATGCGTTTTTTTCAGGAAAGCGGTTTTCATGTCCACTGCGGCCATCAGGTGTTGTGCAGGTATGTCGCCAAAACGGAATTTGCGCTGGGCATTCTTTTTTATATGGCCGAGACGCTGGATCGGGCTTCTTATCCGTCCACCATCGATAAAATCACGGAAGTCATCGCGTCTTTCGAGACGCTGAAATCCCTGCTCGTTGCCTCGGAAGCGGGAGCGGCTCCCGACCGTTTCGGAAGCATGCTCCCGGATCGGCGGCCGATTTGGACGGCAAACGTGCTGTTTCCCAAGATGTATCCGCGCATGATCGAACTGATTCAGCTGCTTGGGGGAAGCAGCGTCATCATGATTCCGTCCGAGCGCGATTTTGCGTCCGAATCCAGCGAAGCGATGGAACGTTACCTCCGGGGCGCAGGCATCGACGCATGTTCGAAAACGGCGCTGTTCCGCCTGGCGTGGGACCTCAGCTCGAGCGGGTTCGGCGGGCGGCAGACGTTGTACGAACGGTTCTTTTTCGGCGACCAATCGGTCGTTGCTGGCAGGCTGTACCATGCGTTTACGGACAAAGAGGCCTGCATCGGGAAAGTGAAGGCATTTTTGCGTTCAAAAGACGAATAAGCTGCAGGCGGCGCGAATAAGTATGTATGGGGAAACGTAACCAGGCATTCATGGGAGCAAGGAAACTGCCCGACAGAGCCATCCTGATTGCAGGGAGGCGGACGGTTATGACCATCGACCAGCTGATCGCGCTGCTGACGCTTGTCGTCATGATTATCACACTTGCCGTAAACCATGAAAAACCGAAGCAGTAGAAGCAGCAGGGAAAGGGAGCCGGGACCGGCTCTCTTTTTTTTGTTCCCTCCCAAAAAAAGAAAACATAAACCCATCCCGTACACATACATATTTTAAAAAATGCTTCGCCAGATTCTGATCATGTCGTCAACATCTTAGCAAGTGCTGCGAACCGGAAGGAGGAAACCGGCTTGTCATTGAACGCAAACGTGAAAACGGATACACCCCTGGAACCCAAGGTCAAGCGGAAAAGGCGATTCACCCGGAACGACTGGATGGGTTACCTGTTCAGCGCACCCCTGATCATCGGCGTGCTCGCTTTTGCGATTTATCCGATGATCGCTGCGCTGATCATGAGCTTCCATCAAACCTCGGGACTATCGATCGGCGGAACATGGGTCGGACTAAACAACTACGATTACGTGCTGTCGGATTCGCTATTTTGGCAAGCGTTTACAAATACGCTTTTTATCGGCATTTGGTCGGTACTTCTCGGCATCGCCCTGTCCTTTATTTTGGCGAGCCTGATCAACAACCTGAAATGGCATATGGGCAAAAACTTTTTCAAGGCCGTATTTTTTCTGCCGAACGTCGTGTCCGGGGTGGCGACGACGCTGCTGTTTTCGTTTCTGTTTTACCCTTCCAAGGAAGGGCTGCTGAACTTCGTCATCGGTTTGTTCGGCATCGACCCCGTCGGCTGGTTCACGAATCCGCAGGTGTCCCGGTACAGCATCGTTCTGATGAGCTTATGGGGGGCGCTCGGTTACAATACGATCATTTTTTTGGCGGGGCTGCAAAGCGTTCCGCGGGATCTGTACGAAGCGGCCGAGGTCGACGGCGCGGGTACCTACCGCAAATGGCTGTATGTGACGATCCCGTATTTAAGGCCGATATTCGTGTTCATGCTCATCATGGGCACGATCGGCGGCATGAAACGGTTTACGGACGTGTGGCTGATCGGCGGCACGGCGGGCAATCCGGGCGGCAGCCTGATGACGGTGGTGCTGTATATTTACCGAAACGCCTTTCTCTCCTCGCAGATGGGTACGGCGACCGCAGCCTCGTATTTGCTCTTTATCATGATTTTCGTGCTGACGGCGATCATGATGCTGCTGAACCGGCGGAAGGACAGCTTCGACTGATCGGGGGAGTTGCAGCTTCAACCCGTCCCATTCTGAGTTAGGAGGTCAATCGATGAACACCGTGGATGCCAATTTCAAGCACCGGCGAAAAAAGATTTCCCTGAACCAATGGATATTGACGATCGTGCTTTCGCTCGGATCCTTCGTCATGATCGTGCCGTTTCTGTGGATGCTCGTCACAAGCTTCGACTGGGCTGCCCGTCTTCATATCAACTTCCCGCCGAGGCTGTGGCCGGAGGAACCCTCCATCAAAACCTACGAGGCGGCGTTTACCAGCATCAAGATGTTCCGATACATTTCGAATTCGATTCTGGTGAGCGTCGGCGTCATCATCGTCAGCGCCTTGTCGGCGCTGCTCTCGGGGTACGCGTTATCCAAGCTGCGTTTCAAGGGGGCGAACATCGTGCTGCTGCTTGCCTTGAGCACGATGATGATCCCTTTTGAAATGACGATGATCCCGCAATATTTGCTGTTCAGCAAGCTCGGGCTTGTCGACAATTATTTGGCGTTTTATCTGCCCGCCCTGAACTATGCGTTCGGGACGTTTTTGGCCAAAGCTTTTTTCGATCAGCTGCCGACGACGCTCCGGGAGGCCGCCATTTTGGACGGGGCGAAGGAAGTGTCCGTCTTCGGCAGGGTGTATCTTCCGCTGTGCACGCCGATCATCGCCACCATGGTCATTTTGCTCTTTTTGGGCGTATGGAACGATATGCTGTGGCCGCTTCTGATCCTGAAAAAAGCGACCAAATACACCATCCAAATCGGCCTCGCGATGTTCACCTACAACAACGGCATCGACAAACAGCCTTCCATCATTATGGCTGCCACGACTGTAAGCCTGATTCCGGTCGTCGTCGTATATATGTTTTTGCAGCGCTACATTATCGAAAGCATCGCTTTGTCGGGAATCAAACAGTAAGCAGCGTTTTGAAGTGCTTCCATTCCAGGTGTGATGAAAAAGGGGGAACGGATTCATGAAAAAGCTTCTATTGCTTCTCATGTCCAGCCTGCTGACGCTTTCGCTTGCGGCATGTTCGGGCGGATCGGATACGGACGTCACGGGCGGCGTGGAAATCAAGAAGGTGTCCGACATGAAAGGGAACGTCAGGGTGGCGTTGGCGGGATGGCAGCTGGACAACGGCATCAACGCGCAGACTGGAAACCCGACCATCGGGCTGAACGAGTATCTCGAGCAGACGTTCAACAAAATGTATCCGAACATCAAACTCGAGCTGTATCAAATTCCATGGGAAAACGTCAAAGCCAAACAATCCGCGATGCTGCTTTCCGGCGACGTGGATGTGCTGTACACCGGCGGAGCTTTTGCGTCCCAGTGGTACCAGGACGGATTGCTCCGGGACTTGGATGACCTGATCAAGGAGGATACGAGCTTCGACCCGAATATTTACCTGGCCGGCATCATGAACAATTCCTACAGCACCAAGTCGCCCGACGGCTCGAAACAATTCGGCATTCCGGTGGCGCTCGGGCGCAGAATGACCATCTACGACAAAAAGCTTTTTGAAGACTGGGGAGTGGAACCGCTCTCCGCCAAAGCCGATCCGGCCGAAATTCTAGAAAAGGCCAAAAAAATGACCGGCAAAAACCCGAAAACCGGCGAAGATAATTACGGACTGTACTGGAGCGGCAACTCGCTCAACGGATCGACGTTCGTCGCGTTGACGCTGGCGTTTGGAGCCAAAGGCGCCGAAGGCACGTTGAAGGACGTCAAGAACATCAAGTGGCATTTGAACACGCCGGAAATGGTGAAGGTCATGGAATGGCTGAAGGAAGCGGCAAAACTTCCGCCGGCCGGCTTCGTGAACGCCCAGGGCGCGGAGAACTTCGGGCTTGAACGCAACAATATCGCGATCGCGCTGGATTCGACGGGGGGCTCCACCATGAGCGAATATTTGAGCAACCAAAACAAAGAGCTTCTGGACCGGTTTGAGCCCGTCATGAACATGGGGCCGAAAGGCGAAGGCTGGGTAGCGGTCGATCCGTTCGTCATGGCGAAAAACGCCAAGGACGTCAAAGCCTCCTGGGAGGTGCTCAAGTTTCTGACGAGTCCGATGACGCAGCGGTACATGTACGACAATTTTTCGCTGACGCCGACGCTGAAAAATGCGGACTTCGTATCTTCCGAAGACAAATACGTCAAAAAAGCGCTTGAAATCGCCGAAGTGGGCCACTCGGAGTTGATGGACGAAGCCAATCCGTTCTACATGAGCGACATCGTGCCTGCGGTGAACGGATTCATCAGCAAGGCGGCGACCGGGAACGCTCCGGATATCCAGACGTTCCTGGACGATTTGCAGCAGCGCGCAGAAAAATGGTCGGCGAACTTAAAGTGATCACGAAGGTGCAAAGCTCCTTGCAGGGCTTTGCACTTATCCATTTCATTTCAATGGACGGGTGAGAGATGGGAGGACTGAAGATGAAGAAGGGAATCAATCAATGGTGTTTCCCGCCGGGGACTCCGCTGAGCAAAGTGCTGCGCACCAGCTCGGCGGCCGGATTTGACACGATCGAGCTGAATCTGTACGCTCCCGGCGGCGTGGGATTGACGATGGATACGACGCCTGAAGACGCGAAAGCGCTCGGGAGGCTGGTCCGCAGCTATGGGCTGACGATCAGCAGCCTTTCGACCGAGATGCTTGGGAGATACCCGCTCAGTTCCCCGGACAAGGATACGAGAAGCCTTGGGATGGAATCCATACGCAAGCAGATCGAATTGGCGCTGGAGCTTGAGGTGGATACGATCCTCGTCGTTCCGGGACGGATCGAAGAAAACGTTTCGTACGAGGAAGTATGGGAGCGCTCGACGATGGCTTTGCAGCCGCTGATCGACGATATCGCCGGCACGCCTTTAAGCATCGCCATCGAAAATGTTTGGAACCAGTTTCTGTGGAGTCCGCTTGAAATGGCCCGCTACATCGACCAGTTCGAATCGGAGCATGTCGGGGCTTATTTCGACGTCGGCAACACGCTGGCCTTCGGAAGACCGGAACATTGGATCCGGACGCTCGGAAGCCGCATCCGCAAAATTCACGTGAAAGATTTCCGGACGAAGGTCGGCAATTACCACGGGTTCGTGCCGCTGTTATCCGGGGACGTGGACTGGCTGAACGTCCGTCTGGCCCTGAGCGATATCGGATATCGCGACAGCTTGACCGCAGAGCTGGAGCCGTATGCAAGTTTTCCGGACCAGCTGATCTTTGACACGTCCCGTCATCTGGATGTCATTTTGGGCAAAAATCCGTATTGAACGTAAAGCGAAGGGGGAGACGAGCAAATGATCAGAATCGGCGTTGTAGGGGCCGGAATCATTGCTTCGGAGCATCTGAAGCATATCCATCAAAATGATCGTGCCGAATTGGCGGCCGTTTGCGACGTTGCGCCGGGCGCGGCGGAACGCGCCGTCCGGCAGTACGGGGGCAAGGCGTATGCCGATTTCGACGAAATGCTGGACCGGGAAAAGCTTGACGCCATATTTTTATGCGTACCGCCGTTTGCCCACGGGAACATGGAAGAAAAAGCGGCGGAACGCGGGATTCATCTGCTCGTCGAAAAGCCGCTTGGACTCCGCATGGATGAGGTCCGCCGGAAAGCGGAAGCGTTGGAGCAATCCGGGGTCATCGCCGGGTCGGGCTACTGCTTGCGTTATATGGAATCCGTTCAGCGGGCCAAACGTTACCTGGAGGGCAAAGAGATCGCCATGGTTCGGGCTTACCGTTTCGGAGGACTTCCGCCGAATCCATGGTGGGTGGACCATGCCAAGTCCGGGGGACAGCTGGTGGAGCAGACGACGCACAACGTGGATTTGATGCTGTATTTGGCGGGCGACGTCCGCAAAATATCCGCCGACATGGGGCTGCTGCTCAGCCGGGACGTTCCCGGAATCACCACCCCCGATGCGGCTTCGGTCAACATGGTGTTTGCATCGGGCGCCCTCGGGCATATCGATACCGGTTTTTTTTCGCAGCCGGACGGTAGGTCTTCGCTGGAAATGATGGGGCGCAACTTCAGGCTGACCTTGGAAGGCAGCCACTTGACCATCACTGAACCGGACCAAACTTGGGTATTCAGAGGCCGGGGCGATTTTTACCAGGCGCAGGACGATGCCTTCATCCAGGCGGTGGAAACCGGGGACCGCAGCCTGATTCTCGCCCCGTACGGCGAGGCGCTGCGGACGCTTGAAGTCACGCTGGCCGCCAACGAGTCCGCCAAAACGGGGCTGCCGGTTATTTTTTGATCAGGCCCGCGGCGGATCAGGTTGCCGCAAACAGGGGACCGTACGTGCGCTGCGACCGTTTCATCCGCCATATGGGGTGAAAACGGTCTTTTTTTGTCATCGTGTAGGGAAGCGCAATTCGCGATTTTTCGGCACATCCGTTAAACGGAAGCGCGTATGCCGAACATCGCCGAAAAATGACGGTAAACTTATGCCCGATGCGAATTTTGCAAAATCATGACTTGTTTGCCGCGCGGAGAAGTAGGATAATCAGATATAACGGTTTGCCGCAAAATACTACCATCGACGATTTTTGCTGCTGGAGACAAAGGAGAGAAACTAATTGAAAACGGAAACAAACAACATGGCGCCGCCGTACCGCGCCGACCAAGTGGGAAGCTTCCTGCGTCCGCAAGTTCTTAAAGAAGCCAGAGCCAAGTTCCAGGAAGGGCTGATTTCGAAGGAAGAGCTGCGCGCAGTCGAAGACGCCGAGATCGTGAAGCTGGTGGACAAACAGAAGGCGGTCGGCCTGACGGCCGTGACGGACGGCGAATTCAGACGCACTTGGTGGCATCTGGACTTCATCGAAGCCATCCAAGGAATCGAGGTGTTTGATCTCGATGCTTCCGGCTTGTTCCATGGAGCGATGAGCAAAGCCAAAGGATACACGGTTGCTTCGAAGCTGGCTTTTCCTGCGGATCATCCGTTTTTGGAGGATTTTAAATTCCTGAAGCAGGCTGCGGGGGAGCATGTGGCCAAGTTTACGATTCCGGGTCCGAACATGATCTTTTATTCCGGCGTCGTCAACAGCCAGAAATATGCCGATCACCCTGCGTACCCTACTTTGGAAGATGCCGCGAAAGACATCGTGCAAGTATACCGCAACGCGATTCAGGCATTTTACGATGCGGGCTGCCGCTACCTTCAGCTCGACGATACAAGCTGGGGCGCATTGTTCAGCGACACGTTTCGGGAGAAAATCAGGGCGAAAGGCTACGATCCGGACAAGCTGATGAAAACGTTCGCCGATATCACCATCGAAGCCGTCGAGCAAAAGCCCGCCGACATGGTGATCACGATTCACATTTGCCGCGGCAACTTCAAATCTTCCTGGCTGTACGACGGAGGTTATGAGCCGATTGCCAAAGAGCTGTTCTCCCGCGTGAACGTGGACGGCTTTTTCCTGGAATACGACAGCGATCGTGCGGGCGATTTCAAACCGCTTCGCCATATCCGTGGCCAGCGCGTCGTGCTTGGACTGGTCACCACCAAAACCGGCGAGATGGAAAATATGGAAGACATCAAGCGGCGCGTGCGGGAAGCGGCCGAATACGTGCCGCTCGAACAGCTCTGCCTGAGCCCGCAATGCGGCTTTGCTTCGACGGAAGAGGGCAACGCGGTCGCGGATCAGGACCAGTGGAACAAGCTGGGGCTGGTCGTATCGGCGGCAAAGCAGATCTGGAACTGATTTTCGGCTGATCCTTCAGCGGCATGCGAACAACACGAGGCGCAAACATCTGTGCTTCGTGTTTTTTTTGTAGCGCCATTCAGCTGCGGCCGCGCCGGCCTTCCGGGCTTGCCTTCCGATGGTTTCGGCTCCTAAAAAAATCTCCCCGGTATCGGGGAGAACAAATTCGGTCAAATCAACGCGATCGCCAGCAGAGTAAACAAGCTAAGCGGAATTATCGCTCTGCGGTAACCCCATCCGTAAGGCGAAAAGGCCGAGGTTCGGACAGGCCCTCCTTGCTCGGTTTCCAAATACACGCGCTCCCTGTCGACCTTCACGATTTTCCCTACATGCACTTTGCCGTCCGTCGTTAATATGCGAACCTTCCGATTCATGCATTGCAAACAATTATAATACGCGTCCATCATATCACTCCTTTGCGCTGACAAAATATCATATGAAAAAAGAGAATCTCCGGAAACGGCGGTTATACCTTCCGCTAGCGGCGAAGAACGATTTCTAAATGATAGATTTTAAGGGCCGCAGAAACGGGAGGGGGCGCATGTCCATGCGAATAAGCGTTGACCCGGCATGTAAGGTTTATTGCAATTTTGCGCTCTGTCATATAAAATGGATTTAAATTTTAAATCGGCAAGTAAATTTTGAAATTTATTTTTATCTGTCGAAAACTTCATGATTTTTCTATTTTTTCAATTATATTGATTAATTTCTTGTTTTTATGTACACTAGCGATTGACGCAATTGGATTCTATTAAACTGAGATGAGTAGGGAAACGTATGTCAATACACGATAATATTTTGATTAAAATTCGCGAAATGAAAGACAGCCTGACCCCGGTCGAAAAAATGGTGGCGGAATACGTTCTGCAAAACGTCGAAGAAATCCCCCATCTATCGATCAAAAACCTGGCGCAGCTGACGAAAACAAGCGACGCGTCCGTGCTTCGTTTTTGCAAAACGATGGGATATTCGGGTTACCGCAGCTTTATCGTCAGCATCTCGGCGTCGCTTGGTTCGATGGAGGAGCAAAAGGATCAGTATACGGACATCCAGCCGGGAGACGACCTGTCCGTCATCATTTCCAACACGTTCAGAAACAACATCAAATCGATCGAAGACACGTTAAGCGTCATCGATAAGAACGAAGTGGAACGAGCCGTGCAGGTGCTGCGGAAAAGCAACCGCATCGTCTTTTTCGGCATCGGCGCTTCGGGCCTGGTCGGCATCGACGCGGAACAGAAGTTTTCGCGGATCAACAAGATGTGCCATACGTACACCGACGGGCACAGCCAGTTGACCGCCGCGACGCTGCTCGACAAAGGGGACGTGGCGGTGTTTATCTCCAATTCGGGCAAAACCACGGAAATTCTGGACTCGCTTGAAATCGCCAGAAAAAGCGGGGCCACCATCATCGCCATTACGAAATACACGAAAAGCGAGCTGGCGGACAAGGCAAATATCGTGCTGAACATTTCGACCCCCGAAGTGACCATCCGCAGCGGCGCCATGGGCTCGCGCATCGCCATGCTGACGATCATCGACATCCTGTTTGCCGGGGTGGCAAGCGCCGAATACAAAAACGTGAAAAAATATTTGACCAAAACGCATAACATCATCGCGGCAAGCAAACACCGCTGACCGATGCGATCCAGACACCGGCCTTTCGCCCGAAAGACGGTGTCTTTTTTTGTTTTCCGTTAATGGTCCGCAGACGTACAAGCTAAAATTAAACAACAATAATTTATTTTATAATAAAATAATATTTCAAAAACTGTTGACCAAAATGAAATTTCTCGTTAATATGAAATCAAGAAGAGGATTTGGCAAATATCAAAAGTGCGGTTTTGATACACATGATGTAGGGACAGACCATATAAAAAGAACTACATATTGTGCCTTGATCCGTCTTTGGAATTTGCGACTTCCCAGAAATGAATATATGGATAGGAGGATCGCAATGGATGAGTATCTGGCGGGGCTGACAACAGAGGGTATCAATGAGCAGACTCGGATGATCGATGAATGCAGCACAGAAGAAATGCTTCGTCTCATGAACGAACAAGATGCCAAGGTTCCGGCCGCCGTGGCTGCGGAAATCCCGCAGATTTCGAAGGCGGTGGACGTTCTGCACCGCGTGCTTAAAAATGGCGGCAGAATGTTTTATATAGGAGCAGGGACTTCGGGCAGATTGGGCGTTCTGGACGCATCTGAATGTCCGCCGACATTCGGCACTGATCCTTCGATTGTGCAAGGTCATATTGCCGGAGGCGATGGAGCGCTGAGACTGGCTGTGGAAGGTTCCGAAGACAGTGCGGAGGAGGGGGTTGCATTAATCGAGCAGTGCGGGATCACGGACAAGGACGCGGTGATCGGCATTACGGCGAGCGGCAGCGCGACATTCGTCATCGAGGCGCTTCGGAAAGCGCGCGAGATCGGAGCGGCAACGATCGGCGTCGTAAACAACAAACCGTCCAAATTAGAGAACGTCTGCGATATCTGCATTGCGCCGGTGGTCGGGCCTGAAGTGATCATGGGTTCAACGAGGCTGAAAGCCGGAACTGCCCAGAAATTGGTTTTGAATATGCTCAGCACATGTACTATGGTTAAGTTAGGCAAGACCTACAATAACTTGATGGTAGACTTGAAAGCGAGCAACATCAAGCTTCGGGATCGTTCGATCCGCATCATCAAATCGGCAACAGGGGTCGATGACGCCAAGGCTGCCGCCTATTTAGAAAGTGCTTCCATGAACTGTAAGCTGGCGATCATGATGATCAAAACCGGGCTTGCGGCAGGTCCGGCCGAAGAGGCGCTGAACCGGGCCGACGGCAGCTTGAAAAAAGCAATCCATGAGTTCAATCAGGTCGTTTAAGGATTTGGCTTAAAGAAACAGAAGGTCTAATACGATTTATATTTTCAAGGAGGCTTGTTTTTGATGATGAAAAAGAAAATGCGCGTATTGGCATCCGTCTTTGCCCTCAGCATGGCCCTGACCACGTTGTCCGCTTGCGGCGGCAAAGACGACAAAGCTGCGAACGTGGACGATCCGAACGCAAAAGACACCATCACGGCGCTTTTGCCGCCGGTATCGGCAAACTTCCAAAGCAATTTCGATCAGATGGCGAAAGAGTTCAACGAAAAATACCCGAACCTGACGCTTAAGATCGAACCTGCGAGCTGGGAAGACATGACGCAAAAGCTCGACACGCAGGTGAACGCGGGCAGCCCTCCGGACATCGCGTTTATGGGCTCCGACGGCATTTCGAAATACGTGCAGCAAGGCATGCTGATGGATATTTCGGATACCGCGACGGAAGAAATGCTGAAGGATTACGACGCGGCTCCGCTTGAATACATGAAAAACGGCAAAGGCCTTTACGGCTTCCCTGCCTATATGGAAGTGCACGCCATCGGCGGCAACAAGGAATTCATGGAAAAAGCCGGCATCGACTACAAAAAGGTGCAAAAAGAGGGCTGGACCTTCGACGAATTCCGCGAAGCGATCAAAAAAGGCGTGGTTACGGAAAACGGCAAAACATCCCGCTACGGTTTTGTATTCGCAACAGCCGGCGTTACCTCCAAAGATTACCTCGGCATTCTCGTGAAAAGCGCCGGCATGCCGTCGCCGTTCACGCAGGATCTGAAATACGCTTACACAAGCAAAAACTTCCTTGAAGTATTGAAAGACATCCGCGTGATGATCGACGACGGTTCCATGCCGAAAGAGCTCAGCTCGATCGATGCGGGCAAACGCTGGAACATGTTCCTGACAGGTCAAACGATGATCACCGGTAAAGGTCTCGCAGGGTTCGAAAGATCGGCGAAGCTGAACAACGAAAAGCTGAAAAACAAAGACGCAAGCGCGGTCAAGGGTTCGATTCCCGTCGATTACGTCGTGCTTCCGGTTCCTTCCTTTGCCGGCGCCAAAGCGCAATCCAGCGTCGCCGTCGACGGTTACGTAACCTTCCGCGGCAAGAAAGAGCCGACGGCTGCGCACAAAGCGAACGTCGTCAAAGCGGCGAACTTCCTGTCCAGCGGCAAAATCGCGGCGACCACGAACAACGAGCTGTTCGTCGCCCAAATCACCGAAAGCGGCAGAAAAGCGGCTGAAAGCATGCCGGTCGACCGCGATCCGGACAACAAGG
Organism: Paenibacillus cookii; assembly: GCF_018333375.1. GTDB lineage: Bacteria > Bacillota > Bacilli > Paenibacillales > Paenibacillaceae > Paenibacillus_AQ > Paenibacillus_AQ cookii. The sequence continues at coordinate 27,173 of NZ_BORW01000004.1, forward strand.
CAGCCGTCGAAACGATGCTGAAAGCGGCCGTTCCTGCCCGTCCGGACATCCCAACGGATCTTGGCGCCAAAGCCATCAAGCTTGAGGATGAAGTCATCGTGCCTAAGCTTCAAGCCCTGATTGCCGGCGAAATTACCCCTGAGGCAATGTACGAAGCGGTAAGAACCGCGGCGGTAGATGCCTTCGGCGAAGACGGCGTCGTCAAAGACTAGAGAGAAAAACATTGGAAAGCCGTATGACTTCCATACGGCTTTCCCCCAATTGCCTGTGAAACGAAGTATGAAAGGGGTTTCGCAAGATGACTGAATATGCTAAACCGATCAAACGGCGAAAAATAAAAGGCGATGCAGCGTGGGGATATGCTTTTATTGCCGTGGCCCTTTTGGTTTTTGCAATGTTTACGTTATACCCGGTAATCAGCGCGCTCATCATCAGTTTTCAAAAGTATAAGCCGATCGGTTCCGAGTTCGTCGGGTTTGAAAACTATACGGAAACGTTCAAGGACAAGTTGTTCTGGAAGGCCATCGTGAACACCGTCGTCTACACGGTACTGACGGTTCCGGTATCGCTTCTATTATCTTTTGCGGTCTCCATCATGATTTTGCCGCTGAAGAAAAAGATGCAGACGGTATTCAAGGCGGTCTATTACCTTCCGGCAGTCGCTTCCGGCGTGGCCTTGTCCCTGGTTTGGCTGTGGATTTTCGATCCGATGCCCGTCGGCATCTTCAACAAAGTCACGTCGTTTTTCGGGCTCGGCACGCATAACTGGCTCGGATCCAGCGCGTATGCCATGTTCTCGCTCGTTTTGATGGCTTGGCTGTCCAGTCACGGCACGAGCATCATCATCTATCTTGCGGCATTGCTTGGCATTGACGGAAGTTACTACGAAGCGGCGGAACTCGACGGAGCGTCGTTTTTTCAAAAGTTGTGGTACATCGTGGTGCCTTGTTTGAAACCGACGACCTTGTTCCTGCTGGTGACGGGCGTCATCGGTTCCTTCCAGGTGTTCCAGAACGCGTATTTGATGACGGGCGGAGGCCCGGACAACGCGACGACGATGGTCGGTTTGCTTATTTTCAACAACGCGTTTAAATATTTCGAATTCGGCAAAGCCGCGGCGCAGTCGCTGGTATTGGCCGCCATCATCGCGGTTATATCTTTCATTCAGTTCAAATTCCTGGGCAAAGACGTGGAATATTAAAGGAAGGAGATGCACTTATGTCGCTTTACAACCCTCATGCAGGGAGACCCCAGATCCGGATCGCCAGAAACACCGTTCTGATGATCATACTGCTGGCATTCGCGCTGGCCACCCTGTTCCCGATCTACTATATGATTATTTCTTCCTTTGGTGAACCCGTCGAAGCCGGGGCCATGGATTACAAATTGGTTCCCAGCAGTTTCTCGCTCGAATCCTACAAGTTCTTTTTTGAGTTCAGCGAATACACGTACCGCTGGCTGCTGAACTCCTTGATCGTGGCAACCACCGTGATGGTCACGAACGTGTTGTTCGCCAGCATGGCGGGATACGCGTTTTCCAAAATCCAGTTCAAAGGCAGAGCCGCGATCTTTTCGTTGCTGCTGATCGCCATGATGATTCCTTATCAGGTCACGCAGGTTCCGCTGTACATTTTGATCGTCAATATTTTTGAAATTCAAAATACGTATACGGCATTGATTTTGCCGGGTCTGGTCACCGTTTATAACATCTTTCTCGCGAAGCAGTTCATGGGCAGCATCCCGAACGAAATTTTGGAATGCGCCAAAATCGAAGGCTGCAACCAGTTCCAGATTTATTTCCGTATCATTTTGCCTTTATCCAAAACCGTTCTTGCAGTCATGGCCATTTTGACCTTCATGGACAACTGGAACACGTTCTTCTGGCCGTTCCTGGTCACCAACTCCATGGATATGCAGACGATTCAGGTCGGACTGAAAAACTTCCGTTTTGCGAACACGACTTATTTTGCGCCGATGATGGCAGGCGCGACCATTTCCGCGCTGCCGATGTTCATCTTGTTCTTCAGCCTGCAAAAATACTTCCTTGAGGGCGTTACCGTAGGCGCGGTAAAAGGCTGAACCGATGAAGCGCGAAACTTTGGATATGCATGCAAGCCGCTATGCCGTAGGACTTATGTCCGGCACGTCAGTGGATGGAATAGATGCAGCCGTGGTACGGATCGCGGACGGTCCCGGAGGGGAAATCGCCGTTTCGTTGATTGCCTTTGAAAACAGGCCGTATCCGGCTGCCGTCAGGCAGGAGATTTTCGAGCTGTTTGATCCGGTCAAGGCTACGATCGACAAAGTCGGGAGCATGAACGTATTGCTGGGCGAGCTGTACGCGGAAGCGGCGCTCGCCGTCATTAAGGCGGCGGGGTTCGAACCGGCGGACATCGCCGTCGTCGGCTCGCATGGCCAAACGATTTATCATGCGCCGGCCGCAGAAAAGCGCCATGGACATGACATACGTTATACGGTGCAAATCGGGGAAGGATCGGTCATCGCCGCGCGGACGGGGATTCCGTGCGTGTCCGACTTCCGCCCGGCGGATATGGCGGCGGGCGGCCAGGGGGCGCCGCTCGTGCCGTTCACGGAATATTTGCTTTACAGGGAAGCGTCCCGGACGCTGCTGCTGCAAAATATCGGCGGCATCGGCAACATGACCGTCATTCCCGCGGGCTGCGCGCCGGAAGACGTGTATGCCTTCGATACCGGACCCGGGAACATGATCATCGACGGCGTCGTCGAACGCCTGTATCCGGGACAGCTCACGATGGACATCGGAGGGGCGATTGCCGGCCGGGGGAAGGTCGACGAGGAGCTGCTCGGGTTTTTAGCCAAAGAACCTTATTATGCGCAGCCGCTTCCGAAATCCACCGGCAGGGAGCTGTTCGGCTCGGCCTATATCGAGAGGCTGCTGGGCATTGCTGCGCAAAAAGGCATGAAGCCGGAGGATGTGGTGGCTACCGTGACGAAGCTGACGGCCTGGTCGATCGGCGACGCCTACCGCCGCTACGTCCAAGGCCGCACGCCGGCCGATGTCCTGATCGTCGGCGGAGGCGGAAGCTATAATCCGGTATTGGTCGGTTTCCTGCGCAGCGAAATGGAATCCATGGGGGTCGAGGTGCTGACGCAGGAGGAAGTCGGCTACAGCAGCGACGCGAAGGAAGCGGTGGCGTTTGCAATCCTCGCCGATTATGCGATAAAGCGGAAGCCTAACAATCTGCCGAACGTAACCGGGGCCGCAAGGCCCGTCATCATGGGGAAAATAAGCTACTAAATCTCTCACAGGGGACGGAGGTGCCGCTGAGCATGATTGATGCCTGGGATGAAAAATATACGCAGGCGGTCATCGATTTATGGAATCATGAGGCCGTAAAAGACGGGTACAAGGAGCTGACGGAGCAAAGCTTCCATCATATTTTCGCTTCCAGCCCTTATTTCGATAAGCTGAACGCATTCGTCCTGATCGAAGACGGACGGGTGACCGGGTTTGCCTGCGGGTGTACCGGCGACGATCTTCCGCTCGGGCAAACGGCAGGGTACGTGACCTGCATCGTGCTTGAGCAGGCGAGCCAGACGGACGAACAGTACAAAAAGCTGCTGCAAGCCGTCGAAGGCCGGTTTCGGGAGCTTGGCAAAAAGCAGGCGGACTTCCTGTTTTTTAATCCGATGATGCTGCCGTGGTACATACCGGATACGCCGCGGCATGAACATAACAACGCCCCGGGCGTCCCGACGGGCAGCAGGCTGCATTCCTTTTTGCTTGGCGAAGGTTATGCGGAACGCGCCCAGGAGTGCGCGATGTATTTGAATCTCGGGCAGTTTTCCATGCCGGAGGAGATCCGGACGAAAGAGCGGAAAGCCGCCGAAGAAGGCTATCGGGTGGAACTGTTCGACGGCGCGAAACACGAAGGCGTGGCCGGCATGCTTCAAGGGTTAAACAACCCGTTGTGGGAAAAGGAAATCGGCAAGTGCACGTCGGAAGGCACGCCGGTTGTCGTCGCGGCGCACGGGCGGCAGGTCGTCGGTTTTGCCGGGCCGGTCATCCGCCAGGACAACGGGCGGGGTTATTTTGCCGGCATCGGGGTGCATCCCGAGCACGAAGGGCACGGGCTGGGCACGATTTTGTTCTTCAAGCTGTGTGAAGCGTTCAAGGCGATCGGCACCGATTATATGTCGCTGTACACGGGCAGCACCAATCCGGCCATCCGGATATATGAAAAAGCAGGCTTCCGAACCGTAAAACGATTTTCTATCATGAGAAGGGAGTTTTAGGAATGAGCGAACAGAAATTGACGATTATGGCCATCGGCGGACATGTCGGGGATGCGGAATTGACGGCAGGCGGGGTGCTGGCCAGCCACTCGCTGAAAGGGGACAAAATCGTAACGCTTGCTTTGACGGCGGGCGAACGCGGCGTGCCGGCCGGGCAGGACATGGCCGAATACCGCCAGCAAAAGGTCAACGAAGCAAAAGCTTTTGCCGATATGCTCGGCGGCGAATCGATCGTATTCGATATTCCGGACGGCGAACTGAAGGATAACGAGGAAATGCGTTTGCGCGTCTGCGATTGTATCCGCCAAGTCAAACCGAACGTGATCATCACGCATTGGAAAAACAGCATGCACAAGGACCATGCGATTACCCATAACATCGTCAATGACGCCCGTTTCTTTGCGGGACTCGCTTCCTTCGAAAGAGAGCTGCCGGCGCATTTTGCCTCCAGGCTGTATTATGCGGAAAACTGGGAGGACGCGGTGGACTACAAGCCGTATGTATACGTGGATTTCTCCAAAGAAGCATTCGACCTGTGGGTCAAAGCAACGGAGCAGCATTGGTTCGTCACGAACAGCAAATCGTTCCCTTACCTCGAGTACTACAAACATTTGGCAAGGGTTCGCGGGATCGAAGCGCGCAAGGAATACGCCGAAACGTTCATGGTACCGGAAGAAACGAAACGCGTGCTGAAAAGTGATCTGTTGTAGGAAAAGGATAGGAAAAATGACTGCCTGCAGGGCAGGATTCGGCAAGCGGGCGCTTGTTTGAATTCTGCGAAGCCGCACCATTTCCGGACGGAATGGACTTTTGCGGAGCGGCAGTCATTTTTTTCAAAAACGACATGCGATAGGGGGAAGCAGCGATGATTTTGAACGGGATCGACACGGTCATGGAAGCCGCCCATGTATTAAAAGGAAAAAGACTTGGCCTGATTACCTCGCCGACCGGACTCAATAAAGACTTTGTATCGACGATCCAGATTTTGCACGAGCATTTTCATTTGGCGGCAATGTTTTCGCCGGAGCATGGGGTGCGGGGGGATCAGGCCGCGGGGGCCATGGTCGAAACGTATTCCGACCCGATTACGGGCGTGCCGGTCTACAGCTTGTACCGCAAGGATTCCAAACGATTGAGCCGGGAAATGCTGGACGAAGTGGACACGGTCGTATACGACATCCAGGACGTGGGCACGCGTTATTATACGTTTATTTATACGATGCTGTACGCATTGGAAGACTGCGCGAAAGCCGGCAAGGAAATCGTTATTTTCGACCGGGTCAACCCGCTGGACGGCGTAACCGTCGAAGGAAATATATTAAAGCCGGGATTCGAATCGTTCGTCGGCAATTATCCGCTTGCCGTCCGCTACGGCTTGACCGCCGGCGAGGTGGCGATGATGGCCAACGAGCAGAAGGGCTGGAACGCCAAATTGCACGTCGTCCGCTGCCAGGGCTGGGACCGCCGCATGCTGTTTCCGGAAACCGGGCGTATTTGGGTCATGCCGTCGCTCGGAATTCCGCGGTTCGAATCGGCGCTTGTATATCCCGGCACCTGCCTGTTCGAAGGGACGAACCTGTCGGAAGGCCGGGGCACGACCGCTCCGTTCGAGATCATCGGCGCGCCGTTCATCCAGGCCGAGCGGTTGGCCGACGAGATGAATGCGCAGAAACATCCGGGGGTCATGTTCCGTCCGGTGTACTTCAAGCCGTCGTTTTCGAAATTCCAGGGCGAGCAATGCGGCGGGGTTCAGCTCCATATCACGGACGTCCGGGCGTTCCGCCCGCTGGAAACCGGCGTCCGCCTGATGTTTACGATCAAAAACAACTATGAATCGTTTTCGTTCCTGCCGCCGGTCAGAGAAAATTCCAGGCCGTTTATCGATTTGCTCGGCGGAGACAACATGTACCGGGATGAGCACGTGGACGTTCCGGCGCTGCTCGAGCAATTCCGCGAAGAAAGCCGCCGGTTCGAAAAGCTGAAGGCGGAATACCATCTGTATTGATTCGATAAAACCTAGCAAATCCGAAAAGGAATAAAGGAGCCGGTATCCGGATGAGACAACTGACATTAAGAGAAAAAATCGGCCAGCTGATCGTGGCGGGTTTTCCAGGACCTGAGATCGATGAAGAAACGCAGCGTCTGCTTGCGGAATATAAAATCGGCAACATCATTTTGTTCGCGCATAACGTCGTCAACCGCGAGCAGCTGAAAGGCCTGTGCGCGGAGCTGCAGCGAAGCATTACCGGACATACGGGGTATCCGGCGCTGATCTCGATCGACCAGGAAGGGGGGCGGGTCACGCGTCTGCCGAAGGATGCGGTCAACGTGCCGGGGGCGATGGCGATCGCCTCGACGGGCCGCCCCGAAAACGCCTATGCGGCAGGACGGATAACGGCCCGCGAAATGCGCGCCTTGGGGATCAACTTTAACCTTGCGCCCGTGCTGGATATCAACAACAATAAGCAAAATCCGGTCATTAACGTGCGCTCTTACGGCGATACGGCGGAAGTCGTGACCGAATACGGGCTGCAAATGCTGCGCGGGCTCAAGGATGGCGGCGTGCTGGCTGCCATCAAGCATTTTCCGGGGCATGGCGACACGGCGGTGGATTCCCATCTGGGGCTGCCTTCGATCGACAAATCGCTGGAATCGCTGGCCGAGCTTGAACTGAAGCCGTTCCGGGCGGCGATCGACGGCGGGGCGGAGTGTTTGACCAGCGCGCATATTTTATTCCCTTCCATCGAAAAAGATCAGGTTCCGGCCACGATGTCCAAAACGATTATTACCGATCTGCTCAAGCATCAAATGGGTTATGACGGACTGGTCATCTCGGACTGCCTGGAAATGGATGCCATCCAAAACTATTACGGAACCGCCGAAGGCGCCGTCGGAGCGCTGAAGGCAGGGGTTCACCTGCTTTTTATCAGCCATAGCGCGCAGCTCGTGAAGGATGCGGTCCGCCGGATCGAACACGCGGTGGAAACCGGAGAGCTGTCGGTTGACATCCTTGACGAAGCCGTGGAAAAGGTGCTGTTTTATAAGGCAAAATACGGGGTGGTAAAAGACGGGGAACTGACCGAAGCGGATCATGAGGTGAATCGGCGGGCGGCGGAGGCGATCAGCATGGAAAGCATCTGCCATGCCGGCAGTACGCTTGTGCCTGTGCGGAAGGGGGCTTCGGATACGATCGTGATCGGCAGCCTGCCGTATCGCCCGGATCAGGCTTCAAGCCAAGCGAGCGCCGAATTGTCCTTTCCGGCGGAAGCCGCGGCGGCTTGGGGGATCGAACATCTGCTGACGGACATCAATCCGGACGAAGCGGAGCAAAGCCGGATTGCGAACGAAATCCGGCATGTTCCGAACGTCATTATCGGCCTGTATAACGGGTGCGACCATCGGGGGCAAATCGGGCTTGCGAACCGGCTGGTCCGGGCAGGCCACCGGGTAACCGCGGTGGCGCTCGGCAAGCCGTACGATTTGGAGCTCCTGGAAGCGGGCGTTTGCGGATTGGCCGCTTTCGAATATACCCGGATGTCCATTCGTTCGGTCATCCGTATTTTAAGCGGGGAAGCAGCGCCGACCGGCAAGATCAGCTTGCGCAACTAAAGATCGCGACGCAGCCGTTGTCGAAAATCAAACGAAGGATGTGATGAGAACGATGAAATATGCGGCCGGCTTGGACGGGGGAGGCACGAAAACCGCCGTCACGATCGTGGACGAAACCGGCAGGGCGGTAAAGACGTTTGCCTCCGGCGCCATCAACTATAACGGTCAGGACGAAGAAAGCGTCGGCGCTTCCTTGCGGGAGATGATGGAAACCATCGGGGCGGCATGCGGAGGGCTCGAAAACTGCGGCGAATTATGCGTCGGGGCCGCCGGAGTAAGCAATCCGAGCGTCGTCGGCAGGCTGACCGGACAAATCCGGGGCGCGGGTTATCCGGGAGGTCTGCACATTACCGGCGATCACGAGACCGCTTTGTACGGGGCCCATCAGAAAAATTGCGGCATGATTCTGATCGCCGGCACCGGCTCCATCGGACTCGGCAAAAACGAAGCTGGACAATCGCATCGAACGGGAGGATTCGGGCACCTGATCGACGACGAAGGAAGCGGCTACGCGATCGGGCGCGATTTGCTGGCTGCCGTCGTGCAGGCGCATGACGGGCGGATTCCGGACACGATCATTAAAGAGCTTGTCTACGGGCAGCTCGGCATCGGGTCGGTACAGGACGTCGTCGGTTTTGTCTACGACAAAAACAGAAACAAAAAAGAAATCGCTGCACTGGCCCCGATCCTCTCCGAAGCCTGCGCGGCGGGTGACGAGGCGGCGCTCGATATCGCCGATAACTGTGCGTCATCCCTGCTGAAGCTGGTCATTCCGGTGGCCGAAACGCTTTCGTTGCAGGAAGGCAGCCTTGCCATGGCAGGCAGCGTGCTGCTCAAAAACGGCTTCGTTAGAACGAAGTTCCAAGAGAAGCTTCGCGCGCGTTACCCCAAGATGGAGTGCATTACGCCCAAAAGCGATGCTTCCACGGGAGCTGCGTTGATGGCGTTGGAACGGATGCGTTCGAAACCGTAAATGCCGGCCCGGGACGGAAAATCATTTCCGCCCGGGCTATTTTTATGAGAAGAGAGTCGGCTCGGAAACCAACGGCGTAATCCGGCAACATCCGCAAAAAAAGTCAAGAAACCTTATCCGGTTCTACGGTATACTGTGGGTGAATCCAAGGAGGGAATGATAAACAGATGAGATCTCGTGAAGCCATCCGACACGTCGTCGCTTATATCGAAGACAATTTGAAAAACGATATGACGCTGGAGGAGATATCCAGGATTGCAGGTTATTCGATGTATCACTTCCACCGAATATTCCAGTCATATGCGAAAGAATCGGTTTCCGAGTACATACGAAAAAGGAGACTCACCAGCGCCGCTTCCGAAATCCTTCACACCGACGCCAACATCGTTGACATCGCCCTTGCATACCGGTTTGAATCCCATGAGTCCTTTACCCGGGCTTTTAAAAAGATGTTCCGCGTGGCTCCCGGCGCATTTCGAAAAAGCAATCGAAGGCTGCACATCAGGGAAAAACAGCGGCTTACGGATAAGAGGCTGCAATATCTTGACGGCGGGATGGCTGCGGAGCCGAGAATCGTTGTGAAAGACGAATTTACAGTCGTAGGTTTGGCTTGCTCTACGACGCTTTCGGAGAACAAAGCTCCAGCGCTCTGGGAGGCGTTTCTCCCGAGGGTAGGGGAAGTGAAAAACAGGGTATCGCCGCATTTGATGATGGGGGTGAGCGAATTTTCGCTGAACCACGGCTCGGAAGCATTTACGTACATGGCTTGCGTTCCCGTGATAAGCGTCGAAGATCTGCCGGAATCGATGGCGGCCAGGACGATTCCAAAAAGAGAGTACGTGGTCGTCACCCATAAAGGCAAGCTGGATTCTTTGGGCAATGCTTTTGATCATATATACGGGAGCTGGCTGCCGAAATCCGGATATGACCTGGTCGAGGGGGATGATTTCGAAATTTACGACGAGCGGTTTTTGGGCCCGGACCACGAGGAGTCCCAGGTAGATATCTATATCCCGGTCCAAAAAATCAAGGATTGACAGGACAACGTAAAAGGCTGCTTTGCGTATTTCCCTATGATAAATAGGTGCATAGGCTGGAAGTAAAGATAACTTCAGGCCTATGTTTTTTTTTGGCCAAAATGCGGCTTCGGTCCAGCCCCATACCGAAAAATTCAGGATATAATTGGAAAAAGTCGTGAATAGCCTGATGATGGATGCGTACGGATGGTCGACGCGGCAAGACGTCTCAAACGAATACGCAGAAAAAGGAGTGAAAGGCAAACATGCGAGCTGTTTATAAGAAAACCGGCGCCGGATTGCTGCTGTTCTTCGCATTGCTGCTGGCAACCGGCGTTTGGGGAATGAAGCAGGCTTATGCGGCTGCGGCGGCACCGATCAAGGTGGCGGTCGATACGCAATGGGTATCCTTTTCGGTCGATCCGCTGCTGGACGGCGGTTCGACGCTGGTCCAGATGCGCCCTTTGTTTGAAACGATGGGCATTGCATTGACATGGAATCAGCAGAACCAAACGATTACGGGACAAAAAGGTTCCATGTCGTTCACTTTGAAGGTGGGCAGCACAAAGGCCGTTTTAAACGGGAAAGAAATCAAGCTCGATAAGCCGGCGCGGGTCGTCCAAGGGAATACCTTGGTACCGCTGCGGTTTGTGGGGGAGGCGACGGGCGGTTTGGTGGTGTGGGATCCCAAAGACCGCGAAATCACGATATTTTCGGAGCAAATGCTGAGCCAGCTTGGCCTCACCAAAGAGCAGGCTGCGGAAATACTCGCTAAAAACGGGGGCATGACGACATCGAACCCGCCGAAGGATCCTCCCGGAACGGGACAGACCGGAAGCGGCGATGAAGAAAAAGCTCCGGCTTCCCCGGTCAAGCTCGACAAGCTCCAAGGCATGTACGTCGGCATGCGGCTCGATCCGGGAGGTTACGAATGCGGCGGTGCATGCTGGGATTATTACACGTTCCTTCCGGGGCAAAAAGTCGTCGTAGGCGAGCCCGTCTCCGGCGGGCCGGAAACGATCGACTGCTCCAAGCAGGCCTGCAGCGCCTACAGCATCAAAAATAACCGCCTGACGTTAGATAACGGCAAGTCCTATGCGATCCGGGTGTCGGCCAAAGGAAACCTGTTCATCGAGGACGTTCAGCTGGAGCCCGTGAAACCCGTCGCAGCCCATTTCAAGCTTAGCGGCAGCTACGTCTACCGGGGTTATTCGGGCATGGCCGGCGCCAATTCGGCCTCTTCGGCTTGGGAAGAGCGGATCGCCTTCCAAACGGACGGCACGTTCAAAAGCGACAATCTCGCTTTGGGGACGCTGGATACGGGGGCAGGCACAACCAATTCTTCGTCGGGCGTAAGCGGCACGGGAACGTACGACATCTCGGGCAATACGATCACGCTTAAATTTTCCGACGGCAAAACGGAACGTTTCGTGTTTTTCGTCCACACGGGAAAAGACGGGAAACCCAACCCGCAGGACATCCAAATCGGCGACCGCAACTTTTACGTGGATAACGATTGAGGTATTGTCCGGAACGCAGGGACAATTTTGGAAAAGGGAGGCGAAGGCAGCCTTTGGGAGACGGAGGCTGCCTTTGCATGCATCGGAGCACCGTTAAGGTTTCGCGCAAGAATGCGCCGTAAAAAAACTGGAGGTGAGGTCGGATGATTACGATCGGAACGGCGCGGCAACGGGCTGCGGAGTGGGTCCGGGAACATGCCTGCATGCAGGCGGATTATATTGGGGCCTATTTCAGCGGCTCGACGGTGGGGAGGCCGGAGAAGGAGGCGCTGCCGACGGGTTCGGACGTCGATGTTGTCGTGGTCCTCAGAGGGGAGACGGTTCCGCCGAAGCCGGGAAAGACGATTTACAAGGATACCCTGATCGAGATCACCTACCTGCCCTTCAATCAGCTGGCTTCGGCGGAACGAGTGTTAGGCTCCTACCATCTGGCGGGCAGTTTCCGCCTGCCTGCGGTGATCGATGACCCGAGCGGATATTTGCATCAGCTGCAGCGGCAGGTATCCGAAAAATTTGCGGATGAAAAATGGGTGAAACTCCGCTGCGAGGAGGCGTGGAATCGGGTGGACCAAGGGCTAAGGTCGCTGAATCCGTCGGCTCCTTTGTTCGAGCTTGTTATGCCTTGGTTGTTTCCGACGGGGGTGATGACGCATGTCCTTTTGGTCGCCGCGCTCCGCAACCCGACGGTCAGGCTGAGATATTTGGCAGCCCGCCGCGTGCTCGAGGACTACGGATTTGAGGGTGCGTACCCGGAATTGCTCGGATTTTTAGGGTGCAGCGGCTGGACTGCTCGATTGGCGGAGCGTCATCTGGAAGGGCTTGAACGGTGTTTTGAAGCTGCGGCCGCCGCGGCCCGAACGCCGTTAGCGTTCAGTTCGGACATCACGCCCGGGGCGAAAACGATTGCCATTGACGGCAGCCTTGAATTGATCCGAAGCGGAAATCCCCGCGAAGCGGTTTTTTGGATAGGGGTCACGCATGCGCGGTGCCACCACATTTTGTCGATTGACGCGGAGGCGGAGGTGCGCCGCGCGCACGAACCTTTTTTTGCCCGTTTCCTGGCGGATTTAGGCATCCATTCGAGCGGGGATTTGCTTCGCCGCGCCGAAGAGGGGTTGCGTTTTTTGCCGAAGCTGCGGCAGATCGCCGAAAGCATCATGCATGCGAACCCGGAAATCACGGGTATAGAATAATCGTCAATACCACTCTTATGACGTTTTATGGGATTGCTGGGACTCCGGCAGTCTTTTTTTATTATAGATTTCACAAATACGCAATTTCAAGGGATGTGAAGGGATGTTATCTTCAGGAATTTGTGATAACAGGCTGAATTCGGCAAGAGAAGAGCTTGCAATTGCCCGTTTTCATTGGATTCCGGAATAAGAATGTATGTTCTTAATTGGGTCTTTAGAGGGTAGGGACAGCCGCAATTATTAGGTATGATTTAGATATGAGGATTAATATCATAAATTTGGTTGATCTGTAAACAGAGCGATGGTGGAGGGGAAACGTTTGATTGAGATCACGGAAACTTGGATCGACTCACTTGCGCCGAACAGCGCTGCGATAAAAAACGGGAGAGATCTGAATAAAAAAGGGAAGTTTACCGGGCTGCACCGGTCCGAAGACGGTCAGGTGCTTTTCGGGGAATGCCAGGGTAGCGGGAAAACGCCTTACATGCCTTCGGCCGATTTCGTCACACCGGATAAGCCGGTCATGCGATGCAGCTGTCCGAGCCGGCAGTTCCCGTGCAAGCATGTCCTGGGCCTGCTCTACGCTTATGCCGAAGGCAAGCCGTTCACGGCGGCGCAAATCCCGGACGATTTGGCGGCCAAACGGGAGAAGGCGGAGAAACGGGAAGAGAAAAAAGCGAAGGAAGCGGCAGCCGGGACGCCGGCCAAACCGAAAAAAACCAATAAAGCGGCCTTGAAGAAAAAAATCCTGGCGCAGCTGGAAGGCCTGGAACTGCTTGAGAAGCTGACGCATTCGCTGATCCGCCGCGGCCTGGGCACCTTGGACGCCAAAGAGCTTAAAGCCGTTCAGGAGCACGTGAAACAAATGGGAAGCCATTATTTGAGCGGCGCCCAAATTCAGCTGCGCAAGCTTCATTTGCTTTTATCGGCGAAGGAAGACCGGGAAGACGCGTACTCGCGGGCGGCGGAGCAGCTGGCCGTCATCCATGCCTTCATTAAAAAAGGCCGGGCCCATTTGGACGCCAGGCTGGAAGATCCGGAGCTTGCGCCGGACCATGAATCCACGATCGAAGAGTGGCTTGGTCACGCATGGCAGCTGACGGAACTTAAAGAGGCGGGGCTTGCCGGGTCCGATGCGGAACTGATCCAGCTTTCATTCATCAGCTATGACGACGTTTCCCGCCAGGAATTCGTCGATTGCGGTTATTGGATGCAGATGGACACCGGGGAAATCCACTTCACGGTCCAGTACCGCCCATACAGAGCGGCAAAATTGATGCGGGAGGACGACAGCTTTTTCGAGGTGGCCGCGGTGCCGGAGCTTTACCGCTATCCCGGCGACCTGAACCGCAGGGTCCGGTACGAGTCCTTCGCTTCCAGACCGCTTACGGAAAGCGACATGGGCCGGATTCGCCGGCACGCCGCCGCGTCTTTTGCCGAGGTCGTCAAAAAGGTGAAAAACCAGCTTAAAAATCCGCTTGGCGATCCGAATCCCGTCGTGCTGCTCCGTGCGGAAAACATCGTGACCGATTCAAACGGCCGGATTTTCATCGCGGATGCCCAAGGGGAAACGCTTGAGCTTCGCGACGTGCTCGCAGACGGGACCGTTCACCTGCTGAAGTATTTGGCCGAAGAACATTTGCGGGACGTTGCCCTGCTAGGGATGTTTAACCACGAGATGCGGAGCGGAAGATTGGTTGTCCAGCCGCTGAGCATCATCAACGAACGAGAGCTGGTACGCTTGCTTTACTAACGAGCCGAATGGGAGGAACATGCAAAAATGAGCCAAGCATTGCTGATGGAGCTGAATGAAGAAATCCGGCGCCTGTATATCGCGGGGAGCGATTTGGCAGCCGGTGATTACAGATTGAAACGGCTGCTGCCTTCCTTTGAACAACTGGGGGAGCGGGCCCCGGTGTTTAAAAAGCTGGGCGAAGGCATCGCCGCTTTGATCGACGAAGGCGCAGGGACGGATACGGCCCGCCGGCTGCAGGACGTGAACCTACTGCTGCAGTCGGTGCTGCGCACCCAAGGGAAAGGGGCCGCGGAGGGCGAAACGGCTCCGCTGCGAACGCAGCCCGTCCGGTTGGAGGCGAATCTTTCTTACCGCAAACTTTCCGCGGTCCGCACGGCGCTGACGACACGGGGCGGCGGACGCCACGAAGTCATCGTCGAAGCGTTCCGCGAAGGGCTGTTTCGCGATGTCCGCCTGGTCCCGCTGGCGATCGAAGCGTTGAACGATCCCTATGTGGAGATCGCGGAGTTTGCCATGAACGACATCTTGCCGTCCTACGGTCCGGACATCGTGCCGCATCTGCTCGAAAGCTTCCGGCCTGATGGAGGCAAGCTTGAGGCCCGCAAATTGACCGTCATCGCCAGAAACGGCGGGAAAGACGTGCTCGACGTCGTTCATAAAGCGTCCGTCTCAGGTTCGGACGAGGTTCGGACGACGGCCATCCGGCTTTTGGCGGGCCATCCCGAATATGAGCAGGTGCTGCTGGATTTCAGCCGCGACAAGAAAAAGAGCATCCGCGAAGCGGCTTTTCAGGCGCTTGCGGCCTCCGACCGGGAAAGCGCGGCGGAACGCTTATACGAGGCTTTTACGGGAAAAGACCGCGAGGCGGTCTCGTCGTCCGTCATGCAATCCCGGTCGGAGCTGTTGAACGGCTGGCTGGTCCGCGATTTGTCGGAACTCGTGGCATCGGTCCGGGAAGGGACCGCAAGCCAAGAGGAAATGGCAAACGTCTGGAACGAGGTAAGACGTTACATCTGGGCGCTGCATCAAAAAACAAGCCCAGAACTTGGCCGGCTTTATATGGATGTGATGAGGAATTACAAGTTGTACATGTATAAACTGGGCTGGGCGTTTTTGGCTAACGAAGCGATGGCGTACATACAGCATGAGCATTCCGAAGAGGGACGGCAGCTCGTCCGGGCGGCAGTCGAACTCGACTTGAAGAAACATGCCCAAACGGCTTCGTTTGCCCGGGATCTGTTCAAAAAAGCGCTGCCCGTGCTGCCTCCGGAACGGTTGTTTGAAGCATTCGGGACCATCCTGGAGGAGCGGGCGAAAGCCTCGTCCCTGAGCCGGAGCGCCAACGAAGCCAAACAACTGATGGATACGATCGAAGATATGGTAGTCATCCGAAGGTATCGGGAAATCGAACAAATCTGGTCCTACGGCGAAACGGGCTACACCTACCATGTGGAGATGCCGCCGCAGGAGGAGTTGGCCGGCAAGTGGGATCCGCGCTGGCTCGATCATTTCATCGCCCTCGACCGCATGGCGCTGGTCAGCGCGTTTGCGCGCCCGGGACACGCGGAGGCGGCTTCCTATTTGCTAGATAAGCTGAAGCGATCACCGGAGTTCCGCAACCGGTTTGCGAACTTGGCCGTCATGGGGCTTGTTCGCGCAGGCGTATCGGGAGAAGAGCTTCATGAAGCGCTGGTTCGGGCCGTTGAAGACGAGAGGAATACGGAATGCCGCGAAATCGAGCCGTTCCTTTTCGATCAGCTCTGCCGGCTCCCCGCGTCGTACGCGGACCGAAGCCGGGCAGCGTTGCCTAAATTCGGGTCCGTGAGCGGCGAACAGCTGGAATACGTTTTGAAAACGATGGAGTCATCCAATCGATCATAAAAAGGAGCGAATAGGCAATGAGTAACGTATCCACGATGCAGGACATCATGCGCAAGCCTGCGGAGCTTTTATACCAAGATGAGCTGCAGGCTTTGATCCGCGAGGATCAGGGGAAAATTCCGGCGGGGTGGCAAATGTCTCCGCAGTCGGTGCTCAAGTTTATCGTCGGCGGGACCGCCGGCAAGCAGGTCATCACGCCCAAATACATCGGAAACCCGCGCATCGTCGAAATGGCCATTGCGACGATGGTCACGGACCGGGCGCTGCTGTTGATCGGCGAACCGGGGACCGCCAAATCGTGGCTGTCCGAAAACCTGGCCGCCGCCATTTACGGCAACTCCGGTTTGGTGGTGCAGGGGACGGCGGGAACGACGGAGGAGCAGGTCCGTTATTCCTGGAACTATGCCATGCTCCTCGCCCAGGGGCCGACGCCCGAAGCGCTGGTGAAAAGCCCGATCATGCGGGCGATGGAAGAAGGCGGGATCGCGCGTTTTGAGGAGATATCCCGCTGCGCATCCGAAGTTCAGGATGCCTTGATTTCCATCTTGTCGGAAAAAACGATATCGATCCCCGAACTCGGCAAGGAGCTGAACGCGCGCAAAGGATTCAGCGTCATCGCGACGGCGAACACCCGCGACCGCGGCGTCAACGAAATGTCGACGGCGCTGAAGCGGCGGTTTAATATGATCGTTTTGCCGGCGCCGGCGGATCTGGAAACGGAGATGGAGATCGTAAAAAAACGCGTTTCCGAAATTGCCGCCTCCTACGACCTCCAGACGGCGGTTCCGGCGGACGAGGCGCTGCTCAAGGTCGTGACGATCTTCCGGGAGCTGCGCAGCGGCATGACGCTCGACAAAAAAGAAAAGGTCAAATCCCCGGCCGGGGTGATCTCGACGGCAGAGGCCATCTCGCTCCTCACCAACAGCATGGCGCTGGCAGCCAGCTTCGGAAGCGGCGACATCACGGACGAGGATCTGGCTGCGGGGTTGCAGGGCGCGATCGTTAAAGACGACGACAAAGACCGTCTCGTCTGGAAGGAATATTTGGACAACGTGATGAAAAAGCGGGGAGCAAGCTGGAGAGGCCTTTATGCCGCCTGCAAGGAGATGAATTCATGAAGACGGCCCGCGGCGCTGGCGTGCACATTTTCGGCGTCCGGCACCTGTCGCCGGCCGGCGCTTATCATGTCGCCGACTTTCTCGATAAGGCACAGCCGACGGCCGTGTTGATCGAAGGTCCCTCGGACGCCACTGCCGAAATCGCGCATTTGACGAACGTATCGACGAAACCGCCCGTCGCGATGCTGGCCTTTACCGAGGAGCTTCCGGTCCGCACCGCTCTATGGCCGTTTGCGGCATATTCGCCGGAATATCAAGCGATGCTGTGGGCACGGAAACATGGGGCGTACTGCGCGTTCATCGACTTGCCTTCGTCCTCCGTGATCGGATTGGAGGATATCCGCGGTTCGGCTGCGGCAAGTCCTGCCGGCTTACGGGAAGACGAAAATCCTGACTTGCCGGCTCTGGCCAAAGCCACCGGCCAAGCCGCCGAAGGGACGGTTGTTGAACGTTCCGGGGCGGATGAAGGAAACGAAACGACCGCATCGTCTCTGTATGAGCGAATAGCGAAAATATCAGGGGAGCCTGATTTTGACACGTACTGGGAGCGGAATTTTGAACATAACTTAAGCCCTGACGCGTACCGCCAAACGATATTGGCTTATTCCGAACGCATGCGCGAGCTGACGGAGGAGTCGGAGCAAACGTCCCGGCGGGGGGAATACGCTTATAACGCGATTCGCGAAGCCTATATGTGCCGGCAGATCGCGGATGCCATCGCGGCCGGGCACAGCCCCGACCGGATTGTCGTCGTTTGCGGGGCTTACCATGCTTCCGCCCTCGGCGACCTTGCCAATGCGATGAGCGATGAAGAGATGAAGCTCCTTCCTTCGCGCAAGACGAAGCTGACGCTGATGCCGTACTCGTATTTGAAGCTGTCGTCGTTGACGGGTTATGGGGCAGGAAACGTCGCCCCGTACTATTTCGAGATGATGTGGGAGCATATGCGGCGCGGAACGCTCCAGGAGCTGCCGCATCGTTATCTGGCATCCGTCGCCGCCGATTTGAGAGCAGCGGGCACGCACCGTTCGACGGCCGAGGTGATCGAGGCGGTCAGGTTTGCGGAATCTTTGGCGGCCCTTCATGACGGTCTCGCCCCGACGCTCACGGACCTGAGGGATGCCGCCAAAACGCTTCTGGGTCGGGGGGAGTTGTCCGTGGTCGCCGAATCGCTTGCGAAAGCGGAGGTGGGCACGGCGATCGGATCATTGGCCGAGGGCGTCAGCCAGACGCCGATTCAGGAAGACATGAACCGGCAGCTCAAACGCCTCAAGCTGGAGAAGTACAAAACGGCGGTTGCCGCCGACCTTTCTTTGGATCTGCGGGAAAACCGGAGAGTGTCTTCAAAGGAAGCGGCGTTTCTCGACTTGAACCGATCATTTTGGTTCCACCGGTTATCCCTTCTCGGCATCCATTTCGTGAAGGCCAAAGCCAGGGGCGAGGAACAGGCGGCCTGGGCGGAGCATTGGATCGTTCAGTGGTCGCCCGAAGTGGAAATCGAAGTGGTGGAATCGAATTTGCTGGGCGAAACCGTGGAAACCGCCGCGGCATTTGTTCTGCAGCAGAGGCTGGAATCCTGTTCCACGATCAAGGAGGCATCCGAGCTCATCACGGCGGCATATGAATGCGGCATGATCCACCAGATGGAAGCGGGCCGGTCGGCGCTTCAAAAGCTGGCCGTGCAGAGCCAGAACGTCGCCGAAATCGCGGAGGCGGCGAGAAAGCTGTCGCAGCTCGTCCGTTTTGGCGGCGTGCGCAGAATCGATACGGCCCCGCTCGTCCCGCTGCTTCAGCAGCTGTTCCTTCGCGCTTGCCTGTATTTTTACGAGGCAAGCCAGTGCAATGACGAGGCAGCCAAGCCGATGGCCGCCGCGATGAACGAAATGAACCACATCGCTTCGGAACATAGCGGCGAGGTCGATGACGAGCTTTGGGTTCGGGAGCTGGCCAGACTGTCCGACCGGGACGACGCCAATCCCCTGCTCTCGGGACTGGCTTGCGCCATGCTGCTGGAGCGGGGCGAGCTTTCGGCGGAGCAGTGCGCCGCGGAGGTGTCGCGGCGGCTGTCGCCGGGAATCCCCGCCGAACTGGGCGCGGGATGGTTCGAAGGGCTCGCGCTGCGCAATCGCTACGCGCTGCTGTCGCGCATGAGCTTATGGCAGCAGCTTGACGAATACATTTCCACGCTGGAGGATGAGGAGTTTAAGCGTGCGCTCGTATTTTTGCGCCGCGCCTTCAGCGCCTTCAGCCCGAAAGAAAAAACAATGGTTGCCGAACTGCTCGGAGAGTTGTGGGGCGTCGAGCCGGAGCAGGCGGCGGAAATCGTCATGGACGATCTTAAGGAGGAAGAAGCCCGGATGCTGGATGAAATTAACGATTTTGATTTCGAGGATTTTTAGGCCATGGCCGACACCGTAAATCGTCAGCCGTTATCCCGTTGGCGGCTTATTCTGGGCGAAGCCGCCGAAGAGGAACTCGGCCGGTATGGCCAAAACGGCACGTTGGAGCTGAGCAGCGACGAGCTGATCATGGATCGGGCGCTGGCGGCCATTTATGACCGGACGGAAGATGGAGGAGAAGGCCCGCCGGGTGCCGGGTCTGG
This sequence comes from Paenibacillus cookii, assembly GCF_018333375.1. Classification (GTDB taxonomy): domain Bacteria; phylum Bacillota; class Bacilli; order Paenibacillales; family Paenibacillaceae; genus Paenibacillus_AQ; species Paenibacillus_AQ cookii. Next base: position 47,119 of record NZ_BORW01000004.1, read on the forward strand.
CGCCCGCGGCGCGGGAAGGGGGAAATCCGCTCCCCGGCTGGCGCAATGGCTGGGGGACGTGCGCACGTTTTTTCCGGAGGACGTCGTGTCCGTCATTCAAAACGATGCCATGGAACGTAAAGGCTGGAAGCAGCTTTTGTTCGAACCGGAGGTGCTGGCCAGCGTCAAGCCGGACATCCAGCTCGTCGGAACGCTGCTTTCGCTGAAAGGGAAAATTCCAGAGCAGACCAAAGATACCGCCCGCATGCTTGTGCAGGCGGTGGTGGACGAACTGGTGAAACGCATGAGCCATGAGCTTCAAAGGGCGGTCACCGGCGCGCTGAACCGGAGGCAGCATACGCCGCTGCCGTCCCTTAGCGGGATCGACTGGAAACGGACGATCCAGCGGAACCTGAAGCATTATGACGTCGAGCGCAAACGGATCATTCCCGAAAAATTTTATTATTTTGACCGGGCCAAACGAAACAAGGAATGGACGGTTATCGTCGACATCGACCAAAGCGGTTCGATGGCCGAATCGGTGATCTGGGCGTCGGTGATCGGCTCCATTTTTGCCAGCATTCCTGCGCTGGATACCCGCGTCGTCGTGTTTGACACGGAGGTCGTCGACCTGACCGAGCAATGCGCCAACGATCCGGTGGATATGCTGTTCGGCATTCAGCTTGGCGGCGGCACGAATATCGACAAATCCGTGGCATACTGCGAGCAGTTCATCAAGGAACCGAAAAAAACGCTGTTCATCCTCATTTCCGACCTTTATGAAGGCGGCAACCAGTCCCGGCTCATCCGGCGCATGCGGGAGATGAGGGAAGCCGGGGTCAAAACGCTCGGCCTCCTCGCTTTGTCCGATGAAGGCAAACCGTTTTACGACGAACGGCTTGCGCGGGTGTTGTCCAAGGACGGGACGCCTTGTTTTGCTTGTACGCCTGCGATGCTGCCGCAATTGGTGGAAGGCGCTTTAAAAGGGCAGGACTTGGCGGAGCTGGCAAAGCGGCTGGACACCCAAAGCAAACCGGGCGTTTAACATTGTTGCAGCAGATGCGCCTCTTTATCTTTTATTAAGCGAAGTGAACGGATTTATTAAGCTTTGGATTGGACTTCCTGTGTCCCTGTAGGGTTATAATGGAGAATGGCAGAATTGATGAACATTTTCTAGGGCAGGAGGTAGGTACCATGAATTACGCACCGGAAATCATAGAACGCAGTCACACGGATCGGGGAGATATCCAGCTTCAGAAAAGGGAAAATCACTTTGAGATCATCTACAACGGCACTTTCCTGATGGCCACGTACAACGGAGAGTCGGAAAGGCTGCTGGTGAGCAGCGCTCTTCGCAAGTGCCCATATCCGCGCAAAGTGCTGATCGGCGGGTTGGGGGTCGGATTTTCGCTGGAAGAAGCTTTATCGGATTCGAGAGTGGAGCAGGTGGATGTCGTCGAGATTGAGGAAGCGATCATTCGTTGGAACCGGAAGCATTTGGCTCCGTATTCCGGCCACGCGCTGGATGACCCGCGCACGAATGTGATTCATACGGACCTGGTAAAATGGATGAATGAAACCGATGCTTCCTACGATGCCGTTTGCCTCGACATTGATAACGGACCGGATTGGACCGTGTCGGCGTCAAATACGGGGCTTTATTCGGAGCAAGGCATAAAAGCGGCCATCCGGCTGCTTCGTCCGCATGGCGCCGTATCCTATTGGAGCGCCGGGTCGTCGCCGGAATTCGCGGAATATTTGAAACGGTTTTTCCATGGCGTCGAAGCACTGCAGATTCCCCAGCAGCGGGGGGAACCCGACTATGTTTATTTGGCTTCTTCGCCCAAAAGCATACATTAATCCGTGTTTTTTCTCTCACTCCAAAACGGTTTGACACCGACGCGGCGGATACAGTGCTTAAAATCATGCCAAGGGCGGCATTTGCTTTTCCCAAGGCAACCGGCGGCAACATTGGCTTTTTGATGGATGGGGAAGTTTGGATAAAGTTTTTCGCATGAAGGCAGGATATCTGCCTTTTTGCGTTTTTAGATACCAAGAGCAGTAAAGGAGGGGACCCGGGTGAAGCGAGCCATCTCGCTATTTAATCTGGTATTTATGATTCCGGCCATCGTGTTGAGCTTTATGGTTTGGAACGATTATTCCAGCCGGATCGAAGATAGTGCAAAACAATTGGCGGCATCCGACCGCAGCTTGTTTTTTCTGGACGGCGGCAACAAGGTGATGTCGGTTGAAGAAGATGACGATACGGGACTTCGGGGCGAGCTGTATGACGTCAAAACGCAACAATTGCTGAAAAAAGTCCCGCTTCGTTCCAACCTGCATGGACAGCTTGTTTCAACTTATCAAAATGGGCGGTTGATTCTTGTAACCTTGGATGACAGCGATCAGTTAAACATCCATGCGATCGATTCCGAGGGAGGCGTCAAAGAGTTGGCCCAGAAGACGGTGGAGCTCTCGGGATTTCTGGATAGCAGCGTGCATCCATGGCGGGGAAAGCTTATCGTTTCCGGCGAAACGAACGGCAGCGTTCCGTTTATCGCCCAGGTGGAAAAAGGAAAATTGCAGAAGGTTAACTTGGATCAGCCTAAGCTGCTGCCTTCCAGGCCGACCTTCATAAGGGAAGTCACGGGAAGCTTCGAGAGCGATGCGGCCGTACCGATGTTCGAGGTGGATCTGCATGACGACCGGAACGCTTTCGTAAGCGGATGGTTGAATCCGCAAAACACCCCCCTCACGTACGTTCAGAAGGATAATGAAACTTCATTCGATGCGAAAGACCATGCCGCCCGCCAATTTGCGGCACAATTGGGCCGAACAGAAGGCGGTTTGCTTCAGGTGGATTCTTCATATCCGAAACAAGTCCGGTATTATGATGCGGCGACGAAAAAAACGGGAAGCGTATTGCCGACGCCGATGCCGGTGTACCAGGCGCAATTGTATCCATTAAACGACCATGAAACGCTCATAGCCGGTTCCACGACCAAAGATGAAGCTGAGGGGCATGTCCTGGGGTATCTTTACGATGAAAAGACAAAGCAATTCACGGATGTTTCGGCCATCGTCTCCCTGATCCCTTATGAAGATCTGAAAAGCGACCGGCTGCATTTTTACAAAGAAGCCGGCAGCAGCGTCCTGCTCTATTCGAATGCCGAGGCTTCCGCAGGATGGATGAATATCCGCGATGGTTCATTGAACTTATTAAACAATCAAACGTTTCAGCAATGGCTGGCCGCCAAAGATGAAAACCGCAAATCGGTCCAAAGCTTTATGGCATATCTTAAGCAGGGGGATGCAGTCGTCATCAACTGGGCTATTTGGGTTTTGATTGCTGTTTTGGTGTTTGGTTCATGGGCCATCCTCCCGCCGCTTTTAAGAGCCAGCCGCAAACGGAGGCTGGATCGGGGCGTCACGATTCCCGGAACGATCACGAATATGTCGGAAACGGGGACGCTCGTCAACAATCAGCCGCTGGTTCGCTTGACGGTCCGGTTTCAAGACGAAGGGCGGACGAAAGAGGTCGAGATCTCCAAAGTCGTTTCCTATTTGAATCCGGTCCATGTGGGGGATTCGGTCATGATTAGCTACGACCGCCGCAAAAACAAAGCGATGTTTCTCACTTCGGCGGATCTGCCGGAACAGGCGGAGCCCGTGATCATCGGGCAAGCGGTTCTGAAACGAATCGATTTCTGCGGCAACGTGAACCGGGGAAGCGCGCTGCTGCTGCATTTCGAAGCCGGGGGCAAGCCGTATTCCATTCCCGTGGTGCAGGCTGCCGGGTTCGAATACCGTACCGGGGAAACGGCGGCGCTCATTCAGGTTGGAGGACTCACCCGTTTGTATGCTTATGGAAGCCAAGCAAACTTAAACGGTTCGGACCGGTTAAATCTCGAAGGGGAAGTGATCCGAATCCAACCCTTCGAGGTGACGATCAACGACCGGCAATTGCTGCTGTTTGAAACGCTGATAAGCCATGGCCGGGAGCGGCTGCGCAAGGTGAACAGCCAATTCGTGCCTCGGGGTCTTTCGGTGCAGGTGGGGAACATCATTCCGGCCTCGGTCAAAAAGGAGGAGCTCGATAAAGAAATCCGGCTGCTTCAAGGCAAGCAGGGCAGCGGAAAGGTGACCTCCGTCTCGTATTCCGGCACGAACGGCGATCGTCCGCTCGCCCGCATTACCGTAGAGCGAAACGGGGAGGAGTATTACATCGAACAATCGGTTGAGCCGGTCTACGGGGTGGAGACGGGGGATGAATTATGGATCGCTTATGACGAACATTCGCGCGAAGCGATCATTATCCAGTATGCGGTGGCTTAACGAACGAAAAAATCATCTGCAGAGATCTTGCCTGCAGATGATTTTTCATAGCGCATCGATCTAGCTTGCTTGCTGCATCAATGTTCTGCGCCGTGATCCAGCGGAGTGACGATGCCTGTGCCGGGAGCGGCCGAAATCGGAACGACGTTAATGACGGACAATACAAGAATGGCGGACAGGATAAACTTTTTCATTCAAATCACAACCCTTTCCATAATATTGGCAATATGCAAATGAAATGTGTCGACTTGTTCCGGACTTGCAAATGGTCGAAGGGACTCAAAATAAACAATGGCCTGCTTGTAATACTTGTCATTTTCCGTTTTATCGGTAGAGGTCAGCAGCCTTAACGTGTAATCGATTGCGGCGTTGTAATCGGCGTGGGCGATTTTGTACTTGATGATCCCGAGCAGGAAGTTATGGAGGTAAGCGGTGTCGATCACGCCTTGCGAGCTGCTGTGAAGCAGGTCCGAGATTTGCCCGGAGAACAACGTAAGTACATGATCGATATTGAGACTGAATTTGTTGGCCGTCTTCAGGATCGACATCAATCCGGGCAGCACTTCCTTGGGGTTGCGAAGCAGAAATTCAACGTAGTGCGGGAGGATGTCGCTTTCGCCTGAAAGCAGCAGCACTTCCAGCCTGTTCGGCTCGGAGATGAACTTGTAGTAGCGAATTTCCTGCAGCGCTTCCTCGTCCAAAGGCTGGAACCAGCTTAAATCGGCATACTGGTCGATGCATCGCAAAGCTTCGCCGTAATGCTCGAGTTCCTTGTAAGCCAGGCCTTTCATGAGTAGACTATATCCATAGTAGTAGGCCAGATGGCGGGAAGGCTTCAAATATTGGTCAGAGGTACCTTGTTGGTTTTCGTAGAGGTTTTGAACCCGCTTGTAAAGCGAATCGGATAATTCCAATAGCTTGTCCCATAATTCGAAGGAGTAAGTCATTTTCAGCATTTTCGTGACCACGTCAAGGTCCATCTCATCGATTTCGATGACTTCGTCTATTTCGACTTCACCTCCTAATAATTACAAGATTTGTATATATCATACTAAACGCGGGTCGTAGGGTCAATAAAAATGTGAAAATAAGGAAGAAAATATTGAAACATGGAAATCAATAGGAGGAATTCCATATGGACGCTTCATCTGCCATACTGTTATTGCAATGCCATGCTTTTGCCCATGAAGATGTGCGGCACCATAAAATGACGTACGGTTTTCTCGGAAGTTTGAGACCGTTCAGCGGGGAACTGCAGGAGAGCTATTTCCATGAACTCATGGCTGTTGTGCGCGCGCTTTCCGGAGAATTTGGCAAGCCGGCGTTAAACCGGGAGCTCATCGCCTGCTTGTGGAGCATCACCCATTTGGCCCGGGCATGGGCGGTGGAGCCGGACGGAGTTTTGCGCAGCAACGGCCTGATTGCGGACGAGCAGGTCGCCCGGATGGAACGGTGGCTGGATCTCATCTCTTACGCGGTCATGATTTTGCTGGAGAACGGCGGCGAAGAAGAAGCGTTCTGGGGTTACCGCGAGTATATATCGGAACAGTTGGATCCCCTCATGGCCGAGCTCGATGTTTTGCTAAAGGAAAAAGCCGTGGACGCCGACATTCAGGAGCTGCATGCAAGCTACCAGCAACGCCCCGGAGCGGATGAACAACAATTGGCTGCGTTCGAGGCGAAATTCGGGCTGCTGCCCGAGGATTTCCGCGCTTTTTATCGCCGAAAGGACGGCAGCGGGTATGCGTTTCACGTTTTGTACCCGGGCGATGGCGAATCGGATGAGGGCATGCCGTTTTATTTGATGTCCTTGGACGAAATCGAAGAGACCAAAAGCTATTTTTGCGAACGGGACGAATTGCTGGCAGAGCATTATTCCGAAGAGGAGATGCGAAAGCTGGATCCGGAGATCAAACCTTTTTTATTTCATGAGAAATGGCTGCCGTTTGCGACGATGGCCGGGGGCTCCGTTTATTTGATGCTTGACCTCGATCCGTCCGAGCAGGGAACCTACGGGCAAATCATCAGCTACGTGCATGATCCGGATTTTGTTTATTATGTCGCGGATTCCTTCATGGAATTGTTGAGGGAATCGAACCGGAATCTTGGCCTGATGGATGCCATCGAATATTAAGGCCCGCGGGGGAAAGGGGAGCAACATGAGCGGAAAACGCATAAACGGTCTTGCCGGTCACCCAACCGAAACCGATCCCGGAAAAACTGCCGGCTCCGTGCTGAAAGACAAGCTCCGGCGTCTTCCCGAAGCGCCCGGCGTATATATCATGAAAGATGCCCGCGGCGGCATTTTATATGTCGGAAAGTCCAAGCATTTAAAAAACAGGGTGAGTTCGTATTTCCATCGCTCCAAATCCCATGCGCCCAAAATCAAAAGGCTCGTCCAGCATGTACAGGATTTGGAGATCATCCGGACGGATACCGAATTCGAAGCTTTGCTGCTGGAATGCAGCCTGATTCATAAATTCAAGCCGATGTACAACCGGAAAATGAAAAACCCTGCTTCGTACGCATATATCGTCATCCCGGCATCGGCGGGGCTGCGCCATTTCGAGACGACCCGCCAGCCACTGGCGGCTCCGGGAGACGAAGTGTTTGGCCCTTATCCGGCAAGCGAACTTGCGGTCCAAAACGCGGTGCAAACGATTTTGGAATCCTTCAAAATCGCCTGCAGTCCCGCGGCAGCGGCAAACGCGCCCTGTTTGAACCACGACATCGGTCTGTGCCTGGGCATGTGTCTGGGCGGTACAAAGTTGGCGGAATACCGGCAAAGGATGGAGCGGTTTATCGGGCTGCTTCATGGTACCGACCGGAGCCTTTGCGATGAGGTGGAGCGGGAAATGGCGGCGGCAGCCGGACGCTTTGATTTTGAAGCGGCCGCCCGATACAGGGACGTGCTGCAGGCGCTCCGATTTTTGGAGCGGAAAGAGAAAATCATCGGCTTTGCCGGAAACAACCCCAATGTGCTTCTTTACGAACCTGTGGACCAAAACGCGATCAAGCTTTTTCTCGTCAAAAGGCATACCGTTCTCTTTAGCCGGGTGTTTTCCATCGGAACCGAAAAGGAGGCGCAGCGGCTGGAAAAAGAAGCCAACGTACTGGTCCAGGCTTATTTCAAGCAAAATGAATGGGCGATTGCGTCGGAAGTCGGCAAAGACGAGATCGACGAAGCCCAGATCCTCTACAGTTATGTGCAGGCCCATCCCCGCCAAGCTTTGCTCATCCCGGATGAATGGCTCGAATCGGAATCGTCGTCGGCATTAGCCGATGCTTTGCATTCATTAATGTCGGGCATAACGAACGGGATGGACGAATACGATGAAGGATAACCCGGAAGATGCCGCAAGAATCGCCCGATAATGATTCAAAATAACAAAAATCGTGATGAATAAACCCATCATGCGTAACCTCGGACCCTGGTCCGGGGTTCTATATTATGAAAGCGGCAGCCAATAAGCTAATAGGATGTCAGACGAACGATCGATAGAAAAAATGCGCCTCAACAAGCGCAGAATTGGACCAATCCCAACGAAAAGGGGTGCAGCAAATGGCCAAAACACAGCTTGAAGACATGGGAGAACGACTTAAAACCGCCAGAATCAACCGGAAATTGACGAAAATGGAGGTATGCTGGAGAACGCAAATTCAACCCGATGCCCTCGAAGTCTACGAATCGGCCCAAGAGGAGCCTGACCTGCTGTCTCTCGCCAAGCTTTCGGATACATATCGAGTTTCGCTGGACTGGCTGATCACCGGATTCGAGTTTTATTCCAAAAGCCTGCTCGCCAACGCCGAGCAGGAGGTGAAGCGGCTGCAGAGCATAATAAAAGAGCAGTCGCGCGTCATCGAAACGATCCGGGAAGCGGTGAACGGACCAAACCAGAAGGGACAAACGGCCAAAAGAAAACGGAAAGTGATTCCCTAACTCCCTGGCAGAGGGAGGTCCGGGGACGCAGCTCTTTACAGAATAGGAGAGAAAACGATTGAAAGAAGTCATCGTGGATAAAATTCATGAAATCGAACGGGAGCATCAGGTCAAGATTTTGTTTGCGGTCGAATCGGGAAGCCGGGCTTGGGGCTTTCCGTCCCGGGATAGCGACTACGACGTGCGATTCGTCTATATCCATCGGCCGGAATGGTATTTGTCCATCGACGAGAAACGGGACGTCATCGAGGTGCCGATCAACGAGCAGCTGGACATCAACGGCTGGGATATCCGGAAAGCGCTGAAACTGTTTCGGAAATCGAACCCGCCGCTGCTGGAGTGGCTCGGTTCGGATATCCGGTATTACGAAGCCTACGGTTTTAAGGAAGACATGCTTGCGTTAAGTGACCGGGTGTTCTCCCCAAGGGCTTCCGTGCATCATTATTTGCATATGGCGACGGGAAATTTTCGGGGCTATTTGCAGGGGGAGCAGGTGAAAATCAAAAAAATTTTTTATTTGCTCAGGCCGATTCTAGCCTGCAAATGGGTTGAAAAATACAATGCGAACCCGCCGATTTTGTTTCAGGACCTGGTCGGCGATTTGGTCACGGAGCCGGAGCTGAAAGCGGCCATCGAAGATTTGCTGAGGCGGAAAATCGCCGGCGAGGAGTTGGACCTCGAACATCGGGTGGAGGTCATCCATGAGTTCATCGAAAAGGAGATCGAACATTTGACGGAATTTGCGCGGTCCGCGCATTCCGAGCTTGAGGATCCTACCCAGATGCTGGACGAGCTGTTCCGGAAATATTTAAAAATCGTTTGGAATTTCGGATGAACATAGGAGCATAGGCAAGGGCGAAGCGGCCGGTCTTTAGGGATCGGCCGCTTTTTTTGTACTGCCGCGCCTAAACTTGCGAATATTGATGCAGCAGCGTTTCGGCATGCGCCCGGATCAAGTCGATGACTTCCTGCGGTTCCAACACTTTGGCTTCCTTTCCCAGCCCGGCGAAAAATGCGGCCGTATACCCGACGTCGCCGCGGTCAATAACCGTATCGATTTTGCCGGCGGCCCTGTTCCCAAGCCCTTTCCCAAGAGGGACCGGATCGCACCAGGGGTAGCTTTGGCATTGCCGCATGCCCTCTTCGGTCAATTCGACCACCAGTCGGACAGGGGAAGATACCGTATAATTTTCAAGCCATTCCATAAGCCCGGTATGCACTTCATAGGTTTCATCCGAGATTTGAAGCGATTGGATCCGGTCTACGCGAAACAGGCGCACGTTGCCTTTGTCCACGTCGCAGGCGGGCATATACCATAATCCGTCATTGGCGTATACGCCGATCGGCACGGCATTCCTTGTTCGGGCTCCCGATTTGGAACGGTACGTCATGCAGACGATTCGGCGCCCCACGGCGGCTTCGATGAGTTCCTTCAAATAAGGGGCTTTGACGCTTCGTTTCGGATTCCAGAAAGACAGCACATGTTCAAGCCGTTTGATTTTCGGCTTCACGTCCGCCGGCAGGAGAGCAAACAATTTTCTCGATGCGGAGTCGATGTCGGCATCAAAGGGCAGCGAATCGTAATGCCTGAGTGAGCGGAACGCGAAAAAAATGGCGAGCGCTTCGTTTTCGTCAAACGATACCGGCGGCAGCACCCGGTTGTTCAGCGTCCGGTACCCGCCGTTTCGGCCCTGCTCGGTATAGACGGGAACGCCCAATTCGCTGATTTCCATCAAATAACGATGAGCCGTCCGGATGGATACCCCGAATTCATGGGCGACGTCCTGGGCCGTAAAATGGCGTTTGGAATTGACGTACATGATGAGATCGAACAGCAGCTTGGTTTTGGACATGATCCCTCACCTCCGATGGCATGTTGTTTAAACTGGACAGCTATTGTCATGTTTAAAGTATATGCTAAGACTGATAAAGGATCAAAGGACGAAAGAGGAGGACAAACGATGAAAAGGCATCGACCTGACGAACAAGATCACATCCGCATCGTGGGAGCAAAAGGGAAAAATTTAAAGGATGTCGACGTGACGGTTCCGAAAAAACGGATCACGGTGTTTACCGGCGTTTCCGGTTCCGGCAAGTCGACGCTTGTTTTCGATACGATCGCCGCGGAATCGCAGCGCCAGTTAAACGAAACTTACTCGAGTTTTGTGCGCCACCGGATGCCCCATTACGGGCAGCCGAATGCGGATGCCATCGCCAATTTGCCGGTAGCCGTCGTCATCAGCCAGAAACGGATCGGCGGGAATTCTCGTTCGACCGTCGGGACCATCACGGATATTTACTCGCTGCTGCGGTTGTTGTTTTCCCGGATCGGAAAACCTTTCGCCGGCGAAGCCGAAGTCTTTTCGTTCAACAATCCGAAAGGCATGTGCCCGAAATGCGAAGGGCTTGGGACCGCCAAAGAGATCGATATCGACCAGCTCATTGACAAGGACAAATCCTTAAACGAAGGAGCCATTCGTTTCCCGACGTTCAGGCCCGGCGATTTTCGCTGGAAGCGTTACGTTTGCACGGGTTTGTTCGACAACGACAAAAAACTGAAGGATTTCACGGAGGAGGAATGGGATACGCTGGTGTTCAAGTCGGGATTCAAACCTCCGCATCCGACCGAAGGATGGCCGCCAACCGCTACGTACGAAGGAGTCGTTCCCCGAATCGTTCGCAGCTTTCTCAGCAAAGATCTAAGGGATGCCGAGCTGTACAAGGAGGATATCGAGCGCGTGGTCAGACGAGGGACGTGCCCGGCATGCGGCGGCGCAAGATTGAATGCCGAAGTGCTGAAATGCCGGATCCAAGGGAAAAACATCGCCGACTGCACCGCGATGCAGGTCAGCGATCTCATCGATTTTTTGGGCTTGATTCATGATCCGATCGTATCGACCATCGTCGAGGCGCTGAGGTTTCGTTTGCGGCAGATGCTTTCCGTCGGGTTGGGATATTTGGCTTTGGGCCGCGAAACGGCCACCTTGTCGGGCGGAGAATCCCAGCGGATCAAGATGGTCCGCCAGCTCGGGAGCAGCCTGACCGATCTTGCGTATATTTTTGACGAGCCCAGCATCGGCTTGCATCCGCATGACGTTCACAACATCAACGAGCTCCTCAAGCAATTGAGAGACAAAGGCAATACCGTGATCATCGTCGAGCATGACCCGGACGTCATTCGGATCGCGGATCATGTCATCGATATGGGGCCAAGGGCGGGCATCCACGGCGGGAACGTGGTTTACGAAGGGGATTTCCAGGGGCTGCTGGCGTCGGATACGCTGACGGGGAAATTCCTGAAGGAGAAACCTGCGCTAAAACAGGCAACCCGATCCCCATCCGGGTGGCTGTCCATTCAGGGCGCGAACCTGCATAATCTGAAAAACGTCAGCGTCCGCATTCCCCAAGGCGTCATGACGGTCGTAACGGGCGTAGCCGGATCGGGGAAAAGCACGCTCATCAATCAAATCCTCCCCCGGTACGCGCCGGAGGCCGTCTATGTCAACCAGGATGCGGTGCATGCCTCGAGCCGTTCGAATCTTGCGACGTTTACGGGCATGTTCGATCTCATTCGGACGCTGTTCGCCAAACGCAATCGGGCGGATATTTCCCTATTCAGCTTCAACTCCCGGGGAGCGTGCCCGGAATGCAAAGGGACGGGGATCGTGACGACCGACCTGGCGTTTATGGATTCCGTCGAAACGGTATGCGAGGTTTGCGGGGGACAGCGGTTTAAAAACGAGGTGCTTTCCTATACGGTAGACGGCAAAAACATCAGCGACGTGCTTCGCATGTCCGTGGAAGAAGCGGGGGACTTTTTTGAGGAACCCGATATCCTGGCGATTCTCGCCCGTCTCCGCGAAGCGGGAGCAGCGTATTTGATGCTTGGCCAGCCGCTCAGCACATTGTCCGGAGGGGAGCTGCAAAGGATCAAACTTGCGAAAGAGATGGAACGTCAAGGAGGGATGTACGTTTTGGACGAGCCGTCGACGGGGCTGCATTTGTCGGATATCCGGCAGCTGATGCGGATGCTGGACCGTTTGACGGATCAAGGTTGTACCGTGGTGGTCATCGAGCATCACCTCGACCTGATCAGCCGGGCCGATTGGATCATCGATATGGGACCCGGAGCGGGACAGGAGGGGGGAGAGATCGTATTTTCAGGGACGCCGGAAGACATCCTTGCAAGCGAAAGGTCGGTTACGGGGAGGTATTTGAAAAAATATCTTCAAGATGGACAAGGCGCAAGCGGTTCGGGGACTCCGCCCAAACGATAGGGGTTAGCCCGGGAGAACCCTGTTTCGACTAAGTTGGGATCGCCGCCGCGGCCGACGCCGGGATCCAGGTTTGAAAACAAGGTTGAAAACCGGTGCCCGGGGGAAGGCGGAGACGACGTTGGCAGCTCAGGGCTAAGCAGAACCGTGACGACCGTTGTCGAGCGAAAAGCCGTCCTCATGTTCGATCGCCAGCGTCAGATAATTTTTTAATACGGCAGCGTAGGTATCTCTTTGTTGCCTCGTCGCGTGCGACCTAAAAACTTCAAACAACGCCACCGATTTCTTGAAATGCCGGTGATCCTCGATGTTATCGGCAAATATCAAGGATTTTATCGTGTAATGGATGGCTTCTTTATAGTTGCTTTTTTTCAAATGGTAGATCGAAATCAAATACAAAATCGAAAGATAATAGGAGCGGTCGGTCGGGTTCAGGTCCCGATGGTTCATTTTTTTGATGTATTCGAGCAGGGGGTTCACGATGGTGTCGACGTCAAGGTCATGTTTGTTGGCGCATTCCAAGATCGTGACCAGCCCGGGCAGCGTTTCGGAAGGATATTGATGGATGAACGATGCATACTCTTCGATGCTGTCCGTATTTCCCGACGAAATTTCGAGGGTATATGAGTTGGCCTTGGCCAGAAAGCTGAAATCTTCAATGATGTTGGCATTGCTTTTGCTTCCGTCCGAAAACAGGCTTAAATCCCGGTACTGATCGATGCATTCCATCGCTTCTTTATATAGTTTCTTCTTCTGATAGGCTACGCCTTTCATCAGGTTGCTGTATCCCAAATAATAAACCAGCGGCCGTTCCATGACGGGCTTGGGTTGATCGGAGTCTTCCCTGTAAGGGCCGTACACTTTATCCAGCAGCTCATCCGCCAAAAGAATAAGATTGTCCCAGTTTTCAAAAGAAAAGGCCATACGAAGCATAGTCACTAATGTGTCTGCGTTGGTATTCATTGCTGAAGCCCCTACTTTCATATGTGTCTCCTCCCTTTATATTCCATAGGTTGAGTGTATAGATAAATTGCATGGTGGTCAATTATTTTCACCTCATGCCGAAGGAGATCAGGGGAGCAAAACAAGCCGCATATTGGAAAAAATCAGGAGCGCCCGATGGAAAGGCGCTCCTTTTTTTGCGGTTATTCAGCGATGCTTGCTTGCCGAACCATTTGTTTCTGTTTGATTTTGCGCAGAACCACGCCGTGCGAAGGCGAAAAGAGCAGAGCAATCAAAAAGATTCCGCCCGCGATGCTGATCATGCTGCCTGCGATCGAAGCATCCAGCATGCTTGCCGCAAAATAGCCGATGACGGAGCTGGCGCAGCCGATCAGAACGCTGTATACGATCATGCGTCCCAGCTTTTCCGTCAGCAGATATGCCGTGGCCGGCGGCACGACCAGCATGCCGACGACCAAAATGGCGCCGACGCTTTCGAAGGAAGCGACGGTGCTGACGGAGACGAGCCCCATGAGCAAATAATGGAACAAGGCGACCGGAATGCCGACGGCCGCGGCCATGGCGGGGTCGAACGAACAGATTTTGAACTGCTTGTAAAAGGCCGCGATCAGGACGACGGAGAGGAGCAGCGCCAGACCGACGCCCCATACCGCCTTGGGCCCGATGTCGACGCCGGCGATCTGGAGCGTGTTCCATGGGACGTAGGCGATTTCGCCGTAAAGCACGCAGTCGAGATCGAGGTCGATATCCCGCGTGTACATACTAACGAGGACGACTCCAGCCGCGAACAGGGCGGTAAACACCACGCCGATCGATGCGTCGGACGGAACGCCGCTTTGGTGAAACCATTGGATGAGAAATACCGCGAGCAAACCGATGGCCGCGGCGCCAAGCAGCATGAGGAGCGAATCCCTCGAACCGCCGATCAGGAAGGCGATGACGATCCCCGGCAGCACGGCGTGGCTGATCGCATCCCCGATCATCGCCATCTTGCGGAGCACGAGAAAGCAGCCGACGATGCTGCACGCACTGGCGACAAGCGCGCCGGTTAAAACGATCCAAAACGTACTCATACGGCGCGATTCCTCCTTTCGCCCGAAACCTCGGCCTGCTCGCGTCGGACCTGGGTGCGAACGGACGCCCGCAGCAGCAGTTTGGAAATCACGCCCCGCCGCGGCGCCGCCGCAACGGATAATGCGAAGACGGCGGTAGCGACGAGAACCGTTAACGGCCCCGTAGGCAAATTGTTGCCGCTGGCGCTGATGAAGGTACCGATCAGTCCGCTTAATGCTCCGAACAACCCGGCTAACACGACCATCATCCCGAGTTTTTCCGTCCAATACCTGGCCGAGACGGCAGGGGTAATCAGAAGGGCGGACATGAGCACGACCCCGACCGCCTGGATGCCGACGACGACCGCCACCACGATCAAAAACATGATCAGCTGATCCATGAACGCCACGGGGTACCCGATGCCGCGGGCAAATCCGGGATCGAAGCTGAGCAGCTTGAACTCTTTAAACAGCAGGCTGCATACGGTGACCAGAACGAGGGAGATCGCGGCCATGATCATCACGTCGGAGAGCATCATGGAGGCGGCCTGACCGAACAGAAATTTGTCGAGCCCGCTCTGGTTACCGTTGCCCGAATGCTGGATCCGGGTCAGCAGGACGATGCCGATGCCAAAAAACACGGTGAGGACGATCGCAAGCGCCGCGTCCTGCTTCACTCGGCTGTTGCGCGTAATAAAGCCGATGCCAAAGGTGGCGATGACGCCCGCCACGGCGGCGCCGAGCAGGAAAAGCCCGATGGATTTCGATCCGCTAAGCATAAAGGCGATGCAGACGCCGGGAAGGGCGGCATGCGACAAGGCATCCCCCATTAACGATTGCTTGCGCAAATAGGCGAAGCTGCCGATCACGCCGCTGCTTAACCCGAGGAGCATGGAGCCGAAAAGAATCCACTGAACGTTCGGGTCAAGCCAAATGTATAGAGCCGTCGACATCGGATGACCTCCCGTTTACGATCAGCGCGGACGGGCTCTCCCGGTCCAGCATCGTTAATCTTCCACCGTAGGTTTCCTGCAGCTTTTGGGCCGTGAACGTCGGTTCCGTCGGTCCGAAAGCGACAAGCCGCACGTTAAGCAGCATGACCCAATCGAAATATTCCTTGACGGTGGCCAAATCGTGATGCACGACAAGCACCGTTTTTCCTT
Organism: Paenibacillus cookii; assembly: GCF_018333375.1. Lineage (GTDB taxonomy): Bacteria > Bacillota > Bacilli > Paenibacillales > Paenibacillaceae > Paenibacillus_AQ > Paenibacillus_AQ cookii. Next base: position 62,825 of record NZ_BORW01000004.1, read on the forward strand.
GCGTTTTCAGTTCGTTAAGGAGCGTAATGATCGCTTTTTCGGTAGCCGCGTCGACCCCGACGAAAGGTTCATCCATAACATACAGCGTGGCATCCTGGGCAAGCGCCCTGGCCAAAAATATCCGCTGCTGCTGCCCGCCGGAAAGCTGGCTGATCTGCCGGCCGGCGTAATCGGCCATGCCGACTTTTGCCAGGCATTCCAAGGCCAGCTTCTTCTCGGCGCTGCCGGGACGTTTGATCCAGCCCAGATGCCCGTACCTGCCCATCATGACGACATCCAGGGCATTGGTCGGAAAATCCCAATCGACCGATTCTCTTTGCGGGACGTAGCCGACAAGCTTGCGCTGCTTCGCGTACGGCTTTCCGTAAATCGTTACTTCGCCGTGCAGGCGGGGGATGAGGCCGAGTGCCGCCTTGATCAAGGTCGACTTGCCCGCTCCGTTCGGGCCGACGATGCCGATCAGATTTCCTTCCGGGACCTCGAACGTGATATCGCGCAGCACGGGTTTCTTCTGATAAGCGACGGACAATCCGTGAATCGACAATGGGCTTTTATGCATGCTCATGGCTCCTTTCTATTTCAACGCTTCCACGATCGTATCGACGTTATGGCGGATCATGCCGATATACGTGCCCTCAGGGGTTCCTTCTTCGCCCATCGCGTCGGAGAACAGTTCGCCGCCGATGGCAAGCGGGTGGCCTTTTTCCTTGGCGCCTTGAATGACGGCATCGATCGCTTTCCGGGGAACGCTGGATTCGATGAACACCGCTTTGATGTGGTGCTCAATCAGGTAATCCCGCAAATCGGTCACGTCTTTCGTGCCGGCCTCGGAGGCCGTGCTGATGCCCTGAAGCCCCATGACCTTCATCCCGTAAGCGTCGCCGAAGTAACCGAAGGCGTCATGCGCCGTCACGAGCACGCGGCTTTGTTTTGGAATCGATTCGATTTTTTCCGCTGTTTCCTCATGGAGCCGCTGCAGCTCCTGCAGGTAGGTTTCGGCGTTTTTGCGGTAATCATCGGCATGTGCCGGGTCATGTTCGGCGAGCGTATCCCTGACGGTTTCGGCCGCTTTCATCCAAAGCTTCACATGAAACCAGATATGCGGGTCGTATTCGGTATCCATGCCGTTTTCGGCGCCGGTTCGGAGCATGGAACGGTCGATTCGGTCCGATACCGCCACGGTCGTCTTCTTTTTGGCCATGTTTTCGAATATTTCCACCATTTTTCCTTCCAGATGCAGCCCGTTGTAGAAGATGATGTCGGCCTGGTCCAGCTTTTTGATATCCCCCTGGGAAGCTTTATACAGATGCGGATCAACCCCGGCTTTCATCAGTCCGGTAACGGCGACATGCTCGCCGCCGATTTCGCGGACAATATCGGTAATCATGCCGATGGTGGCGGTCACTTTGATTTTGCCCTCCGCTTCGGCCCCTCGTTCTCCGGCTCCGCTGCCGCAGGCGGTGATCAGGGCGATGCATCCGATGAAGAACGCGATCTTGAGCAGACGGCGCATTCGCCTCCCTCGTCGGGAATGATAAGTGGTTGCCATTGGTTCATTCTCCTCCCGTAAAAGCAAATTCCGGCCTGTATGTCCCTAGTAAGGATACAAGGCTATGATTTGTTCTATTATTTCTTTCCTCGATAAAAATATTTTTCCTTAGGTAAACTTTTATGGCGTAAAAAAGCGCTCCTGATCCAATATCAGGAGAAAACAAGCTTGCGGCATCATCCCCCCTCCAAACGGAAGTGTTTCAACATGACTAAGCTTCTAAGTATTTAAGTAACGAAAAAATCTTTCCCTAGGGCAAAAATGATTTTCTGTTATTCTACACTACAAAATTAAAGGGTTGCAACACTATTTTTTTCTTTTTTGAAAATTTCTATCGGGGTGTTCAAATATACATACAAAAAAGTTTTCATAATTTAAAATAGTTGTACTTGTACAAAAAAGGCTGGGAAGGTGGATCGACGGATCACCCCGCAGCCGCGAATGATGAAAAATGGATAGGTTATAGTACGAAGTACGCATGATGAGGGAAATGAGTGACAGCATGTGCTAACCCGCGCACCGATCCGATCGCCGCCCATCCCGAAGGGGGATGCAGACCGCAGCAAACGGGGCGGCAAGCTGGTTGGATTCGGCGAATCAAGGAGCGTTTCTATAGCCGAAACAAGCGGCCTCCGGCATCAAACCAAAAGCTTGGACGTTTCCGAAAGGTCTCCCCGTTTCGCGTATTCCGTAGGGGACATTCCGGCGAGCTGTTTGAACATGCGGCAAAAATAGGACGTATCGTAATACCCCAAATATTGCGCTATATCGGCAACCGTCATGGTCGAGCCGAGGAGCAGGCCGCAGGCTTCGAGAATGCGTAGCCGGTGCATGTACCGGATCGGGGAGTGGCCGCAAACCTCCTTGAACATGGCGGTCACGTAGTTTGGAGTAAGCCCGACGAGTCCGGCCAATTGTTCGATTTCGATCTGGTCGCGGTAATGCGCAAGCAAATGCTTTTTTATCGTTTCGGCATATTTCAGTTTGCTGGGCGTTAACTCCGGGGATTTTTCCATCTCGCGGGCAAGCGTGCCGACCAACTCCTGAAACAAGCCTAAACAGATGAAGGCGCGGTAGCTTTTGCCGCCTCTCATTTCCTCGTGCAATCTCCCGCAGAGGTCGAAGACCTGCAAGGGATCCGGCATGCGGAATTTCGCAAACCTCGCCTGATCGAGAAACGGGATTCCGGTCATCGGGGCGTTGTCGTAGGCGAACAAAATCGTGAATTTTTGATGGGCCGTCCCCATCCAATTACCTCCGGCCCGGCGGGTGGACTGCGGAATGAACAATGCATCGCTTCGTTCCCCGATCACTTCGTCTCCGTTAATGTCGTACCGGACTTTTCCTTCCTTCACGATCGAAAGTACGTTGTAAGGGATCGATTCAAGCTGCGTATGCCAGTTCGGAATATGGTTGTCGAAGTTTACGCTAATCAACTGGAACAAGGAAACCGCCCCTTTCAAGCAAGTTCTATCCCAAACCCTAACATAAAGAACATGGACCGTAAACATTCTTTTATTGTCGATGTCGGGTTCTCATGAATTGTAGAATTGTACAATAAAGAAGGCGTGCTGTTCAAAACAATGAAAGCAGCGGGATATTTTTCCGGCTAATGGCAATTGAGAAATAACTAGCGAACAGCTTTGCGTGCAGCAGTCAAGGGACCGTGGAAATCAATCCAAATCATTGGAGGAATATACATGACGATCACGGCGCCTGTGACCTATAATTTTTCTACAAACGGGGAGAGGATGGATGGAATGAAAATCTTATTGCTCGATTTGGATTCGACGAGACCGGATCATCTCGGATGTTACGGCTATCACCGGAATACCTCGCCGAACATCGACAGAATCGCCGCCGAAGGCGTCCGGTTCGAAAACTACTATACTTCCGACGCGCCTTGCTTTCCGTCTCGGACGGCGCTCATGACGGGGCGGTTCGGCATTCATAACGGGGTCGTCGGCCATGGGGGAACGGCGGCGGACGTTAGGCATGAGGGGGTCGACCGGGACTTTCACGATAAATTGACGACGGAAAGTTTTCCTGCGCTGTTCCGCAGGGCGGGCATGAAGACGGCGCTCGTCAGCCCGTTCGGAGAACGGCACTCGGCCTGGACCTTTTACGCGGGATTTAACGAAATCTATAATACGGGCAAATCCGGCATGGAATCCGCCGAAGAGGTGACGCCCACCGTTTTGGATTGGCTGGAGCGCAATGCGGATCAGGATGATTGGATGCTGTACGTAAACTATTGGGATCCGCACACGCCGTACCGCGCCCCGGAATCGTTCGGCAATCCGTTCGAAAACGAGCCGCTGCCGGCTTGGATCACGGAAGAGGTACTGGAGCTTCATAAGAAAAAAGTGGGGCCGCACGGCGCCAACGAAATCAATATGTACAACAGCGACACGTTGCCCAAATATCCGCGCCATCCCGGCGAAATTCAAACGATGCGCGACCTGCGGAGGATGATCGACGGCTATGATTGCGGAATCCGGCATATGGACGATCACGTCGGCGCCATTTTCCGGCTGATGGAACAAAAGGGAATCATGGATGACACGGTCATCATCATTACGGCGGACCATGGGGAAAACATGGGCGAGCTTGGCATCTACGGGGAGCATGGAACGGCTGACCAGGGGACTTGCCGCATCCCGATGATCATCCGGTGGCCGGGCAAGCAAAAAGGGCTCGTCGATACCGGCCTCCACTACCATCTGGACCTGCCACCGACGATGGCCGAACTGCTAGGCGTCTCCCCGGCGCCAAGCTGGGACGGCATGAGCTATGCGGGGACGGTCGCCCGCGGCGAACAAACCGGACGCGACTTCCTGGTCGTATCGCAGTGCGCCCATGTCTGCCAGCGGAGCGTTCGCTTCGGGGACTGGCTGTACGTTCGAACCTATCATGACGGCTATCATTTATTCGATAAGGAGATGCTTTTTAACATCGCCGAAGATCCGCATGAGCAGCATAATCTTGCCCGGCAGCGCAGGGATCTGTGCAAGGAGGCCGTTTATTTCCTGAATGAATGGCATGACCGCATGATGGAGACGATGAAGTTCGACGTGGATCCGCTCTGGACGGTTATGAAGGAAGGCGGACCGTACCATGCCAAAGGGCATTTGCCTATGTATATCGAGCGGCTGAAGAACACCGGCCGCGGGGACGCGGTAGAGGAGCTGATGAAGCGCCATCCGCGGGAATTCGCCTAAAGAAGCGCAGGAAAACAAGTCACTTGACCGTTTCTTTCGGACAAGTGACTTGTTTTTTTCACGCATGGCTGATGATTCGCGTATACATGAACTATCAGACGATATTGACGCCGGCACTGGCATATCCGGCAACCGTAGTGATGAGCGTCGTTCCGGCTGCCGTTGCCGAAAATACCATCAACAGCCGGGTTTGAGGCGCTACCGGAATGTTCAGGCCGGTCGTGATGCCATTTGAAATGGTGCCGAGGGCCAATACCCCGGTAAGCGGAGGAGCCAGAGTTACGGAAGCTCCCGGGATGGCTGTGAATATATTGTTTGGCGTCGTCGAACTATAGAGCTGCGCTGTGATGGTAACGGTCGTTCCAAGCAGGCTGAGGGCTAGCGTGGTACTGAAGTATGCCGCAATCGACGTAATGGTTCCTGCGCGCGGAACGGAGAAGGCAAAGTTCAACAGCGTGCCGCCTGCCCCTGTCAGGTCGATCGTCGTTCCGGCCAAGGTGACGCCGGCAACCGAGTTTCCGAAGCCTACAAGGCTTGTAGTGCCGACCAAGCCGCCGGCAATGGTAGTCAAAATTGCAGGAATACCGGAAGCGAAAGGAATGATCGCGCCTCCGCCCGCAGGTCCCGTCGCACCGGTTGCTCCCGTTGCCCCGGTAGCACCCGTCGCGCCGGTTGCGCCGCCTGCTGGCCCTGGTGCACCGGTTGCCCCCGTTGCACCTGTGGCGCCGGTAGCTCCGATAGGTCCTGCCGGTCCGACCGGTCCTTGCGGTCCGACGGGTCCTCAGAAGCCTACCGGTCCTCTAGGACCTCTTTTGCCGATTTTTCCGCGGCAGCATACAAGTTTTTTTCCATCTATGCACTTGCGCGAAATTTTGCGGATTTTGGGTTTGACGACATGTGGCTTATGGTCTTCTTTTTTACAGTGACTCAAGTACAATCGCCTCCTTTGGGTTTGGTTTACTATACGTTTGCGGGTCCCGAAAGGTATAGACGATTGACGAGGGGGAATCGCGGATTCTTCGGCATCCATCCAAACCGGCGATGCCGAAGGACGTATGGCAATGCTTGCCGACTGGCGGAAATGGCGGCTTTTTCGGCCTCTCGAATGTTCGAGAGGCCATTTGAATTATGGGCGGCGATGTGCGGCCGGTTCCCGGCCGAACATGAAACGAAAGACCATCCGGGGCACTGGAATGCGCCAGTTAATCCGCTTTGCAGAACTCCCTGATCAACTGCTTTTTGATGTCGGAAACGGGGTAATGCTCCGGATAGGTGGAAATCATCAGCATGATGCCCTGCAAGGTGGAGGAAAAATAAAGCGATCTGACTTGCGGTTGAACTGCCCCAAGGCGTTCGAACATGCGGGTTTGCACCTGAAATTGTTCCGCCATTTCCCGATTGAGCATGCGGCTGTATTTGGCCAGCGCCAAATCTTCTTCCGGCTGGGTTTGCAGATGTAGATAAAAACGAAAAACGTGCGGACGCTCGTACACGTTGTCGATGGCGCCGTCGATGATGTGCATCAGTTGATCCGCAGGCGCTTCCAGCCTCGCTGCCGCCTCCATCACGGTTTTGATTTCCCGGACGCGGTGTTCAACCATCTCGGCAAGGAGCTCTTCCTTCCCTTGAACAATGTAGGGGCCTCAAGCTGCTCCAAACGTTCGATTGCCGGCGTTTCGGGCCATATCAGTTCAAAGCTTTTCCATTCGGTAAACACTCTTTTCATATATTGCAGGTGCATGTCGGCGAAAAAATCCCGCTGCGGACTGGACATCGTTACGCGATAGGGCAGGCCTTGCAAGGAAAATTCAGTCATTTTTACGTAGTTTGGGGCAAGAGAATGGACCTCCATCATCCAATCGGTGTACGGCTTGGAGAAGGCGAATCCGGAAAGTGACGGGGCAATCAGGATCAGCTTGTCCGTCATCCCCGGATATTTTAGCGCGAATTCCGTCGCCGCTTGCCCGCCCATCGAATGTCCGATCAGAACCGCGGAGGCAAGATTCAAATGGTCCGGCAGGTTTTTGATGTCTTGGGCGATGTTCATGGGGGCAATCGGGGAGGGGGAACGTCCGGTACCCCGTCCGTCAAACGTGATGACCTTATGGGTCACGGCGAGCGCAGTCGCGATATATTTCCACGTTCTAGAATCGACGCCTCCGCTGTGAATCATGAGAATCGGCGAACCTGTTCCTTGAACCTCATAAAATAAATCCATGGCGCTGTACCTGTCCTTTTGGAAATTTATGACTCACGATGCATTATATTTTAAGAATGTTCAGCGAATGAAAAATAAATCGAATTTTGCTTAAAGCGTGTCACAGGATTCCATATGCAACGTTCGACAACGTATCGGCAAAAACGGCAAAAACCGGCGGATGGGCGGATGTATCCATTGTAATATTTTGCTAGTTGTCCTATGATGTTCTTAATACTGCATGGGAGGATCGAACTGAAATGAAGAAGTCCATCTTGTTCTTGGTGTTGCTGCTGGTGCTGCTGCCTTACCAAAGCGCATTTGCGGCAAGCGTATCCACCGCGACCGTGGAGAAACTGTATTTCGAAAATTATAAAAGCAAGGTCAAAGAGGTGAGGGAAGCACAAAAGGCCCTTTACGGTTCGCTTTGCTCGGAAGTGCCCGCTTTGACCGCCAAGGCTAAAGCTTCGGCAGCGCAGTATAACAGCCTTGTCAAAAGCAAGGCAGGCAAGGAGGCGGTGTCCCAAGCGAAAGCGGTGCGGGATCAAGATAAAAAAGCGCTGCTGGACGCCAAAAAGGCCTGCACGAAAAAAGTGAACGATGCCAAAAAGCGCAGCAACCTCCAATTGAGGGAAGTGGACAAGTACAAGCGGAATTTATCCGCAATGATCAAAGCGCACTTGTCAGGAAAGGATCAGATGCGGGAGGACGAATTCAGCAAAAAGGTTCAGGAAGGTTTGACCTACATAAACGACAAGCTCGACAACATCATCAGGGAGCTGAAAAACGCCCGTTAACGGGCCGCCCGCTTCCCGGAAGCATCGAAAAAATCCTCTTTCGTCCGCATGGGCGAAGAGGATTTTTTATCGTATCCGCATTATTTTGTGGTCAAATTGATATGGTCGAGGTCCGTGCTGCTGTTGAAGATGAATTCCAGCTTGTAATTTCCGCGGTTATAGGTCAGTTTGGTTTGCGTCGTTTTGCCGTTTTTGAACGTGGACGTGGAACTTGGAGCGTACCAGTGCTTTTTAAGCATGCTCATGGTGATGCCGCCGATATTGGTTTGGCGTTCCACGTTCGTGCCGAAATAACGTATTTCGCGGATTTTATTTTGTTTATAGGAAAAGGCGTAACCGGGGCTGCCCATATCGGCTCCGTACAAATCGAAAGCCCCTGCGTTTTTTCCGGGAAGCGTAGGTTCGCCGATCTTTTGGATCACGTCTTGCCGGGTGCTTTTTCCGACGGTAAGACCGCTCACGTATCCGGGAAATTGCCCTTTCAAGGCAGGCTTGTAAAAGCTGTTTAGGGTTTTAAGCGCCTGCTCGGCGGCATACCCGTCGGCACTCGCGGTTGGGGCGGCTTTTGCTTGCTGGACCGTATAAACGCCATCTCCGCTTCCGAAAGCTCCCAAGCATACAGCTCCCGCAACGGTAAAGGCCAATATGGATTTTTTTATCGTCTGATGGATCATTGTTGTTCCTCTCCTTTCGAGTTCTACTAAATCATAAGAGGGCCGGTGAAATTTTTGGTTACGAAGTCATGAAAATGAAATTTCAGTTTTGACACCCTAAAAAAGGGGCTGGGCGTTTCCCGTGGCGCATTTGCGAATCGGGGCAAGCAATGCGTTTTTGGAAAATTCCTGCAAAGGTATCCCGTTCCGCGTCAATCTCCCCTTCCCGGCGAGTTGCCGTCAAGCTATATGAAAAACCTAATAAAATATTATTTTTTGTATATTTTCCATATAGAAGCGTTCGTGATAGCATCGAGATAGGCAAGGAAGGGAGGGAACGGGATTGTACCGATTTTTGGTTTCGTTTCTTGTCGTTGCCATGCTTTCCGGATGCGCTTCGATTTCCGCTCCCACGCAGCCCGTTCCGGTAGAAACCGAATTTAAGGATAAGAAGGTGGATGCGATGGATCTGGATCAGCAGCTCATTTCGTCGGCGCAGAAAGGCGACACGGCAAACGTACTGAAGCTGCTTCGAGAAGGGGCGGATGTCAACGCTACCGACGAACGCGGCAGAACGGCCGTCATGGCGGCGACTTACAACAACAAAGCGGATACGGTCAAAGCGTTGATCGAACATGGCGCCGACATCAACATACGCGACCATAACCTGAACAACGTGTTTTTGTATGCCGGAGCGGAAGGATTCCTGGACATCCTAAGGCTCGCCATCGATGCCAAAGCGAATACGAAGCTGACGAACCGTTTCGGAGGGACGGCATTAATACCCGCATCGGAACGGGGACATGTCGAAGTGGTCGAGGAACTGCTCGCGCGTACGGATGTCGACGTCAACCATATCAACAATTTGCATTGGACGGCTTTGCTCGAAGCGGTTATCTTGGGCAACGGCGGGGAACACCATCAACGAATCGTTCAACTGCTGGTGGATCATGGAGCCGATGTCCATATAGCCGACCGCGAAGGCGTCACCCCGCTGCAGCATGCGCAAAGACGGGGATACCGGGACATTGAACGGATTTTGAAAGAGGCCGGAGCCTGAAAGAGCCTGAAAACATGGGTTCGATCGACGTGATGCCCGCATACGAACAAAGCGAACGGACAATCCGTTCGCTTTTTTGCTTGAAGCGTCCGGGTCTAACTTTGACGGGGACACACATTATCGACTCCGGCAAAGAACTAGCGATTGTTGCTTAACAAAGGGGCATCCTCGGAACGGACCGTTCGGATTTTCCGGTTGCCGATTTTCAGCTGGATCAAAATCATGATGACCACAACGATCATCAAACCGAAAAGCGCCGGAGGGAAACCGCCCGTGATGTCGTGGATAAAACCGACGCTCAGCGGTCCGAGGGAAGCGAAGATGTAACCTCCGGACTGGGTCATGGCGGACAGCGCATTGGCTTCATCCATGCTGGCAGACTCATCGATCGGCAGCATCAGCGCCATCGGGAACAATCCTCCGGCGCCGATCCCCAGGAAGATGCACGTCAGCCAAGGCGTCACGTGAAGCTGGGTGAGCAGCAGCCCCGCAAGCTCCATCGCGGCGCATCCGACAAGCCATACGACGCGATGCTGAAACCGGCTGACGAGAATGGGGAGCAAAAAGCTGACCGGAATTTGGATAAGCGTAAACAACGTTAATATCATGCCGGCCGTATGTTTGTCATACCCTTGTTCCTGCACGATCGGAGGGAGCCAAGCGGTCAGCGAATAAAACATGAACGCCATCATCCCGAAAAAGCTGGTCAACAGCCAGGCACGCTTATTTTTTAACGGCAGCTTGAAGCCGCCGGCCGGATTCGTTGGCACGGAACTGATCGCTGCCGCCTCGGCCCGGGCCGGGGTTTTCTTGACGGGTCTCCACCATAACAGCAGCGCGATGACGGCCAGCAACGACCAGGAGGCGGCGGAAGCCTGCCAGGAATGGCCCAGCGCATTTTGGAGCGATACGGACAAACCCGATCCCAGGGCCGCCCCGACGACCATTGCCATGGAATAAACGCCGACGATCGCCGAAGGGTTGGAAAAGTTCTTTTTGATAAAACCCGATAAAAGCGGCCCGATCACGGCAATGCCCGCGCCGGCGAGAAAAGCGGTGAGAAGCATCAGCCACGCGCTGTATGCGTAATACCTCGCCGCCGTTGCCAGGCCGATCAGCAGCAGACAGTACGCAATGGTCCGCTCGATGCTCAAGCGATTGCTCAGCTTCACCGCGGCGGGGGCGAAAAATCCCATGCAGAGCACCGGCAACGACGTCAGCAGGCTGGCTTCGGCGCCGCTCATGCCGAGCGAGTCCTGGATCGTTCGCAGCAAGGGAGACACCGAGGTGATGACGGGGCGCAAATTGAGGGAAGCCAGAAAAAGCGCGGCGATCAAATAAACAAAACGCATGATGTTTCATCTCCATCCGATATGTTCTAAGTCAATAAAGTCTAATCCAGTGTATAGGGAGCGCTTTGATTGATCAATATTATTGTTTCTATTGAAATCATTCGAATTTCGAATGATGACTGCCGGGCGAAAAAGGATCAAGCTTCCGCATACTTCGGTGAGGTTCGCATAGATGATGAATAACAAACGATGAAGGGAGATCGGAGATGGAGCTTGTTCAGCGGCAATTCATGAATCATCAGCTTTCCCGGCTGCGGGTCCAATTGCTTCTCGCCAAAAGGTCCGTATGCCATGCCGGTTGGCGGAGGCATCGGTTTATCCCTGCATACCACAAGCTTTATTATATTTGCGACGGGGAAGGGTGGCTTCAGGTCGGAGGAACGGAGCTGCGGCCCAAACCCGGGGAACTAATATTCATTCCCGGCGGATTGGAGCAGTCCTATTCGGTGACGAACGGTCCGCCTTACACGAAATATTGGTGCCATTTTCGGGCCAACGTTCATTTTGAGCAATTGTTTCATCTATACGGCCTTCCTTATGCGATCGATGCCGGCCATTCTTCCGAATTGTACGGCCGTTTTCGGGAGCTGGTCGAGCAGCGGGTCAGCGGGAATCCGGCAGCACCTCTCCGAATCCAGTCCGCGCTGCTGTCCATTATCGCTTATTTCCTGGAACGGGCGGTCCGAACCCCCGGTGCGGACGCAGCCTGCGCTTCGCCGGAGCTGCTTGCGACGCTCGATTTTATCGATGCCCATTTATCCGCTGAGCTTACCATTGAAGAACTGTCCCGGCATGCGCATTTTCACCCGAACTATTTCATCCGGATGTTCAAGAGGCATTTGGGCATGACGCCGATGCGTTATATCCGGGAGCGCAGGCTGGAGCATGCGCAGGAACTGCTGGGAGCGACGGAGCTGCCCGTAAGCGAGGTGGCTTACCAAAGCGGTTTCAGGGACGTATCCCATTTTTCCGCCGCATTTAAAAAGAAGTCGGGGGTATCCCCGTCCGAATATCGAAACGCATGCCTTCCGGATCCTGGATGACGACGCTGCTTTCGACATCGTCCGGACCAAGTCGTTTGTTTTGCAACATTTCCGGTTAGAATGACCGCTATCGCCCGCCGGGAATGCGCTGTATGATGATGGGGCCCGCTTGGTTCAAGCGGAGATCCCATTTGCGAGGTGATTGGGTTGAGAGCGATGACCGGATTGAAGCTGCTTGCGGCATTGGGCCTGATGTTCTGGGGCAGCGCTTCCTATTCCCCCATGCAGGCCGATGCGGCGCCAGCGAAACAGGATGCCCAAACGCTGCTGTTCGTATCCAAAAACGGAAACGATGCCAACGACGGCACGAAAAACAAACCGTTTGCAACCTTGGAAAAAGCAAGGGACGCCGTTCGGGAGCGGATCCGGGGCGGCAAACTTCCCCCGGGCGGCGTCAAAATCCTCATTCGCGGCGGGGAATACCGGCTCACCCATACGTTTGAGCTGGATGAACGGGATTCGGGAACACCGGAGGCCCCCATAACCTACCAGGCGTTTGAAGGGGAAAAGGTGACGTTCGTCGGCGGGGACACGCTGAGCCCTTCCTTGTTCCGTCCGGTGTCCGATCCGGAAATATTGGCGAAAATCCCGCAAGAGGGGCGGGGCAGCGTCGTCCAAATCGACCTGAAAGCGATCGGCCTGACGGACTACGGCAAGCTTGGCAATCACCTCGCCGTCGCGCCGGAGCTGTTCGCGAGCGGCAATGTCATGTCGTTGGCGCGTTGGCCCAATAGCGGTTTTACGACGGTGGATCAGGTGGTCGCCAAAGCGGATGACGCGGCCGGAAAAGGGTACACGTTTACGTATAAAGACGGCATGCCCCATGCTTGGACGGATGTCCGGGACGCCTGGATGCTGGGCTATTGGGGAAACGATTGGGCAACCAACGATTTGGAGATCCAAACGATCGACCAGCGGCAAAAGCGCATCGAAACCTACAAAGGCACCAGCTATGCCATGAAAGCCGGGCAGCGGTTTTATTTTTACAACGTGCTCGAGGAGCTCGACATGCCGGGCGAATGGGTATTGAACAGGGAAACCGGCATGCTGTATGTATTCCCGCCGGCGCCGCTTCATCAAATCAAACTTCAATTGTCGCTGCTGGAGCAGGATATGATCCGGACGGATCGCACGTCCAACGTGATTTTCAGCGGCTTTACCCTGGAAATCAGCCGGGGGAACGGAATCACCATCCAAGGCGGGGAACATAATCTGATCCGCAACATGACGATCCGCAACATGGGCGGATACGCGGTTAAAATCGACGGCGGCCGCGGCAACGGCGTGTACGGCTGCAGCATTTACGGCACGGGGAACGGCGGCATCTCCTTAAACGGCGGCGATTCCGGCACGTTGACGCCGGCGGGGAACTATGCCGACAACAACGACATATCCGATTATTCGCGGATCAAATTGACCTACGCTCCCGCGGTCGAAATCAACGGCGTAGGCAACCGGGCGACGCATAACAATATTCACGACGCACCGCATTTTGCCATTCAGTTCCGGGGCAACGACCATCTTATCGCTTATAACGATATCTACGACGTGGTCAAAGAGACCGCGGACGCCTCCGCGATCTATTCGGGCCGGAGCTTCGTCTGGCGGGGCAATGCCATCAACTACAACTACATCCATGACATCGCGGCCAGCAACCTGCGCGTCTCTACGGCAGGCATTTATCTGGACGATTACATGAGCGGCGTGGAGATGCGCGGCAACGTCTTTTACAACATCGGCAAACAAGCGTTCAAGCTGGCGAACGGACGCGAAAACGTCGTCGAAAACAACCTCGTCATCGATTCCGGCACCGCGGTCGCGTTTATGGCGCGCAACTATAAGCCCGGCGAAAAAAATTACAACTCGCTGATGGGCAAATTCGACCAGGTTCCTTACCGGGGCGTCATTTGGAGCGAGCGTTATCCGACGCTGCCGAACCTATTGAATGACGAGCCGCTGCTCCCCAAACGGAATATCGTGCGAAACAACATTTTCGTGAATAGCGGCCCGATCACGGGCGATCCTTTGAACATGCAGCTAGGGACGGTCGAAAACAACGTTTCCGTCGGCAAACTGAGCGACATCGGAACCGTGGATTTGATACGCAAAACCCTGGAGCTGAATGAAGCTGCGGAAGCCTTTGCCGGCGTGACGGCGTTTCAGCCTATTCCGCTTCGGGAAACGGGAGTGCAGATATCCGGTCTGCCCCACGTCCCGGCCAGGTTGTCCGCCCGCATCGTCGAGCATCCAAAAAACGGGGATGCGGCGTCGTCGATCGGCATGGATTTAAACGGAAACCGGCTGGTGGCGATCCATGACATTCAAGGCCCATTGAAGGAAGGGAGCGATTACATCGTCCGGGATGCCTCGGTCATCCTGCAAAAGGCGTATCTTTCGACGCTTCCCGAAGGTCCGCAGGCGCTGGTTTTTTCCTTTAGCGGAGGAAGCGACGCGTTTGTGACGGTGCTTGTCAAACCTTGAGCCCTGCGGCGGCCTAGTTTGGTTGCTTTTCTGGCCCTCTGGACAGGGGGCCTTCATGACTTTTTGGTTCCCGCCGAACCTGTAAACGCATGGCCGCGGAACTTTTTTGATTGATGTACATGATCGTTTTGCATATGATCATAAGTATTACGAATGAAAGTGAGTGGACCCGATTGGAAATTCGCCAGCTTCATTATTTTATGGCGGTCTGCGAGGAGATGCATTTTACGAAGGCTGCGGAAAAAATCGGGGTATCCCAGCCGACGCTGAGCCAGCAGATCCGGGCGCTGGAGGACGAGCTGCATATGCCGCTGTTCGACCGGATCGGCAAAAAAATTTCGCTGACCGAGGCAGGGGAGCTTTTGCTGCGCAATGCGGAAGCGATCATGGATACGCTGCAAAACGTCAAGGATTCGATCGCCGATTTGCGCCAAGTCCACGGCGGGAAGATCAGGGTCGGGATTATGCCGTCCGACCTGGATTACCGGATCACGCAGCTTGTCGTCGATTTTCATCGCGATTTTCCGCAGGTGAAGCTGATGGTGATCGCGTCGATCGACATTTTGCGGCAGGTCCTTGAAAGCGAAGTCGATATCGGGGTCGGCACGAACGTCCCGGAAACGGACCGGATTGTCTCGATCCCGCTATGCACCGAGGAGTACGTGCTGACCGTATCGGCGAATCATCCGCTCGCCGGCCGGACAACCATCGATATCCAAGAGCTCCGGGACGTGCCGATGATCATATATCCCGAAGGTTTCATGGGCCGGGAGTTGGTGGAGGAAGCGGTGCGGCGCCATGGTTTCCGGCTGCATTCCATTTTGGAAACAAGCTCGGCCACCTCGATCATCAACCTGGTCAGGGAGGGGCTCGGCGCCACCGTGAACGCATCCAAAACTATTTCCAACCACGGAGGTGAAATCGTGTCGATCCGGATCAAATTATTGCTCTCTTATACGGGCATGCTTGTCGTCAGCCTGCTGGTGTTCGTCCTGACCGCCGGCCTGTTCACCATCGCGGCAACGGGCGATATTCACAGCTTGAGGGATTTTTACAAGGTCCATTATCAATTGAACCCCCTCACGGAGCAGGAGGAATCGATTTTTCTGGAATTGAAATACATGGCGAAAAACGATCCGGACGGGCTGCTGGACATCAATCTGCTGAAGGATTATGATTTTAAGCTGAAAACCGTTAGGGCAGGACTATACGTGCGCAAGGAAGACAGCCAGGTATTCGAATCGGGTACGTTTAACCAGCCCGCACTCCATCGCCATCTGCCCCCTTACGATTTGAATAATTACCGGATCCGCAATACGTTTAACATCGGGGAACGTTTTTACGCCTACGCGAAATACGATTTCCGCTTTGCGGACGGAACCAAAGGCAGCGTGTTCGTCATCCGCGAACGGAGTCCGTTCGGCGAAGTGACGCGCAGGCTCCTCCCGGTTTTGATCGTGGCGCTGATCGGCGTGATCGTGGTTGCGAATTTGCTGTTATACCGCTGGATCACCCGCAGCGTCGTCAGGCCGCTGGACAAGCTGCGCCATTCGGCGGAACGCATCCAGGAGGGGAACCTGCAGTTTTCGCTCGATTTGCGCTCCAAGGACGAGATCGGACAATTGAACGAAGCGTTTGAAAATATGCGGAAAAGGCTTCAGGAATCGGTCCGGCTGAGGCTGCAGGACGAAGAGAACCGCAAAGAGCTGATTTCCAACATCTCGCATGATTTGCGCACGCCCATCACGAACATCAAAGGCTACATTGAGGGCATTCGCGACGGGGTTGCGGATACCCCGGAAAAAATGGACAAATACGTCAACATCATTTATACCAAAGCCGTCGATTTGGACAGGCTCGTCGACGAGCTGTTTCTGTATTCCAAGCTGGATTTAAACCAGGTTCCCTTCACCTTCGATAGGGTGGACATCGTGCGTTTTTTGGATGACTGCATCGACGAGCTGCATTATGCGATGGAGGAGAAAGGCATCGCGCTGCAATGGAACGAACGGCCGGACCGCGGCATTCCGGTGATGGCGGATCTTGAAAAATTGAAGCGAACCGTGCTTAATATCATCGGCAACGCCCAGCATTTTATGGACAAGCCCGAAAAACGCATTGCCGTCTCCGTGCAAGCTTCCACTGAGCGGGTTACCGTCGAAATCCGGGATAACGGCATGGGAATTTCCGCGGAGGACATGCCGCATATTTTCGACCGTTTTTACCGGGCGGAACGATCGCGCAATTCCGCGAAGGGCGGCAGCGGACTGGGGCTGGCGATCGCGAGGCAGATCATCGAAGGGCACGGGGGGCGGATATGGGCGGAAAGCGTACCTGGAGAAGGTACAAGCCTGTTTTTCACCTTGAAACGGACATTGGAAGAAGGGGGCTTGGTGAGCCATGACGGCACGCATTCTCATCATTGAAGACGAGGTGACGATCGCCCAGCTGGAACGGGATTATTTCGAGCTGAACGGGTATACCGTCGATTTATGCCATACGGGCGACGAGGGGTTACGGCTTGCCCTAAGCGGCGAATATAATCTCGTTATCGTCGATCTGCAGCTTCCCGGCGCGAACGGCTTCGAATTATGCCATCAAATCAGGCAGCGCAAAGAGGTGCCGATTTTGATCGTTTCCGCCAAAAACGAGGAGATCGACAAAATCCGGGCGTTTAACCTCGGCGCCGACGACTACGTCACGAAACCGTTCAGTCCAAGCGAGCTGGTGGCAAGAGCCAAAGAGCATCTGACGAGGTACGAGCGGCTTCTCGGCAAACGGCCTCCCGCGCAAAAAAACGAAATTCATATCCGGGGGCTCGTGATCGACCAAGCCGCGCGGCGAGTGTTCGTGCGCAGCCGGGAGGTGGCGATCACGACCCGCGAATTCGACCTGCTGGAGTTTCTGGCGAATCATCCGAACCGCGTCTTCAGCAAACAAGAGCTGTTCGAACGGATCTGGGGGCTCGATTCGAACGGAGATATCGCGACCGTGACGGTGCATGTCCGCAAGCTGCGGGAAAAAATCGAAGCCGATCCATCCAACCCGCAATATATCGAAACGGTTTGGGGCGCGGGATACCGTTTTTCGGTGTAGTCAGTTTCAGGATTTTTCAAAATCGTCGTTTAGAAAATTTTAATATTTTGTTTCGAAAACGTTAATCCCCGGTTTCTTGGGATTTTAGGTGTCTCCTTTATGATATACGTATACACCAAACAACGATTTTTGTTGATTCAAAGGAGGACAACCGAATGAATAAATATTCCACGAAATGGGCGGCGGTCATGCTGGCGGCTGCGCTGGGAACCGCCGCGTTTCCGTTCAACACGCCGAATGCCGGGGCTGCTTCCGTAAAACTGTCCGCGGAAGAGATACAACAAGCCGTAAACGGGCTGGCCAAACTTCATGCCATGCAAGGTTATGAGGACGGCTCCATGGGGATTGAAAAGCCGATTACCCGGGCTGAGCTGGCAAAAATGGTCGTGGAGACGTTCGGGCTTCAAGGTAAAGCCGCATTGCCGGCAAGCTTCGCGGATGCAAGCCCCGGCCCCTGGTTTTATGATTACGCCGCCGAACTTGTCGGACAAGACATCATGCAGGCGAAAGACGGCCGTTTTGATCCGCGGGGCGCGGTAACGGGCGACGAATTGGTGCAAATCGTATCCAAAGCGCTGAATCGCGATTTGGAAACCGTGGCCTCCTGGGCGGAACGCTTCTATGCAAAGGGAAGCCATGCCACGCGCGGTCAGGCGGCCTATCTGCTGAATCTGGCGCATGAAGCGATGTCTTCGCCGAACGCGAAGCTCACGAAAGGTCAGGAAATGGCTAACATCCTTAGCAGCACCCATTGGCAGGGGACGAGGGTATACGACAAAAACCATAACGACCTGACGAAAGAAAATGCAAACTTCATCGGTCTGGCGAAATACGATGCGAAGTACGGAAGATATGAATTTTTCGATGCCAAAACAGGCGCAAGCCGCGGCGATCAAGGCACTTTTTTTGTTACGAACGACGGGAAAAAGAGAATATTGATTTCGGAATCCATGAACTACCAGGCTGTCGTTGACATCACGGAGCTGAACCAGGACATCTTCACGTATAAAAGATGGGGCAAAGACGCGCAGGGCAACGATGTGGAGGTATACGTCGAACATGTCCCTTACCAAGGGAAAAAGCTTGAATTTACAAGCCCTGACAAAGCGTTGAATTCGACTACCGGCGATATCGTCAAAGACGTTGACGGGGACCGCATTTTAGGCGGCACGCTTTGGAACGGAACGAAGGTATGGGACGAAAACGGCAACGATGTCACCGCGTTTAATTCCAATTTTATAAGCCTGGCGAAATTCGACGACAAAACGAATCAATATGAGTTCTTCAACCTGAAAACAGGCGCAAGCCGCGGCGATTACGGCTACTTCGACATTGCGCATGAAAATAAAATCAGAGCCCATGTTTCCATCGGTACCAATAAGTACGGCGCCGTTCTGGAGCTTACGGAGCTGAACCCCAATAAATTTACTTATAAAAGAACGGGCAAAGACAAAGACGGCAAAGACATCACCGTATTCGTCGAACATGAACCGTATCAAGGCAGCTTGAATCCGAAATTCACGTTCTAAAGGCATTGAATCTAGGGCCGTGAAGCCAACAGGAGCTGTCCCGTACGGCAAGTGCGGATTGTAGACAGCCCGATTCGGTTGAAATAAGCGGAAACGAAAAAAGACGGCATCAGGGAAGGGTCCCTGTGCCGTCTTTTTAAGTACGCCCAGCCGAGCATAGGCATGATTTACTCAACCGGTTTCGGCTCGGACGCGACCGGGCAAAAGCCGGGATTGGCCAAGCACATCAACTCTGCGAACTGCGGCTGAAGTTTGGCAAGCTCCGCGAAATAGCTGCTGATGACGTGGTTTCCGCCGATCGATCCGTTTTGGAATGTCAAAGGCGAAGAAGCGGGAACATGGCTGTAATAATATTTTTTCTCCCGCTTGGGAAGTTTGTAGACGGGCGGCGGGGCGTGGGTGACGACGTCAAACAGGTTGCAGGCGCGCCAGCTGTTGCGAACGTACTTCGGGAATACTTTTGCGAACGCCGGATCGCCCACCCGAGGAGACCCGTAAGTAAACACAATCGGGGAGACGAAGCGGGTGTTGGCCGCCACGTCGATTGCGCACAACGTCGCAAGCGCCGCGCCCAGGCTGTGACCGGTAATGTACAGCGTTTTGTCCGGCGACATGCCGGAGAGCGCGGAGATCACCCGGCTGCGTGCCGAGGCGTAGATGCTTGTAAACCCGCGGTGCGTTAGGCAGGGTTCCTTTACGTATTTGAAGTTTTTTTGCGAAGCGATGATGTCCGAAATCCAATTGCCCGCCGAACTGGTTCCGCGGAAAGCGATGATGATTTCCTTCGGAGCGTCAAGGATGAAGCCAAAACGTTCCCACACCCCCGTAATGGATTTGGCCTCGATCACGTCCGCGACCGAATAGTTCGCCGGAACGACGAACAAGCCGTCCGGGTTGTTAAATTGCGCATACGTCTGTCCGCATACCGCCGCGAGAAAAATAGCCCGCTTTTCCTGATCCGATTTTACGCTCAACACGCCGATCCCGCCTTTCCCTTCCATACTATTAGGAATGAGGGGGAGAGGTGCCTATGGCACGGAGGATCAGCGGCCGCGAGATCAGCCGGCGTTTTTTGCCGCAGCCTCATTATAAGGTTCGGTTTTGTAATACCCGCGGATATATTAAGCATGCGGAACGGCCATTGCATCATGGAAGGCATTTCCTCGCATGGCGGGATGATTGCGTCTAAAATTTTAGACATTCAAAGTTTGACTGTCTAAGAAAGCAAACAATGCCATCGTTTACAATTGCAGCCGTTTCAGTTTGTTGTACAGCGTCGCCCTCGATATGCCAAGCTGCTTCGCGACCGCAAGCTTGTTGCCGCCGGCCGCCTCGAGCAGCTGCTGCAGCAGGTTTCGTTCGTAATCATCGAGCCTTGCCTGGTATAGGGATCCGTTGATTTCCTCCCCGGTTCCAAGCGAATCGGGTCCCGGGTCGGCATTCGTATCCCCCGCATAAATGTTGGCCGGCAAATATTCGCGTTTCACCTCGCCGTCCGTCGAGAAAATGACGAGCCGTTCAATCGTGTTTCGAAGCTCGCGGATATTGCCCGGCCAATCGTATTGCAGCAAATCTTCGAGCACGTCCGGCGGGATGGTATGGATATGGCGGCCGTACACGATGGAAAATTCATGCAAAAACGATTGCGTCAGCTCATAAATATCCTCCTTGCGTCGGCGCAGGGGAGGGATATCCAGGGAGACGACGTTCAGCCTGTAAAACAGATCCTCGCGGAAGGAGCCTTCGGCGATCATCTGTTTCAAATCGCGGTTCGTGGCCGCGACGATCCGGCAATCGGCATGCTTCAGTTTCGTGCCGCCTACCGCAAAATAATTTTTTTCCTGAAGCACCCTCAGCATTTTGACCTGCATATCAAGCGGCATTTCCCCGATTTCATCGAGAAACAGCGTGCCGCCGCTAGCCAGTTCGATTTTTCCTTTTTTTCCTTTCGGGTCGGCCCCCGAAAACGCGCCCTTTTCGTATCCGAACAGCTCGCTCTCGAACAATGCGGCCGGGATGGCCCCGCAATTGATGGCGATGAACGGGGCGTTCGCCGCTTCGCGGCAGCGATGGATCGCTTGGGCGAACAATTCCTTCCCCGTGCCGCTTTCCCCCTGGATCAGAACCGTCGCTTTGGTCGTGCTGATCTTCCGGATCGCGTCGATGCTTTTTTTGATCGCCGGGCTGGTTCCTTTGATAGGCTGGAACGGATCGCTGGAAGGGTTTAGCAGCGCGACTTCCTTTTGAAGGTGATGGACTTTGCTTGTCATATGCAGCAATTCCTGGTGAAGTTTCATCTGCGTGGTCAGGTCGGATTCGGCGGCGACCGCTCCGACAATCCGGCCATCCAGCATCACGGGGGCCGAGTTAATGAGAACGAACATGTCCGGCCTGGGCCGATGGAGTTTTTTCTGGACCGATTCGCCGGTCTCCAGCGTTTTCAGCGATTGCAGCCGATCAACGGGAAAAAAATCCGAAGCGGGTTTGCCGATGATTTCGTTTTTTTGTATGGAGAAAATATGCTCCGCACCGGTCGTCCAGCCGGCCACGCGGCCTTCATCGTCAATGAGCGTGATGGCGACGTCCGGGTTAAGCGCTTCCAAGGTGGTCGAAAAATAAGCCTCCAGATGCCGATGGGCTGCGACGACAGCCTCGATGACATCGCTGGCCGCGACATAACCCGCCGGTTCGCCGTCCTGCAGCACGATCGCCAACGAACAGGAACAAAAAGCGGAAGAAATATTCAAGAATGATTCCTCTGCTTGAATCGTCCTTACATCCATGATTCGAAGCCGGCCGTCCGCTTCCGTCGACGGGGCCAACAAGCCGTATGGACCGGAGGGCTGCTTCACGAAAACCGGGAAATCCTCCGCGACTGGGTGGCCCTTCTGATACAGCTCCAGGTCGGCAGGCCCGATGATATGGAATGTCGTGCGGATTAAACGTTCCAGACTGGGCAATACGTGTTTCATTTTGCTGCCCCCTATGCAGGTGATGTTCTATCGTTAGGGCCATTATACCCAGCCTGTTTTTCGGTGTAAATCATCTTTCCATTTCACTTAAACATGTTTTTGAGCACCATCCACAAATTCGCCGGTTTTTCCGCCAGCCGTCTGGTGTAGTAGGGATACCACATGGTTCCGTACGGCATGTAGCAGCGGATGCGGTAGCCTTCCTTGGCCAACCGTTCCTGCTCGCTCATCCGCAAGCCGTAAAGCATTTGGAATTCAAAGGCATCCTTCGGGATGCCGTTCGCGCGGGCATAATCCTTGACCCATGAAATGATGCGGTCGTCATGCGAGGCAATGGCGGTGTAAATGCCTTTGTCCAAATGCATGCGGATGATTTTTTTGTAGTTGTCGATCACTTCGCTCATTTGCTGGAAAGCGACCGTTCCGGGTTCCTTGTAGGCGCCTTTGACCAAGCGGAGATTGACGCCCGCCTCGATGAGCCGTTTGACGTCGTTTTCGGTACGGTGCAAATACGCTTGGATGACGGTGCCGACGTTGGTCAGCCCTTCCTTGTGGAGGCGCAAAACGATATCGATCGTCGCTTGGGTGAAAGGCGAGTCCTCCATATCGATCCTGACGAAATTTCCGTGTTTTTGGGCTCGGCTGACGACCGCCCGTATATTGCCGAAGCATGCTTCCGGATCCAGCGCCAGCCCCATTTGGGTCGGTTTCAAGGAGACGTTGGAGTTCACTTTCCTTTCGGCGATGCCGTCAACCAGCCTGAGATATTCCTCTTTGTACCCGGCAGCTTCCGATAAAGCCTGAATGCCCTCGCCCAAATGGTCCAGCGTCACCATGATCCCTTTGCGGTTCAAAACTTCGATTTCGTCCAGCGCTTCGCTCAGCGTATCTCCCGCGATGAATTTGCTCGCCAATTTCCTTCCATATTTAAGGGACAGCTTCTCGACCAGCTTGTTGCCGGCGATCGAGAGCAGCACCTTTCGGTATAGTTCGGTAGCGTCCATGGATCTTTCCCCTTTCGAAATATATCGCTAAACGTTCTTTAACGATGATCCAAGCAAAAGGCATGCCAAAAAAGCGGGTACCGCAGGCCGCTCTTCCTGTTTTTGCTTGGTTGCCTCTTCGCACGCGCACCGGGAGGGTGGTTTGGCACGGATTTTGCTTGCATACCGTTGTAGAAGCAGGATGAACTATCGAAACCGAAAAGAGAGGATGGTAACGATTTATGAGATCCGAATTCAAAAACGAGGTTTTTGTCAATTTCCAAGAAAAAAGCAACAACGAGGCATACGATGCCGCGCTGAAAAAGGCGGAAGCGGAACTGGGGAAGGCGTATCCCGTCGTCATCGGCGGCGAAAAAATCATGACCGACCGCAAAATCGCTTCGATCAATCCGGCCAATAAGAAGCAGATCATCGGCAGCGTCTCGCAAGCCGACATTCCGCTCGCGGAGAAGGCGATTCAAACGGCGGCGGCGACGTTCGAAACTTGGAAGCGTACCGATCCGAACGAACGCGCGCGGTATTTGTTCCGGGCTGCCGCGATCTTGCGCCGGCGCCGCCACGAGTTTTCCGCCTTGATGACCTTGGAGGCCGGTAAAACAAGGGTGGAAGCCGACGTCGAAACGGCCGAAGCGATCGATTTCCTTGAATTTTACGGGCGGGAAATGCAGCGTCTCAGCTTGCCGCAGCCGTTGACGGTTAGCGAAGAGGAAGAAAACGAGCTTTATTACCTGCCCCTCGGCGTAGGCGTCGTCATTCCTCCGTGGAATTTCCCGCTTGCGATTATGGCCGGCATGACCACGGCGGCGCTTGTCGCCGGCAACACGGTCGTTCTCAAGCCGGCCAGCACGACGCCGGTCATCGCGGCGAAATTCGTAGCTTTGCTCGAAGAAGTGGGCTTGCCGCCGGGGGTCGTCAATTATTTGCCGGGACCGGGCGGGGAGGTCGGCGATTACCTCGTGGATCATCCGCTTACCCGGTTCATCAGCTTCACGGGCTCGCGGGATGTCGGACTGCGAATCAACGAACGGGCAGCCAAAACGCAGCCGGGGCAAAAATGGATCAAACGCGTCGTTGCCGAAATGGGCGGAAAAGATGCCATCATCGTGGACAAAGAAGCCGACCTTGAGCTTGCAGCCGATGCGATCACCGCTTCCGCCTTCGGTTTCTCCGGGCAAAAATGCTCGGCCTGCTCGCGCGTCATCGTTCATGAGGATGTGTACGAGATCGTCCTGGACAAAGTCGTCGAGCGCGCAAGCAAGCTGGTCATGGCCAACCCGGCCGAAGCGTCCGCGAACCTCGGGCCGGTGATCGACGAGAAGGCGTATGCCAAAATACAGGAATACATCGAAATCGGCAAACAGGAGGGGCGCCTGGTGTTAGGCGGCGGCACGGGATCTCCCGACGGATTTTTTATCGAGCCGACCATTTTTGCGGACGTGGATCCAGAGGCGCGCATTTCGCAGGAGGAAATTTTCGGTCCCGTCGTTGCGTTCACGAAAGCCAAATCGTTCGACGAAGCGCTGGAGTTCGCGAACAATACCGTGTACGGGTTGACTGGAGCCGTCATTTCGCGTAACGGGGCCCATTTGGAAAAGGCGAGACGCGAGTTTTTCGTAGGCAACCTCTACTTTAACCGCAAATGTACGGGAGCGCTCGTCGGTACGCATCCTTTCGGCGGGTTCAACATGTCGGGAACCGATTCGAAAGCCGGAGGAAGGGATTATTTGCTGCTGTTTACGCAGGCGAAGCTGGTTTCCGATCGATTCTAAAATTTTAGACAGTGGCAGCGGTAGCCTTTTTGCATAAGGTTAAGTAGAATCAATTTCATAGTACCGTTATTGAGTATTGTAAAAAGCACCTTTATTTTTGAGATAGAACGACCTGCGGAAGGGGAGAGGACGTTGTTGGGCTACCAACTGGCGCAAGACCAACGCTTGAAGCTGGCGATCACTCCTGAACTGAAGCAATCCATCCATATTTTATCGTTGTCCGCCGATGAGCTGCTGCAATATTTGCAGGAACAGGCGACGGAAAATCCGGTGCTGGAGTTTGAGTTTTCCCGAAGCCGGGAGGCGTTTGGAAAAAAGACCGGAACCGGAAAAGGCGGGGCGATGATGCCCGATCCGCTTTGGTACGCCGCCGCCAAGCAGGATACGATGGAAGAAAAACTGCTGAGCCAGCTTCGGCTGCTTTCGCTCCCTTCCGACGTGTTTAAAGCGGCTGCTTATTTGGCCGGCAATTTGAACGAAAACGGGTATTTGGACGTTCCGCTAACCGAAATCGCCGGGAACTTAAAGGTTGCTGAAACGGTGGTCGGGCTGGCGCTGGAAAAGCTGCAATCCTTGGAACCGGCGGGAATCGGCTGCAGGGATCTGCGGGAATGCCTGATTCTCCAGATCGTCCGCGATCCGCAATCCGTGCCGTATGCCTTCGAGATCGCCGACAAGTATTTGTCCGATGCAGCCGGCGGCAATCTTGGCCGGATTGCTTCGGCACTTCGGATTCCGAAGGAGCACGCGGTCCGCGCGCTGCAATACATCCGGACGTTGAATCCGCGCCCGGGGCTGGCTTTGGCTGCTTTCGAGCCGCAGTATGTCGTCCCGGACATGATCGTCGAACGTCATGCGGACTCTTTTTCGGTCACGCTGCATGCGATGAGTCGTCCCAAACTTTCCATAAGCGAAGAATACCGGAAATGGGCGGAAACCCGCTCGTCGGCCGCGGCTTTTTCCTACGTAAAAGACTGCTTCAGGTCGGCCGAATGGCTCATGCGATGCGTGGAGATGCGGAAGACGACCTTGCTGAAAGTGGCAAATGCCATGATGGAGGAACAGAAGGCATTCCTCGACGAAGGGATTAAAGGCATCCGGCCGATGACGTTAAGCACGGTTTCAGGCAAGCTGGATATGCACGAGTCGACGGTGAGCCGCGCGATTCGCGGAAAGTATGCGCTTACGCCGCATGGCGTGTTCCCGCTGAAGTATTTTTTTGCCGCCGGGGTTGCGACTTCAAACGGGGGATCGGCTTCATCCAGGATGGTGAAAGCAAGGATCAAGGAAATGATCGCTTCCGAAGATAAACATCGCCCGTTATCCGACCAGAACATCGCCGACGCGCTTTTTTCGGAAGGGATCCGGCTATCGCGCAGAGCGGTGACCAAATACCGGGAAGAATTAAACATTGCATCCTCGCAGGGCCGGAAAAACAAAATCTAAAAACATAGGCCGTTCCCGAAAACGCGGCTTCCGGGAGCGGCCTATGTTTGTCCTGCATGAAAAATGCCGCTCAAACGAGCGGCAATGATGCGCCGGATGGTCTTCGAAGGATTCAATGCCATTGTCAGGGGATGCTTGGCGTTACCGGCAGGAAGCACTCCGTCCGGCATGACTCTGGATCGCCGTCGCAAAGGCCTCCACGCCTTTATCCATCATGGTCAGCGATTCCAACAGGTTATAAGCGACGACGGGCGGGATGGCGCCGGGATCGAGCATGCCGGCCTCGGCGGCAAGGCCGAGGCTGTGATCAAAACCGATCGCCTGAAAAGCGATTTGGCCCAAGGCTTCGCTGGCGGCAACCTCTTTGCCGCTGATCCATTCGGGAGAATCGGCAAGGTTCTGCAGCGAGGCTGCGAGCCGAATGTCGCTGCACAGGTTGGACAGATTCAGCGCCAAGTGCCTTACGGCCGACGAAAGCCGGGTAAACGCTTCGTTGTTTCGCTCCGCCGCCCCGTTAACGTCTCCGATCGATTCGCCGATTTGGGCGGTATTGCGCAAATGGGATAACGTTTTGGAAGCGATGGCCGCATCCTCCATGTCGGCATTCGCCGTCGTCAAACTTGCGGCAAGCCGGGCGTTTGCGGCCGCCATGCGTTCCATACCCGACTGCAGCTGCCGCGCGCCTTCATCCAGTCGGCGGCTGAACCACGCCGGCGTTCCCGGCTGTTCCTGATGGCCTTCAGGCATTGGCCGGCTGCCGATCTCCGATTTTTTGGCGACCAGGGCGCCGATCAATTGGTCGACGGAGCGGATCAACCGCTCAGTTAACCGGTGGGAGGCAACCCGAAGGGCCATCGCGATGACGCCTGATGCTGACTGCCCCCGGTTCACGTGCCGGACGGGATCAAGAATGGAATAATTGCCTTTGTCCTCCAGCATCAGTTCAAGAGCCCGGTTGGCTATAATCTCGTTGACGTTCATATTCAGCGATTCGCCCGTCGGGTCTTGAAGCCAATCGACGACGATATCCCGCGCATGTTGTCCTGCGATTACTTCTTCCGCCGCCTTGACGATGAGACCGCTGATCCGCGCCGGCAGCGTCCCAGATTCCAGATGCGCAAGAGCCGCGGCTTTTTTTACGCATGCCAGCGCCTTCATAAGCTCCCCATGGATCGGCATGCCCGCGCCGTGCGGAATCTTTTCCGAGGCCCGGAGCGTACGGATTCCGTAATAAGCGTGGGAGGGCAGCACCCGCGCCCCCAACCCGTCCTGTTCGATTCTGATCATATGTTTCGCTTCCCCTTTCGCTTTGGACATCCACTCGCGTTTTCCTTTGTCACCCTATTACGCAAGCAAATTTCGTTCCAACAGCGGGACGCATGCGAAAAAAACTCTCCCATCGAATAAATACCACTCAAACGTTGTCTTCCGGCAGGCGCTTTCCTTATACTTTAATCCATCGGGATGCTGCAACATACTCAAATCGAAAAGATTTAAAGAACATACGAAAGTAGGATTTTGCATGAAGTATATCCAAGCTTGCGGACTGGAAGAACATGAAATGTATTTTTTCGAGGTCGACGGGCAGATGGCCGCTTACCGCCAGGTTTCGGTCGTGAACGGACATTGCCGCGTATCGGTCGCCCCCGATTTTCATCTGATCGAAACGGAAGTGGAGCTGTTTGAAGGAGATGAGGAGATCACGCGGGAGGCATTCGAAGAGATCTGGCAACAGGCCGTGCTGCCTTACAGGGAGGCATGGGAAAAGGCTAAATCGCTTTGTCCCCCCGGCAAAAACGTCGCCGGTACCATTCGAATGTTCTATCCGCAGGGCGTCATCATCCAATTGGACGAAGGCGCTTATGCCGTTGCGGACGATCCCGGGCTAAGGGAAAGAACGCCTCCGGCGTGGATGTATCCGGGTTACCGGATTCAAGGGAAGGTCGAACGAGCGGATGAAGCTCTCTTGATGCTTATGCTGAATGACTGCAGGGTGACGGGAAAAAAGGTTGAAGAGATGCACTTATGAGAGATTCCGGCAAATTTATCGGCCGTTCCCACGGGGATCGCCATACTTTCGCCATGTTCATTTCTTTGGAATGGAGTCATGATGGAATCATGGTTTTAACGCCTGAATAGCAGACAAACGGTTCCGGATGGAATTGCGGGGGGGACATCTGCCGTCTAGCGAACAAACGGTCCTTGGCCGACAATAAAACAATGAGAAAATCAATGGAGTGAACGCGTAATGGGATACCAAAACATAGACGGAGTGCGGGTATGGGGAAAGCCGGACGAAAGTTCGGTAGCCCAGGCGCTCAGATGCGCCCGGACGGGAAACACGGTGCAAACGCTGCTGATGGCGGATCACCATAAAGGGTACAGCCAGCCGATCGGAGGCGTCGTCGTCTACGACGGCCAGATTTCGCCTTCGGGCGTAGGGTACGACATTGCCTGCGGCAATAAAGCGGTGCGCACGAATCTGTACGCAAGCGACGTAAAGCCTGTACTGGCGGGAATCATGGACGAAATCGCGCGCAGCGTATCCTTCGGGATCGGACGCGTCAACCATACCCCGTTGGATCACGATTTGTTTGACGACCCGGATTGGGACGTGTACAAAACATTGGGCAAGCAGGTGCATGACAAACTGTTGTCGCTGGCCAGAAGCCAGCTCGGCACGGTCGGCAGCGGGAATCATTTTGTCGATTTGTTCGAGGAGAAGGCGACGGGGCGGCTGTGGATCGGGAACCATTTTGGAAGCCGCGGTTTCGGGCATAAAACGGCAAGCGGCTTCATCAACTTGTGCTCCGGGCGCGAATTTCTGGCAAATGCGCCTGGAGAATCGATGGATCAACCACCGGTGCTGCTGGAGCTGGAGAGCGAACTCGGCGATATGTATTACCGGGCAATGAAACTTGCGGGGCGTTACGCTTATGCCGGGCGGGATTACGTGATCGAACAGGTGCTGTCCATTTTGGGCGCCGCGGCGGATTTCGAGGTGCATAACCATCATAATTACGCGTGGAAGGAGACGCACCACGGGAAGGACGTCATCGTCGTGCGCAAAGGGGCCACGCCGTCCGCGCCCGGTCAAACGGGGTTTATCGGCGGCAGCATGGGGGATATTTCCGTCATCGTGAGAGGGAAGGATACGGCGGAAAACCGCGATGCCTATTACAGCACGGTCCATGGGGCCGGGCGTGTGATGAGCCGGACGCAGGCGGCCGGAAGGATGAATTGGAAAACCCGCAAACGAAGCGGCGGCCAAATTTCGACCGGGCAAATGTTGGCGGCCGTCAAGGAATTCGGAGTGGAGCTGCGCGGCGCCGGTACGGATGAAAGTCCGTTCGTTTACCGAAAGCTTCAGGACGTGTTGGATGCGCATGCGGAAACGATCGAGGTTTTGCATGTGCTGAAGCCGATCGGCGTCTGCATGGCGGGCGCGGACGAATTTGATCCTTATAAGGATTAAGGGGTGACCCCCACTTCGATTTCCGGAAACATAAAACAATGATTTCCTGCAGATAATGAATCGGTAACGATAACGATCAAAGGAGATCAAATACAATGGGCATTCTAGACGGAAATCCAAAAGACGAGCCGATGCATTACGGCGAAGTATTTAGTGTATGGGAAGCTTCCAAGACGGCCAAAGGAACGGTATCGTGCTATCAGGCTTATCTGAACCACGCCGGCGACAAGGAATTGAAAAAAATCCTCGAGGACCTGATCGACCAAGCCAAACTTGAAATCAAGGAATGCGACGCGCTGTTGACGGATAACGGCATTGCCCCCGCGCCGGTACTCCCGGAAAGGCCCGATGCCAAGCTGGAGGACATTCCGATCGGCGCCAGATTCATGGACCAGGAAATCGCCGCCAAAATCGCGGTGGAAACCGCTGCCGGCCTGGTCGCCGCAAGCTCGATCATCGGCCAGTGCATCCGCGAGGACATCGGCGCGTTGTTTGCGAAATACCATGCGACCAAAATGGCCCTTGGCCTCCGCATTCTTCGGCTCAGCAAGGAAAAAGGCTGGCTGATTCCGCCTCCGCTGCAAATCAAAAGACCTGTAGAGGAATAGCAGCATAATGACAAAAAGCCCTTGCCGGTATTTTGATGGCAAGGGCTTTGATGTATAAAGGTCGTGCATTTATTGAATGGCAAACGGGTCGTACGCCGTGTTGCGCAGTGCGGAACGTTTGGACTGCCGTTTATTTGATCGTGATTTTGAACGAATGATCGCCGGAGCTGTAGTCCATGCCCGCTCCCAGTCCTTTGACGATCACTTGCACCGGCACGTATGTAATCCCGTGTAGGATTTTGGGAGCCGCGCTGGCCGTTTCGGATTTGCCGTTGTAAAATACGGTGCGGCTTCCGATCGTTAGCGTGACTTTGGATTTGCCTTTGGCGACCCCGATCGTCCCGCTGCCCGGATCGTAATTCATGCTGGCTCCCAATGCGGTAACGAGATCCCGGAGAGGCACCAGATTGGTATTTTCAATGATTAAAGGCGCACTCGTGAAATTGATTTTGTTTCCATTGACGTATACCTTAAGCCCGGACTCTTTATAGGAAGGCGTTGGTTTTGCCGGTTTGGGCTTGGATGTTTGCGCACTGGAACGTTTCGAGGCCGAAGAAGAGCTGCTCGAAGACTTTTTGGAACCCGAAGAGGAGCCTCCTCCGTTATGGTAATGGTATTGGCCATATTCCAGGCCCCATCGGGAGCAATTGGTCCAGCAGGTATGGCCGCCACGGGCATCAGTTCTGCCCGGGTGTGCAGATGCGAGAGTGCCGGAAAGCAAAAATAGTAATGCAAAAGAACTAGTTAACCATCTTTTTTTCATAGTATGAACTCCTTGCTGGTATAATATTCCTATCCATGATAGCATATATAAGCATAATAGGGAATATTTTGATAGATTTTGAAGACAAGCCAGGTTTGGGAACAGACCAAGGTACCGGCTTTTTTGCGGTTGGCCCGAAGGCTTATAAACTACTTTCAGCGTGATCACAAAGGGGAGTCGTTTATATGGAGAACATCATCGTCCGGAAAATGACGAAAGAGGATTGCAGGCAACGAATCGACATCGATGACCGGTTTACGGTGGACTCGATTTTGCTTCTGTCGCTGCGGGACAATCGGATTGAATATACGGTCCAGCCCGTGCCAAGCTACGAAAAAAGCTATGAAGACGAACCATTTGAAGATATGGCGGAACCCGATGGCTCGATGTATATCGATCATCCGGATCAGGCCGTTTTTTTGGCGTTCGTGGAAAACCAACTGGCCGGGCAAATTGTCGTCAAACGCAATTGGAACGAATACGCATGCATTGAGGACATTAAAGTGGATCGAAAGTTCAGGCGGCATGGGGTCGGAACGAAATTGGTGGAACAAGCCAAACGTTGGGCGAAAGCGAGCGGAATGCCCGGTCTCATGTTGGAAACGCAAAACAATAACGTCCGCGCATGCAAGTTTTACGAACGCTGCGGCTTCTTTATCGGCGGATTCGACATGCAGGTATATAAAGGGATCAACAAGGATACGGATGAGGTTGCGATGTATTGGTATTATATATTTTAAAGGGAGGAGGGCCTATGAACGACATCTTTTTCATGCTGAAAAATCATTATAGTATTGAGGCAAACGACATTGTACCCCAGCAGGGAGGCTGGGCGGCACTCGCTTACAAAATACGTGCAGGCAGCCGCCGTTACTTTCTGAAAATGTATGAAAAAAGAAGAGCGTCGACGCCCAAATGGACGGCCTTGATCGATGATTATGCCCCCATTCTCGGATGGCTTTCGCAAAATAGCAATTTAAAAGGCAAAGTTCCCGTGCCGCTTTTAACGAATCGTGGCAACTACAAGTGCGAAGATGGCGAAGGAATCTACATGCTTTACGATTTTATCGACGGAGAAACGGTCGGTGAGAAAAAAATGACCGCGGCGCAGGTTGCCCAGCTTTCGGAAATTATCGCGGAACTTCATTCCTACGGGGAGGAGATACCGGTAAACACGGATAGGGTTAAAGAAGATTTTGACGTACCGTTTTTGCGGCAGCTCAAGATTGCCTTGGATCAGGATTGCAAGCGGCTGCCAGGCGATGTTGAAGCAGTGGTTCAGCCGCACTTGGAACAGATTCGTAATTGGATCAATCGGGTAGAGGAATTGTCGAAATCTTTGAAAAAAGAGCACGTCCGATTAGCCTTATGCCATACCGACCTTCATCCTTGGAATCTGATGCAAGCCGGCCGGCAGCTGATGTTGATCGACTGGGAAGGGTTGAAATTGGCGCCCGTCGAATCGGACCTGATGTTTTTGATCGATGAGCCTTATTATCCTGATTTTCTGAAGGTGTATCGCAATCAGCATGAAAACTTCGAACTCCATCCCGGTGCCCTTCGGTTTTATCAAGGCCGGCGCAAGTTGGAGGATGTTTGGGAGTTTATGGAGCAGCTTTTATTTGACCGACAGACGGACGCGGAAAGAGCAAATACGATGGCAAGCCTCGCGAAAGAACTTGAAGAAATCGGCGGAAGCGTAGGATAGTCCGGGGTAGTCCGCCATTTCGTACGCGGCAACGTTTAGCGGCTATCGAGTACGGATCAGCGGCCGCTTCTTCCGGAGGGGGTTACGTTTAAACCAAGACGTGTGCATTCTCCCGCATAAAATAAAAGCCCGGGACCGAGGTCCCAGGCTTCATCATTCCAAAGCGGTATATATCAGTACGCTTGTTCCATTTCCACATCGACATGCGCGGTGATCTCTTCATCCAGATCCAGCGTAATCTGCTCGCGGTACGCGCGAATATTGTATTCGCTGTACAGATAACGCATGATGGCTTCGATCATGTTCGATTCCACCAAATACTGGCTGCGCCCCTCAGCCCAGACCTCTGCGCTGTAACCCGTGTCTTCGTCCCAGAATAGCTCGACTTGAACGTCCTGCGGACGAATTTGTTTGCGTTCGGCGATATGCAGGCAGATCGCGTTGACGATTTCATCCATGGTCAGTACCAGCATGGCTTAATACCGTCCGTTGCGCGTATCCGGTTTGCGCCGGTTCTTGAACGCTCTGACCGCTGCGACGACGAGGGCGATGATAACGTAGATCGCAAGCAGGTTGACGAGAAGTCCAAGGATGTTGCCGAAGAAGCCCATGTTGCCGAACAATCCGCCGAACAGCATGCCGGCCAGGCCGCCGATCATCAGGCCTTTAAAGAAGCCGCCGCCGCTGAAGAATCCGCGTTTCTGAGGAGCGCTTGTCGAAGCATTGCTCGTATTCGTGGATTTTTTGTAATTGTCCGACGTCGTCGATTTTTTTGGCGTGTTGGTGAAACCCTTCGTGCCGGATCTGAAGCCACCGCCGCCGCCGCGACGGGCATCCGCGTTGTCCGCCGGTACCGTGACCGCGAAGATAAACGTAAACGCCATGACAATCATGATCCATTTCTTGATCGATTTGTTCATCATGAAGTAATAACCCTCCCGAATATTTTGCTGGCATGTATAGGCTGCCTACTATGCTTTACGTGCTTAGTATCTTAAAGTTTCATTTTTTAATAAAAAAATATACAACAACTTAAATTTTTTTGGCTTCAATTCACCGTTTGGGCCGGCGCTTCTTTGGCCTGCTGCTCCCTTAGCATGCCCAGAACCCACTCGCACCAATCTTTTCCCGCGGTCGCGTTGAATATGCCTTTTTGGATGAGAATGTAGTCATAAAACTCGCGATGGCCGAAAACACGCTTTTCCTCCGGGATGCTTTCCATCATTTTATGGAACGATTCGAGCCTGCGCGTAAAATACACTCTTCTCGTCTCCACGATATCGATCGCGTTGTCGCGGTCGGTCAGCCACATGCAGAACGTTTTCATCGAAAGCTCATCCCGCGTGACCGGGTCGGGAAGAGGCATGTACATCCATTCCTTCAGTTTGCGAATCCCGCTATCTGTGATCGAGTAGATTTTTTTATCGGGCTTTTCCGACTGTTTGACCCAATGCGAAGTAAGGAATTCCTTTTCCTCCATTTGCGCCAGAAGAGGATAAATTTGACTGTGCTTGGCCTGCCAGAACGGCTGAATTTTCAGCATAACGTCATAGCCCGAGGAAGGTTCCCGCGCCAAAAAAGCCAATAATCCGTAGGATAACGTATTCATTTGCAATGTCTCCCATACGTGATATGTTCTTTCAACCCAAAGTGTACACTTAAACTGTATGGTTTTCAACCTGAGCAAACAAAAACACGGATACAGGTATCCGTGTTTTGACAATTTTATGAATGATACGTTATTTTGCCGATGTATCCTCGTAGCCGTCGACCACCAGATCAAGCGCGCCGGTGTTCGGATCGATGATCATGCCGTGTACGGGCACGCCGGCAGGCAGGAGAGGGTGGTTTTTGATCAGGTCGACGGTTCCCGTCACGCCTGCTTTAATGTCCTTGAATCCGCGCAGCCAGCTGTTCAGATCGATGCCGGAATGTTCGAGCGTCGACAGCACTTCCTCCGAAATGCCGCGGTTTCTGATTTCCTGAATCATATGATCGCCGTCCAGCGCCGCCATGCCGCAATCCAGGTGGCCGACAACGATCACTTCGTCCGCTTTCAGCTCGTACAGGGCGACGAGAATGCTCCGCATGACGCTGCCGAACGGATGGGAAACGATCCCGCCGGCGATTTTGATGATTTTGACGTCACCGTTTTTCAGGTTCATCGCTTTCGGAAGCAGTTCGACGAGACGGGTGTCCATGCAGGTGATGACGACCATTTTTTTGTCGGGAAACTTGCCCGTCAAATATTTTTCGTATTCTTTGTCTTCAACGAATTGACGGTTATACTGCAAAATTTCGGATACTTGGCTCATGGTGCAACACTACCTTTCGTTAAAAAATATGATTCTACCGTTGATCCAGCAAGCGGATACTTTTGCCGTACAGCCGGCTGTCCCCGAAGAGACGGAAGGAAGGGTACGTTTCTTCGGAATCGAGATACAGGTTCTCTTCGAAGTATACGGCATGGTCCCGGTTGATGACAAAGTGGAAATGCTCGCTATGTATCGGCAAATCGTCTTTGTCGGGCGCGGGCACGATTCATCATGCCGGAATGCCGTTCGCTCCGCAGCCGCATCCTTCCGAGTCGAAGACAAGCCTGACGGGTGAAGGGGCGTCCCCGATCTTTCGGCGCAAAAAACGCGCCGCCCGTTCAGAGATTCGCATATTCATGGCGCGCCCGCCCTCCCCGTGGTTTCGGCAATCCTTCTACGAACATTTCGTATTAAATATTGATTATACTTTCCGCAAAAAGTATCATCAAGAGGGAAGGTAAAAATACGTGGCGAGGTGAAACCTAAAATGGAAACAGACTTGAAAGCAAAATTGGAAGCATTTATGGAACTTGTCCGCAAAATTAGCGCATATAACGAAGCGATCTCGCTGATGCATTGGGACCTGCGCACAGGCGCGCCGCGCAAAAGCGTGGAGCTTCGTTCCGGCGTCATCGGCACCTTGTCCGCAGAGCAGTTCAAGCTGCGCGTCTCGGACGAAATGGGAGAGTACATAGCCTTTTTTACCCGGCCGGAAGTCGACAGCCAGCTGGATGAAACGACCCGCCGCGTCGTGAAGGAATGCAAAAAGGACTACGACGAAAACAGACGGATCCCCGCGAAAAAAATCGAAGAGTTCTCCGTGCTGTCCGCGCATACGCAAACGATTTGGGAAGAAGCCAAAGCCAACGACGACTTTGCTTCGTTCGAGCCGAACCTGGCCAAAATCGTCGATTTGCTGAAAGAGTTCATCGGATACTGGGGCGTCAAGGGAACGACGTACGACACGCTCCTCGATAAATACGAGCCGGATCTGACCGTAGCCAAGCTCGACGAAGTGTTCGGCCGGCTGCGCGACCGTCTGGTGCCGCTCGTTGCGGCCATTCAAGCATCTCCGAACAAGCCGGACACGACGTTCCTGGACCAAATTTTCGAACGGGAGCAGCAGGAAAAGATGGGGCTGTTCATCCTGGAGCAGATGGGTTACGACTTCGATGCCGGACGCCTCGACGAAAGCGTGCATCCGTTTGCCATCGGACTGAACTCCGGCGACGTGCGGATCACGACCCATTATTTGCAGGACGACGTGACCAGCGCGCTGTTCAGCTCCCTGCATGAAGGCGGACATGCCTTGTACGAGCAAAACATCAGCAAGGATTTGGCGGGCACGCCGCTTGCGACCGGGACGTCGATGGGCATCCACGAATCCCAGTCCCGCCTGTGGGAAAACATCATCGGCCGCAGCCGCCCGTTCTGGGAGCGTTATTACCCGGATCTGCAAAAACATTTCCCGCAGCAGCTCCAGGACGTCTCGCTCGACGACTTCTACCGTGCGGTGAACCGCGTGGAAAATTCCTTAATCCGGATCGAATCGGACGAGCTGACGTACAATCTGCACATCATCATCCGTTACGAAATCGAGAAAATGATTTTTAACGAAGGGTTGGAAGTGAAGGACCTGCCGAAGGTATGGAACGAAAAATACCGGGAGTACCTCGGGATCACGCCTCCGAACGACAGCCTTGGCGTCCTGCAGGACGTCCACTGGTCGGGCGGGGATTTCGGATATTTTGCGTCCTACTCCCTCGGCAACATGTACGCGGCCCAAATCATGAACACGATGAAAAAAGAGCTGCCGGAGCTGGATCGATACATCCGCGAAGGCAACCTGATTCCGATCAAGGAATGGCTGACCGAAAAAATCTACCGCTTCGGCAAAAGCCTTACGCCGGCCGAGATTATCATGCACGTGACCGGCGAAGAACTGAATCCGGATTACCTGGCCGACTATCTGGAAGAGAAGTATAAAGAAATCTACAAGCTTTAAGCGAAAAAACAGCGACCAAAACCCCTTGAGCCGATTCGCGCATGCATCCAGCAGCGGATCAAAGCTCGGGGGTTTTTTGTTCTTTCTTGGGCAGCCGGCGAGGAAACATCCTGGCGTCGTTTCGTTTTCCAGGGCAGCCATTCCTTGTTTCCTGGCACTCGAAGGAATAACCCTTTGCTGGGCGCCTGCATATGATGGCAGTAGGCTAATGAAGAGGATGGAGGAAGGCGTATGACGAAAGGCAAACGCGGAATCTGGATCGGACTTTTCTCCCTAGTCCTGTGCGGAATGGTATTTTCGGGCTGCTCAGGCAGCGACGCCGCCCAAAAGGTAAAGGTAGGGGAAGTCACGAGATCGGTTTTCTATGCCCCTGAATATGTGGCGCTGGAAAAAGGATTTTTTAAGGAAGAAGGGCTCGATGTCGAACTGCAGACGATTCCGGGCGGCGACAAAACGATGACGGCGTTGTTGTCGGGTGCCATCGACGTCGCCTTGGTGGGCTCGGAAACTTCGATTTACGTGTATCAGCAGGGTTCGGAGGATCCGGTCGTCAATTTCGGCCAAGTGACGCAGACGGACGGCACGTTTTTGATGGCGCGAAATGCCGAAGGGGAGCTTGATTGGAACAACGTCAAGGGGAGCACGTTCCTCGGCCAACGAAAAGGCGGCATGCCGCAGATGGCGGGCGAGTTCGCGCTGAGGAAGCATGGCATCGACCCGCGTCAGGATTTGAACCTGATCCAGAACATCGATTTCGCCAACATCGCTTCGGCGTATCTGTCCGGAACCGGAGACTACGTGCAGCTGTTCGAGCCGCAGGCGTCGATTTTCGAAAAAGAAGGCAAAGGACGCGTCGTGGCTTCCTTCGGGGAAGAAAGCGGCAGACTTCCTTATACGGTGTTTATGGCGAAGCAGAGCTACATCAAAAAACACGGCGACACGGTGCAAAAATTCACGAACGCGCTGCAAAAAGCGCAAAACTGGGTGCAGCAGCACAGCCCGGAAGAAATCGCCGATGCGATTGCTCCTTATTTTAAGGACACGGACAAAGGCATCATCGCTTCGGCCGTCAAACGCTACAAAGATCAAGGAACGTACGCGGCGGACCCCGTCGTGGACGAGGAGGAATGGAACAACCTGCTGGATGTCATGAGCCAGGCGGGAGAACTGAAGGAGAAGGTGCCGGCAAACGCGATCGTCGACAACAGCTTTGCCGAAAAAGCCAAATCTTCCGTCAAATAGCATTCCGAACGCCGAAAGGAGAATGGAAGCATGGAGCCGGTAGTCGAATTAAAGCATATCACACACGTATACGTCAGTGACCGCGAAGCCTCGCTGGCCCTGGACGGTTTGGATTTGCAGGTATATCCGGGGGAGTTCGTGAGCCTTGTCGGACCCAGCGGGTGCGGCAAGACGACGCTGCTCTCGATCATCGCCGGGCTGATGAAGCCCACGAAAGGCGAAGCATTCGTGTACGGACGGAAAGTGGATGGACCCACGGCCGAGGTCGGATATATGCTGCAGCAGGATTATCTCTTCCCGTGGCGCACCATTTTCGAAAATGCCTCGATCGGTTTGGAGCTTACGGGACGGCTTGATCAGGAGCATCTGGCGCGCACCGGCGCTTTGCTTGAAGAAATGGGCCTTTCGGATGCCCGCAATCTTTATCCGCAGCAGTTGTCGGGGGGCATGAGGCAGCGCGTCGCGCTGGTGCGAACCTTGACGACCGATCCCGGCATCCTGCTGCTGGATGAGCCGTTTTCCGCGCTCGATTACCAGACGAAGCTGCAGCTCGAAGACCTGATCGCAGGGACGCTTCGCGAAAAAAACAAAACGGCGGTACTGGTGACGCATGATTTGTCCGAGGCCGCCGCCGTCAGCGACAGGGTCATCGTGCTGGGAAGCCGTCCGGGCAAAATCCGCAAATCGTTCGACGTGCCGGAACATATTCGCAGCGCAAGACCGCTGCTTGCAAGGGAGCAAACGGGTTTTAACGAATTGTTTCATGACATTTGGCGCGAAATGGAGAGCGCCGGAGATAAGGAGTGAGGGGAATGTCAGCTGTGGACGGCCGCATCGGCGCAAGAGCGCCCGCTCTTTCGGAAGACGGCATACAGGCGCTGCATGCAGCGCATCTCAAACGCCAAAAAAGACAGCGGCTGCAGGTGTTTTCGGTTCAAATAGCGATCCTGCTGTTGTTTTTTGCGTTGTGGGAACTCGCCGGCAGGCTGAAATGGATCGACGTGCTGCTGTTCAGTTACCCGTCGAAAGTATTCGCCCAGATCGGCAAGGACGCCGCGAGCGGCGAGCTGTGGGGACACCTCGGCATCACGGTCGGCGAAACGGTGGTCGGATTCGTGCTCGGGACGCTGCTTGGCACGCTTATTGCGGTGCTGATCTGGTGGTCCCCGTTTTTGTCCAAGGTGCTTGACCCGTATATGGTCGTATTCAACAGCATGCCGAAGGTCGCCTTAGGCCCGATTTTTATCGTCATGTTCGGGGCGGGTTTTTTGTCCATTACGGTGACGACGCTGTCGATTACCGTGATCGTGACGACCTTGGTCGTATATAACAGCTTCTGCGAAGTCGATGCGAATCTGATCAAGGTGGTGCGCGTTTTCGGAGGCACAAGGACGCAGGTGTTCCAAAAAGTGATTTTGCCCGCATCCTTTCCTACGATTATATCCACGCTGAAAGTCAACGTGGGCATGGCTTGGGTCGGCGTCATCGTCGGCGAGTTCCTAGTGGCGAAAATGGGGCTCGGTTACTTGATCATTTACGGCTTTCAGGTGTTCAATTTTACGCTTGTGCTGTCTAGCCTGGTGATCATTGCCGTCGTTGCGACGGGCATGTACCAGCTTGTGGTTTACGTCGAACGCAAGCTGCTGACGCACCGGTGACAGCCTGGGATTGCGGATATTATGAAGAGTTTGACTTTGCCTTAAGAGCTGACAGGCCTGCGTAACATTGTGTTGGCCGCCGAAATCCGATACCATGGAATACGTCAAAAGAGGAGAGGATTGTTCAAATCCTGCTGCAAAAGAAAGAGGCGGTTTCATGGGCTTTCGGGTCATTAAAACGGCGATTGCGACCCTGATGGCGATCCTGGTGGCCGATGCGCTTGGCGTGACGGGACCGCTGTCCGCAGGTCTGCTGGCCGTGCTGGGCGTGGACGTCACCCGCAAACGGAGCATCAAAACGATTTCGGCCAGGTTTTTCGCGTCTCTTCTGGGTCTCGTTTTCGCCTGCGTGTTGTTTGAAATGTTGGGCTTCCATTATTGGGTGCTGGCGATTTATATTTTGGTCGCTTTTCCGGCCATCGCCCGCGCCAATTTCAAGGAAGGCATCGTCACGAGTTCGGTCGTGGTATTCCGGGTGTACGGGAACGGCAGCATCACGATGCAGTCGCTTTGGACGCAGATCGAGCTTTTGGTGATCGGGCTCGGCTCGGCGCTGATCGTCAATTTGGCGTATATGCCGCGCGCATCCGACCAAATGGTTGAAATCCGCAAACGGGTGGATAAGCAGTTCTCGATCATCTTTTCCAAGATCGCCGAGTCGCTGCGCAATCCCGACGATATATGGGACGGGAAAGAAATCATCGAAGCCGGCAAGGAAATCCGGAAGGGAAAGGAAGCCGCGCACCGGGCGATGGAAAACCAGATGCTTCATCCGGACGAAACCTGGAGCATTTATTTT
Source organism: Paenibacillus cookii (assembly GCF_018333375.1). Classification (GTDB taxonomy): domain Bacteria; phylum Bacillota; class Bacilli; order Paenibacillales; family Paenibacillaceae; genus Paenibacillus_AQ; species Paenibacillus_AQ cookii. The sequence goes on from NZ_BORW01000004.1 coordinate 103,567, forward strand.
TACATGCGGAAAGAGCAGCTGGAGTCGATCCAGAACATGATGCAGCTGGTTTCGCATGTTTACCGGAAGCTGCCGCAGGCCGACGACGTCGCCGAACTGTTCGATCAGCTCAGCCGCGACGTCACGGAGGAGATCTACACCGGACGGACGGAATTTCTGCTGAGCCGTCTGGAGGAGGAATTCAAGCGGATGGAGCTGCCCGCAACGCGGGAGGAGTTCGAAATCCGCTCGGCGATTCTGCAGCTGAACCGCGAGCTTTCGCTTTATCTCAAATTGGCCAAAAAAAATAAAGCGCCGACCTCGGTGGCCGCAAGAAAAGCCGCCATCGCGTCGAAATGAAAGGCAATCGCAAAACCCCTGCCCCAGGATTCCGAAGAACCTGACCGGGCAGGGGTTTTGTTTGCAACGGGCGCGTTCACTCCACATGATCCGGCGGGAAGTCCCCGCCCTCCGACACCAGCTTGACTCCCGCGGGACTGACCTCGTACTCCCAGGAATAACTTAAATTTCCCTCCGCAGGCGCCCCTTCTGGCCTGAAATCTTTCGCGTTCCACGTTTCCGTCAGCATGACGACGTAGACCGCGCCGCTTCGTTTTTTCGCGGCGGACGCGAACGTACCGGGGACGCGCATTCCCGGATCCGGACCGCCCCCGTGGATGATGCCTTCGATTTTGCCCTCCGTTTCGGGGAAATGGATGCACTGCTCTTGGCGGATCACCTTGGCGATGGCGTCATCGGCCGAAAACGGCTCGTCCCCAGGCGGCCCGGACGCGGCGGCGCAGCCTCCCAGAATCCCTCCGAAGAGCGGCAGCAGGCAGGCCATTCTCTTTATCTTCTTCATTCGGCTTCACGCTCCATAAGAGCTAAGCTCTCTTGAATTTATTTTCTAAAACGCGGCGTCCGGCGGAAAAGTTGCGTTTTTTCGAGAATCGCCCTCATTCTTTTTCGGAAAGGAAGAATAATATTTCATACATTTATGCTCGTTTAATCAACAAATGCCTATGTCCTGCATACACTTAAGTGAATGATTGTATGGAGGAGGTTCAAAGATGTCATTAAGCGATAAACATCAATGTAGAGAGATCATCACGAAAGCGATCTGCGGCAAGGGTCGTAAGTTCTCTACCGTAACACATACCGTGACACCGCCTCATAATCCGACCAGTATTTTGGGGGCTTGGATTATAAACCACCAGTACGAAGCGGTTGCCGCAGGCGACGGAATTGAAGTTATTGGTACTTACGATATCAACATCTGGTATTCCTATGACAAAAACTCTCAAACCGACGTCGCGAAAGAAACGGTATCTTATGTAGAATTAGTCCCGCTTTCGTACCTGGATCCGAAACACCGGGCTTCAACCGTGGAGGTTTCAGCGGAGGCCACGCAGGAACCGAGCTGCGTTGAAGCCAGTGTTTCGTCAGGGGGAGGCAATGTCATCATCCGGGTAGAACGCGAGTTTCGTGTGGAGCTGGTGGCCGAAACCAAAGTTCGTGTGCTCGTGTGCGGCAGAGGCCATGGCGATTACGAAGACAAGGAATTCGATTTCAGCGACGACGGGGATTATGAAGATTTGGATCCTGATTCGCTGGATGACGATGAATTGTAAATCGCGGAAGCTGGAAAAGAGGTATGGTTTAATATATGACGAGAGGGCGGCGGCGTAGAGGGCGGATGCCCTCCTTTTTTATTTTTTTGCCAAAAAAATTTCGTTTGCGAAGGGAAGGGAGCCCATGGACAGTCGGGAAGAAGCGGAACGTTTCGGAAGCTGGTCCGTCCAGCTCAGGCATTCGCGCTTGCAAAGATCGGGAATCGGCTCGCTGCTCGTTCAGGGCGGAAAGCGGGACGGTCAGGAGGTGTACCGGCGCAGGTACGCGGTTCATGCCTCGGGACTGCAGGCGATCGAAATCGCAAGCGTGGAGGGAGCGAACCGGAATTTGCGCACTCCGATCGCGTTAAGCCGGGACCGGGCTTCCTCCCCTTCCCTGCTGAGGCAGCTGGAAAAAATGGCCGTTCGCAGCCTTTATACGCTGGGGCTCAGCGCGGGCGAGGTGATTTTGGTTTCCGCCGGAGGCGAAAGGAGATATGCGGTCGAGGAAGTGACGCCTTCCGCTTGGATCGGCAGCCGGCGGCTGAGATCGCTTTACGAGCGGGCGCAAAAGGAGCAGGAGCGCAGGCAGGCGGAGGGTCTGGAAGGCGGCTTGCCCCTCATGCTCGGCATGGATCCGGAATTCCTGATCGTGGATCCAGCGAGAAGCGGGGAGGTGGTGCCCGCATCCCGGTTTCTCGACAAGGAAGGGGAAGTGGGGTGCGACGCCGTTCACGGGGAAGGCGGGATATCGTATCCGATCGCGGAGCTGCGCCCGGAGCCGAGCGAAAGTCCGCGCGGCCTGCTCATCGGGCTGATGCGGACGCTCCGCATGGCAGGCGAGATGATCGGCGACCGTTCCCTCCACTGGCTTGCCGGAGGGATGCCGAAATCCGGTCTGCCCCTCGGGGGGCATTTGCATTTCAGCGGGATTGCGCTGACCGCGGAGCTGCTGCGGGCCCTCGATAATTATTTGACGCTTCCCGTTTCCGTCCTGGAGGCGCCAAGCAGCCAGAAGAGGCGCCCGAAGTACGGATACCTCGGGGATTTCCGCAGGCAGCCCCACGGCGGCTTCGAGTACCGCACGCTGCCGAGCTTTCTCGTGTCTCCGATGTTGACGAAAGGCATCGTGTATACGGCGCATTTGATCGCCACGAATCACGCTGAGCTGACGCGCCGCCCGCTGGATGAAGAAGAGCGGCTCCACAGGGCGTATTACGCCGGGCAGCGGGACGTTATCCGGGAATATTTGGAGCCGCTGCTCGCGGACCTACAGTCCCTTGCGGAGGAAAAAGAGGCCCAAAAGCACATCCTGCCTTTGCTGAACCGCATCCGGCAAGGAGGGACGTGGAACGAAAGCCGCGATATCCGGCCGCTATGGAATATTCCATTTCGCCCCTGATGATGAACTCCCTCCGATTTCTGCTATAATAGGGCGTGAGCAAAGTTCGAGTGTGGAGGTAAGTCATGGCAAAATATACGCCAATGATTGAACAATATTTGGCAATCAAGGAACAAGCACAAGATGCATTCCTTTTTTTTCGTTTAGGCGATTTTTACGAAATGTTTTTTGAAGACGCCGTGAAGGCGTCCAGGGAACTCGAAATTACGTTAACCGGCCGGGAAGGCGGCGGGGACGAGCGCATTCCGATGTGCGGGGTTCCGTATCATTCGGCCGAAGGCTACATACAGCGTTTGATCGAAAAAGGATATAAAGTCGCGATTTGCGAGCAAATGGAGGATCCCGCCGTCACCAAAGGGATGGTGCGCAGGGAGATCGTCCGGGTGGTCACGCCGGGGACGATCATGGAAGGCAAAACCGTTGCCGACAAATCCAATAACTACCTGGTGTGCGTCACGGAAAGCGACCGGATGATGGCGCTCTCCGCATGCGATATATCGACGGGCGAATTGTACGTCACCTCGGTGCCGTCCTCCGTCGAATGGCTGCGCGACGAAATCGGCATTTACGAGCCGGCGGAAATCATCGGCGACAGCCGCATGCTGGAGCTGATCCAAGCGGAGCAAATCCAGTGGAGCCGCCCGATCGTATATACCCCATGGGAGAAAAAAGAAGAAAACCTGGTGCGAAGCCAATTCGGGGAAGCGGCGTGGGCAAGGCTGGATCCGGAGCGCCGCCGCTGCGTCGCCGTTCTGATCTCGTACTTAAGCGAGACGCAGCGCCGCTCTTTGGGGCAGCTGACGCAGATCGCGCCTTACGAACCGGGCAATTACATGATCTTGGATCCGTTCACGCGCCGGAATCTGGAGCTTGTCGAGACGGTGCGCGACCGTTCGAAAAAAGGCTCGCTGCTCTGGCTGCTGGACCGCACGCAGACGTCGATGGGAGCGCGCCTCCTGCGGAGATGGATCGACAAACCGCTTCTGCAGCGGGGTGCGATTGAAGAGCGCCTGGAAGCGGTCGATCACTTGTACAACCAGTTTATTTTGCGGGAAGACCTCAAAGCTTCCTTGGACGAAATTTATGACTTGGAACGCCTCGTGGCCCGGATCGCGTTCGGAAGCGCCAACGGGCGCGATTTGAACGCGTTAAAAGTGTCGCTTCAGCAAATTCCCGCCCTGAAGGAGCTTTGTGCGTCCTCGGCTTCCGCGACCTTGCGCCGCATCGCAAGCGAAATGGACGACTGCCGCGATTTGAGCGAAGCCATTGAACGGACCATCGTCGAGGATCCTCCGGTGTCCGTCAGGGACGGAGGGCTGATCAAGCCGGGATGCAGCGAGCGTCTGGACGAACTGAGGGAAGCAAGCACGAACGGCAAAAAGTGGATCGCCGAGCTGGAAGCGAAGGAACGGGAAGTCACGGGGATCCGGTCGCTCAAAATCGGATTCAACAAGGTGTTCGGCTATTATATCGAAGTGACCAAAGCCAACGTTAGCTCCCTGCCCGAAGGCCGGTACGAACGCAAGCAAACGTTGACCAACGCGGAACGGTACGTTACGCCGGAGCTGAAAGAGAAGGAAGGCCTGATCCTTGAAGCCCAGGAAAAAATGGTCGACTTGGAGTACGCCCTTTTCGCCGAGTTAAGGGATAAGCTGGCCGCCGAGATTTCGAGGCTGCAGCACCTTGCCGAGAAGGTGGCGGAGATTGACGTTTACCAGTCGCTCGCCGCGGTCAGCGCCGAGCAAGGGTTCGTGAAGCCGGTGCTGACGGACGGCTACGATCTCGTCGTCGAAGCCGGGCGCCATCCCGTCGTGGAGGCGGTGATGAAGGACGCTTCCTTCATCGCCAACGAAACGCGGCTGACCCGCGACGATGCGGCGATTCTGCTCATAACCGGCCCGAACATGGCCGGGAAAAGCACGTACATGCGCCAGGTGGCCCTTATTTCGATCATGGCCCAAATCGGCAGCTTCGTGCCGGCGGGCAAGGCTGAAGTGCCGATGGTCGACCGGATTTTCACCCGGATCGGCGCGGCCGACGACCTGATCGGCGGGCAGAGCACGTTTATGGTGGAAATGGCCGATATCCAGGTCATGACCGAAAAAGCGACGCCGCGGAGCCTGATCATCATCGATGAGCTCGGCCGCGGCACGTCGACCAGCGAAGGCATGGCCATCGCCCAGGCCGTCATCGAATACGTGCATGACACCATCGGCTGCAAATCGCTGGTTTCCACGCATTTCCATGAGCTTGCCCATCTGGAAGAAAGCCTCCATCGTTTAAGAAATTACTCGATGGCCGTGCAGGAAAGCGGGGAAAACGTTCACTTTCTGCGCAAATTGGTGCCGGGACCCGCAAGCAGCAGCTACGGCATCTATTGCGCTCGGCTGGCAGGGCTCCCTTCTTCGATCATCGGACGGGCTTACGACTTGCTGCAAGGGATCGAGCACGGAGCGGCCCAAGCGGCTGCGGCCGCGGAAGCTGCGGAAGCTGCGGAACGCCCGCCCGTGACAAGCCCGGTTGCGGAAGAACCGGCCAATCCGGAGGCGCCGGCCGGGGCCGTCGTGCAGCTGTCGATTTTCGGCGAAGAAGAAGCGCTGCCGACGCCCAAAACGGCACCGCCCGCCGATAAGCCCGATCCGGCGATCGGCCAGATCGTGGACGCGATCAAAAGCGTGGACGTCATGAACATGACGCCGCTTCAGGCCATGCAGCTGCTCAACGAGCTCAAGATGAAGGCCAAGGATTTGTAACGGACGGATTATACGGCAAGCAAGAAAATGAAGGGGTGACGGATATGGCCAAAATTCATATCTTGGACGAGCATATTGCCAACCAAATAGCCGCCGGCGAAGTGGTGGAGCGCCCCGCTTCCGTCGTGAAGGAGCTGGTGGAAAACTCGATCGACGCCGGGGCGACCCGCATCGACGTTCACGTCGAAGAAGGCGGCCTGGAGAGCATCCGGGTAACCGACAACGGCTCGGGAATCGAGCCGGATGACCTGCAGACGGCTTTCTACCGCCACGCAACGAGCAAAATCGGCAGCAGCCGGGATTTGTTCCATATCACGAGCCTCGGCTTCCGGGGCGAGGCTTTGCCCAGCATCGCGGCCGTCGCCAAAGTTCAGCTGACGACGGCCGGCGGCGACGACGGGCTGGGCCGACGCATCCGCGTCGAAGGCGGCAAGCTGCTGGCGGAAGAAGATTCGCCGGCGCCGCGGGGGACGGATATCCAGGTAAAAGAGTTGTTTTTTAATACGCCCGCCCGATTGAAATACATGAAAACGATCCAGACGGAACTCGGCCACGTGTCCGATTATATGTACAGAATCGCCCTTTCCCACCCGGAAATCGCGATCACGCTCCGGCACAACGAAAACCAGCTGCTCAAAACGCTCGGCAACGGGGATCTGCTGCAGGTCATCGCGGCCATCTACGGGACGCAGGCAGCCAAAGCGATGCTGCCGGTCCAGGCGGAAAACCTCGACTTTGAGCTCAGCGGTTTCGTCAGCCTGCCCGAATGGACAAGATCGAACCGGAACGGCGTGTCGACGATCGTCAACGGCAGATACATCCGCAATTACGGGTTGAATCAGGCGATCCAGCGGGCCTACCATACGCTGCTCCCGATTAACCGGTACCCGCTTGCGGTGCTGGAGATCAAGATGCACCCGTCTCTCGTGGACGTGAACGTGCACCCGGCCAAGCTGGAGGTTCGCTTCAGCAAAGAGCAGGAGCTGTATCCGTTCATCGAGGAGAGCATCCGCCGGGTCCTCCGGCAGGAGGTGCTCATTCCTCAGGCGGTGAAGCAAAACATCGGCGGAAAAAACAGCGGTTCCTTCATCCAGGAGCAGTTCCATTTTCCGAATCGGAGCGCTCCCGCGCCTTTGGCGGACCATAAAGGGGAGGCGGCGGCCGCGCTGGAAAACGCGTCCGGGCCCGTTTCGGCCGTTCCGGAAAACCGCCCTGCGCCCGAGCCGATGATCGCTACCGACTCCCAGGCTCCGGTTCAAAAGCTTCAGGTTCGTCCGGCTGACGGAAGCGGCGGTTCGTACGGAAGCCCCTCCCAGGATGCATGGACGGCCGGAAACGGAATGGTCAGGGAGACGCGCCCGGCATCGTACCGGGAATGGGCCGCCCCTTCCCAGCAGCGGGTAAGCCCCAGCTCGAATCCCGGGCTGGCAAGCCGGCTGTTGGAGGCATCGGCGGACGCTCCCGCAGACATTCCGCCGTTTCCGGAACTGACGCTGATCGGGCAGCATCACGGCACTTACCTGATCGCCCAAAACGATCAAGGCTTGTACCTGATCGACCAGCATGCGGCCCATGAACGCGTCAACTACGAATATTATTATGAAAAATTCGGGCAGCCTGCCGATGCTTCCCAAGAGCTCCTGCTGCCGATCACGCTGGAGTTTACCCCATCCGAAGCGGAGCAGCTGAAAGACAAGCTGCAGTGGTTCGAACAGGTCGGCGTTTATTTGGAACATTTTGGCGGTCAAACCTTCCGCGTGCGCTCCCTCCCGTATTGGTTCCCGAAAGGCGAAGAAAAATCGCTGATCGAGGAAATGGCGGAGTGGGTGCTCGGTGAACGCAAAATCGACCTTGCCAAGTTGAGGGAGAAATCTTCGATCCTCTGTTCCTGCAAGGCTTCGATCAAAGCCAACCAGAAGCTGACCGAGGATGAGGCCAAAACGCTGATCGAACGTTTGGGAGCGTGCAGGCAGCCGTATACATGCCCTCACGGGCGGCCGATCGTCGTTTCATTTTCTACCTATGATTTGGAAAAACTGTTTAAACGGGTCATGTAAAACGGCGGCCCATCTTGAAGGACATCACCGAAAACTATACAAGCAGGATTGGAGAACGTCATGATCATTACAACAGGGGATAAGGCAGGGGAAGCCGTTATTCGCCGGGCCGAAGCCCTGGCCTCCCGAACCGGGGGCATCTACGTCCCGAGGCGCCATACGCCGCTCGGCAAAATGTCCAGGGCTTACGGGGACGACGACATCATCGTCGTGCTGGACGGCGGGGCGAGGCTGGTCAGACCCGGGGAGGAGCCGATGGAATTTCATCCCAGCATGGGGTTCATCCGTGCGAAACGCATTTTGAAGGGCGAAAGCGACCCGATGCTCGATGCCGCTTCCATGCATCCGGGCGACAGCGTGCTGGACTGCACCGCCGGGCTTGGAACCGATACGCTCGTGTTTTCCGTCAAGGGGGGGCCAGGTTCCCGGATTACGGCGGTGGAGAGCTCGGCTTCCCTGTCGGCGCTTCTGACCGAAGGTTTGGCCCATTATACCTCCAACGTGGAAGAGATCAACGAAGCGATGCGCCGCATCCGGGTCGTGAACGGCCATCATTTGGACGTGCTGCGCTCGATGCCGGACCGTAGCGTGGACATCGTTTATTTTGACCCGATGTTCCGCGAACCGCTGATGGATTCCTCGGCGATTCGGCCGCTCAGGTGGTTTGCGAACAGCGATCCGCTTTCTCCGGACAGCATCAAGGAAGCCGTCAGGGTTGCCCGGAAAACGGTGGTGCTGAAAGAAAAAAGAGGCAGCGGGGAATTTGCCCGTCTCGGGTTTGCGGAGGAAACCCGGGCACATTCAAAAATTTCTTATGGAGTGATCACCGTTGACAGGGATAAATGAGCCCCGGAACAAACCGAAGCTGCTGGTGCTCGTCGGACCGACGGCCGTCGGTAAAACGCGGCTGAGCATAGAGCTGGCGAAAGAATGGAACTGCGAAATCATTTCCGGCGATTCGATGCAGGTATACCGGGAAATGGATATCGGCACCGCCAAAATCGCGAAGGAAGAGATGGAGGGAATCCCCCATCATCTGATCGATATCCACAACCCGGACGAGCCGTATTCCGTGGCCGAGTTTCAAGAGGAATGCCACCGCCTCATCCAGGAAATCCATGGGCGGGGCAAGCTGCCTTTTATCGTCGGCGGAACCGGCTTGTACGTCGAATCGGTCTGCTACGACTATCGGTTTGCCCAGGTGGGGGAAGACAAAGCTTTTCGGGACGAACAGATGGCATTCGCCGAAAAAAATGGGGCGGAAGCGCTGCATGCCAAACTGAAGGCGGTAGATCCGGCCAGCGCGGAAAAACTCCATCCCAACGACCAGAGACGAATTATTAGGGCTTTGGAAATCTTTCATTTGACGGGCATCCCCCTATCGTCCCAACTTGAGGGGCAAACCCGGGAGTCTCCTTACCGATTATGCCTGCTCGGTTTGACAATGGATAGGCAAATGCTATATAAACGTATTGAAGCCCGCATTGACGAAATGCTGAAGCAGGGTTTGGTAGAAGAAGTGTCTTCGCTGCTGAACAAGGGCTACGGAACCGACCTGGTCTCGATGCAGGGGCTGGGTTACAAACAGATCGCAAGCTATCTTCAAGGTCGCGAATCCCTCGAAGACGCTGTTGCGGTCCTCAAGAGAGACACCCGCCGGTTTGCCAAACGCCAGCTGTCCTGGTTCCGCCACATGAAGGAAATTTCATGGGTGGACGTCACGGAGCCCGTAAATTTTTCTGCTAAAATGGCGGAAATCCGTGATATAATAGCAGGAAAGTTTCTCTCAAATCTTGAATATACTTCAAAACAATCTAAATGAAACGTTGGGGGTACGGATAAATGAACAAATCCATTAATATCCAAGATACATTCTTAAACCAGCTGCGCAAAGAAAATATCCCAGTGACCATTTTTCTCGTGAACGGATTTCAGATTCGCGGCACCATCAAAGCATTTGACAACTTTACCGTTGTCGTGGATACCGACGGTAAACAGCAGATGCTGTTCAAACACGCGATCTCTACGGTTACGCCTCAACGCAATGTTTCATTGATGCAGGAGACGCAAAACGAGGGCTAACGCCGGAATTTGAAACTTTTCTGGATGATTTTCGTTTAAGTATATAGACAGCAAGGGGGAGCGGGGCGGCCGAACCGCACGCTTGCCGGAGATGTCTGTAGGCATAGAAAATGGAGCGGAGCAACCTTGACAAGGTTGTTCTTTTCATTCCAAAACCGAAAATCGTCCTAAAGGGAGTCAGGAGGCACCATGGATAACAATAAACTGTCGCGGACGGGCAACAGAAACAAAGAACAACCGTCCAAGACGCCCAAAAAGAAGAAAAGAAAGCTGTCAGGCAAACGCATCTTTTGGACTTTGTTTTTTACGTGCGCCATTGCGGTATTTTGCGCATTGGCAGGGTACTTGTACATCTCCGTCAACGGGGAGAGGCTGTATCAGGCGAACAAGGACAAAATTTCGGTGCATGAAAACTCCAAGGTGTATGACCGCAACGGGAACGTGATGGGCGAGCTGTCGCTGCAAAAAAGCGACCCGGTCAACAGCGAGGACATTCCGAAGCTGCTCAAGGAAGCTTTTGTCGCGACCGAGGATAAACGGTTCTACGAGCATAGCGGCGTCGACCTTTGGTCGATCGGCCGTGCGGCGGTCAAGGACATCATCGCCCGCTCCAAGGTGGAGGGCGGCAGTACGATCACGCAGCAGCTGGCGCGAAACATTTTCCTGACGCGCGACAAGACGTTTTTCCGTAAGGCGACGGAAGTGTCGATCGCGCTGGCTTTGGACCGGAATTTGTCCAAAGATGATGTTTTGACGATGTACTTGAACCGGATCAACTTCGGCGGCCAGATTTACGGCATCAAGGAAGCGTCGAAGTATTATTTCGGAAAAAGCGATTTGAATCAGCTGGAATTGTGGGAGATGGCCACACTCGCGGCGATGCCGAAGGGGCCGTCGAAATACAATCCGCTCCGTAATCCCGAGCTGTCCATGCAGCGCCGCGCGGTCGTCTTGAACTTGATGGCCGAGCAGGGCTACATTACGGCCGAAGAAGCGGAGAAGGCGAAAAAGGTCGTTTACGACTACGAGCCGCCGAAGAAAAAGCAAAACTACCAGAACTTTATGGATTACGTCATGAACGAAGCCGAGGATGTCACGGGCCTTAGCGAAGACGATCTGAACATCGGCGGCTATAAAATTTACACCACGATGGACGCCAACGCCCAGAAAGTGCTCGAAAAAGAATTCGCCGATGCGTCGAACTTCGAGAAGGGCAAAGACGATCAGCTCGTGCAGGGCTCAATGGTCATCATGAACCAGGAGAACGGCTCGCTCGTTGCGCTGCTCGGCGGACGCGATTATGAACGCAAAGGCTACAGCCGCGTCACGAACAGCCGCCGCCAGCCGGGTTCGGCATTCAAGCCGATCGTCTCTTATGCGCCGGCTATCGATTCAGGGGATTTTAACATGAATTCGCGGCTGAGCAACGAGAAACAGTGCTTCGGCAATTATTGCCCGACGAACCTTCACGGGTATTCCAGCACGATCAGCATGGAAGACGCGATCACGAAATCGGAGAACATCCCGGCGGTATGGCTGCTGAACCAAATCGGCGTCAAAAGGGGATATGATTTCGCGACGAAGCTGGGCATTCAGCTGACGGAAGAGGACAAAAACCTGGCGATGGCGCTCGGCGGCATCAGCAAAGGCACCAACACGCTGGAAATGGCGCAGGCATACGGGGCGTTCGCCAACGGCGGTACCTTCTATAAAGCTTATTCGATTAAAAAAATCGTGGACAGCGACGGCAAAGTTGTCTATGAACACAAGGACAACGGCGAACGGGTCATGAAAGAAAGCACGGCTTACCAAATGACCCAGATGATGCAAAACGTCGTCAACAGCGGTACGGGCCGCAAAGCCCGGATCGACAGACCGGTTGCGGGCAAGACGGGGACGACCCAAAGCGGGATCAAAGGTTACAAGTCCAACCGCGACGTCTGGTTCGTCGGCTACACGCCGGAACTGACGGCCGCCGTATGGATGGGTTACGACAAACCGGACAAAGACCATTTGCTCCATAACAGCAGTCCGCTTGCCGCGGCGTTCTGGGGCAAAGTGATGAAGCAGGCGCTTGAAAACTTCCCTGAGAAACAGTTTAAAGTGCCTGAAGATCTGAAGGTCAAAGAACCGGAACCGCCTGCACAAGAGTTGACCCTGCATGTCAGCGGGTTGATCGCAAGCTACAGTCCGGACACGCAAACCGTATCCTTATCTTGGAACGGTGAGAACAGCGATAAAGCCGTTTACCGCCTCTACCGCAAAGCGTCGTCCGAAGCGGACTTCTCGGTGCTGCAGGACGGCATTCCGACGACAAACATCGATGATATCGGAACGGTCGCCGGCGAAACCTATGAATATTACGTCGTCGCCGTTTCTCCGGAAACCGGCCAGCAGTCCGATCCCTCTAACACGGTGAAAGTCACGATCGAGCCGCAGCCGGACGATCAACTGCCGCCTCCGGATGAAAACACGGGAGATAACGGGCAAAACGGCGACGGAACGAACGGACAGGACCCTAACCAGGACGGCGGCTTCGATAACGGTCAAGGGAACGTTGATCAAGGCAGCGGCCAGGACCAAGGCAACGGCAATAACAGCAGCGGCACTAACGGTAACGGGAATCATGGCAACAACGGCAACAATAGCGGCAGCAACGATCATTCAAACGGTAACGGTAATGGAAACGGCAACGGTAACGGAAACGGTCAGCAAAGCGGCAATGACGGGTCCGGCTTCGGAAACGGTGACTCGGGCGGCGTAACCGTACCGCCGGACGGCGGCGACGGCAGCACAACCGACCAGGGTAGCATCGAAAGTTTCCAAACCCCGGATAATACCGGTACAGTTCCGATTCAAAACGAAAGCAATAACCCGTAAGGCGGATCAAGAGCCTCCCATCGTTTGGGGGGCTCTTTTTCTTTTTGCCGGAGAGGACTCCGGGCGGCGCCAAACCGTGAGGAAACGGTCAATCGCCTTGTCAAAGGAGAGGCATCCGCAGTTTTTTCTTCTACTTTAGCCTGCGGTTGCGCTATATTAATGGTATATATTTTGAGTGTGTTTCCTAAATGTGATAAGCTGAAGCTAACATATTGGAGAGGGAAATTTCCATGAAACGAAAATTTGGAGATCGCGCGAACTGGCGCCGGATTTCCCGCCGGCGTTTTGCCTGCCGTTATGTGGAAAGCGAGAAATTTACCGGCTACATAACGCTCTACACCATTTACAATTTAAAAGAGCCGCTGTGGAAGCATTATGGAACCCATACGTACCGGATTGCCGATAAAGGTTATTCTTGGCTGCAATATTTTCCGAAAAACAGCCATTATATCGTGACGGCCATGTTCGATGAACGCCAGGAAATCATACAGTGGTACATTGACACCTGCAAAACGCAGGGCGTGACCGAGCAGGGCGTCCCTTGGTTTGATGATCTGTATTTGGACATCGTCGTCCTGAGAAACGGAGAGGTATTTCTGCTGGACGAGGATGAGCTGGAGGAAGCGCTCGCCCGCGGCGTCATCACGAAGGAAGATTACATGCTGGCGACGACAACGGCCAGGGAGGTATTGCATGCGATCAATGCCCATACGTTTCCGTATTTCCTGATGTCGTTGGACCATCGCAAGCGGCTGTTCGAGAATGGAGATTTCAGGAGGAAAACATGAACGGTTATGAACAAGGAACTGTCGTCCTGACGAAAAAAAGGCGCTCCCCTTTGAAACTGGCGCTTGCCATCGTTGCGGCGATGATCATCGCCGGGCTTTTGTGGTCCGGTTACGTGTATTGGAAAATGGACCGCGCGGCAAGCTCGGTCCTGAACGGGCCGCGCGACGTCGGCATCGTTTTGGGCGCCTCCATGTGGGGGGATGCCCCCAGCCCGGGGCTGAAGGAAAGGCTCGACGAAGCCCTGAAGCTGTACAATGAGAAGAAATTCAGCTATATGATCGTCAGCGGCGGATTGGACAAACCCGGCAATCAATATACGGAAGCGGAAGGGATGAGGAATTATCTCGTTCAGCATGGCGTTCCCGAATCGGCCGTCATTTTGGAAAATAAGGCGCGCAGCACTTACGAAAACCTGCTGTACAGCAAACAAATCATGAAAGAACGGGGATTCAAGAGTGCGGTAATCGTCACGCACCAATATCACGGAATGCGCTCCAAGGATATTGCGGATTTTTTGGATTACGAGGATCCCAAGCTTGGCCTCACGGAGTCCAAAACGCTGCAAATGAAATACCATAAGCCGCGCGAGGTACTCGCCTATACCAAATGGAAGGTCGATGAGCTCCTGCTGTGGCTCGGCTGGAAAAAGGGCTGAAACTGCTAATAACCGCCACCGAAGTAGAATACATTGAATAGAGAAACCATCTTGCGGAAGAATATGAGGTGATGGATGCATGAACGGGCGTGTTGCGGCCGCGAACGGCCGGCCGGAAGGCAGGCCATCCAGACAAATCAATGTGATTTTACGCAGCCAGGAGCCTCCTGTACTCAGCAGCGCCGTCCCGGAAAAGGAACCGGTGCCGGCGCAAAAAAACGTTGTACAGCACACCTTGTACCAGGAAATTCAGAAAGAACTGGATAAGTTGGTAGGCCTCGAAAATATTAAGGAGTTCGTGTTTGAAATTTACGCCCTGTTGCAAATCTCGCATATGCGCCAAGAAGCGGGCCTTGTGAGCGGAGGGCAAGTATATCATATGGTTTTCAAAGGAAACCCGGGAACGGGGAAAACGACGGTGGCGCGGATCATCGCAAAGCTGTTCCAGAAGATGGGGGTGCTCAGCAAAGGGCACTTGATCGAAGTGGAACGAGCGGATCTCGTCGGGGAATACATCGGACACACCGCCCAGAAAACAAGGGATTTGGTTAAAAAAGCGCTCGGCGGCATTCTATTTATCGATGAGGCGTACAGCCTCGCCCGCGGCGGGGAAAAGGATTTTGGCAAAGAAGCAATCGATACGCTCGTCAAGGCGATGGAAGACCATAAAAACCAATTCGTGCTGATTTTGGCGGGGTATTCGGAGGAGATCGATTATTTTCTGCAGACGAATCCGGGACTGCCTTCACGTTTTCCCATCCAGGTAGAGTTTCCGGATTATTCGGTGGATCAGCTGATTCAAATTTCCGAACTGATGTCCAAGGAACGGGATTATATTTTGATGCCGCAGGCGATCATGAAGCTTAGGCAGCACTTGATTCAGGAAAAAAACGAAACCGAGCATGCCTTCAGCAACGCCAGATACGTACGCAACACGATCGAAAAAGCGATACGCAATCAGGCCGTCAGGCTGCTGAACGTATACGCGAATACGAATCCCGGGAAGCTTGAACTCATGACGCTCAGGACCGAGGATTTCAAGCTGGAGACGAAAGGTTCGACGTAAGGCTGGGAATGCTGTAAGGCTGCGGAAAAAGGGGCTCTTATTCATTGGCACATACCACATATGACACGAATATGACCATACGCGACCGGGCGGTGCTGGTCAGCCTCGTCACGGACGAGGTCAAACGATCGGGCATCAACCCGGAGCATTCGCTGCAGGAACTTGTCAGCTTGGCCGAAACGGCCGGCGTCGAGGTGCTGGACGTGATTCCCCAAAACCGCGACGTGCCGGATGCCCGCTGGCTGATCGGAAAAGGCAAGGTGGAGGAACTGCGCCAGGCGATTCTTGCCGTGCAAGCAAACACCGCGATTTTCGATCATGATCTTTCGGGCGCGCAGGTCCGCAATTTGGAGCAGAGCCTGGACGTCAAAATCATCGACCGCACGCAGCTTATTTTGGATATTTTTGCGCAGCGCGCCAAAACGCGCGAAGGCATCATTCAGGTGGAGCTGGCACAGCTATCCTACCTGCTTCCGCGCCTGTCCGGCCACGGCAAAAATTTGTCGCGGCTCGGCGGGGGCATCGGGACGAGAGGCCCGGGGGAAAGCAAGCTCGAAACGGACAGACGCCATATTCGCAGCCGCATCGGCGACTTGAAAAGGCAGCTTGAGGCGGTCATCAAACACCGCAAGCTGCACCGGGGCCGGAGGCAAAAAAGCGGCGCCATCCAGGTCGCGCTCGTCGGCTATACGAATGCGGGAAAATCAACCCTGCTTAAACAGTTGACCAGCGCCGATGTATACATCGAAAACCAGCTGTTTGCGACGCTCGATCCGACCTCGCGCACGCTGGAGCTTCCGGGGGGAAGCGAAGTCATTTTGACGGATACGGTCGGGTTCATCCAAAATCTCCCCCATGACCTTGTGGCGGCATTCCGGGCGACGTTGGAGGAAGCTAACGAAGCCGATCTCATTTTGCATGTCGTCGATGCTTCGTCTCCGATGCGGGAAGAGCAGATGAAGGTCGTCGATTCGATTTTGGAAGATTTGGGGGCTGCCGACAAACCGCAGCTGGTTTTGTTCAACAAAAAGGATGTTTGCACGCAAGAGCAGCTGGAGATGCTGCCTACCGGTCCCGGGCATTTGAAGATCAGCGCGTTGGACGAAGGCGATTTGCTTGCCGTGAAACAGGCGATCCAGGAACGTTTGTCCGGGGGAATCCTGTCGTTCCGGGTGCCTTCCGAGGATGGCAACGCCATGGCTTTGCTGTACCGGATCGGGGACGTTGTGGAGCAAAAATCCGAAGAACATGATATGATTTATAAGGTACAGGTTCACAAACCCGATTACGATAAATGGGGGCATATGGTCGAACCTTATCTGATCAGGGATGAAACGGGAAAAAGCAGAGGGGAAATTCGATAGACATGGTACAATTCGCAGAACAATTGGAACAATGGAAGGAAGCCGCGGAAGAGCGGATAACGGA
This sequence comes from Paenibacillus cookii, assembly GCF_018333375.1. Taxonomy (GTDB): domain Bacteria; phylum Bacillota; class Bacilli; order Paenibacillales; family Paenibacillaceae; genus Paenibacillus_AQ; species Paenibacillus_AQ cookii. The sequence continues at coordinate 120,268 of NZ_BORW01000004.1, forward strand.
GAGGTTTCGGCAGCTGGATCGCGTGATCGACCACAATCAATGGAAGGTCATCGAAGCGTTCCAGAAGCATCAAGTCAGCGATTTTCATTTTGCAGGCTCGACGGGGTATGCTTATAACGACCGGGGAAGAGAAGTGCTGGATCTGGTATATGCGGACGTATTCGGGGCCGAAGCCGCCCTGGTGCGCCCGCATTTTGCTTCAGGCACGCATACGATTTCCACAGCTCTTTTCGGGGTATTGAGACCCGGCGATGAGCTGTTTTACATTACGGGGCGCCCGTACGATACGCTGCATAAGGTGATCGGCCAAAAAGGCGACGGGACGGGGTCGCTGAGGGATTTTGGCATCACGTACCGGGAGGCCGCCTTGACGGCGGACGGAGGCATCGACTGGGATGCGGTGCGCGCAGGCATCCATGAATCGACGAAGGTAATCGGCATCCAGCGCTCGCGGGGTTATGATTGGCGCTCATCGTTTACCGTCGGCGAAATCGGCGACATGGTGAAAAAAGTGAAGGAGATCAAGCCGGACGTCATCGTGTTCGTCGACAACTGCTACGGGGAATTTACGGAAACGATGGAGCCGACGGAGGCAGGCGCCGACCTGATCGCCGGCTCGCTGATCAAAAACCCGGGCGGCGGCATTGCGGAAACCGGCGGGTATATTTGCGGCCGGCAGCATCTGGTGGACCTGTGCGCATACAGGCTGACCGCACCGGGCATCGGCAGCGAAGTCGGGGCCATGCTCGGGACGACGCGCGGCATTTACCAGGGGCTGTTTCTCGCGCCTACCCTTGTGGGACAAGCATTAAAAGGAAGTATTTTTGCGGCGGCCATGTTCGAGCAGGCGGGATTCGTCACCAAGCCGGCATGGAACGAAGCGCGAACGGATTTGATCCAAGCCATCTCGTTTAAAGAAGCCGGACACCTGATCGCATTCGTGCAGGGCATCCAACGGGCAGCCGCGGTGGACAGCCATGTCGTTCCCGAACCTTGGGACATGCCGGGTTACGATCATCCGGTGATTATGGCCGCAGGGACGTTCATTCAGGGGGGGAGCTTGGAATTGTCCGCGGACGCGCCGATTCGAGAACCTTACATCGGGTATATGCAGGGCGGCTTGACCTATTCCCATGTCAAGTTTGGGGTCATGTTGGCCTTGCAACGGATGATAGACCAAAAATTATTGTGAGTTTTTCTGACATGTCATTGACGCGACAGATCAGGAAAGGTACAATATGAGTGAGAAAAGTTAACTGGAAGGTTGAGATGAGTCATGGGTGATGAGATTCGCAGAAACATGGCATTGTTCCCGATTGGGATTGTGATGAAATTGACCGATTTGTCCGCCCGACAAATCCGGTACTATGAACAGCATAACCTGATAGTTCCTGCGCGCACCTCGGGCAATCAAAGGCTGTTCTCCTTTAATGACGTGGAAAGATTGCTTGAAATCAAATCCTTGATCGAAAAAGGCGTCAATATTGCCGGCATCAAGCAAGTGATGAACCCGGTGTCCAAGGAATCGGAGGAAGCGACCGTCATTACCGCGGACACGGAAGTAAAGCGGAAAGAGATGACGGAATCGCAGCTGCACCGGTTGCTCAAGCAGCAGCTTGTTTCGGGTAAGAGACCGGGCCAGGTATCTTTGATCCAAGGCGAGTTGTCCCGGTTTTTTAATAAAAAATAACGAGTCATAATAGGAAAGGGAGAGGATCTTGTGAGCTACACAAAAGAAGATATTCTTCGCATCGCCGAGGAAGAAAACGTCCGTTTCATCCGCCTTCAATTCACCGACTTGCTCGGTACGGTCAAAAACGTGGAAATTCCCGTCAGCCAATTGAAAAAAGCCCTTGACAATAAAATGATGTTCGACGGTTCTTCCATCGAAGGTTATGTTCGTATCGAGGAATCCGACATGTACCTGTACCCGGACCTGGACACATGGGTGATTTTCCCTTGGGTTACCGAAGATCGCGTCGCGCGTCTGATCTGCGACGTTTACATGCCGGACGGCACGCCGTTTGCCGGAGATCCGCGCGGCATTTTGAAGCGCAACCTGAAGGAAGCCGAAAAAATGGGCTATACCTCTATGAACGTCGGTCCTGAACCTGAATTTTTCCTGTTCAAAACCGATGAGAAAGGCAACCCGACGATGGAGCTGAACGACCAAGGCGGTTATTTCGACCTGGCTCCGACTGACTTGGGCGAAAACTGCCGCCGCGAAATCGTGCTTACGCTCGAGGAAATGGGCTTTGAAATCGAAGCTTCCCACCACGAAGTGGCCCCGGGACAGCATGAAATCGACTTTAAATATGAAAATGCCATTAAGGCAGCGGATCAGATCCAAACGTTTAAGCTGGTCGTAAAAACGATCGCCCGCCAGCACGGCTTGCATGCGACGTTTATGCCTAAACCGCTGTTTGGCGTGAACGGCTCAGGCATGCACTGCCACCAATCGCTCTTCAAAGGCGACGTCAACGCGTTTTACGACGAGTCCGACGAGCTGGGCCTGAGCAAGGAAGCCCGTTACTACATGGCCGGCATCCTGAAGCACGCGCGCGCGTTTGCGGCGATCACCAACCCGACCGTAAACTCCTACAAACGTCTGGTTCCGGGTTACGAAGCTCCATGTTACGTAGCATGGTCCGGCAGCAACCGCAGCCCGATGATCCGGATCCCGGCTTCCCGCGGTCTCAGCACGCGCGTCGAAGTCCGCAACCCGGACCCTGCGGCGAATCCTTATCTGGCGCTTGCCGTCATGCTTCGCGCCGGTTTGGACGGCATCAGCAAAGAAATGCCGCTTCCTGCGCCGATCGACCGCAATATCTATGTGATGTCCGAAGAAGAGCGCATCGAAGAAGGCATCCCAAGCCTGCCGGCTGACTTGAAAGAAGCGCTGAACGAACTCGTTCGCGACGAAGTCATCGTCGAAGCGCTGGGCGATCATGCCATGTCCCACTTCTATGAGCTGAAAGAAATCGAATGGGATATGTACCGCACGCAAGTTCATCAATGGGAACGCGATCAATACATGACGCTTTATTAATTCCAAAATCCCTTGCGCCGTCCGGCGTGAGGGGTTTTAATTTTGATGAAAAAAGATCCGTCGGCGCAAAGCTGAAACATATTGTCCGCTTGCTTCGTATAGATGGTGGAGGCGATACATATGAAACGAAATAAAAGATTAACTTTTACGCTGACTGCGGCAGTCCTGGGCTTAAGCATGTCGATGTCCACGGGTGCCGCTGCAGCGGGAGCAGGAAACCAACAAACGCAAGGGCAAGCACAAAAGGCGGAAAAGGTGGTTGTTACCGATCCGACAGCCATCACCAAGCTCAACAGCACAAGCGTGCCGCCACTGATCGTTGAGGCCGAAAAAAGATATTTTTACGCCATGGGCGGCGGCAAGGGTTCGACCGATGTTTTCGAAATCAACGGCCAACAATACCGCTATTTGTCCGATGACATCGGAACCCGCGCAAAACTGATGGATTACCTGAAGCAAGCCTACACGGAAAAAGCGGCGGCTTACTTTGTCGACAAATATTTCATCAGCCATGGCGGACGTCTGGCACAACTGAATGCCGATACGGGGAATATACTTGAATTTGGCAAGGCGACCGCCAAAATGCTGTCCATGACGCCGACGCAACGGGTGTACAAGTTGTGCGTCCCTTACCCGGAACACCTGCAGGGGCCCGAATATATAACGGTAAAATTCGAAAAGGTCGGGGACCACTGGCGGGTGGGGACTGCTCCGCATGCCGTTTTTTAATGTTCTACCGGTTCGATATGACACCATAAATCAATAAGTCCGGCCAGCAGTCTGATTAAAAAATGCTCGCTTTGGAACGAACGTCCGGAGAACCTCGGGGTTTAACGGATCGTACGCCAAAGGGGCATTTTTTTTGCGGTTTCCATATAGGAGAAGCGGGAGGGTGAATAGGACTGGATCTGAAATCCATATTCAGGCCGTCAAAGATTGTGATAAAATGTAGAAGAATGTAGACAAAACGGTGTCATACGACTCGAAGAGCTTGTTGACAACAAGGAGTGAGCTTTCCATCTTTCTGCTACAGGAAACGTATAACCACTGGGTCGTCATCCTTTCATTGATCATTGCCGTTTTTGCGTCCTATTCGGCGCTGAACCTTGCGTCGAAAATATCCGGGTCCCAGGGATCGACGCAAAAATGGTGGTTGATCGCAGGTTCATGCGTCATGGGGTGCGGTGTATGGGCCATGCATTTTGTCGGCATGCTCGCGTTCCACCTCAATGTACATATCCATTATGATTTATCGGTTACGCTGCTTTCCATGTTATGCAGCATCGTTGCTTCGTTCATCGCTTTTCAAATCTTGTTGTCCAAGCGGATCGATTGGCGCAAATTTGGCGTGAGCGGTTTTATTATGGGCAGCGGGATCGTGGCCATGCATTACACGGGGATGGCTGCCATGCGGCTTCCCGCGACGGTGGCGTACGACAGGGGCTACTGGCTGCTTTCAGCGGCAATCGCCTTGGCGGCATCGTATGTGGCCTTGTTCCTTTTCATTAAATTTCGGGATAACGTCTCGGTGAGCTGGTGGAAATGGGCTTCCGCCTTGCTCATGGGAATCGCCATATGCGGGATGCATTTTACCGGGATGGGGGCTGCCGATTTTTGGTGCGGGGATGCCAGTGCCCTGATTGCGACCGATAACGGGGAAGTCAACCTCGTTTTATTGTCCGGCGTCACCTTGGCAACCTTTTTTATGCTTATGGTTTCGTGGGGAGCGATGTTTTTCGATCGGCATGTTTTGGAGAAAATGGCTTATAGCGACCCGCTAACCGGACTTCCCAACCGGCATGATCTCAATCGTTTTCTTAAAGACGGCGTCGACGGCTCGCGCGAAACGGCGGTGATTTTTATCGATTTGGACCGCTTCAAAACGAGTAACGATACGCTGGGTCATGATATCGGCGATATGCTTGTACAAGAGGTCGGAAGAAGGTTAAGCGGGTTAACGGGCGAAGGCCGGAAAGTATTCCGCCTTGGCGGGGATGAGTTTTTGATTGCGGCTGAACGATGCAGCCAAGATCAGGCTGAACAGCTTGCCGGAGACATTTTGGAGGCGATCACCAAGCCGTTTGACCTCAAAGGGAATGAGCTTTACATCACGGCCAGCGTTGGGATCAGTCTGGCGCCGAAGCACGGAACGGACCGCGAGTCGCTCCTCAAGGCATCCGATACGGCAATGTACAATGCCAAAAAGGCGGGAAAAAACCGGTTTTGCGTGTTTGACGATGAAATGGATCAAATGCTGCTTCGCCGTCTCGAATTGGAAAAAGACATGCGGGGCGCCTTGGAACGTAAGGAATTTTATATCGTTTATCAGCCGAAGTGGAATGCGTTAACGGAAAAAGCCGTCGGTTTCGAATCGCTGATGCGCTGGCCGCATCCGAAATTCGGCGATGTTTCCCCCAGCGAATTTATTCCGATTGCCGAGGAAACGGGATTGATCATTCCCATGACCCGATGGGTGTTCTCCGAAGTGGGCAAGCTGCTTCAACAATGGATGGAAAAAGGCGTGCCGCTGCTCCCCGTATCGATCAACGTATCCGTTCGTTTATTCGAAAGCCGGCAGTTGATTGAAATGACCCGTACATTACTGGAGTCCGCGAATTTATCTCCGCATGTTATCGAGCTTGAAATTACCGAATCCATGATGCTGTACGATGTGAAGGACATGATCAGGCAGCTCAGCGAGCTTCGCAGCCTCGGCGTTCGAATTTCGATGGACGACTTCGGGTCGGGGTATTCGTCGCTCGGGACGTTGGATCAAATTCCGATTGACACGATCAAAATCGATCAGCTTTTTATCAGGGAAAGCGATTCGCCCGCCAAAAGGGCCATCGTGGGCGCGATCATCGAGATGGCTCTCAACCTGCAGCTGGACCTTGTCGCCGAGGGAGTGGAAACCGTGGAACAAATCGACTTTCTTCGGTCCTCCGGATGCAATGTGATGCAGGGATACTATTATGGAAAGCCGATGGACGTGAGCGAAATGGACAATTGGATCGCCCGGAATATGGACGAACGCCTCACGGAAGACAGTAGGCTTTAAGAAAACGATCGGTCATAAATATGGCGCTGCCAGCCGATCATTCATAGGATTTGATCTTAAAGCCGCGCTTATCCCTCCGTATTTTTGCATACACCGGCAGTATCCCAGGAGAGTAAACTCATATCTATTTTCGCAAGGAGTTTCCTATTTGCCCTTCCCTTCCAAAAGCATAATCATAAGATAAAGTATGCTTCTGAAAAGGAGGGTGAACACATGAGTGAAGTCGTTGGAGGCGTAGGCGGTTACGGCCATGGCGGGTATGGCAGCATCGGTGCGATTCTGGTTCTCTTTATTTTGCTCGTTATCATCACCAAAGCTTTCATTTACTAATTTCGTATTTTCAAAGCTCTTGCCGGCATGCCGGCAGGAGCTTTTTCGCGTTCCCTTAATGAAGGGGGTCAAGGCATCAGCGGCATGCTGACGAACTTATACCATAAGTATAATAATCCCAGCGGGATGCAGCAGATCAGGCCAATCCCCATGACGATCATCCGGTTTTTCCAAGACCCGTTCATGCAGCGTACCTCTCCTTCAAAATGCCATACATCGTTTAAAACGCAATGAAACCGTATTTTGTTACGCTTCTTTCTGATTTTTTTGGCTGAAAAATCCTGCAATGCATGTTCATAACATTGACTCGGCCGTGGTTTTGGTATATATTGTTCCCCTGTGCTTCAATGCAAAAAAGCCAAAAAGCATAAAAGCAAAGAAGGACTTGTTTACGGATCAAACAAAGCGGACGGAGACGTCATGCAATTTCCCTGTCTGCGACAATTATGTACAAGGAGTATCATCTTCATGGACCGACAGCTCACTTTTTCGAAAAGCATTTTGATTATTGCATTTATTCTTGCGCTATTGTTCATCTCGATTTTTCTGCTCAAAGCGGAGCCGCATCTTCCGCTGCTCGCCGCAACGGTCGGGACCGCAGCTTTGCTGCGACTGTTCGGCATTCCTTGGAAGAAGCTTGAAGCTTCCATCCTTCAAGGCATTCAAACGGCCATTATGCCGATTCTCATCCTTTCGCTGATCGGCATTTTGATCGCCGTATGGATGATGAGCGGGACGGTGCCGACGATCTTATATTACGGCATGGATTATATCAAACCGCATTTATTTGCGGTGAGCGCGTTATACGTCACCATCGTCGTGTCGATGTTTACCGGAAGCTCGTTTACGACCGTCAGCACCGTCGGCGTCGCCTTTATGGGGATTGCCGCGACGACGGGAGTTTCCCCGGCGTTGGCCGCGGGAGCGGTCATCTGCGGGGCTTGCTTCGGGGATAAAATGTCGCCGCTATCCGATACGACGATTTTTGCCCCGGCCGTGGCCGGCATTCCCATCTTTACGCACATCCGCAACATGCTCTACACGACGGTGCCGGCGCTCATCGTCACGACGATATTTTTCTTGTTCGCGCCAAGCGCCGGCACGGTCGATTTATCGTCCATCGAGCAAATCAAGTTTGCGCTGCAGGATGGGTTTCGCATTCATTGGCTTACGTTGCTGTCGCCGATTGCCGTCATTGCCTGCTCGATCAAACGGATGCCGATTCTCCCTACGCTGATCGTCGGCATCGCGACCGGTCTGCTGGTGACGGCTGTCGTTCAACGCGAGACGGCAATCGACGTATGGTTTCAGGTCATGCAAAGCGGCTATCAAACGGCCAGCGCCAACGAAACGGTCGCATCGATCGTAAACCGGGGAGGTTTGCAGTCGATGATGTGGTCCGTCTCGCTGATCCTGATCGCGCTGTCGCTGGGCGGATTGCTGCAGCATTGCGGCGTCATCGAAGCTTTTTTCAAAAAGGTCGTTCAGCCTTTAAAACGCGGCAGCAGCATCGTTTTGATGACGGGCGCGTCCTCGATCGCGGTAAACGCCATGACGGGCGAGCAATATTTGTCCATTCTTTTGCCGGGTCAAATGTTCAAGGACGAATATAACCGCAGAAAACTGCCCGCAAAAACGCTGTCCCGAACCCTCGAAGATTGCGGCACGCTCGTGAATCCGCTTGTTCCCTGGGGCGTCAGCGGCGCTTTTTTTGCGGCTGCGCTCGGGGTTCCGGTGCCAGAATACGTTCCGTACGCCGTCTTGCTGTGGATAAGCCCCCTCATTACGTTCGGATATGCGCTTATACCGAAGCTGCAAAAGAACGCGCTTGGCCCAAACACATGGTCTGCTTAATATGACGTCTACGCTCGGCCTTGCCGCCTAATGGATTAGGGGCAAGGCCTTTTTGCTTTGCAATTGCGGCACCCGTGGCGGAAACCGGGGGGCTCTAGGCATCATTGTCGGTCCGCGCACATAAGGAGAGGAACCTTAGCGCATAGTAAAAAACGAATCCTGCCCTTACTGGGGAGGTCGATCCATATCACAGGATGCAGAAGGGAGGGGAGCGCTTATGCTGAAAAGCAATAAATATAAAGAGGCCGAAGCGGACCGTTTGAATTTTCACGACCAAACCGACGACGTCGTCGGACGCGAGCCTGCCACAACGAATGTCGACGATGCCGTCGCGGCCATGACCTCGCATATCAATAAATACGACGTCCCGGACGAACTCGAAGAAAAATAACCAACAGGGAAGCGCGCACAGGTGGATCTGATGCGTGCTTTTTATTTTGTTGGCGGATGCGGATCGGCCTCATCATCCATGTCGTTTCGATTTACAAAATCACCCATATTATGTAATCTGGTAGAAACATATTCGAGATCTTAGATATGGGGAAGGAGCATCGGACATGAACGGTCAAGACGAACGTTTGCTGGCGTTGGAAGAACGGGTAGCCGAACTTGAGGATCAGCTCCGCGAAACGCGGAAGGGGTCGAAAGGACTGCGGATCGTGTTGTACATCATTTACGGCGTATTTATTTTATTGATTTTGCTTGGCGTTCTGCAATTCGTGTCGGTCTAACCTGCGGCTGCATATAACACTGAGCGAGTCCTCCCGGCTTGGGGGGATTTTCTATTTTTGGAGCGATATCTATAGAAAACAAACCTAAAACCTGAATTTCTCACCTCCCGATCTTTGCCGTTTCCCTGCATAATGGGTTCATACCAAACAAAAAGGGGAATAAGCGATGGCAAAAATGTCGAAATGGCTAAGCTTGGCGATGGCAGGCGCGTTGGCTTTCAGTTTAACGGCATGCGGCGGCAAAGCCGATGAAGGAAGCGCTTCGTCGGGAGCGGGAACCGGCGGCGACAAGGCCGGCACGGTGAAAGAGAAAAACGTCACGATCACATTCCAAAACATTTATCCGGATCCGACCGATCCGAAAAACAAATTGATGAACAAGCTGGTGAAGCAATACGAATCGGAGCATCCGAACATCAAAATCGAGCTCGACTCCCTGAACACCGATCAGCAAAAGCTGAAGCTGAAAACGCAAGCGGCGTCCAAAGAGGTGCCGGACATTACCGTGGTCAACCCGGCCGCGCAAATGCAGCCGTTCGTGGAAGCGAAGCTGCTCGCGCCGCTGGACGACATGCTGGACCAAAACGGATTGCGGGGCACGTTCCAGGACGGGCTTCTCGATTGGTACAGCTTTGACGGCCATACCTATGCCGTGCCGGACGGCAACAACATCGGCGTGGTGTACTACAACAAGGAGCTTTTCGAAAAAGGCGGCGTCCAGGTACCGACGACGTTCGAAGAAATGGTCGATGTCGTCAAAACGCTGAAATCCAAGGGCATCCAACCGATGGCGATCGGCGAAAAAGACACCTGGACGGGATCGTTCCTGTTCATGAACATGCTGCTTCGGACCAACAACGGCCCGGGCTTCCTGAAAGACGTGCTCGATAAAAAGAAAACGTTCGAAGATCCGGCATTCAAGGAAGCGGTCGACGCGTTCCAAAACCTCATCCAGGCCGGAGCCTTCCAGGAAGGCGTCACGTCTTTCGACTACAACGCAGGCGAAAACCTGTTCAAGACCGGCAAAGCGGCCATGTACTTTATGGGCACGTGGGCGACTGGAGGCATCGAAACGTCTTCCGTCAACGGAAAAGTCGGCGTATTCAAGTTCCCGACGATCAACGGCAAAGGCAATCCGGACGAGTTCATGCTGGCGCCGGGCAGCGCGTTTGCGATCTCCGCGGACAGCAAACATCTGGATGAAACGAAGGCGTTCCTGAACTGGTTTATGCTGAACTTCCCGAAAGAAGCGTTCGAAGCCAAAGGCGCAGTGGGAATCGGACAAAAAGTGGACGGCGATTTCAAGGCGGCCGGATACTCCGACATGGCGATGGAGGTGCTGAATCTGTTCAAAGACGTGAAGGGCGGGGATCTGGCGTTCGACAACACGATGAACCCGGGAACGGCGCAAGCTCATCTTGCCAGCATCCAAAACCTGTTCGTGCAGAAAAAGGATTCGGCCGAAGTCGCGAAGGAACATCAATCGGCATTCGAAGCCAACAACAAATAAGCTTGACGTAATGGAGGGAACGCGTGCGAAAGGCGGCATGCCGTTCCCTTCTGCTTCACTAGACCAGACAGAAAAAGGAGGGGTTCCCATGAACGTGCTCAAAGTCTCCCGCTGGACGATCGCCGCGTTTGTGCTGCCTTGCTTGATCTTATACGCAGGAATCGTATTCGTGCCGATCCTCGTCTCCATGTACAGCGGTCTGCTGGAATGGAACGGCATCGGTGAGTCCAGGTTCATCGGGTTCGAAAATTTCAAAAACCTGTTTTTCCATGATCCGGTATTTTGGCCGTCCGTGCGGAGAACGCTGCTGTTTGCCGTGTTTTCGATGGCGGAAATCCCGATTGCGCTGCTTGTGGCCATTTTGCTCAAACGGTATATCCGCAGACCGAATTTTCTCGTGTCGAGTTACTTTTTGCCCGTCATTCTGTCGGTCGTCGTCGTCGGTCAGCTGTGGAAAACGATTTACAATCCCGCGTCGATGGGGGGCATGCTGAACCAGGTGCTGGAAGCGGTGGGCCTAGGATCATGGACGCATGAATGGCTTACCGATCCGTCGGTTGCGATGTATTCGCTGTATTTCGTGGCGCTCTGGCAGTACTTGGGTTACCACACGCTGATCCAGTATACGGGGATATTAAACGTTCCCGAAGAAATCTATGAGGCGGCGCGGATCGATGGCGCCGATGGGTTTGCCGCCGACCGCTACATCACGTTTCCGAACATCATTCCGATCTTCAAAATCTCGATCGTGCTGGCGTTTATCGGTTCGCTGCAGGCTTTTGACATGGTGATGGTGATGACGGGCGGCGGACCCGCGCACGCAACCGACGTCATTTCGACCCATATGTACAACATGTCCTTCCTGTCCATGAAATACGGGTACGGCAGCTCGATTGCGGCATGTTTGGTCGTGCTTTGCCTTGCGGCCACCTTCCTGATCAATCTGATATTCAACAAGCTGGAGAAACGCTTTTCGTAAAGGAGGAAAACGCCATGAATACGAGCTCTGCCGTTACGTTGAACAAGCCGGCGGCCGCTGCCCGCCGCGGACGGTTTTCCGTTGCGAAAACGATCGTCATCCTGTTTTTGTCCATATTGGTGGTCACGCAGGTATATCCGCTGCTATGGCTTGTGCTGTATTCGCTGAAAACGAACGAAGAAATTTTGTCGGGCAGCTTTTTCGCCCTGCCGCACGCTCCGCAATGGAGCAACTATAGCGCGGCGCTCGAGGGGAATTATTTCCGTTATTTGCTGAACAGCTTATTCGTTACGTCGGTGACGATGGCCGCGGTCATTTTGCTGAGCTCCCTGTGCGCGTATGCGATCAGCCGATTCCGCTGGCGATACGGGCAAGGGGTCATGCTGCTGTTCCTGATCGGGATGATGATCCCGATGCAGGCCACGCTGCTGCCGCTCATGATCATTTTCAAAAACATGCACGTGCTGAACACGCATTTGTCGCTGATCCTGCCTTATGTCGCGTTTTCGATGCCGATCGCGGTGTTTATTTTGAGCGGGTTCATGAAAACCATTCCGCATGAAATCGAAGAGTCGGCCGTGATCGACGGGGCCAGCATCTGGCGCATTTTCCGCAGCATCATATTGCCGGTGTCCGTTCCGCCCGTCATGACGGTTTGCATTTTGACGTTCATCAACATTTGGAATGAATACATTTTGGCGGCTACGTTCATTTCGTCGGAAAAGCTCAAAACGCTGCCGTTCGGCGTGAACAGCTTCGTCAGCCAATATTCGGTCAATTACGGCGCGATCGGGGCTTTTCTCGTGCTCGGCGCGCTGCCGGTCATCCTGATCTATTTCTTGTTATCCGATAAAATCACCGAAGGCATGGTGGCAGGCGCCGTCAAGGGCTAATGGGCCAAAAAATCGGGCGGAACAAGCGGCGCATATGCTAAAATGGACACGAAAAGCCCGATGCTTTGAAAGGGGGAAGCCGAGGTACGTGAGACGCTTCCGATCCATACGCAGCCGCTTGTTCCTGCTTTTTATGGGATGCATGACGGGAATCCTGATATTGATGAGCATGCTGTATTACAATCGAACGTTATCGATCATTCACGCCAAGGTGGGCGACATCGCCGAAAAAAACATCTCCCAGACCGCGGGGCTGTTCAACTTGATGCTGCAGGGCTATAACAGCTTGTCCAAATCGCTGAACAGCAACTACGAGCTTACCCGCCTGCTGCAGGAAAAGCCGGACGATCCGGCGGCGGAAATCATCAACGAACGCACCATCACGAACATTATCGGGGCGGCCTACTATTCGCGGGACGATGTGCTGGGCATCCACATATTATCGCCCGACGGCAAGGTGTACAGCTACGAAAGGCAGTTTGCCGGGGTCATCGACAACAACTACGCCCAAACCGAATGGTATAAAAAGCTCGAAGCATCCTCGGGCAACATGGTCTGGCTCGGGTTATACCCCGGTTCGCCGATCAACACGCTGCAGGCGGAAAAGCAGGCGTTCGTGTTCGGGCGCAAGCTGTACGATTTGGATAACCATAAAGAGATCGGAATATTGATGATCGAAACGAACCCGTCTCCGATGATGGAAGCGCTGTCTAACGTGAGCATCAGTCCCGGAACGCAGGTTTACATTTTGGACGAAGCGAAAAAAATCATCGCCTCCTCCGAACGAAAAGGGGCCAAACGTCCGGAACTGGACCGGCTGCCGCAGCCGTCGCCGGAAGATAATATCTTCGTCGACGGCACGTCCAAGGAGCTGATCGTCGCCGCCAACACGACGATGGCCGGGTGGACGATTTACGGCCTGACGCCGAAACGGGACATCCAGGCGGAAGTTTATCGGACGACGAAAGTTTTGGTGGTTGTCGTGCTGGCGCTGATCATTTTATCGACGGTGCTGGCTTCGATCGTCTCCCGCAATATCGCGTCTCCGCTCAAGCTTTTGATCCGGGAGATGAAAAAGGTCGAGATGGGGAATTTCAGCGGTTCGGTCAACGTGGATTCCTTCGACGAAATCAACAGCCTGGTCTCGTCGTTCAACCGGATGGTACACCGGATGGACGAGCTGATCGAAACGATCAAAATTTCGACCGTCAGCGAAAAAAACGCGCAGCTGCAAGCGCTGCAGGCGCAGGTGAATCCGCATTTCCTCTACAACACGCTCGACATGATTTATTGGATGCTGGACGAGCAGGAAAACGAACGGCTGAGCAGGGTGGTTCTGTCGCTTTCGCAAATGTTCAGGTACAGCAGCAATTGGGAAGAAGCGGCGCGAACCACGCTGGGGCGCGAATTAGAGCAAATCGGCCATTACTTGACGATCATCGAAACGCGGCTCGGCGGAAGGCTGCAAACGAACATTGACGCAAACGCTGCCTGGCTGGACGCGCCGCTTCCGAAAATGACGATTCAGCCGATCATCGAAAACGCGGTCAAATACGGTTTGGAGCCGAAGGAAGGCATGGGCGTGCTGAACGTGCGCACGGAAAAGGAAGGGAACAAGCTGCTGATCAAAATCGAGGACAACGGAATGGGCATGGATGCCGGAACGCTGGAACGCGTAAAAGAGACGATGCACGCCAAACATCAGCGGCCGCCGGACGCGGATTCGCCCGGAAGAAGACGCGGTATCGGGCTGCGGAACGTACACGACCGCCTGGTGATGATGTTCGGCGGACCATACGGTTTGAGCATCGAAAGCAAGCCGCTGCAAGGAACGACGGTGACCGTTGCCATACCGATTCCGGCCGAAGGGGAGGACGAAGATGAACATATTGGTGGTGGATGATGAGAGCGTGATCCGGGAGGGGATCAAGCGGACGATCCGCAAAGCGTTTCCCGGCCACCGCGTGCAATTGGCGGAGAATCCGGACGAAGCGGCGCAAATACTCCGGGGCGGCCAGATCGACGTGGTGCTGACGGATATTTTGATGCCAGGCATGACCGGGCTCGAATTGATGCAGGTGTCCCGGAGCAATTATCCGCACGTGAAATGGGTGATCATCTCCGCTTATTCCGAATTTGCTTACGCCAAAGAAGCGGTTAGGCTCGGGGCCAAGGATTATATGCTGAAGCCGATCGGCAAGGAGGCGCTGATTTCGATGATCGGGCGGCTCGGAGAGGAAGTGGAGCGGGACGCCGAGCTGGAGCAGGAAACCCGGCTGCTTCGGAGCAACCTGAAGTTTTTGCGTGAAGCGGTATTCCAGCGCTGGGCGACGGGACTCGACATCGGGAACTTGGACATCGCCCCGTTCGTGGAGCGGTACCCCCGCTTTTATTTGGTGCTGGTCAAAATGGAAAGCGACGACACTGTACATCTCGAGCATTTTATCGTCGAAAACGTGCTGACCGAGCTGATCGAACGCCACGGAAAAGGGTTCGTCACCAGCCTCGACGGCAAAAGCCTGCTGGGCCTTGTGACGCCGGATTCGCCGGACGGGGCAAAGCGCTTGAGCGACGAGCTGCGGCTGCATCTGAAAAAATACGTCAAGGTGCCGTTCCAAGTCGGGCTGTCCGAAGAGATCCGCGACTTTAACAGCATCCCGGCAGCGATCCGGGGGATGGGGAGGAAGTCCGGAACGCTCGAATTCGAATATTACGCCCCGGGCGGAAACCGGGCGGTCGAAGTAGCCCTCCAGTATATCCGGGCGAACTACAATACCGACGTGACGCTGGAAAAGGTCGCCTCCGTCGTCTTTTTGAACCCGGCATACTTCAGCCAAGTGTTCAAGCAAAAAACCGGAAGCGGGTTCAAGGAATACGTCATATCGCTGCGGATGGAAAAAGCGATGGAACTGCTGAAGCATACGCAGCTGAAGCTGATCGACATCGCCGAAAAGGTCGGTTACCAGGACGTCAAACATTTCACGCAGGTTTTCCGCAAGCGGACGAACATGACGCCGACGGAATACCGGCAGCGGGGATGGGAGAAGGACGGGCTGAACCGAGCTTGTCCGTAGAAGGGAAGAAGGATGCGACTCTATATCCGCCTTGGGCCGTGCCAGTTCGACTGGCACGTTTTTTTTCGTTTCTTGCCTAGGAAAGTCCGGATTTGAGCGGTGTTAGGAGATGCTCGCTAGGTTGCTTATTGCCAAAAGGGAACAAATGTTCTATAATTGATGTATTGTTACTTTGCTTGGGGACGGGGGAAGGAAAACAGTGGATCCAATGAGCGTCAGCGAACGGATGGATAGGGAGGGAATTCCCGGGTTAAGCATCGCATTCATTGAGGATGGTTTGATCAGCCATCGGGAGACCTGGGGAAAGCTTGCGGCGGGGGAGACGGAACCGGTCCGGATGGATACGATGTTTAACGCATGTTCCATCAGCAAATTTGCGGCAAGCGTTTTAGCGCTTGTTCTGGTAGAGGAATGCGTCCTTCAATTGGATGAAGAAGCGAACCGGCGCCTGATATCATGGAAGATTCCGGAGCATCCGCAATTCCGTTCCGGCCGCGTCACGCTGCGCAAGCTTCTTGGCCACCAAGCCGGCTTTTCGGATCCCGATGGAAGCTTTCCGACGTTGGCTAAGGACCGCAAAGCTCCGTCCATGGCGGAATTGTTAACAGGATTAACGGTTTATAGGCAGGGGCCTGCTTTACTGGTCGCCGAACCGGGAAGCCGGTTCATCTATTCGGATACGGGATTTTGCGTCATGCAGCTGCTGATCGAAGATGCGGCGGGGGAGCCGTTCGAAAAGCTGATGCAGAAAAAGATATTTGAACCGCTGGGGATGAAAAACAGCCGTTTCGTCATGGACGAATCCGACATTCGGGCGGGATCGGCCGCCGGACATAACCGACATGGCGACCGGTTGGCCAGTCCCTATCCGATTTATCCGTACGCTGCGGCTGCCGGGCTTTGGACGACGCCGACGGACCTCGCGATGTTGGCCGCCGAGTTGATGGCATCGCTGCAAGGGAAGGGGATGTTGGGGATTTCCCCAAAGACCGCAAAGGAAATGTTTGCACCGCAGAACGGTTTTAAGTGGGCCGGGCTGGGCGTATTCATGGAATGCCAGGGCGGGAAGCTGGAGATCAGCTCGCTCGGGTGGGGCAGCGGTTTCCAATGCATGATGACCGTTTATCCCGAGAAAGGCATAGGGGCGGTATGCATGATGAACATGGATCCGGGGGTGCATCAAGCGGAGAGCCTCCTCGGATATATCACAACGATGTGGCAGCAGGAGAAATTCGGCTAACCCAAATAGAAAGCCCTTGTTCTCCTGGAAGAACAAGGGCTTGTCCATTGGCGAGGCCAAAACGGATCAATGAATGTCGCGGAACAAACCGACGACCTTGCCGAGAATGGTCACGTGATTCAAGCGCAGCGGCTCGTAAGACGGATTCTCCGGCTGAAGACGGATATGATCCTTTTCTTTATAGAACGTTTTAACGGTAGCTTCGTCCTCGTCCGTCATGGCAACGACGATATCTCCGTTATCAGCGGTCTGCTGCTGGCGGACGATGACGTAGTCGCCGTTGTGAATGCCCGCCTCGATCATGCTGTCCCCTACGACCGATAGCATAAAGACTTTCTCGTCCCCGACAAAATGCTGGGGCAGAGGGAAATAATCCTCGATATTTTCCGTGGCGGTAATCGGTACGCCGGCCGTAACCTTACCTACCACGGGAACCCGCGCGATCGTTTGCGTGAACAGGTTGCTGCTTTCGGATTCTTCCTGGCCCAAAATTTCAATGGCGCGAGGTTTCGTTGGGTCCCTGCGGATCAATCCCTTTTTCTCCAGTCTGTCCAGATGGCCGTGCACCGTCGAGCTGGAAGCCAGTCCGACGGCTTCGCCGATCTCGCGGACGGAAGGAGGATAACCTTTGGCCCGGACTTCGTTTCTTATAAATTCCAATATCGCTTGCTGCCGGCTAGATATCTTCGACATTCCCCATCAACCCCATTAGTAACGTTTGGTAAAAGTATAACATAGAACTGCCGTTCGTACAAACACAAGTTCTAAAACGGGAACATGATTTTTCCTTCATGGAGAACAATTGTTCGAAAAAACTATTGAACAAAACATGTGTTCGTGTTATATTGTTCTCATACAAGAACAAATGTTTGGAGGAACGGTTAACATGTTAAAATACAGTACATATCAAAGCATATATAATCATGAAATTTCCGGGGGAGACCGCAACGGCGGGAAACTAAAAGAACAGCTTCACGCTTTCCAGGCCATGTTCACACGGCGCCTGATGGTGAAGCTTCTGCTGATCGTCATAATTATGACGGCAGGGTGTACGGGCATGGTACGCGTATTTGCCGGTTCCCCTCAAGACGAGGTGCAAATGGAACAAATCGTTGTATCCCAAGGGGACACGCTATGGCAAATCGCCCGGGATCATAAACCGAAGGACATGGATACCCGCGCATACATTCAGATCATTAAGAAGACGAACCATCTGAAATCCAGCGGCATTCAAGCCGGAGATGTCCTTTCTCTTCCTATATATTAGACTTCGTTTTTACGCCTAAGAGCTTGGTAAGGTTCACGCCTTGACAAGCTCTTTTTCTCATGGCAAAGTTAGGTATGAATTGATTATTGGAGGAGTCATGTATGGATATCGACAGCTTAGTTCAGCGCATTAACGAGCTTGCGCGCAAAGACAAGGAGACTGGCCTGACCAAGGAAGAAACCGAAGAACGTGCGAAATTGCGCGAGAGATATCTTCAAAACGTCCGTCGGAACTTCAGGGCCCAGTTGGATTCGATCGAATGGGTAGAAGACCGCAATGACGGAAAGCGCAAATAAAAATACAGAACATCATGGTTAAGGGGGAAACACGATGTCCCGATCTTGGGAAAGAATGGTTCAGAAAAACTCGGCTCAATTAAACAAGCAGCGTAAAAAACAGGGGAAACCTTCGCTGTATTCCTCGAACGGTTCCGCCACGGCCGACGTCTTCAAAGGGCGGAATTTCGTTCTTCCCATCACGCTGGTAGCGCTTGCCGTCATTTACCTTTTGCTCGGCATGTCGAGCCAGCAGGCGGCGATGAACACCTCCTTGAATTGGATCGTGGTCGGATTGTACGTATTGCTGGCGATCATGATTTTTTTGCGCCGTCCGTTTCTTAAAGTGGACAAAAACACGCTTTCCACGATCAAGTTCA
The DNA here is from genome assembly GCF_018333375.1 of Paenibacillus cookii. GTDB lineage: Bacteria > Bacillota > Bacilli > Paenibacillales > Paenibacillaceae > Paenibacillus_AQ > Paenibacillus_AQ cookii. The sequence continues at coordinate 138,908 of NZ_BORW01000004.1, forward strand.
ATCGCGACCGGCGTTTGACGGCGGACCAAATCGCCAAAATCAAAGCCGGATCCGGTTCGATCGTGATCGAAATGAAAGGAACGAAGGGGAAAAAGGGCAAGGAAATAAAGGGCGGCAATTGGGTGTTTACCCGTTTGATCAACCGCTACGATACCGAAGCCATGGCCGAACGTCTCGAGCGTTTTGCCGCCTCTTTTAATATTCCGTTTGAAAAACAATAGAACAGATTAACGTTGGGAGAGGGATGGGAAGATGGGAGTTACCGCCGTTTTTTTTGATTTGGACGATACGTTGTTGTGGGATGAGCGCAGCGTGAAGGAATCCTTCCAAGCGACCTGCGAAACGGCCGCCGCCAAAACCGGCGTCGACGCGGAGGCGCTTGAAGCGGCTGTCCGCAAAGAGGCGCGGGCATTGTACGAGTCATACGACACGTATGCTTTTACCGCCATGATCGGCATTAACCCGTTTGAAGCATTATGGGGGGAATTTACCGTAGGGAAGCAGCCCGAGTTTCAACGGATGGCCGAAATCGTCCCTGAATACCGGAAGGAATCTTGGCGCCGCGGCCTCGCCGAGCTGGGTGTGGAAGACGCGCAGCTGGCCGAAGAACTTGCCCGACAATTCGGGATGGAAAGACGCTCCCGCCCCCATGTCTATGAAGAAACGTTCCAAGTGCTGCAAGAGCTGAAAGGGAACTATAAGCTTCTGTTGCTGACGAACGGCTGCCCGGGATTGCAGCAGGAAAAACTGGATGGCGTACCGGAGCTGGTCCCTTATTTCGATCAAGTCGTCATTTCGGGCAATTTCGGCAAAGGCAAGCCGGATCCCACCATTTTTGAGCATGCGCTCTCCCGCCTGGGCGTAACCCCGGATGAAGCCGTCATGGTAGGCGACAAACTTTCGACGGACATTAAAGGCGGACTGGCCGCCGGGTTAACGACGGTTTGGATCAACCGCAACGGCAAGCCGTATCATTCGAACATCCAGCCGCATTATGAAATCAAGCATTTGTCCGAGCTGCACGGTATTTTGGAGTCTATGAAGCAGCAAGTTTAACCGGCCAAGCATGATATGCGATTTGTTAATTAAAAGTCTGCCGTTTGCGGTTTTGCCGCATGCGCAGGCTTTTTTCATGATCTTATTGCGGGATCGCCCCAGCGCATTGCTAATATTGTCATCAATTTGTGATCAACCCGCCGTTTTGGAAGCCTGAAAAGCATGTATAATAAATGAAGTGCGGTCAAAAAGCCTACATATCTGCAGATTGACGTAAGGGAGTGGCAGGAATTTGAAAAAGAAATATGTTTTCATAGGCATCATCTTGCTTGTCGTTTTTGCTTTGGCAGGCTGCGGCGGCAGCGGCGGACATGACGGCATGAACATGGATGAAGGCATGATGGAACCGTTAAAGGTCGATTTAACTTTGAATCCGGAGCAGGCAAAAGTCGGGGAAAAGGTTTCGATTGAAGTGTTGGTTACGCAGAAGGATCAAAAAGTGGATAAAGCGGATGAAGTCGAAATCGAAATCATAAAAGACGGCGACAGCAGCGTGCACGAGAAAGTGCCTGCCGAAAACGCGGGGGACGGAAAATACGTGCTCGAAAAAACGTTCGACGGCGCGGGAACCTATAAAATCACCTCTCATGTAACCTACGGACCGCAGCATACGATGCCGACCAAAAGTTTGACCGTGAGCGAGTAACGGAATAAGAATGTAAAAACGAACCCCGTCCCTTGGACAACAAGGAGCGGGGTTCGTTGCATGTATGTCATGAACGGGAGGAAGGCCTGACTTCCAATCTCCGTTTAGGCTTTTTGGAAACTCGGATCTTCGACGGGGTAAGCGACCCAGCCGTTTTTTTCGATGAAGAGACGTACGGCGATGATTTGGCGGTTATCCATCAGCGTAAAGAAATGGTTGGTGTTTTCAGGAACGGAAATGACGTCGCCGGCTTCGAGTTCCACGTTAAAATATCCGATATCGTCGCTGCCTTTGATGACGAAGATCCCTTTGCCGCCGACGATGGCGCGGATTTCATCCTCCGTATGGGTATGTACCTCTTCGAATTTGTTGAGCAGATCCTCCAGGTTCGGCGTCGCGTCCGACAGCGTGATCACGTCCCAGATTTGGTAGCCGCGGCGTGCCGCCAAATCGCGGATTTCTTCGTCGTACACCTTCAAAATTTCGTTTTTTTGCTCGTCGGTTAATTGAAAATTATTACGAAGCTCGGCGGGCAGCTTGGAAGCGTCCCATTTCTCGAACAATACGTTTTGTTTGTTTAAGAATTCACGAACATTATCGTCACCCGTGATTCTTTCATTCGTATTACGAATTACGATTTCAGCCATTGCCTTTCCCCTCTTTTCCACTTGGTTTAATTTATATTATAACGAAGCCGCCATTTTTTGTCGATGCGTTTCTTCCGTTCCAGCCGTCGCCGGACCGCCGTTTTGGCACTTTTCTAAAGATAGGTATTCTGCTAAACTAAGATTTAACGTTTCGCGAGGGGGAAAATACATGAACAGACCTAGCTTGCAGGAAATCATGAAAGACCGAATATTAATACTCGACGGTGCCATGGGCACGATGATCCAGCAGGTCCAGCTCGGTCCCCAGGATTTTGGAGGAGAAGAACTCGAAGGCTGTAACGAGATGCTCGTGCTGACGCGTCCGGACGTCATCGAAGAGATCCATGAAAAATATCTGGAAGCAGGGGCCGATTTAATCGAAACCAATACCTTCGGCGCAACGTCCGTTGTGCTGGCGGAATACGATATACCGGAGAAAGCAAGCGAAATCAATCTAAAGGCCGCGGAAATCGCCCGCCGGGCGGCGGATAAATTCAGCACGCCGGACAAGCCCAGATACGTGGTCGGAGCCATGGGACCGACGACTAAAACATTGTCGGTTACGGGCGGCGTGACGTTCGACGAGCTGGTCGCCAGCTACAAAGAGCAGGCGCTGGCTTTAATCGAGGGCCGCGTTGACGCGCTGCTTCTTGAAACGAGCCAGGATACGCTGAACGTGAAAGCCGGAAGCATCGGCATCCGCCAAGCGTTTGAAAGCAGCGGCACGACGCTGCCGGTGATGATTTCAGGCACGATCGAACCGATGGGCACGACGCTGGCGGGGCAGAACATCGAAGCCTTTTATATTTCGCTTGAACATTTGAATCCGATATCCGTCGGGCTTAACTGTGCCACGGGCCCGGAATTTATGCGGGATCATATCCGCTCTTTGTCCTCCATGGCCAAAACGGCGATCAGCTGCTACCCGAACGCCGGGCTGCCGGACGAAAACGGGAACTATCATGAATCCCCGGATTCCTTGGCGCGCAAAATGGAAGACTTCGCGAAAAACGGATGGTTAAACATCGCCGGCGGATGCTGCGGCACGACGCCGGAGCATATCCGCGCCATGTCCGAAGCGATGGGCAAATACGAGCCGCGGCCGCTTGCGGGGACCCATGCCCCCGCGATTTCCGGCATCGAACCGGTCTACATCGAACAGGATAACCGCCCTTATATGGTAGGGGAAAGAACCAACGTGCTCGGCTCGCGCAAATTCAAGCGGCTGATCGTCGAGGGCAAGTTCGAAGAAGCGTCGGAAATCGCCCGTGCGCAAGTGAAAAACGGGGCGCATGTCATCGACGTATGCGTGCAGGACCCGGACCGCGACGAAGCGATCGACATGAAACATTTCCTGGAGCTGGTCGTCAAGAAGGTCAAAGTGCCGCTGATGATCGATACGACCGATGCCGAGGTCATCGACCTTGCCTTGAAATATTCGCAGGGCAAATCGATCATTAACTCCATTAACCTTGAAGATGGTGAAGAAAAATTCGAAAAGGTGACGCCGCTGATCCATAAATACGGCGCGGCCGTCGTCGTCGGCACCATTGACGAAAGCGGACAAGCGATACATCGCGACGACAAGCTTAAAGTCGCCCAAAGATCCTATGATCTTCTCGTGAATAAATACAAGCTTGCCCCGGAGGACATCATTTTCGATACGCTTGTTTTCCCGGTCGGCACGGGGGACGAGCAATATATCGGGTCCGCCAGGGAAACGATCGAAGGCATCCGTTTGATCAAACAAGCCATGCCGGAATGCCATACCATCCTCGGCATCAGCAACGTATCCTTCGGCCTGCCCGAAGCGGGGCGCGAGGTGCTGAATTCGGTATTCCTGTACGAGTGCACGAAGGCGGGACTTGATTACGCGATCGTCAATACCGAAAAGCTGGAGCGCTACGCTTCGATTCCGGAGGAGGAACGCAAGCTGGCGGAGGCGTTGATTTACGACACGAACGACGAGACGCTTGCCGCGTTTGTCGCCGCATTCCGGAACAAAAAGGTCGAGAAAAAAGAAAAACTGTCCAACCTGACGTTGGAAGAGAGGCTTGCTTCTTACGTGGTGGAAGGCTCCAAGGAAGGGCTGATCCCGGATCTGGATGCGGCATTGCAAAAATACGGGGCGCTGGAAATCATCAACGGACCTTTGATGGACGGCATGGCGGAAGTCGGAAGGCTGTTCAACAACAATGAACTGATCGTCGCGGAAGTGCTGCAAAGCGCGGAAGTCATGAAAGCGTCCGTGTCGTACCTGGAACAATTCATGGAAAAAAACGAAACCTCGGTCAAAGGCAAAATGCTTCTCGCCACCGTCAAAGGCGACGTGCATGACATCGGGAAAAACCTGGTGGAAATCATCCTTTCCAATAACGGTTACGAGATCGTCAATCTGGGCATAAAAGTAGCACCGGAAACCATTATCGAGGCTTACCGCAGGGAAAAGGCCGATTTGATCGGTTTGTCCGGCCTGCTGGTCAAGTCGGCGCAGCAAATGGTCGTTACCGCGCAAGACTTGAGAAATGCGGGCGTAGACGTTCCGATTATGGTCGGCGGTGCCGCGTTGACGCGGAAATTCACGAAAACGCGGATCCGTCCGGAATACAACGGGCTTGTCGTGTATGCCAAGGACGCGATGGACGGGCTCGATCTGGCCAACAAGCTGATGGATCCGGTACAGCGCGAAGCGATGCGGGCGGAAATGGAGGCCGAGCTGGAAGCGCTCAAGGCCGAAACGGAGAAGCCGCAGGTTTTGCCGGAGATTACGCGGGCGGCAAAGTCCAGCGTATCGACCGAGGTTCCGGTGTTTATCCCGCCGGATTTGGAGCGTCATATCATCCGGAATTATCCGATTACCCATATCGTGCCGTACATGAACATGCAGATGCTTTTGGGACATCATTTGGGACTGCGCGGCCAGGTGGAACAGCTTTTGGCCGAAGGCAACGAAAAGGCCGTGGAATTGAAAGCGACCGTCGACAGCCTGCTGGAAGAAGCGGCCTCCGAGGGGATCATTCAGGCGCATGCGATGTACCGCTTTTTCCCTGCGCAATCCCGGGGCAACGATATCGTCATTTATGATCCCGAAGACATGTCCAAAGTGCTGCATACGTTCACTTTTCCGCGCCAAAACGTGCCGCCGTTCCTTTGCCTTGCGGATTTCCTGAAATCCCAAGACAGCGGGCAGATGGACTACGTCGGATTTTTGGTGGTCACGGCCGGCCAAGGCATATCGAAGCTGTCGTCCGAATGGAAGGACAAAGGAGACTATCTGCGCTCCCATGTCCTGCAGTCGGTGGCGCTCGAAACGGCCGAAGCGCTTGCCGAACGCGTGCACCACATCATGCGCGACTCTTGGGGATTCCCGGACCCGGCGGATATGACGATGAAGCAGCGCCACGGGGCGCGTTACCAAGGCATCCGCGTTTCGTTCGGTTATCCCGCCTGCCCGGATCTCGAGGATCAGGGGCCGCTGTTCAAGCTGATGAAGCCGGAAGATATCGGCGTACATCTGACGGAAGGGTTCATGATGGAGCCGGAGGCGTCGGTATCGGCGATGGTGTTTGCGCATCCGGAAGCGCGTTACTTTAATGTCGACAAGGCAAAATGATGTACTCATCCTAACGGATGATGCGAGCGAAAAAATCCTCCTTTTCGGGAGGTTTTTTTGCCGCCATGCCAAGCTTTGCAAGCTTGTTTCGCTGAAGCGGCCGTTTGCTTGTCAAGGGCGGCCGCTTTTTTGCTGACATTACAGAAAGAAGGTTGCTTGTTATGGAACTTGAATTTTTGGGGACCAATGCGGGAGTGCCCTCGCTGCAGCGGAACGTAACGTCGATGGCTTTGCGCATGTTCGAGGAGCGCCGCTCGTTTTGGCTGTTCGATTGCGGGGAGGCGACGCAGCATCAGATCCTGCGATCTTCGTTAAAGCTCAGCAAATTGGAGAAAATTTTCATCACGCATTTGCATGGTGACCATATTTTCGGCCTTCCGGGATTGCTGTCCAGCCGGGCTTATCAAGGCGGCACGACGAAACTGCACGTGTACGGCCCGCCGGGCATCAAACAGTATATCGACGTCAGCCTGACGCTCAGCCAATCCCGGATCGAATATGAGCTTGAGGTCGTTGAACATACCGGGGGAACGGTCTACGAAGACGAGGACATCGTCGTCGAATCGCTGCTGCTCGATCACCGGATCGACAGTTACGGATACCGCATCGCGGAAAAAGACAAACCGGGGAGCCTCGATTTGCAGCGGCTTGCCGAATACGGGTTAAAACCCGGACCGGCATACGGGCGGTTGAAAAGAGGGGAGAGCATCGACCTGGGAAATGGAACGACGCTGCATCCCGGAGAAGTGCTGGGAGCTCCGAAAAAAGGGCGGGTCGTCACGATTTTGGGCGATACCCGTCCTTGCGGAAACGTTTTGAAGCTCGCCCGCGATGCGGATTTGCTCGTGCACGAAGCGACGTTCATGGACGATCTGAAGGAATCGGCGCACAATTACCATCACAGCACGTCCGTTCAGGCAGCCGAGGCTGCGGCCGCCGCCGGGGCCAAAGAACTGATTTTGACCCACTTCAGCTCGCGGTATAAGGACATGGAACATTTAAAGCCGCTGCTCGAAGAAGCGCAGTCGGTATTTCCCAAAACGCTGCTTGCCGAAGAGCTGATGTTGTTCCCCGTGCACAGGCATGAATGAAGCAAGGACGCGATTTCCGGTTTCCAGAAAGGCTCCGTACGGAGCTCTTTTCTTTTTGGAATTGCCCGGGGAAATGGATTATTTTCCGGGAAAGCGCAGGAAATGACATAAGGCACCAGCACCAGCCATCGAAGAGGCGGCCCATGAGCCGTTCTTTGGCGAACCTCATAGAAAAAATGTCTAATGCGTCGCGGCGTGGGAGGCTGCGGTCCTGATAAGTTGCGGCATTCCTCCAATTTTTTTAAAATAGAACTGTCGAAGCGAAGAAATGCCATCTTCGATTACCCAGGTTTACACAAGAAAAGAGGAAGCTGACATGCCCCAAAACAAAAAGACCAAAGGTCTGTTGATAGATCTTGACGGAACGCTTTACCACGGCAACCATCGGATTCCCGGCGCGGATGAACTCATCCGGTCGTTAAAACAACGCCGAATCCCTTATATGTTCGTGACGAACAACTCGTCCCGTACGGCGGAAGGCGTAGCGAAGCATTTGAATGAGATGGGAATCGAAGCAAAGCCGGAAGAAGTGTGCACTTCGTCGCTTGCCGCGGCCGAATACATCGCCGGAGAATCTCCGGGAGCTTCCGTGGCTATGCTAGGAGAAGAAGGACTCCGCCAGGCGTTGTCCGATGCCGGATTACATATCGTAGACGAGAATCCGCAATATGTGGTGCAAGGAATCGACCGTTTTTTTACATACGAAAGTTTGGCCAAAGCCGTGCAGTGGATTCGCGGCGGGGCAAAGTACGTCCTGACCAACCCCGATCTGCTGCTCCCGTCGGACCATGGCCTGGTGCCCGGAGCAGGTTCGCTATCCGCGTCGATACAGGCCGCATCCGGAACGGAGCCGATCGTCATCGGCAAACCGGCGGGGCATCTGATGAGCTTTGCAACGGACAGGCTCGGGATCTCTCCTGCGGATGCGACGGTGGTGGGCGATAATTTGCGTACCGACATTGCCGCCGGGGCGGCTGCCGGATGCGAAACGATTTTGGTTTTGACGGGACTGACGACGGAGGAAAACATGGAGGCTCTGATCGAGGGAGCCGGCGTCCGTCCGGATGTGGTTTGCAAAGACCTTTATGAATTAATGCAACGGATTTGTCCGGATGAAACGGAAGTTTACTGAATTTTTGAAATAATCATGTCATCTATGCTGCAAACGAAAGGATCGATGAACGAATGCCGGAACTGCCGGAGATGGAGAATTACCGAAGACTGCTTTCGGAACATATTGTCAACCTGCCGATTACCCGAGTGGTAATCCATCGGGAAAAATCGCTGAACGTCCCGGCCGAACAATTTATCGGAGAGGTAACGGGACTGCGCGTCATTTTCGTGGAACGAAGGGGCAAATTCCTTGTGTTCCATATGAACAACGGGCGGCGTTTGCTGCTGCATCTGATGCTGGGCGGCATGCTGTATTACGGGACGGAGGAAGACCGCCCGGACCGGAATACCCAAGTGGAGATTTCTTTCGGGGCGAATACGCTTTATTTTATCGGGCTTCGCCTCGGATATCTTCACTTGCTGTCCGCGAAGGAAACCGAAGAAACGCTCAAACCGCTGGGGCCGGAGCTGTTGGACCGCCGGATGAACAAGGAGCGTTTTACGGAACTGATCAAAGGCCGGCGCGGCTCGTTGAAAAGCCTGCTCGTCAATCAGCATGCCATTGCGGGCATCGGCAACTGCTATGCGGATGAAATCGCGTTTGAGGCGGGGCTGTTGCCTTCGGCCAAACTGCAGGATTTATCCGAGGAGTCGATCGGACGTTTGTATGACGCCGCCGTCAAAGTGTTGCCCGAAGCGCTGGAACATGGGGGTTACATGGAGTCGCCCTTCATGGCCGGCGATACGTTGACCGGAGGTTATGACGAGATGTGCAAAGTGTACGACCGCGAAGGGGAAAGCTGCGTGCGCTGCGGCGGGGTCGTGAACCGAATCGAATTGACGGGGAGAAAAGCCTTTTTCTGCCCGTCCTGCCAGCATGACCGCTAATCGAATGATCGGCTGCCATGTCAGCACCCGCGGCGGTTTTGGGAGAGCCGCCAGGCGGGCCTGGGACATGGGGGCCAAATCGTTTCAATATTTTCCGAAAAATCCGCGCAGTCTTTCCATCAAGGAACTTGATGCATCCGCTGCGACGGATTGCTTTCGTTTTTGCCGGGAAAAGGGAATGCCGAGCATCGCCCATACGCCGTACCCGGTCAACATCGCCATCGGCGAGACCCGGGGCCGCGAGCTATATGAAGCTACGGTCGCTTCGCTGCAAAACGATCTGATCATTGCCGAAGCCTGCGGCTCCGTCGGGATCGTCGTCCATTTCGGCCATTTGAAAAGCATCGACCCGTTACAGGGCTACAAAAATATAATACAATGTTTAAATGAAACGCTTGGCGGATGGCAGGGCAAGACCAAAATTTTGCTTGAAAACCAGGCGGGACAGCCCGGGGCGATGGGAATTACGCTGGAAGAGCTGGTTTACGTGAGGAGCTTGGCCGAAGAGCCGGAGAAAATCGCGTTTTGTTTGGATACCTGCCATGCGTTTGCATCGGGAACGTGGATTCCGGAGGAAACGGACAGATGGATGGAACGGGGAAGGGAGCTTGGATACTGGCAAAACCTCGCCGCCGTCCACATGAACGATTCGAAATACCCATCCGGCTCGGGAAAAGACCGCCATGCCCGGATCGGGGAGGGCCGCATCGGCGCGGATCGCTTGGCGGAGCTGATTTCGAATCCGGAATTCGAGGGGTTGCCGATCGTATTGGAGACGGATCCCGGACCGGATGGAACGCACGGGGACGAAATGGAACTGCTCTACCGCCTTTTGGAAGGAAAAAGATAAAAAGCGTTGCTTGCAAGGACGGGAGAAAGGAGGGGAAGCCGTGCTGCATGTATTTTTGGATGATTGCCGGCGATGTCCCGAGGGTTTTGTTCTGGCGAAAAATGCGCAGGAATGCCTTCTTTTGCTGCAGGAATGCGAGGTTGGCATATTGTCGCTGGACTACGACCTCGGACCCGGCGAGCCGTCCGGAAAAGAGGTCGTGCACGGCATGATCGCAGGCCGGCTGTTCCCGCAAGAGATTTTTTTGCATACGTCGAGCATGCGGGGGAAGAGGGAAATGTACGAGCTGCTCTACCAATCGGTGCCGGATTATGTGAAGCTCCATAACGGGCCCATGCCTCCGGACGTGCTGGAACGGGTCGCCAAGGGGGGGCAGGAATGAGGCCGCTGGACGAAAAGCAGCTTCTAGAGGAGCTGTGGCGCAAAGGCGAACCGTTGGCCGTGTTTCTGCACACCCCATTTTGCGGGACATGCAAAGTGGCGCGGCGGATGCTGGAAGTGGCCGAACATTTGCTGCCGGAGGGCCTATTGGCCGAAGCCGACGTCAATATGACGCCGACGGTCGTCGAGCAGTACAAAATCCGCAGCGTACCGGCCCTGCTTTTGGCGGACAAGGAGCGGAGCGGAAAGCCGGAAATCATCTATTCCATGGGATCGGTCGGAGACTTGTTAGCTCAAATAAGGGGAGTGCTTTCATGATTACGATGCGGGATGTGTCTTTGCGGAGGGAAGAGAATCAGATTTTGGACCACGTCTCCCTGAACATTCGAAAAGGGGAAAACTGGGTTATTTTGGGGCGCAACGGCTCCGGCAAAACGACCATTTTGGAAATGCTGACGGGTTACCTTTTTCCAAGCAGCGGCCGGATCGAGGTGCTCGGCAACGTATACGGGGAATGCGACGTGCGCGAGGTCCGCAAAGAGATCGGATATATCAGTCCGAGCTTGCTGGAAAAGCTCAATTTGAGCGATCCGGTGTGGGAGGTCGTGGCCACGGGCGCTTACGCGTTTTTGCGTTTCTATCAGGAAATACCAGAAGACGTGAAAGATAAGGCGCTGAAGCTGCTGGAAGAAATGAATTTGGGCAAGTTGTCCTACCATCCGCTCGGCACCTTGTCGCAAGGGGAACGGAAAAAGGTGATGCTTGCGAGAAGTTTGATGAGCGAGCCGAAGCTTCTGATCATGGACGAGCCTTGCGCCGGGCTGGATTTGTACGAACGCGAAAAAATGCTGGCGGAGGTGGAACGTCTCGGCGAAAGGGACATCACCGTGGTGTACGTGACGCATCATGTGGAGGAAATTATGCCGCTTTTCAGCCACGTCGCTTTGATCCGGGACGGGAAAATCGCGGGCTCCGGCCCGAAACAAGAAGTTCTGAACGACAAAATGATAAAACAAACCTACGATATTCCGGCACGGATCGAATGGGATGGCGGCCGGCCTTGGATTAAAGTGGTTTCTGGAGGTTAATCCGTTTTGGATGATAAACAAACAACAAACGATGAAAAAAACACGGGAATTTCCCGGTTTATATGCACGGCCAACCACGGGTTTGCACCCTATGCCCAGGAGGAGCTGCGCCGGAGATTCGGCAAGCTGAAAAGCAGCATGCTGGTTTCCGGCGAGGTTTTTCTTGTGACCTTGTTTGAAGATGCGGAGAGGGCCATCGCAAGCATCGTTGCCCACCCGCCTATTTTTTTGCGCCACATACAGCCGGTGCACCTTGAACTGCGAGCGGATCAAGACAATGCATATCCCCAAATGGTTCAATTTTTGCTTCGTCAAGACAAACTTCATGGGGCCGCGGTTTCGCTGCAGGTAAGGAAAGCGGAACAAAGCGCCGTATCCGGCAGCGCCGGCGAGATTCGCGAGAGCCTCCAAGAGCAATTAACGGGGTTAAACGCCGAATTTGTCGTTCGCGACGCCGACTGGGTCGTATCCGTTTTTGCAGCCGGAGAGATGCTGTACGTCGGGGTTTCCGAACCGAACGACAACCTGTCCGACTGGAGCGGGGGCGCGGTCCGCTTCCAGCGCGAGGAAGGGCAAATATCCCGGGCGAAGTTCAAGCTCTTGGAGGCCGAGCAAAGCTTCGGGATCGATTTCAAGTCGTTTCATACCGCTCTGGATATCGGGGCCGCTCCCGGCGGCTGGACCTCGTTCCTGTTGGAGCGGGGACTGCAGGTCACGGCGGTGGACCCTGCCTTGATGCACGAGTCGCTGCGAAATCATCCTGGCTTGCGTATTTTCAAGAAAAACGCCTCGGAAGTCCATTTTCAGGAAGGCGAATTCGATCTGCTGGTATGCGATATGAGCTGGAGCCCGAAACAAATGGTCAAACTGGTTACGGAGCTGCTTCCAAGCTTACGGGCAGGAGGCACGGCCGTCGTGACGGTCAAGCTCATGCACAAGAAACCTATGGCGCTTGTCGACGATGTCATTTCGTCCTTCGAGGCCGCGAATATGCAGATTCAGCGAGCGAAGCAGCTGTTCCACAATCGGGACGAAATCACCTTATACATGATTAAATATTAACGGAATAAAACAAGGTGATGGATGCATGAAGATAATGAATATAAAAATAGTACTTTACACAGATATTGCCATTGCTCTATAATGGTACCAAATTCACCATATGATAATTAAAGGGAAAGCATCCCTGAGCAAAGCCTTACGACTGATCGTAAGCGTCTTTGCCGGGGAGGCTTTCCCTTTTTTTGTCTTGAAAGAGAGGGACACGCATGATTCATCCTTCCAAGCTGCATGCCGGCCATTCGATTGGGGGGAGATACGAGATCATCCGCAAGATCGGCGAAGGCGGCATGAGCCATGTCTATCTGGCCGAGGATTTGAAGCTGCCGGGTAAACTCTGGGCCGTCAAGGAGAGCGTTTCCGACCCGGCCCGATACAGCAGCATACGGGAAGAAGCGCAGCTTTTGATATCCCTTAGCCATGCCAGGCTGCCCCGAATCGTGGATTTTTTTCCGCCGGACGAGGACGGTTACACCTATCTGGTCATGGATTATATCCAAGGGATTACGCTGGAGAAATATTTTCGCGGATACCGCGGCCGGATTCCGGTCGATTCGATTTTGCAGCTGGCGGATCAACTGCTGGAAGTGTTGGACTACCTGCACACGCATGATCCGGTCGTCATTTTCAGGGATTTGAAGCCGTCGAACATTATGCTGACGGAGCAGCTGGAGCTGAGGCTGATCGATTTCGGCATCGCCCGCAATTACAAGCAGGCGCAGGCGCAGGACACGGTAAAGCTGGGTACGGTCGGCTTTGCCGCTCCGGAGCAGTATGGTTCCGGCCAAAGCGACGCCCGGTCCGATCTGTACGGCTTCGGGGCGTTGATGCTTTATTTGACGACGGGAGGGGCTTTCAGCGAGTGGACGGAGGACGCGGCACAAAGCATACGCCAGGATTTGCCACGCCATCTCGTTCCCGTCATACGGAAATTGCTCGAGCCCATGCCCGAAAACCGCTACGCCTCCGCCGCCGAAGTACGCGCGGTGATCGCCGCGGCCGTCCGGCAGGAAATGAAGCCGGGCCCGAAGCGGGGCAGGGACATGGCTGGGCGAAAAAGCACGCAGGTGATTGCGGTGATGGGAGCCAGCGGCGGAACGGGGACGACGCATACGGCGATCGCAATCAGCCATTTTTTGGCGAGAAGCCGCAGCAAGGTCGCGCTGGTCGAAATGAACATGAGGTCGCCGGCATTCCGAAGGATCCAACAAATCGTCGATGGGGAAAGCTCCGCCGGGCCGGGCAGCCGCAAATTCGAGGTGGAAGGCGTGGATTATTGGCGGCAGACGGCCAGAAGCGACGTGATAGCATTATTGTCCGGCAGCTACGATTTCCTTGTGATCGATCTCGGAGCATTCAGGGAGCGGGACCGGCTGGAAGAGTTTCTGCGCGCCGACTTTCCGATCATCGTCGCCTCCGGCGCGGAGTGGCGCCAGCAGGACGTGCTGGATATGGTCCACGGCTTGTCGCGATATCCCCGGCAGAAGTGGATGTATGTCCTGCCGCTGGCCGGGGAGGATGCCGTATCCCGGCTTCGCAAGCAGCTGGATTCCACGCAGGTGTTTGCGCTGCCGCTGCAGATGGATCCGTTCGATCAATGCGAAGAGACGGACAAAGTGCTGAGCCGCATTTTTCATGGGGCGACGGCCGGAATCCAGCGGAGAAGGAGATTCCGGTTCGGTCTCAGCTGATCCGCGGTTTAATGGAGGGGGATGATCAAATTCATGTCAAAACTGAGACAGCGAACGAGGCATATGCTTTACGCCGGTTTGGCGGGGGCCTCGGCGGTGGGCATCGTGTTTGCGGCTTACGCCGCCGTTAGCGGGATTCGGCACCATGCCAAGGAAAACGAGATCAGGGAAGAGTACCGCAGGCAAATCGCCAAGCTGGAACAAGCGAGGTTGAATGAGGAGAAGCAGATGGTCCCGGCCTGGACGCTTGCGCGGGACGTTGCGGCCGGCGAAGCCGTCACGGCGAAAGACCTTGTGCGCGCCAAGCTGCCCAAAGGAACGGCGCCCGCGAATCTGCTGGAAGGCGGCAGCGGCGACGAAATCAAGATTGCAAAAATCGAGCTGAAAAAGGGGACGCCCCTGACGGAGGCCATGGTTTACGAGGGCCAACCGATCCAAGCGGATCTTCGGAACAAGGAGATTCAGGCTGTCGTATTGCCATCGAATTTGCGCGAGCGCGACGTGGTCGACGTACGCATCCAATTTCCTACGGGACAGGACTACATCATTTTATCCAAAAAGAAAATCGATAAGCTGCTTAGCCCGGCCATGTGGATCCGGTTGACGGAGCAGGAGATATTGGCATTGTCCAGCGCGATGGTGGATGCTTACCTGCATGACGCGAAGCTGTACGCCGTGACTTACGTGGAGCCGGAGATGCAGGAGCGGGCGATTCCGACTTATCCGGTCAACAAGGAGGTGATGAAGCTGATCGCAAGCGACCCGAACATCGTAAACAAAGCGGAACGGAAGCTGTCCGAAGCCATACGCGTTTCCCTGGAACAAGACTTGGAAAAAGCGGTGCAGCAACGGCCAAACGGCAGCTTCGCCGAATCCGAATTCGCTCCCTCAGGCTTGAGCGGAGGCATGTACTCTTCAGGCGGTTCCACGGCATCTGACGTTTCCGGAGCATCGGACGTTTCCGGAGCATCGAACGCCGACGGCTTATGGAACGATGCAGCGGCAGCGGCGGCGAACGAACACGCGGGGAATCCCGCTCCGGGAACAACCGGCAAGATCACGGCCCCGGATCCAAACCAAGACAGTTTTTCGCCGGGGGATGTCCAGGAAAACAAACTGCTTGAGCAAAGCATGAATGATCGCCGGGAGGGCAGCGCGGCACCTTCGGATCAACCTTGAGGCTGCCGGCGGACGAAAGAAAGGAGACGGACATCTTTGAATACTTGGATTTTTGCCGGCCTATGCGATAAAAGCGACACCCTGGTGCATATTTGCAAATTGCTTGCGTCCGGGGGCAGCAGCGTCCTGTTGGTGGACGCGAGCGAAAAAAGAAGATATCCCTATTTCATTGGCGGATTGGGCGAGAAGTTATGCATCACGGAATTTGCCGGCTTCGACGTTGCATGCGGATTCGGGGATTCTGCCGGTTTGAAAGCCTACTTCCGAAGCCATGGCGGCGCCTTGGAACATTACGACTATGTTCTTTACGATCTGGAACTCCCGGACTTTTGCGCAAAGGAGGATTGGCTGAGCGCTTCCGAACTCGTCTGGGTGACCGATTATGAAGTCTGGACGCTCGAAGAGGGCGGGAAATGGCTGTCGGAAGCGGTCTTGCGTTATTTCGATCCGGGAGTGAGGCCGGAAATGAAGAGGCTCATCGTCAGGGCCGTCGAGGAATGGTTCGGCCCTTCCTATTTGGACGGGTACTTCGAACGTCTGCCGGTCCGCTGGAAAGGAGATCCGGTCGTCCTGCCTTGGAACGAGCTGGATTATTCCTTGAAACTCAGAAACGAACATGCGAAGCGAATCCATATGAAGGCACTGACACGCACCTATAAAAAACGGTTGTGCGGCATTTTTGAAACGTTCACGGATTGGGATCGAAAACAAATACAGCGCGCATTGAAGAATGCAGAAAGGAGTCAAGCATGAGTACGATCGCATTTTGGAGCCCGCTTCAGGGCGGCAGCGGAAATTCGGCGCATGCTGCCGCGGCTGCGGCGACGATCGCCATGGATTACCGTTTGAAATTGCTGATGGCGCATGGGGGCATGGCCAAGGAGAGGGTCGAAGGGGCCTTCCCGATGTCCGCCTATGCTTTGGACCATTCGCTTGTTGCTTTTCAGGACCACGGGATGGACGCTTTGGAGAGGTTATGCATGAACCGCAGGCTGACCCGTGAAAATTTGCGGGATTATACGCTGCCCTTGCTCGCCGACCGTTTGGATCTGGTCCAAGGGAACGCCAAGCCCGAAGGCACGATGCCGGGGTATAGGAAACAGCTGCTTCAGACCATATGCTCGGTGGCGAACCAATGTTACGATCTCGTATTGGTCGACGCCGGATGCGGATGGCCGAAGGAAGGGAGCGGCGACCAAGCGTTGCTCGAAGCATCGGACCTGGTCGTGGTCAGCATGAATCAGGGCATCGAAGGGTTGGATTCGTTTTTCAAGAACGGCGGCTGTCCGCCGATCGTTCGCGAGAAACCCTATATCGTGGTGCTCGGCAGGTACGACAAATACTCCCACTGCACATTGAATAACGTCAAGCGCAGATTCGGCTATAAGGGCAGCATCCATGGAATACCGTACACGACGGACTTTTTGGATGCGTGGAATATGCGCGGCGTTCTTCCGTTCCTTCAGCGGAGCCGCAGCCTGAACGGCAGACAGCCGGCCGCCGCGTTTCTGGCCAGCATTCGCTCGTTGGCCAAAGACATATTGACGCAGCTCGAAATGACCGCGGCATTGAAGCTCGTGGAAAGGGGGGCGTAAATGGGCTCCGGAATGATCGTCAACATGTTGATGATCGCACTCATCATGTTGTTCGTTCTCCTGCTCCTCTACGTCAAATGGCTCGATTACCGCCGTCCGCCGGCTGCAAGCCAAACGGAAGGCAAACAGTGCACGATCGAAGCGATGACGGAATTCGTGAAGGAAACGCTGCATGAGCTCACCCACAGGCAGTTGACCGATCTGGGCCTCCACGAGGAGGAGTACAGGCGCAGAATCAATAAACGAAGCGAGCTGCGCAAAGCGCTGAAGGACTGCATTTCAGGCGACGTCCGCGAAAAACAATACGTCAAGCAGTTTATGGCGGATCTCTTGGTCAAAAGCTACGGACTTAACGAAGACCGTATCGAAGACGCCATTCCATTTGAGGATATCGGACGGCTGACGCCGCAGGACCAATTCGAAATCATTTTTTATTTATATCAAAAGCAGTATGGTCCCGAGGCGTTGTCCGCGCTGTTCGAACATTACGGGCTCGCGGAGCCGCGCACGCTTGAGGGTTATGGGGAACAACCGGTGTTCGCGGTCACGGCGGAAGATATCGAACGGATATTTACGGCGGAATATCGGAGCCTTGCTTTCCAAGAAAAACTGGACATTGTGGTGCAGCGGATTTATCAGCAGTACAAAGGATTTTCGGTCGTGGACGATTTGCTCGATCAGCGCATCGACGGAGTCAGCGGAGGGGTCAGCGGCATTTTGGCGGATGACGGACAGCTGGAAGCATACGTCGGGCCGGGTTTTCCTTTTCCGCCGCCGTACGTGGACGAATGCCGCAAGCCGATGTCTGCCACGGAAAGCGTATGGGTTTTTTATAGAGGCAAGTCGGTGCACATGTCCTTTCTTTCCTTCGGGTCCGAGCTTGAACTTAAACGGGTTTGCCAAAACATCTATAAGTACAACCACCCCGGCCAGCTCTCGGAATCCAACGGCTACAAAGTGAATGAGATGAAGGACGGGTCCAGGGTGGTCGTCGTTCGGCCACCGTTTGCGGAATCGTGGGCATTTTTCGTGCGCAAATTCGATATTCCGAACGCTTCCTTGGAGCAATTGATCACGGGGGACAATGCCGAGCTGCCGATCGGTTTGCTTGCATACCTCATGAAAGGAAGCCGGATCACGGCCATTACCGGAGCGCAGGGTTCCGGCAAAACGACGCTCCTGATGGCCATGGTGGAGCATATCGATCCTACATATACGTTGCGCGTGCAAGAAATGGCATTCGAGCTTCATTTAAGAAAGATTTACAGCCGGAGAAACATCCTTTCCTTTCGCGAAACGGAACGGATTACGGGACAAGAGGGTCTGGACTTGCAGAAAAAAACCGACGGCACGGTCAATATTTTGGGCGAAGTGGCAAGCGACGAAGTGGCTGCCTGGATGATCCAGATGTCCCAAGTCGCCAGCTTGTTCACCGTGTTTACCCATCATGCCAAGACATTCCGGGATCTCGTGTTTTCACTGCGGAATTCGCTCCTGAAAATCGGGGTGTTTCATCATGAGCGCATCGCCGAGGAACAGGTGGTTCAGGTGATTAACTTTGATGTGCACATGAAACGGGATGCGGACGGCCGGAGGTATATCGAACGGATTACCGAGTGCGTTCCGCTGGAAGATGCCGCGGACCCTGCAGGGAACGACGACGGCGAAGCAGCGACGGTCAAACAAATGCTCAGCCGATTGATCAAGCTCCAAAATGAAGCCCGGCTGAATGAGCATCGGAGGTCGTATATTTCCCGCAATGTCATCGAATACCGGGATGGCCGGTATGTTGCGGCCGATCCCGTTTCGGACCGAAACGTGCGGGAAATGGCGGATCAGATGGGCGCAAGCGATGCTGAAAGTTTCATTGATTTTCTAAACCATCATTGGAGCGGACGTTATGAGTATTAAATCCATTCTGCTAATCGTATTGCTTTCGTCTCTCGTATTGTTTGCCGCAGCGTATGCGGTTTTGGCATGGATCGGCCGCAGACAGCGGCAGGACGTGCATGACGGGTTTTATGGGGAAGCGGGAGGCAAACGCGTCGGTTGGAGGGGGCATTGGAACCGCATCCTGCAACAATCCTACGTTTGGATGGTTCGGGTTCCGTTGCTGTCGGCCTACATCCGAAGGATCAGAAAACGGCTCGCCATTCATGCTTACGATGAATTCCGGTTAAGGCATGAGACGGCGCAAGTGACGTTGGCGGTTTTGGGCTTGTTAAGCCTTTCGGCATGTATTTTATTGCTGCTGAATCCGAGCGTCAGTTTTTTGCTGCTGGTGTTGCTTACGGCAGTGATCCTCAACAGTTTGCTGGTCGATATGTACGCGAACCGTTTGGAGAAGCGGCTTCTCGTCCAAATGGTGGATTTGTTTTCGGAGGTGCGGCATCGTTACCAGCAGCATGAAATGATCGACGAAGCGCTGTATGAGGCGGCGGAAACGGCCGGCTACGAAGCGGCGATCCACACTCGGAGGATCTACGAGGCGTTGAATGCCAAAGAACCTTCGGTGGAACTGGAGAAATATTACGAATCCGCGCCTAACCGTTTCCTAAAGGCGTTTGCAGGCATCTCCTATATGATCATGGAGTTTGGAGACAAGGTGAAGGAGCAGGGCTCCATCTATTTAAAAGGCCTCGGGGGATTAACCAAGGAAATCCATTTGGAGATCCTGCGGCGGGACAAGCTCGATTATCTTTTGAAGGGGTTGAATGTCATCGCCCTTGCCCCGGTGTTTTTTGCCAAACCGATCGAACGCTGGGCACGCGGAAGCTTTCCGGCCATGGACGCCTTTTATACGAGCAAGCTGGGGTACCTGACCAAAATCGTCATTTATGCCGTGATCATCTTATCCTTTGTATTATTGCAGCGCCTGCAGCAGGACAACGAAACCGCATACCGGACCGGGGATCGGAAGAAGTCCTGGGAGCAGTTTCTGTCTTCGTTTCCCATCGTCCGGGCTATCGCCGCTTTTGTCGCTCCGCGCCCGGCATCGCCGGCTTATGCCAAGATCGTCCGTTTGCTTAGGGAGAGCAGCACCCATCTGCGGTATGAATGGTTTTACGTTCGCAGAATAGCTTTTTTCTGCCTGACCTTTGCCGTAACGATGACCATGATCCTGTTTTTGCATCAATCGGCTAAAAAACAGATCCTGTACGCCCCCGTCCAGGGAACGACCTTTTTCGGCCAACTGTCGAGCGAACAGCGAACGGAAGGGCAGCGGATCAGCGACCGGGACCGGGAGATCATGGAGGAGGTCGGCATGTCTTCTACCGCCACCTACGACGACGTCGCTAGCCGTTGGAGCGTCAAGCAAGAGCATAACGGCATTGGAAGCAAGGATACGATGGTGGCCGACGTGAACCGGATTTTGGCCAAGATCAAAGCTTATCATGCCGAGTATGTCAAATGGTGGGAGCTGCTTGCGTCCCTGTTGGCGGCTTGGGCGGGGTACCAATTTCCGCTGTGGCTGCTCTATTTTCAGCGAAAGATCCGCTATATGGACATGCGGCATGAGGTGTACCAGTTTCAAACGGTCATCTCCATGCTTCGGGAAATGGAACGGATATCGGTTGAGGAAATATTGGAATGGATGAACCGATTCGCGATCATTTTCAAAACACCGATTCAAAGATGCGTGCTGCACTATGATCACGGTGCGGAAATGGCGTTGACCGAGCTGAGGGAGGAGGTCCGATTGACGGAATTCCAAAGATTGGTCGACAAACTGCTTTTGTGCGTGGAGAAAATTCCGATCGCACAGGCCTTCGATGATCTCGACAACGAAATGGCCTTCTATTTCGAACAACGCAAGCAGGAATACGAAAAAATCATAGACACGAAAGCGGCACTCGGAAAGATGCTCGGTTTTGCGCCGATGTATGCCCTTGTTTTTATGTATCTGGTCATACCGTTGATCGCGATGAGCTTTATGCAGATGAATGTTTATTATGAAGAAATCCGAAAAATTTAAGGAGATGATATTCAATGAATAACGCATCCAGCGCGCTGAAGGTGGCCGCAGGCATCTTTTTGACCATTGCACTTATTACCATTGTCGTGATCCTGTTCATTTCGGCCCAGGAAGCGACCAAAACGGCCCAAAACAATTTCTCGGACATCCAGACCGAGCTTTCGCAGGCTTCCTTTACGGTCTATGACGGCACGAGCATCAGCGGCTCGCAGGTAACGAACGCTTTGCGGAAGTTCAGGGACAAGGATCAATTCGGCATCCTGGTCAAAACAGGGAAAAACAGAAACGGCCAATGGTACGGCAACAGCCTGTACATCGGTAACGTGGCGGATGACAAATACGGATCGGTCATCGACATTAACAACCGGGAAGGGGATTTACGGAACACGATGAACGAATCCAGCAACGAATACGTCAATCCGAGCGGGAAGTTCAAAGCCAGCATCATCAAAGACAAATCCAACGTCGTCCGCGGGCTTGTGTTCGAGCAATAATGCGTGACAAAAGGGAGGGAAGGGCACCGTGAACGATAATGTGCAGAATATGATCGGGATAAGCGCCATTCTTGCCCTGTTTCTAAGCGCCTGCTTTTTGGCATTGGGACTGACCAGGCAATTCGACGGGGCTTTGGACGAAGTTTCGGCAGTCGTTTCCGGCCAAAAACGCA
Organism: Paenibacillus cookii; assembly: GCF_018333375.1. Lineage (GTDB taxonomy): Bacteria > Bacillota > Bacilli > Paenibacillales > Paenibacillaceae > Paenibacillus_AQ > Paenibacillus_AQ cookii. Next base: position 160,448 of record NZ_BORW01000004.1, read on the forward strand.
GCGTTCATTCTACGTTGACGCTTGCCCGGCCTGACATCTTCAGCGGTTCGCAGGCATTTTTGGTTACCGTGGATCAGGTTGGAGCGGGAGTCGCCGTCAAGGTCGATGGCGTTCCGGTAGCTTCGGGCGATCCGCTCGAACTGGCCGGAACGGCCGTCTTTCAGCCGGAGGCCAAATACCGGGCCGAATATGCGAGGGATTGGAACGGGCTGTTGAAGGAAATACGTTTTGCAAAATTAAAGCCCGGTGAGGACGTTCTATGAGCAGCGCCGTATCGAAATTCGTTGCCGTATTGTTAGCGGTTGCGCTCCTGTTTGTATATCCGGCGGCGGAAGCGTATCAGAAGCAGGATGACTTGTCGCGGCTGGTCGTTTACAATGCCGTCACGCAGTTCGTAGACGCCGTCAGGAACAAAGGTTATCTTACGCCGGTCATGTACCAGGACTTCCTGCAAGAAATCGAAGCTACGGGCAATGCGTTTGACGTCCAAATGGAGCATTTGCACAAAAAATATACGCCCGTCTATGCCGATGCCGCGAACCCGGATACGTTCCAGAACGATGTGGACGTTTCATACGAAGGATTTTATACGGCGGATATTTTGTCTGTCATCTATCCGGACAATACGCTGCCCAAAGACCACGAGGCCAGAAAGTACAGGATGAACGTCGGCGACTTTTTTAAAGTCACGGTCCGAAACATCAATCGTACGGCAGGTACGATCATGTTGGATTTTGTTTCCGGATCCGTATCCGGGGCCGCTCCAGTGCTCGCATTTCCTTACGGAGGCATGGTGCTCAATGAAGATTACTGATTTTTCAATCGTGTTTGTCCTTATTTTCGTTCCGGCATTTCTGATGAGCGGTTATTCCGTCAAAGATCAGCAGAACGTCCAGTTCCTTGAAACCAAATATGCCGCGGCGCTGCGGACGGCGGTACAAGACGGGGCCAGCGTGCTGAACAAAAACGAAATGCAGGAGTTTGAGGCCGGGTACGGATCCGAAAAGTTTTTCCGGGCCGACAAGGAACAAGCGTTGGCGATGTTTTATAAAAGCTTGTATGCGAATTTGGGGATCGAGGATGATGCGCCGGCACAAGCCGCCTTGGACTATTACATTCCTGCCGTGGTCGTGATCGACTATGACGGATATTACGTATATGCGGACGAAGACTATATCGGCGAGGATAACAAGCCGCGGATCAGGCATGCATGGAGTCCGAAGAAGCCCTACGCTTACGGCGACGCAAGCGGCAATCTCATTCGATTTACCTTGGACAATGAGGTGGAAGTGTATGATCGCGATGCCGGGCAGTGGATCAGGGGGCTGCAAAGAGAAATGGTGGCGACGACCAACGTCCCGCTTCTGGCCCGTTCCGAAACGTTTGAGCAGGTGAAAAAGGCGGCGATCGTCCAAACGATTCAAACCGATTTGGCGAACGTCATTAACCGTCATAACGAATATGCCGCCAAAAACGGCATATCGTACCTGTTCACTTTGCCTTCGATAACGGGCGAGGAGTGGAACAATTCGATTCAGGATATCGGCATGATGGCTTTTATCCAGGGCATTCCGGTCGGACGCGGATATATCAACAATTATGCTCTCGGCGGAGGAAGGCTCGTGAAACGACCCGATCTGTTTGCCGGAACGGATCCTGCGACCGGCATTCGATATTTCGAGCGCGGAAGCTGCCGCAGCGGACTGATCTACGAAGAAACCTTCACGGATGCCAAAGAAGCCGCGGCAAACGGTTATTTTGAAAGAAGCTGCAGGCAGTAACCGTCATTTTTCATCTTTCATGAAAACTCCTTCTTATGATAAAATGGTATCTTGAATGCCTGTAAGTCAGGTAATGAGCAAGCCAAGAACTATTTATCATAGACAGGAGCCAGAACGTATATATGAGCTTATTGACCGTTGAAAATGTTTCCCATAATTTCGGGGAACGCACATTGTTTAAAAATGTTTCCTTTCGCCTCCTGGCAGGCGAGCACGTCGGGCTGGTAGGCGCAAACGGAGTCGGCAAATCGACGCTGATGAATATTTTGACGGGGCAGCTGTTAAAGGACAGCGGAAAGGTGGAATGGACGCCAAAGGTCCGTTACGGCTATCTGGATCAGCACTCCAAGCTGACGCCGGGCAAAACGGTCCGCGACGTATTGAAGGACGCCTTCCTGCCGCTGCTTGAGCTGGAACAGGAAATGATGGAGATCACGAATAAAATGGCCGACGCAACGCCGGAAGAGCTTGAGACGCTGTTGGAGCAAATGGGAGAAATTCAGGAACAGCTTGAAATCGGCGATTTCTACATGATCGACGTCAAAGTCGAGGAAATGGCGAACGGTCTCGGACTGTCGGCCATCGGATTGGACAAGGACGTGTCGGCGCTGAGCGGCGGCCAACGCACCAAGGTTCTATTGGCCAAGCTTTTGCTCGAGAAGCCGACCGTGCTGCTGTTGGACGAACCGACGAACTATTTGGACGTGGAGCATATCGAATGGCTGACCCAATATTTGAAGTCTTATCCGTACGCTTTTATCCTGATTTCCCATGACACGGAATTCATGAACCAGGTCGTCGACGTAATCTATCATTTGGAATTCGCCAAGCTGACAAGGTATTCGGCCAACTACGAGAAGTTTCTGGAGATGGCCGACATCTCGAAGAACCAGCATATCGATGCGTATGAAAAACAGCAGGAGTTCATCAAAAAACAAGAGGACTTCATCCAGCGCAACAAAGCCCGTTATTCGACTTCCGGACGCGCTAAAAGCCGCGAGAAGCAGCTGAACCGCATCGAACGGATCGACAAACCCGAGGAAGCGGCAAAGCCGGTATTCCACTTCAAGGAATCCCGCGCCAGCGGCAAGGTCGTGTTTGAAGGCATCGACTTTGAGATCGGCTATTCCCATCCTCTGCTGCCCAAAATGAGCATGACGATCGAACGCGGCGAAAAAATCGCCATCGTCGGCTGCAACGGCGTCGGGAAATCGACGCTGCTCAAAACGATCCTGGGCAAAATTCCGCCGATCAGCGGCAAAACGTATTTGGGCGATTTTCTCCAACCCGCTTATTTCGAGCAGGAGGTTCGGCCGGGCAACTTGACGCCGATCGATGACGTTTGGAACGAGTTTTCTTCCTTGAACCAGCATGAAGTGCGTGCGCATTTGGCGCGCTGCGGACTGAAAAACGAGCATATTACCCGCCCGATGAACATGCTGAGCGGCGGCGAGCAGGCCAAAGTCCGGTTATGCAAGCTGATGATGCGGGAATCCAACTGGATTTTGTTCGACGAACCGACCAACCATTTGGACGTCGTCGCCAAAGCCGAGCTGAAACGCGCCCTGCAGGAGTATAAAGGCACGATTTTGCTCGTGTCCCACGAGCCGGATTTTTATGAGGATTGGGTGACGAAAATTTGGAACGTGGAAGAATGGTCGCATCAAAGGGTTTGATTCGCTTTCTTCCGATAACGAGCTGCCGTGTTCCCGAAGGGAACGCGGCTTTTTCAAAATATATGCGACGGATGGCATCAACTAACTCATTTTACTGTCCATGACAAAAAGAAGCCTGAGTGATCGTTCTGCCATTTTATTGGAGAAATAAGCAGCAGGCTTGCGTAAGCTCTTTTTTACGACGCCTGCGTGAGAATTTTATTTGCGAATTTTATTACTGAGCCAGTACAGGAGATGAAACATGTGAGCACCGGTAATGACCGTTATTCCAGACAAGAGCGTTTTGCGCCGTTGGGACCCGAGGGCCAGCGGAAGCTGGGGGAGAGACACGTTTTGATCATCGGTGCGGGCGCGCTTGGCACGTCGATCGCCGAAACGCTTGCCAGAGCGGGCGTCGGGCGTTTGACGATTGCTGACCGCGATTACGTGGAGTGGAGCAATCTGCAAAGGCAGCAGCTATTTTCCGAACAGGACGCCGAACATAGGCTGCCTAAAGCCGTAGCCGCCAAACAAAGGCTGGAGGCGATCAATTCTTCCATTCGGATCGACAGCCATGTCATGGACGTCAAGCTTGACGAGCTTGAGTCGCTTATCCAAGGCGTGGATCTGATCATGGATGGAACCGACAACTTCGACACCAGGCTGTTGATCAACGATATTTCCCAAAAATATGAGATCCCGTGGATATACGGGGGATGCGTCGGGAGCTACGGCATCACGTACACCATATTGCCGGGACAGACGCCCTGCTTGAATTGCCTGCTCGGAACGGTGCCGCTCGGAGGAGATACCTGCGATACTTCGGGCATCATTCCTCAAGCGGTACAAGTGGTGACGGCGCATCAAACGGCAGAGGCTTTAAAGCTGCTGAGCGGCCATCCGGAAGCGCTTCGCGATAAGCTGCTTACGTTTGACCTCTGGCGGAATGAACATATGTCCATGGGCGTCAAGCATGCGCGGAAGGCGGACTGCCTTTCCTGCGGCGACCGTCGGACGTATCCATATTTGTCCGCGTCCAACCTGGAAAAAACCGATGTGTTATGCGGGAGGGACACGGTACAAATCCGTCCCGGCCAAAAACAGTCCCTTGACCTGCAGGAAACGGCAAATCGCTTGTCCTCGCTTGGGGAGGGGAAGGTGGAAAGCAACCCGTTCCTCGTTTCTTTTACGACCGGCGACAAACGTCTCGTCGTTTTTTCGGACGGAAGGGCGCTTATTCACGGCACGAAAGACATCGCCGAAGCCAGAACGATATATCACCGGTATTTTGGCTAGGTCCGCCAAACCGGAGGAATCCATAAAAACCATTCCGCGGGGAATGGTTTTTATGATGCGCGGCAACCCTATGGAAAGCGTTCCAAACGGACGACAAGCGGAAATACGGGTGATACGATGAATGAGCGGCTGTTGGCGGTAGGAGAATATTTCGGTCAGAGCGGCATCCTTGAGGCGCTCCGGTCACTAGGATTCGAGATCGAGGCCGTTTCCGGCGAATATGAGGCTTTGCGCCTGATCGGCGAGCATGAAATCGACCTGCTGCTTTTGGACCGGGCCGAATACGCGGGGAGCTCGCTGCCTAAATTGTTGAAAGCCCTGCTCCGGGAGCAGGCGGATCGGCCGTTTCCGATCATCGTTTTCGAGCATCCTTACGACGAGCAAGCGGTTATCGCGGGATTGGAGGCGGGAGCGAACGATGTCGTGCCCCGGACGGTTTCAGCCGAAGAGCTGCTGGCACGAATCCGGAATCTGCTGCGAATATTTCGCATCGAACATGAGCGCAGCCTGAAGAAAGTTACGGTCGGGGATTTGATCATCGACCCCGCCACCCGGACGGTTTCCAGATCGGAGAAGGACATCGAGCTTACCGTAAAGGAATTCGATTTGTTGCTTTATTTGGCGCGGCATGTCAATGAGGTATGTACCCGGGAGGATATTTTAAAAGAGGTATGGGATTATGATTTTAATATGGGCACGAACGTGGTAGACGTATATATCAGGCACCTTCGCACAAAAATGGACAAAGGGTTCCGCAAAAAAATGATTCAGTCGGTGCGCGGGGTCGGTTATATAATAAAAGAAGGCGAGTAAGTTTTCAGCTTACCGCCTTCCTTTTATGCTACAATACCCGACGTGCTTTCAGGTACGTTCTTTTCCAGTTGCCGGAATTCAGGTCGGAGACCGTTACGCCGGGGGAACCGTAAGTGTGCAGGATTTTGCCGTTGCCTGCATATACTGCCACGTGCGTTACGTTATGGCCGTTGGCTCTGCTGCCGCTGGAGAAAAATACGAGATCGCCAGGTTTCAGGTTCGATTTGGAAACCGCAACGCCGACTTTGGATTGCTGTACGGACGTACGCGGCAATTTGATTCCATAATGTCCGAAAATATATTTCATGAACGAGGAGCAGTCGAATACGCGCGTTGTGCTTGTGGAAGCTCCGAATTTATAAGGCGTGCCCATGAATTTTTTGCCATAATTAACGATGGCCTGTCCTTTAGAAGAAGAGTAAGAAGAAGCCGTGACGGACTTGGAAGAAGAAGCTTCCGTGACCGATGCTCCCGTTGCCAACATTCCTGTAATGCCTATCGATGCACATAGCCCTACGGCTACTAATTTTTGGAATAGATGTTTTTGGTTCATGTTGTGTTTACCTCCAAATTTCGTTTTCTTTCAGGCTCGATTCCGAGTATAACAGTTTTGTAACATCCTAAATTATGGATGCCATGTCTCAAACCCTTGGGACTCTAAGAAATTTCCTTTTTTATTAAAAAACGATTAAAAGTTACAAAAAATTAAGAAATAGAGTGAAAATGGTTCAGAAAATAAGAAAAACCCTTGATGCGCAAGGGTTTTTTCGAGTCTTTTTTTTGATTGCAAATCCGGCAGACTGTAACCATTTTAAACTCTTTCAATGGCAGCGGACCCATCGATTTTCCAATCCGCTAGTCATTGCTTTGAATGACGAGCAAAAGACCGCCGGCAATGCTTATTTGTCCGCGCTCTCCGAGAAGGACGTTGCTGATGCCAAGGGATTCTCCCAGCTTGAGCGTGGCGTTGTCGAGCGGATATCGAAAACCTTCGAGCGTAATGCCGGTGACTTCCGGCGTCAGCGGAAGCAGCGATACGTATTTGTAGCCGCGGTCGATTACCTCGAGTTTGGAGCCGGTTAACGTAATGTAATTGTTGCGGTCCATGATGGCGCACTGGATTTGATGCTGAAGCGCCCGGTTCAGCATTTGCACGTTCGCCAGCGTGTGATCCATGCGCGTTCCGGTTCCGCCGACCAGCAAGATGAAGCCGGGTTCTTCCCTTGCCGCCATTTCAATGGCCAGTTCCGTATCGGTCAAGTCTTTATCGACGGGATCGCATTCGACGATGTTTCCGCACTCCGCCCGGACATGCTCCAGTTCCTGCGGAGAAATCGAATCGAAGTCGCCGACGGCCAGATCGGGTTTGATGCCGTGGCGTATCAAAAACAACGCTCCTTTGTCCGCCCCGATGACATAATCCGACGGTCGAATTTCATCTATGTATTGGGGATACAGATCCCCTCCGGAAAAAATAACTACGCGTTTGTCGTTCATCGGCGTTTCCCCCTAAAATCGATTTTCTCCTACCTTACCGTGCTTCCAGTATAAATGAGGATTTTGCAAAAATCCAAAAAGTGAAAAACAATCTTGCGCAATTCGGCAGGACACGACTACAATAATGGAGACATAGGATAGGGGAGAGGTTAGAGAGAAATTGGACATGCATGCTTTTGAAATATTCAGCATCATCGGCACGATCGCTTTTGCGATGTCGGGGGCTTTTGTGGCCATGGAGGAAGAATACGACATTTTGGGCATCCTGGTGCTGGGGCTTGTCACGGCTTTCGGCGGAGGGGTGATCCGGAACGTGCTGATCGGCGTTCCCGTCACGACGTTATGGAGTCAAGGCCTGCTGATCAAGCTGGCGATTTTGTCGGTCATCGTCGCGTTCCTTCTGCCTCTGGGCTGGATCAGGCATTGGAAGCGGACGGAGGCGTTTTTTGATGCCATCGGCTTATCGGCTTTCGCCATTCAAGGGGCGCTTTATGCCCAGAATATGCATCATCCGCTGTCAGCCGTCATCGTTGCGGCCGTCATGACGGGAATCGGCGGCGGCATTATCCGCGATTTGCTGGCCGGGCGGAAGCCGCTTGTTCTCAAGGATGAAATCTACGCCGTATGGGCAGCCATCGCCGGCGCGGTCATCGGGATGGGCTGGATCCACTCGACGTGGCAGGCGGTGCTTCTGTTTGCGGTGATCGTCCTGCTGCGCATGCTTTCCGTACATTATAAATGGAAGCTGCCGCGGCGTTCGCTTCACATGTCTTCTTCGACCGATCTATCCATACAGGGAAACAAGGGCAAACACAGCCGGAAGACGGCATAACAGAGGAGGCAATTCACAATCATGGTATCCGTATTATTCGTATGTTTGGGCAACATTTGCCGATCACCGATGGCCGAAGCGGTCATGCGCCACAAGGTCGAGCGGGCCGGGCTTCAACACCTGATCACGGTGGATTCCGCCGGGACGGGGGACTGGCATCTCGGGAAAAGACCGCATCAGGACACGCGCCGTATTCTGGACCAGCACGGGATCGGGCACGAAGGCATCCAAGCCCGCCGCATCGCCAGCCCGGATTTTGAGACTTTTGATTACATGGTATGCATGGACGACAGCAATTTCGAAAACGTAAAAAAGCTTCCGGGAGCCAAACCGGAGCTTTTGCTCAAGTTCATGGATCTGCTGCCGGACCACGAGCTTCGGGAAGTGCCGGACCCGTATTACACGGGGAATTTTGAGCAGGTGTACGAAATGATCGACGCAGGTTGCGAGGCGCTTTTGGAAAAGATACGAGCAGAGAAGCTATAATCTTTGATTGAAGAGCAGGAATAAAAATTTTCGTTTTATGAAAAAGCGGCATGTTGCCGTTTTTTCGGAAAAACAATGAAAACGCAATCATTTTGGAATTGAGAAGAGGAAGGGTTAAAAAAGAAAGTGAACCAAGACCATTGAGCCATAGGCGCCCTTATGTTCCCGGTTCACCTTTTTGATCTACTATTAGGACTGTGCAGGGTTACGCGCGAAGAAAGTACGTCAGCGCATCCGGCAGTTCTTTTTGCCAGAATCCCCAAATATGCTTGCCGTCTTTTTCGGCATACTCCACTTTTGCACCACGATCCAGCAGCAGCTCGCGGGTCTGGCGGTTCAGCTCCACGAAGTTATGGATGCCGTGATCGGTTTCGAATGCCGTTTCCTGCAATCCGACGATCATGTAGATGTCCAGCCAGGACAAGTCGTCCTGCGCCTCGTAAATATCCTGAGAGGCCGGATAATAAGCGCCCGACAGGCTGATGATGCGCCGAAAGAGCTCCGGATACCGGACCGCCAGGTGCAAAGAGACGCTGCCCCCGAGGGAATCGCCGGCCAGAACCCGTTCCGAAGGCTCCCTCCGCACGGGATATTTGGCTTCGATGAAGGGAATAATCTCTTCTGCGAAGCAGCGCGTATAGGCGTCGAACCGGCTGCCGAACGGAGCGTACTCTTCGGTGCGGACCGAGGTGTCCACATCGACCCCGACGATGATGAACGGCTCCGTATGGCCGTCCAGAATCAAATGGTTGGCTGTCGTGGCAATGCGTCCAAAGTTAAAAAATTCTTCGCCGTCCTGACAATAGACGACAGGGTAGCTCAGAATTTCATTGTAGCCGGGCGGGAGGTACACGCGCAGATGGCGTGTTTCATTCAAAAAACGGCTTTCGATTTCTTCCTTATGGATCGTTCTTTTCAAATATTTTGAATCCGTCATTCGTGTTCACCCTTCTCGCGGTTGATTTTTCAGCCTGAAAAAAGCGTTGTCATTCGGTTTCCATCATGTGGGAATCTCCACGCTTTTGTCAAATGATTGAAAACTGTTATATTTTTATTGGCACACTGTTATACATACAAAACTCGATATTTTCGAAATTTATCCGCAATTGCTTTGACGAATCGAGTAAAACAGGTGTATAATAATTCTATAACAGCAGAGCCTGATATTCAAATTTTTTTGTTGAGGTGAAGATAATGAGCAAGGTGCCTTATGAAGTGTATACCGAGGAAGTCGAAGCGCTTTCCGTGCTCTCTCCCGAAGGTGAAATCATTAACGAAGATAAAATGCCTAACCTTACTGATGATCAACTTAAAGAAATTATGTACCGCATGGTATTTACCCGCACTTGGGACGACCGCGCCGTTAACCTGGGACGCCAAGGCCGTTTGGGCTTCTACGCGCCGGTATCCGGCCAGGAAGCGACGATGGTCGGCAGCGAATTCGCGCTGGAAAAAGACGACTTCATCTGCCCTGGTTACCGCGATATGCCGCAAATCGTATGGCATGGATTGCCTCTGTACCAAGCTTTCCTGTACTCCCGCGGACATCAGCATGGCGGTCAGATTCCGGAAGGCGTAAACGTATTGATGCCGCAAATCATCATCGGCGCGCAAATTTTGCACGCGATGGGCATCGCGATGGGTTACAAGCTGAAAAAACAAAAACAAGTTGTCATCACTTACACGGGTGACGGCGGTTCTTCCGAAGGCGACTTCTACGAAGGCCTCAACTACGCTGGACGTTACAAACTTCCGGTCATTTTCTTTGTGCAAAACAACGGTTATGCCATTACGACTCCTTTCTCGAAGCAAACGGCTGCATTGTCCATTGCCCATAAAGCGGTGGCGGCAGGCATCCGCGGCGTCAAAGTCGACGGTATGGACGTATTTGCCGTCATCAGCGCTGTTCAGGAAGCGGCGGAACTTGCGCGCAAAGGCGAAGGCGCAACGTTGATCGAAGCCGTAACGTACCGTTACCGTCCGCACTCCTTGTCCGACGATGCGACCAAATACCGCACGAAAGACGAAGAAGGCGAATGGAACGCGAAGGATCCAATCACCCGTCTGGGCAAATACCTGGAGAAAAAAGGACTGTGGTCCGAAGAAGATACGGCTCGCGTTAAAGATGAAGCGAAAGCCAAAGTGAACGAAGAAATCAAAAAAGCGGAACAAACCGAAAAAATGACGGTTCCCGGCCTCATCGACAGCATGTTCGAAACGACGCCGAAACATTTGGAAGAGCAAAAGGCCGATTTCCAATAATCGAAGATCCGCTAGGCTGGAATAGCAACGTGAACAGTATTGTTAAGGAGGAAATGAAGCAATGGCACAAATGAATATGAAAGAAGCAATCCGCGACGCAATCCGCGTGGAAATGAAACGTGACCCTAACGTCATTGTGTTCGGTGAAGACGTCGGTAATGTAGGCGGCGTGTTCCGGGCAACGGAAGGACTGCAAAAAGAATTCGGCGAAGAGCGCATCTTCGACACCCCGCTGGCCGAATCCGCGATCGGCGGTCTGGCTGTCGGTTTGGGGATCCAAGGCTTCCGTCCGGTAGCCGAAATCCAGTTCGTCGGCTTTATTTTCGAGGCGATGGACCAAATGTTCGTGCAGGCTGCGCGCATGCGTTACCGTTCCGGCGGCCGTTACAACGCTCCGATCGTGTTCCGTACGCCGTTCGGCGGCGGCGTTAAAGCGGCTGAGCTGCACACCGACTCGCTCGAAGGTTTGGCGGTGCAAACTCCGGGTATTAAAGTGGTAGTGCCTTCGAACCCTTACGACGCCAAAGGCCTGCTCATCGCGGCCATCCGCGACAACGACCCTGTATTTTTCATGGAGCATTTGAACTTGTACCATGCGTTCCGCGCGGAAGTTCCTGAAGGGGACTATACGGTTGAGATCGGCAAGGCGAATGTCGTTCGCGAAGGTTCCGACGTGACGATCATCGCATACGGCATGATGGTTCATACGGCAACGAAAGCTGCCGAAGAGCTTGAAAAAACGAAAGGCATCAAGGCCGAAATCATCGACCTGCGTACCCTGAATCCTTTGGACATCGATACGATCGTTGCTTCGGTGAAGAAAACGAACCGTGCCATCGTCGTTCAGGAAGCGCAAAAAACTTCCGGCGTGGCCGCAGAAGTCATTGCACAAATCAACGAAAAAGCCATTTTGCACCTGGAAGCGCCCGTTCTCCGCGTAGCGGCTCCGGATACGGTATATCCATTTGCGCAAATCGAAGATACATGGCTTCCTACGCCGGCCCGGATTATCGCTGCAGTCAACAAAGTCATGGAATTCTAAGAAAAAGAAGTTTTGATAGGAGGTACTTAAGGTGGCAAAATTTGAATATCGGTTCCCGGAATTGGGCGAAGGCTTGCATGAAGGCGAAATTATTAAAATGCACATCAAGCCCGGCGATAAAGTAACAGACGACGACATCATCATGGAAGTGCAAAACGACAAAGCGGTGGTCGAGGTTCCTTGCCCGGTAAACGGTACCGTGCAGGAAGTGTTCGCCAAGGACGGACAAGTGTGCCGCGTAGGCGAAGTCGTTGCCATCATCGATGCGGAAGGCGAACTTCCGGAACAGGACGCTCCTGCGGCGGATCATGGTTCCATGGAAGCCGACGCGGCCCAAGGCGGCGCGGACACCACTTCTTCTCCGGCCCAAAACAGCCCTGAAGCGGCTAAGCAAGGCGGGGAAAACGCTCCGGCTCCTGCGGCTCCGAACAAGGAAGTGCTGGCTACGCCAAGCGTCCGCAAATATGCGCGCGAACAAGGCGTCGACATCACGCAAGTGACCGGCACGGGCAACAACGGGAAAATCACCAAAGAAGACGTCGAAGCATTCAAAAACGGCGGAGGCCAAGCAGCAGCTCCTGCGGCCAAAGAAGAAAAAGCCGCACCTGCAGCGTCCGCGGCCGCTCCGGCTGTCGATGCTCGCGCCGAAGAAGAACGCGTACCGTTCAAAGGCATCCGCAAAGCGATCGCGAACGCGATGGTCAAATCGGCTTACACGGCTCCTCACGTGACGATCATGGACGAAGTGGATGTTACCGAGCTGGTGGCTTTCCGCACGCGCATGAAGCCGATCGCCGAGAAAAAAGGCACGAAAATTACGTATCTGCCGTTCATCGTCAAAGCGCTGGTTGCGGCTTCCCGCCAATTCCCTGCCTTGAACGCGACGATCGACGAAGAAAACAACGAAATTGTGTACAAAAAGTACTACAACATCGGTATCGCTACGGATACGGACAACGGTCTGATCGTACCGGTCATCAAAGATGCCGACCGTAAGAGCATCTGGATGATCGCCGACGCGATCCGCGACCTCGCGGCACGCGGCCGTGAAGGCAAACTGACTCCGGCCGAAATGAAAGGCAGCACGATCTCCATCACCAACATCGGTTCCGCCGGCGGCATGTTCTTCACGCCGATCATCAACTTCCCTGAAGTTGCGATCCTGGGCACCGGCCGCATTACCGAAAAACCTGTCGTGAAAAACGGCGAAATCGTGGCGGCGCCTGTCATGGCTCTGTCCTTGAGCTTCGACCACCGCATCATCGACGGCGCAACGGCTCAAAACTTTATGAACTATATCAAATCGCTGCTCAGCAATCCTGAGCTGCTGGTAATGGAGGTATAAGACATGGTAGTAGGAGACGCTTCTCTCGATATCGACACATTAGTCATCGGTGCGGGTCCCGGCGGTTACGTAGCCGCCATCCGCGCTGCTCAGCTGGGCCAAAAGGTACTGATCGTGGACAAATCCGAAGTGGGCGGCGTGTGCTTGAACCGCGGATGTATTCCTTCCAAAGCGCTGATCGCTGCGGCTCACCAATACGAATCGGCTAAACATGCGGACGCGTTCGGCGTATCCGTCGAAAACGTCAAAGTGGATTTCTCCAAAACCCAGGAATTCAAAAACAGCGTCGTGAAAAAGCTGACCGGCGGCGTTGCGGGCCTTTTGAAAGGCAACAAAGTCGAAGTATTCCATGGCGAGTGCATGTTCATCAGCGAAAACGAAGCACGCTGCTTCAACGAGCATGAATCTCCTCGTTACCGTTTCAAACATTGCATCATCGCGACGGGTTCCCGTCCGATCGAGCTGAAAGCATTCCCGTTCGGCGGACGCATCCTGTCTTCGACAGAAGCGCTCAACCTGCCTGAAATTCCGAAGAGCCTTGTCGTCATCGGCGGCGGCTACATCGGCGCGGAACTTGGCCAAATGTTCTCGAAATTCGGCGCGAAGGTTACGATCCTGGAAGGCATGGACACGATCCTGAACGGATTCGATCCGGACATGACGAAGCTGGTCGTAAAAAGCATGAACAAAACCGGCGTCGAAATCATCACGAATGCCAAAGCCGAAAGCGCAGAGCAAACGGATAACGACGTGACGGTGAAATATTCCGTGAACGGCGAAACGAAAGAAGTTACGGCAGATTACCTGCTCGTAACGGTTGGACGCCGCCCGAACACCGACGGCGATCTGGGTCTGGACCTGATCGGCATCGAAATGACCGACCGCGGACTCATCAAAGTCGACCATCAAGGCCGCACCAACAAACCGAACATTTTCGCGATCGGCGACGTCGTTCCGGGACCAGCGCTTGCGCATAAGGCTTCTTATGAAGGCAAGGTAGCTGCCGAAGCGATCGCCGGACATCCTTCGGTTGTCGATTACAAAGTGGTTCCTGCGGTGGCATTCGTTGATCCTGAATGCGCAAGCGTAGGTTACACCGAAAAAGAAGCGAAAGAAAAAGGCTACAAAGCGAAAGCCGCCAAATTCCCGTTTGCGGGCAACGGACGCGCGTTGTCGCTGAACAATGCCGACGGCTTCGTGAAATTGATTTTCGACGAAGAAACGCAGTTGGTTCTGGGCTGCCACATCGCCGGCATCGAAGCTTCCAACCTGATTGCCGAGCTGGGTCTCGCCATCGAAATGGGTGCTACGCTTGAAGATATCGCCCTGACCATCCACGCTCACCCAACGCTGGGCGAAATCGTGATGGAAACGGCTGAGCTTGCGCTTGGCAATCCGATCCACGTCATTGCGCCTCGCAGATAATACGCTTTTAATAAGGCGTTAAAAGAACAAGAGCCTGCTTTTATGCAAGGCTCTTGTTCTTTGTTTTGCGGCCATTTTGTGCCGGATGCGGCCAAAATGAACGTCTTCTCTACCGTTTTTCCGAACGTTATGGAGATCGGAGGATGAAATTATCTATTTCCGTGCGGCTTTGCGGATGGTAAACTAGTAAAAAGGATTTTGATCAAACTGCGGATCTTGCTTTGGAGAAGATGGACCCGTTGCTATTCAGGGCACCTTAAACTTAAGCCGATCCGGATAGGCATACAGCATACAGAGCGGAAGGGTTGAGCAAAAACATGAAAAAATACTTGGACTTGTTGAAAGATATTTTGGAAAACGGCACGCCGAAGGAAGATCGCACCGGAACGGGCACGATTTCCGTTTTCGGCAGACAGCTGAGATTCGATCTTTCCGAAGGTTTTCCTTTATTGACGACGAAGCGGATTCACATTAAGTCCGTGGTGCACGAACTGCTGTGGTTCCTTAGCGGAGAAACCAACATCGGTTATTTGAAGGAAAACGGCGTAACGATCTGGGACGAATGGGCCGACGAAAACGGGGATTTGGGGCCGGTGTACGGCTCGCAGTGGCGCCGCTGGAAGTCGCCTGACGGCACGCATATCGACCAGATTGCGAACGTGATCGATTCGATCAAAAACAATCCGGATTCGCGGCGGCATATCGTCAGCGCATGGAACGTAGCGGAAATCGAGCAAATGAAGCTTCCTCCGTGCCATTTCGTATTCCAGTTCTACGTAGCGGGAGGCAAGCTGTCCTGCATGCTGACGATGCGGTCCGTCGATACGTTCCTCGGCCTGCCGTTCAACATCGCCAGCTATGCATTGCTGACGCATATGGTCGCGCAGCAATGCGGGCTGGAACCGGGAGAATTCATCTGGTCCGGCGGCGACGTGCATATTTATACGAACCATTTGGAGCAGGTCAAAACGCAGCTGGAACGGGAGCCGTACGATCTTCCGCAGCTGGTGATCAAACGCAAGCCGGAGTCGATTTTCGATTATAAGTTCGAAGATTTCGAATTCGTCAATTATAAACATCATCCGGGCATCAAAGCGCCGGTCGCCATATAAGCCATCAACTGGCATCATCCCGGAAAAAGGAGCGTGAATGGCATGAGCATGACGTATATTTTGGCCATGGGAAAAAACAGGGTCATCGGCCGCGACAACGCCCTTCCTTGGCGGCTGCCGAGAGACATGGCCTTTTTCAAAGAGCAAACGATGGGCAAAAAAGTGCTGATGGGGCGGAAAACGTGGGAGTCTTTCGGAGCCAAGCCGCTGCCCGGTCGGACCAATATCGTGATGACGCGGGATGCACGATATGAGGCCCCCGGGGCCCAGGTGATCCATACCGTCGAAGAAGCCGTCGAAACGAGCAAAGGGGAAGAAGTGATGGTCATCGGCGGCGAGGAGATTTACAAGCTGCTGATGCCCTACGCCGACCGCCTGCTCATTACGGAAATCGACGAGACGTTCGAAGGGGATACGTTCTTTCCGGAGCTCGACGAAAACGAATGGGAATGTATTCAGGAAGTACAAGGAATCCGTGACGAAAAAAATCCGTATGATTACCGTTTTTGCACGTATGAGCGACGGTAGCCTCGACGCATAACTGGCATCGCAATGTAAACAGCATGTTAATTAGTACAAATAATTATTCGGATAATCCATTTAATATTCAAAGAATGGGATGCTACTATAATTGAAATATCATTGCGTCGTTCTCATAGATGCGTAGAATCAACAGGAAAAGAACGGATGGGGGAAACACGTCATGTCTACACCTACTGGATTTATGGAATACAGCCGCCAGCTGCCGGCCGACCGCGAACCGGCTGAACGCATAAAAGACTGGGAAGAATTCCACAAGCATTTGTCCGAAGAAGAGCTGCGTACGCAAGGCGCGCGCTGCATGGATTGCGGCACGCCGTACTGCCATACGGGAATCGACATGGCCGGAGGCACTTCGGGATGTCCGGTAAACAACCTGATTCCGGAATGGAACAACTTGGTTTACCGCGGATTGTGGAAGGAAGCGCTCGACCGTCTGCTGAAAACCAACAACTTTCCGGAATTTACCGGCCGCATATGCCCGGCTCCGTGCGAAGGCTCTTGCACCGTGGGCCTGATCGGCCAGCCGGTAACGATCAAAACGATCGAGCAGGCGATCATCGACAAAGGTTTCGAAGAAGGCTGGATCGTTCCGACCCCGCCGGAAAAACGGACCGGCAAACGCGTGGCCGTCGTCGGCTCGGGCCCTGCGGGGCTGGCCGCCGCAGCCCAGTTGAACAAGGCCGGCCATCACGTGACCGTCTATGAACGCGCCGACCGGATCGGCGGACTCCTGATGTACGGCATTCCGTCCATGAAGCTGGACAAAGCGGTCGTGCAGCGCCGTGTCGACCTGATGGCTGCCGAAGGCATCCGCTTCGTGACGAATACCGAAATCGGCAAGGATATTTCTTCGCAGCAGCTGGTGGACGATTACGATGCCGTTGTGCTTTGCGGCGGCGCAACCAAGCCGCGTGAATTCAATATCGAAGGCAGCGATCTGAACGGCGTCCACTACGCGATGACCTATTTGAACGGCACCATCAAAAGCCTGCTGGATTCCGGGTTATCCGACGGCAAGTATATTTCCGCGGAAGGCAAAGACGTCATCGTCATCGGCGGCGGCGATACCGGCTCCGACTGCGTGGCGACGGCGCTCCGCCATGGCTGCCGCAGCGTAACCCAGTTCGGTACGCATCCGATGGCCCCGCTCGAACGCGATCCGATCAACAACCCGTGGCCGCAATTCCCGAACGTGTATACGCTCGATTATGCACAGGAGGAAGCTAAGGCGGTTTATGGCAAAGATCCCCGGGAGTTTTCCATCATGACGACCAAATTCGTCGGCGACGACAACGGCAACCTCAAGGAGCTGCATACCGTGCAAATCGAGCGGATCGTGGATGAAAACGGACGCAAAATCTACCAGCCGATTCCCGGCACGGAAAAAGTGTTCCCGGCGCAAATGGCGCTGATTGCCATCGGGTTCGACGGACCGGAGCAAACGATCGTGAACCAGCTTGGTTTGGAAACGGACCGAAGATCCAACGTAAAAGCGGCTTATGGCAAATATCAGACGAACGTCGATAAGGTGTTCGCCGCAGGCGATATGCGCCGCGGTCAAAGTTTGGTCGTTTGGGCGATCAACGAAGGCCGTCAGGCTGCGCGTGAGGTCGATAAATACCTGATGGGGGCAACGGTCCTCGTATAAATCGAAATCGGATCGATATCTTGATTACAGAGAAGACTTCCCTGATAAGAGGGAGGTCTTTTTCTGTTAAAACGGATGATACCAGCAGCTAAAGAGACATAGAAAGAATGGCCTGTAAGACATGCCCCCAGCCATCCGTTTGGAAGGGAGAGCCGGCCGGATTCATTGAAAAAAAGACGATTTTATGCTATTCTATGACTATTCGAATCTATGAAATGAACGATCCGCGGCCCGAGGAAACTTCCTTTTCTGGGCCTTTTGCATTCATAATAGCCTATGTTACCGGAGCCCCGGAAAGAAGCCTGCTTGCGCAAGCTTGTGCTTCCATTTGCGGGGGTATTGCCGTGGAAACGGAACGTCCACATGAGGAGAGACGGTAGTTTGAAAACACTTGTAATTGCAGAAAAACCCGACATGGGGCGCAACATCGCGGCCGTAATCGAACCGAAGGCAAAAAATGCCCGCACGTACATCGAAGGGGAAAAGTACATCATTACCTGGGCGATCGGGCATCTGATCGGTCTGGCCGAACCGGACGCTTACGATGATAAGTATAAAAAATGGAACATCCAGGACCTGCCGATCATTCCCGAACAATTCAAGCTGAAGCCCAATCCGAAAACGAAGGACCAGCTCAAGGTGATCGCCGAACTTGCCAAACGAAGCGATTTGCTGATCAACGCATGCGATGCAGGAAGGGAAGGGCAGCATATTTTTTGCCTGATCCAGCAGCATTTGAAGCTGCGGCAGCCCGTCAAGCGGCTCTGGATTTCGGACCTTACGCCCGAAACGATACGGAAGGGGTTCGAAGAGCTGAAGGACGGAAGCGAATACGACAACCTGTCCAAAGCGGCGCGGGCAAGAAGCGAAGCGGACTGGCTGATCGGCATGAACGGCTCGCGCGCCTTTACGACGAAACATAACGTGCTGCTGTCGGTGGGCAGGGTGCAGACGCCCGTGCTTGCGCTGGTCTATGACCGGCAAAAGGAAATCGACGCGTTCAGCTCGGCCAAGTTTTACGACGTGGAGGCGACATTCAAGCAGGGAGATACCGAATACAAAGGTTTGTGGCAGGGCGAACGGATTCAGGACGAAGAAAAAGCAAAAGCGATCGCCGCCAAAGTCCAGAGGAAAGACGGCATCATCCAGAGCTATGAAGTGAAAGATACGAGAGAATATCCGTTTAAGCTGTACGACCTTACGCTCCTTCAACGGGAGGCAAACGCCAAATTCGGTTTTTCCGCCAAAAAAACGCTGGACCTGGCCCAAGCGCTGTACGAAAAACATAAGGTCATCAGTTATCCGAGAACGACTTCAAACTATGTAACCGAGCAAAACATTCCGCAGATGCACAAATCCCTGGATCAGCTCCGGGGGACGGATTATGCGAAATTCGCGGAGCAGGCCGACAAAAAGATTGTACATAAAAACAACAAGTCGGTGTGCAATCCCGCCAAGGTGGAGGATCACCACGCGATTTTGCCGACCAACAAAACGGCGCGCAACCTCGCTCCGGACGAGGCTAAAATTTATGATCTGATCGTACGGCGTTTTTTGTCCCATTTTTATCCTCCGGCCGAATACAAGGTGCACACCGTTATGACGGAAGTGGAGAAGGAATCGTTTAAGACGACGGTGAAGCAGCTGTTGTCAGAGGGCTGGAAGGTAATTTATGCCGATCAGAAGAAAGACGGCAAAAAAAGCCGGTCCAAAAAAGACAAAGATGACGAGGACGAATCGCAAGCGGAAGAAGAGGTTACGACGCCTTTTCACCTGAATGCCAAAGAAGGCGTCCGCTGCCTCCGCAGCAAAGCGAAGGAAAAAGAAACGCAGCCGCCCAAGCCATACACCGAAGGAACGCTCCTGAAAGCGATGGAAAGCGCAGGCAAACAGATCGAAGACGAGGAGCTCCGGGATGCGATGAAGGACTCGGGGCTCGGTACGCCGGCAACGCGCGCCGCCATCATCGAACGGCTGAAGCATGTCGGTTATATCGTGATGAAAGGCAAGCGGATCGTCATTACGCAAAAAGGCAAAATGGCCGTCGAGGTCATCCGCGGGGCGGGGGTGGACCTGCTGACTTCGCCGGAAATGACGGGACAATGGGAACGCCGGCTGAACGAAATCGCCAAGGGTTCGGCTTCGGACGAAGCGTTTATGGCCAACGTGAAAAAGTTTGCGACCATGATCATCAGCAAAGTGAAAATGCAGTCCAGAGTCGCGAAAGAATCCTTTGAGGAAAAGCCCGGAGGGGAGACCAAACCATCCCGGAGCCGCAAAAAGACAACGGGAAATGACGGGGACGGCGCAACCGGCGGCAAAACCAAAACCGCAAACCAAGCGGCTCCGAAAAAAGCCGCAGACCCAAAAGCTGAAGGCAAAAAAGCGGCAGGCAAAAAAGCCGAATCCGCGTCGGAAGCAGCGAAAAATACGGAACCGAAACCACCTGCGCCGGGGGTCAGAACCGTTTCCGGAATCGCCCCTTGCCCAAGACCCGGCTGCCAAGGCACGCTAATCATGGGCCGGCGGGGCTATGGCTGCTCCCATTACAAAACGGGCTGCACGTTCGTCATTTGGAAGGATCAATTCGGCGTCTCGCTCGAACCGGAAGACATTGCGTCGTTGGCGTTGAAGGGAAAAACCGCAAGGAGTTTTCGGATCGAAGACGACGGAGGGCCGCGCCAAGCCGCTTTCGTGCTGCTGGATCGGGAAAAGGGCGAAATTTCCGCGGAGGAATAATGCATACCCAAAAAAACAACGGACTCTTAGTTTAGAGCCCGTTGTTTGCGTTCCTCGGCGAGTTTGCGCTCGATGATGCCCGGCACTTCCCCGATCGAGGAGATGGTGTAAAAGGAACTGTCGGGTTTGTGACGCAGTTCCACCATATTGTATACCCACTCGTTGGACTGTTTGATGTAAATGCTGTTCAGTCCGGCGGAAAGCGCAGGCATGACATCGGTTCGCAGCGAATTTCCGATCATCCAGGTGCGGGAGCGGTCAAACGCGCCGGCCTGCAAAATATGTTCAAGCGTCGCTTCGTTTTTATGCTGCGTGATGTAAATCCGGTCGTCGAAGTAGTCGCTGAGCTTCATCTGATCGATTTTGCGCTGCTGGATCGCGGTCTCCCCTCCGGTGTAAAGGTAAAGCCGATGTCCTTCGTTCTGCAGCGTTTCCAGCGTTTCGACCATGCCGGGATAAGGCTCCACTTCGCGTTCGTACACGCTTAGCCCGAGCTTGTTCAGTTCTTGTTCTTCATCCAGGCGGATGGGACGGCCCAATTTGCGGCAGAAAAACCGGTAGGTTTCGATCAGGGATTTGGGGAAGTTGCCGCTGCTGAAGCCGGTGCGGTTCACCTGTTCGACGTCGATGTCGATTTGTTTTTGCCGGATTTCGTCGGTCGTAAGCGTCTGGGCTCCGAACCAGTGGTGCATCATTTCATAGAATTCGCCCAACACAAGGCCGAAATATTTATTGCAATGGATGAGCGTGTCATCCAGGTCGAACAAAATATGCTGTTTGAATGTCTGACTCAAAGCGGTTCACTCCTTATAGACGCATGTAAGATTCCAGGAACATTTGGAGCTCCGACGCACCGTCCGGACGGATGCTGAATTTTTCCTTCTCTTCCACGCCGAGATGAATCCGGAGAAGTCCGGCCACCCGCAAAATCATCAAATGGTGCTTAAGCAGTTCCTCGGATTGATCCAGGTCCCGGATCATTTCTTTGAGGGAATGCGGTTTTTCCGCCACGTAGCGGAGCAAGCGCAGCCGTTTCGGATCGGAAAGCGCGTGGGTCATCCGCAGCAGGCAGGTTGGCGGCTCGTCCTCGTCTTCTTCCGGCACGTCGACGGGATATTGGATCAGCATCATTTTTTTATAATAGCAATAGGCGTTAATCGGCCGATTATGAACGGTCGGGAAGAGCACAATCGTTTGCACTTCGGGCGCGTTTTCGATGACCAGTCCGCCCGAAGCGTATTCGACGAGGCTCAGCGGGTCCATTTTGGTGAGCAGGATCCGTTTCTCTTTGGCATCTTCTTCGATGAGCGGGATAATGTCGGGTTCGATGTTCTTAAAATAATGCTCATACCATAGTTCTAACAGTGGCGTATATTGATCGCGGATCCGCCGGGCTTCCTCGACCGTCAGGTCCGGAAGGTACGGGGACGCGGCCTTGTGGAGCACATCGTCGGGCGTTTCGTATAAGCATTCCAGGAAGCAAGGAACGGAATCGCCGTTGTTCCGGTGGATCGCCCAGGCATAAAGCACGTCGTAATCGTCGAAAGGCCAAGCCGACGCTTGCGACAGGGCGGCCGACACGTCCGGCGGGAGCTTGCTTGCGACTTCACTGATCCATTCCGGCCCGATGTCCAGATTGCGGACCCATTTCTTCGATATATATACCATGAAACTGCCCAGCAGCTCATATATGGGTGAAACGTCTACTTTCACTTCATAGTTCATGAAACTGACAACCTCCTATGAAATCAGTGCACCTTCTTCATTATGGCTTGTTGAGTAGCGGGTTGTCCACTATAATGTTCAAGTAGTTTGCCCGGAAGTATAGAAGGAGGAAGTATATTCGTGTCACGATCCAACAGCAGGAAACGCAGCTCGTCATCTTTAAATTACATGATTTTGCTTACCGTTATCGTTGCGGCAGGGGTCAGCCAAGGGCTGCTTTTGCCGCTTTTGGCGATTTTTCTCGAACGGATGGGGGTATCGTCCTCCATGAACGGTTTGAATGCGGCAGCCCTGTACGTAGGCTCCTTTGCCATGACGCTCATCGCCGAGCGGACGCTTGGGAAGCTCGGCTTTAAGAAGCTTGCGAGCGCAGGGCTCATGCTCGTGCTGGTTTCCGTCTTATTGTTCCCTCTTGTGCCAAACGTCACATTCTGGTTCGTTCTCCGGCTGCTGGTCGGCATCGGAGACAGCGCGGTCCATTACACGGCGCAGCTTTGGGTGCTGATGGTGACGCCTGAAGAGAAACGGGGGAGAAACCTTTCCATTTACGGCATGTCCTATGGCCTCGGCTTCAGCCTGGGGCCGCTCGGCATTCCGCTGCTTCAGCTCGGCGACAACGCGCCGTTCATCGTGCTTGCCGTGCTCGTCCTGTTGGTGCTGGTGCTGGTGCTTGTCAAACTCCCGGATCTGCGCGCCGAAAAACTGGATGCGGAGGACCGTCCGGTCAAACGTTTCCGCCGCAGCTATGCTTTGGCATGGTACGCGCTGATCCCTGCCTTGCTTTATGGTTACATGGAATCGGGAATCAACAGCAACTTTCCGGTATACGGCCTGCGCGTCGGGCTAAGCGAGCAGCAGATCGCCTTTTTGCTGCCGTTTATCGGGGTGGGAGGTTTGATCCTTCAGCTCCCGCTGGGCATGCTCAGCGACCGTTTCGGACGTAAACGGATCCTCATGATCACCGGCAGCCTTGGCGGCCTGGCGTTTATGCTCGTGCCGCTTGCGGGAACGTCGACGGCCGCGATTCTGGCGCTGCTTCTTCTTGCCGGCGGCATGATCGGTTCCTTTTTTTCGCTTGGGCTTGCTTATGCGGCCGACATTCTTCCGAAAGCGCTCCTGCCCGCCGCGAACGTGGTCGCGTCATTTCATTTCAACGCCGGCAGCATCGCCGGGCCGAACATCGGGGGCACCCTGATGCAGTACGGCTGGAACGGGGGCCTGTTTTTCGCGCTCGGCCTGGGTTTTGTCCTCTTCGGGTTCCTCGGCTTCGCTTTCAGGAAGAGGCCGGATTCCGAATCCGGCGTATCGCTGTACTCCTGAATGCGAATGCATTATGATAGAAGAAAGAGAACGAGAGACAAGAGGAGAAATGTCCATGATCAGAATCCAGCATTTAACCAAGTCCGTCGGAGTCGACAAAATTCCCATTTTAAAAGGCGTCTCTCTCGATTTTCAGCGTGGGGAAATGATTGCGCTCGTAGGAGCAAGCGGAAGCGGCAAAAGCACCCTCCTCCGCTGTCTGGCGCTGAAGGAAAAATGGGATCAGGGCAGCTTCGTCGTCGACGGCACCGACATTTTGAAAGATCCGCTTGCCGGAAAAAGAAAAATCAGGCGGGAATGGGCATACTTAGAACAGAATCCGCAATTGAACCTGAAACGGACCGCTTTGAAAAACGTTCTGATCGGGCAGGCCGGCCAAACGCCGCTGTGGCGGATGGCGACAGGCATGGTGAGATCGGACGATTACATGGGCGCCATGGACGTCATCGAGCAGCTTGGCCTGCTGGAGAAGGCGCATGACAAATGCGAAAAGCTGAGCGGCGGCGAACGCCAGCGCATCGCGATCGCGCGCGCGTTGGTGCATGGGGCCAAGGTGATCCTGGCGGATGAGCCGGTCATCGGACTGGATCCGAAATCGCAGGAGAGCGTCATGGAGACGCTGAAAAAGCTCTGCGAAGAAGAGCGGGCGACCGTGCTCACCGTCATCCCGATCGAACTCGCCGAACGTTACGCGACGCGGATCGTCGCTTTATCCGGCGGCGAAATCGCCTTCGATATTTCCGGGCGCCGGCTGACGGTTCGCGAACGAAATATGCTATAAAGCCTGTTAAGCAGGGCTTTGGATAGAAAAGAGTGATCATGTTTGGTAAAACGCAATTGGCTTTATATTCCCGCAGCTTTGCTGCTGGTGATGATGCTTAGCGGCTGCTCGTTTATCACCGACCCGGTGCAGCTGATGAAAACGCCGGAACTTTCGGCCGAAAAGGAATCATTGCGCTCGATTATCGAGGCGAACCGTCCGGAAAACTCCACTCTGATCCGGGCCAACGCGGAAGAGGATACCAATATTATCCATTTCGTGGATTTGGATAATGACGGCGTAAACGAAGCCGTCGTATTTTACGAGACATCGGAGCAAAATATCGGCATTCACGGCATGATCTTCAAAAAAACCGGCGACGCTTGGGCAAAACAAACCACGTTCGACGGCGAAGGCAAAGTGCTCGAGTCTTTGTATTTCAAAGACATGACCAATGACGGCCACATGGAAATCGTCGCCGGTTTTTCCGGGAAAAGCGACAACGAAACCGAAGAGGACCTGCAAAACGGACTCATCATTTACAGCTACAACGGCAAAAACGTCGAACGGATTCTTGAGCTTCCGTACACCAATTACGTCATCAGCGACATGAACCGGGACCATATGAACGACCTGACGGTCGTTAACCTGAAACGCGGAGAAAGCAACTTCATAACGACATATCAATATAAGGACGGCAGTTTTATCGAACTGGATAAGCTTGAGATGAAGCCGTACATTTACAATTACTACAACGTTGCCGCAGGCAAGGTGTATGCCGATTCGGAAGGAAACAGCGTGGAAGGCATCGTGCTGGACGCTTCGCTTTCCCCGGTCGGGGAATCCTCGATTACGAGCATTATCGTGATGGAGGACGGCAAACTGAAATCGGTGCTTCCGAAAGAAGATCAAACCTTGCGGATGTACCGGGTGTACAGCGAGGACATCAACGGCGACGGCATCATCGAAATTCCGCTGCTGGAGCCGCCCGCCGGCTGGTCGTATTTTAAGAATCAGGATGATGTCCCGTATTTTTACGCGTATTATCAATGGGACGGCAAAAGCGGACTGAAGTTCGTGGCCGAAAAGTTCCACGATTTCAAAAATGATTTCGATTTCGGATATTTCCCTCCGCAGCTTCATAACAAAATTACGGTGGACACCAAGTCGCAGCTGGGCAAATATTTGCGGTTCGTGGCGACGGACACCGGAAAAACGATCGCGGAGATCAAATATTTCACGCAAAGCGAATGGGATAAGCAGAGCGATGACTGGAAGTACCTGTACCGGACCAACGGCAAAGTCATCGGATACAAGAAAAACTTCGATTTTGACGTCATGAACAACAACAAAAACAAGTCCAAGGACGAAGTACCGCCAATAGAAAGGAAGGACAGGCAAAGTGAGTAAAGTTTTAATTTTGGAAGACGAAGATTCGATCCGCGGGTTTACCGTGATCAACTTGAAACGCAACGGATTTGAAGTGCTTGAAGCGACAAACGGCAACGAAGCGCTGGATATTTTGCTGAATACGCCGGACATCGATATCGCCTTGCTTGACGTCATGGTGCCGGGGATCGACGGGTTTGAGGTCTGCCGCCGAATCCGCGAAACCAATCAGCGACTCGGCATCATTTTCTTGACGGCCAAAGTGCAGGAGCAGGATAAGGTGTACGCGCTGTCGGTAGGGGCGGACGACCATGTCAGCAAGCCGTTCAGCCCGACGGAACTGATCGCAAGAATCCAATCGCTGCTGCGCAGGGTGAACATTCACCGCGAAACGTCCGCGAAGGTCACTTTCCAATCCGGGCCGTTTTCGCTGGATTTGATTTCGAAGCAGTTTCGGAAAAACGGACATACGATCGAACTTACGCCGACGGAATTTTCATTGGTACAATTTTTCCTGGAAAAAGAAAATACCCCGCTCAGCCGGGATGTGCTGTTGGATCACGTTTGGGGCAAGGATTACATGGGCGATCCTAAAATCGTGGACGTCAACATCCGCCGTCTTCGCCAGAAGATCGAGGATAATCCTTCCGAACCCGAATTCCTCCAGACCGTTTGGGGTCACGGGTATAAATGGAAGGGTCAGGGACAATGATCAAAAAAGGCATTCGCCGGCAGATCGTGATGCACTACTTCATCGTGGTGTTTTCGACGCTGCTCCTGGCCGAAGTCATTTTTTTGCTTGCGATACGAAGCTATTATTATGACAGCATATACAGCCATATTAAGCAGCATATAACGCTGATGGAGGAATACCAGAAATTCATCACGACGTCGGATGACGGCAGGACCGATCTGACCAATCTGCTCTCCAACTATAAATTGAAATTCACCGAGCTGCAGATTTTGAATCCACAAGGAGATGTCCTCATCAACTCCTCGGAGTTTCAGCCCGACGTGTCGATCAAAACAAGCGACATTTCCCAAGCCCAATCGGGCAATATCGGGCGATGGGTCGGCCGCCAGCCGATTACGGGCGAAGACGTCATGGCCGTGTCGAAGATGGAGCAGACGAACGGGCAGGACGCGTACATCGTCCGATACGTCACTTCGCTGGAAAGAGTGAACGAGAAGCTGCTCAACGTCACGCTCCTCGCTACCGGCGTGGCCGCCGCGGTCCTTGCGCTCGTTCTTGCCTTCAGCCTGGGGCTTGCGAACTCGATCGTCAAGCCGTTGAACACGATTACCGCGATTTCGGCGCAGATGGCCAAAGGCAAATTCAACGTCCGCATCAAAGGCGACTATAAATACGAATTGGGCGAGCTCGCTTCGACGTTGAACTACATGGCGCAGGAGATCGTGCGCAGCAACCAGGTGAAAGACGATTTCATCTCCTCGATCTCCCATGAGCTGCGAACGCCGCTCACCAGCATCAAAGGCTGGAGCGAAACGATCAATTCGGGCGGATACGATCCGGAAGAAACGAAAATCGGGATGGAAATCATTACGAAAGAAACCGAGCGCCTGATCGGCCTTGTCGAAGAAATCCTCGATTTCTCCAAGCTGCAGCAAAACGAAATGAAGGTCGTGTTCGGCCGGGTGGATTTGAAGGAGCTGCTGCAGGAGATCATGCTGAATTTGTGGACCAAAGCGGAAAAACGTTCGATCCAGCTCCGGCTCGATTCGGTCGACAAACCGCTGGTTGAAGGGGATGCCAACCGCCTCAAGCAGGTGTTTTTGAACCTGGTCGACAACGCGATCAAGTTTTCGCACGAAAATTCGTTTATCGATTTGCAGGTTACGTTCGAAGGCAACAACGTCGTGGTTCAAGTCCATGATACGGGGATCGGCATCAGCGAAGACCATTTGGTGAAGGTCAAGGACCGGTTTTTCCAGGTTGATCCGCTGAATGGCGGTACGGGCCTCGGGCTGGCCATCTCGCAGCAGCTGGTCGAGCTGCATCACGGCATTCTGCTGATCCAAAGCGAGCTGGGCGTGGGCACGACGATCGTCGTCCGTTTGCCGAGATTGCTTGAGGAGGAGACTGCGGTCCAGGCGCAGGAAACGCAAATGCAGCTTCCGGAAGGTTCCCGGAACGAATAAAAACCGCAAAGAGCGAAATCCAATTCCATGGATCTCGCTCTTTTTGCTTTTTCTCCTTGTGTGCAGTTTCGCGAAAATTAATAAACAAGCTTTGGGCTTTGCTTGAATATTATGAAGATAAGCCTTCCGCACGCAGTCGCCCGGTTTTTTCGTATACTTCCTGCAAAAGGCGGGCAGGCTGTGTACGAATCGTCGGTTTGGGCAGCACCGTTTCGTGGGGACCTACCACAAGCACCTGATCCGGAGAGCCTTTGAGTATGGTGCCGTCCTTGATGACGGCGCCTTCCCCGATAATGGCGCGTTCGATGTGGACGTTCCGTCCGATCCTTACGTTCGGCATCACGATGCTGTCCTTGATTTCCGAATATTTTCCGATTTCGACGCCGCAAAAAATAACGGATTGATGGGCCGTGCCGTCGATGGAGGAAGCTTCGGACACGAGGCAGTTCGCCGTCACCCCGGCCCGCATGCGATGCCCTGCCGATTTTGCGGCCCAAGGGCGGGTGTACATCGGCCAATCGCTGTTGTGGAGCTTCCATGCGTTATCGTCCGACAATAAGTCCATGTGCGCTTCCCACAGGCTGTGAACGGTTCCGACATCCTTCCAGTACCCGTCAAAACGGTATGCAAACAATCTGTTCTGTTCGGCAAGCATTTTCGGGATGACGTCTTTGCCGAAGTCATGGCTGGAATGGGCATCCTCGGCATCTTCGATCAAATGGCGGCGGAGGTAATCCCATTGAAAGAGATAGATGCCCATCGAAGCCAAATTGCTTTCCGGCACGGCCGGCTTTTCGGCAAATTCGGAAATGCGGTGATTTCCGTCCACGCTCATGACGCCGAAGCGGCTCGCTTCCTCCCAAGGCACCTCCATGACCGATATGGTCGCTTCGGAACGCTGCTCTTTATGGAACCGGAGCATTTTTTTGTAATCCATATGGTAAATATGATCACCCGAAAGGACGAGGACATGTTCGGGCTTTTGGCGATCAATGTATTCCAGGTTTTTGTAAACCGCGTCTGCCGTCCCTAAGTATGTCGCAGAGTATGTCGCAGAGCTTGCGCTGCATGCAGGCAGAAGCGTGATGCCGTCTTCTCCGCTGCGTTTCAGGCCCCAAGGTTCGCCTTCTCCAATGTGGTTGTGAAGCGATTCCGCCTCATATTGCGTGAGAACACCGATCGTGTCAATCCCCGAATTCACGCAGTTGCTGAGAGGAAAGTCGATGATACGGTAACGGCCGCCAAAAGGCACGGCAGGCTTTGCCTGTTTGGATGTCAAAGGAGCCAGCCTGCGGCCTTCGCCCCCGGCAAGCAACATGGCGATGCATTCTTTCTTTTTCATGTCGTTTCCCTCCCAAAAATTTGTCAAGGTAATTACTGCTTAAACGGGGCCTCGCCCATCTGAAACAATTGTATTGAAAAAAATTTGGAAAATTACGAATTTATTTTTCAGGAGTCATTTTTATGTTTAATCTGGCTACAATGGGGTAATGGTACACGTCCACTCTTTTTAATAAAAGAAGGTGATCTTGATTGGCAAAAACGAATGGGATGCCCGGGGCTGCGCCTACAGAAAAAGACATATACTTATTCCATGAAGGGACCTCCTACCACAGTTACAGAATATTGGGCGCTCATCCTGCTGTGGAAGATGGTCTGGAAGGCGTCCGGTTTACCGTCTGGGCTCCGCATGCGCGGCATGTCGGTCTGGCTTCCGACTTCAACGGTTGGAACGGAGCGAAGGATTCATTACATAAGATACCCGATTCGGGCATTTGGACTCGTTTTTTTCCGGGGATCGGGACAGGTACTTTTTACAAATTCGATATCGAGGGGCCGCATCGCGAACGTTTTCTCAAAGCGGATCCGTATGCTTTTCAGGCGGAGCTTCGTCCCGCAACGGCTTCCGTCGTCACGGACCTCGGCGGGTATGAATGGGGCGATGCGGCATGGCGGCGGAAAAAAAGAGGGCCGTACGCCAAGCCCGTCAACATTTACGAAATGCATCTGGGAACCTGGCGGCGGAAGGAAGACGGATCGCTGTATTCGTACAGGGAAATCGCCGATCTGCTGATCCCTTATTTGAAACGGATGAACTATACGCACGTGGAATTTATGCCGCTGGCCGAACATCCTTACGACTTGTCGTGGGGATATCAATGCACGGGGTATTACGCCGTGACGAGCCGCTTTGGTTCGCCGCATGATTTTATGTATCTCGTCGATGCCTGCCATCAGGCCGATATCGGGGTCATTTTGGACTGGGTTCCCGCCCACTTCACGAAAGATGCCCACGGGCTGCGCATGTTCGACGGCACGCCGTTGTTTGAATACGCTGATCCTTTAAAGGCCGAAAAACCCGGCTGGGGGACGCTCAGCTTCGATTACGGCAAACCGGAGGTCCGTTCTTTTTTGATTTCCAATGCGTTGTTTTGGCTCGACGTATTCCATATCGACGGACTCCGCGTGGATGCCGTGACCAGCATGATCCGGCTTGATTTCGAAAAAAAGGAAGGCCAGTTTCCGCTAAACGAACGCGGCGGCGTGGAAAATTTGGAGGCCATCCGTTTTTTGCAGCAGCTGAACGCAACCGTGTTCGCCTATTTTCCCCACACGCTCATGATGGCCGAAGAGTCCAGCGCTTGGCCGGGCGTCACGGCCCCGGTCAGCGAAAACGGGCTCGGGTTCAACTACAAATGGAATATGGGCTGGATGAACGATACGCTTGATTACGTCGAGGCCCCCTTTGAGCAAAGGCCGTCGAAGCATAACCTGCTGACGTTCCCGATTGTCTACGCCTATTCGGAAAATTTCGCTTTACCGCTGAGCCATGACGAAGTCGTGCACGGCAAAAAATCGCTGCTTGGCCGAATGCCCGGCAGTTATGACCAGCAGTTCGCCGGACTTCGCATTTTGCTCGGGTATCAAATGACGCATCCGGGAAAAAAGCTGCTGTTCATGGGCGGCGAATTCGGCCAATTCATCGAATGGCGCGACCAGCATGAGCTGGATTGGCTGCTGCTGGAGTACGAAAGACACCGTCAGCTGCAGCAATACGCGGCCGACTTGAACCGGCTCTATCTCCAGGAGAAGGCGCTGTGGGAGCTGGATCATGAGCCCGAAGGATATCGGTGGATCAGTCCGCACGATTTTTCGCAAAGCGTCATTTCCTTTGTGAGAAAAGGGAAAAAACAAGCCGACACGCTCATCGTCCTCATTAATTTTCTTCCCGTACGGCGCGAGCATTACCGGATCGGCGTGCCTCGTCCCGGGACTTATGTTCCGTTGTTCCAAAGCGAAGACCAAACGTACGGGGGGCAGGGCGTATCGGTCAACGGCCCGATCCGGTCGGAACGAATCCCTTGGCATGATGAGCCAAACAGCTTGGAGCTGACGCTTGCGCCGCTGAGCCTGATCATTCTGAAGCGGGCACCGGCCGCCAAGAAGAACAGGAACATCCCATCCAAGGGAAGGCGGCAAGACCGCCGCGCTGAGGCCGCTAGGCCGATCCTGCGGCCCCAAACCGGCCAAAAAGGAAGCCGGATCCTTGTCGAAAGTTTAATGGCAGAGGAAGGAGACAACGAAGCATGAACGTATTATTTGCTGCCGCGGAAGCCGTCCCGTTCATCAAAACCGGGGGGTTGGCCGACGTGATCGGAGCATTGCCCCAAGCGCTTGCGGCAAACGGCGTGGATGTCCGCGTCGTGCTTCCGAAATACCGGGGCATCCCGGAACAATACAGGGAACAAATGGAGCATGTCGGCGAGATTTACGTTCCGGTCGGCTGGCGAAGCCAATATTGCGGCATCGAAACGTTAAATCACGACGGCATCGCCTATTATTTCGTGGACAACGAATATTACTTCGGCCGCGACGCCGTATACGGCTACATGGATGACGGGGAAAGGTTCGCGTTTTTGAACCGGGCGGTGTTGCAGCTGCTGCAGTCGATCGATTTCCGGCCCGACGTCATTCACTGCCATGACTGGCATACGGCGCTTATTCCCGTCCTGCTGCATGCCCATTACAGGCATGACCCCTTTTACGAGAGCATCCGGACGGTTTATACGATCCACAATCTGCTCTACCAGGGCATTTTTCCGTATGAAGTACTGGGGGAGCTGCTGGAGCTGGATGACCGGTATTTTACGATGGATGGACTCGAATATTACGGAAAAGTCAATTACATGAAAGGCGGCATCGTGTATTCAGATCATGTGACGACGGTCAGCCCGACGTATGCCCGGGAAATCCAAACGGCCTATTACGGTTACGGTTTGGATGGGCTTCTGCGCGCATTGGGACCGAAGCTTAGCGGGATCGTGAACGGGATCGATACGAAAAGCTATAATCCGGCAACCGATCCGCATATCGCCAAGCAATACCGTTCAAGCCTCGCCAAGAAAAAAGAAAATAAAATCCGGCTTCAACAAGAGCTGGAATTGCCCGTTTCGGCCGATACGCCCCTCATCGCCATGGTGACCCGTTTGGTGGAACCGAAAGGCCTGGAGCTGGTCATCCGGGTGCTGGACGAAATGCTCACTTTCGATGACATCCAGTTCGTGATCCTGGGCACCGGAGACGGCAAATATGAGCATTGGTTCAAGGAGGCGGAGCGGCGCCACCCGCAAAAGATGTCCGCCCGGATTACGTTCAGCGAGGCGCTGTCGCGCAAATTTTACGCCTCCAGCGACATGTTCCTGATGCCGTCGAGTTTTGAGCCGTGCGGGATCAGCCAACTGCTCGCGCTGCGGTACGGAAGCATTCCGATCGTCCGGGAAACGGGCGGACTGAATGACACGGTGCAGGCCTACAACGAATTTACGGGGGAAGGGAACGGCTTCAGCTTCGCCCATATCAACGCCCATGACATGATGCACACGATCCGCCGGGCGGTGTCGTTTTACCGGCAGCCACGGCACTGGAGCCAAATCGTCAAAAACGCCGTCAGCGGCGATTACAGCTGGAACGTATCGGCCCGCGCTTACCAGGAAATCTACGATCGCGTGACGATCGGAACTTAGGCCGGCCGGATAAAAAAAAGGAGCGCTCAAAGTCTTGATCCAAGACTTCGAGCGCTTCTTTTTCGTTCCGCCGAATTACTTTTTGGCGATGCGCCGGTATAGTATGCGGTACCCGTAAGGATCCAGGGCAACGTTCATGACGCCGTTTTCGGGCGAGACCTTTTCCCCGCTTAACGCGTCCTGCCAATCCGTGGCTTCCATCGGATGCGACAGCGTTTGCTTTT
This sequence comes from Paenibacillus cookii, assembly GCF_018333375.1. Classification (GTDB taxonomy): domain Bacteria; phylum Bacillota; class Bacilli; order Paenibacillales; family Paenibacillaceae; genus Paenibacillus_AQ; species Paenibacillus_AQ cookii. Next base: position 193,526 of record NZ_BORW01000004.1, read on the forward strand.
GCGCCGTATTGTTCATCCAGATCGTAAAATGATCCTGGTCGTCGGCGCGTTCGTAGATGATGCACGGGTTTCCCGGCTCGGCTTTGAGGAACCGGAATCTGCCTTCGCGCAGCGCCTTATGGGTTTTGCGGAGACCGATCATCAATTTGTAGAAATCGTATAAGTCGCGGTCCTGCTTGTCCTTTTCCCAAATCATGCATTTGCGGCAGTCCGGATCTCCGTCGCCGGCAAGGCCGACTTCATCGCCGTAAAAGATGCAGGGCGTTCCCATGTACGTAAAAAGAAACACGACGGAAAGCTTCATTTTTCGTTTGTCCCCGCCGAGCCGGGTTAACAAACGCGGCGTGTCATGGCTGCACAGCATGTTAAAAACGACCTCGTTCGTCTGCTGGGGATAACGCATCAGAAGCGAACTCATGCGATCGGAAAAAGCCGCGCCGTCCATGCCGCCGTTAAAAAATTCCAGCACTTTGTCGGCAAACGGGTAATTCATCACCGAATCGAATTGGTCGCCCATAAGCCAAGCGAGCGAATCGCTCCATACTTCTCCGACGATATACGCCTCCGGATTCGCTTTTTTGACCACGTTTCGGAAATCGCGCCAGAAATGATGGTCGATTTCGTTCGCGACGTCCAGGCGCCAGCCGTCCAGGTTGATTTCTTTGATCCAATATTCGGCCACGTCGAGCAAATAGGCTTTGACTTCGGGATTGGCCGTGTTGAATTTCGGCATGTTCCCGAAAAAGCCGAAGGTATCGTACGTCGCGATTCCGTTCTCGACCCGGACGGGAAATTTGTTGATATGGAACCAGTCCTTATATTTCGATTTTTCCCCGTTTCGGATCACGTCCTGGAACGGCGGGAATTGCTCGCTGCAATGATTGAACACGGCGTCGAGCATGACCCGGATGCCTTTGGCGTGGCATGCGTCGACCACCCGCTTGAGCAGCTCATTGTCCCCAAAGTGCGGGTCGACCTGCTTATAATCGACGATGTCGTATTTGTGGTTGGACGGCGACTTGAACAGCGGCGTAAAATAAATGGCGTTAATGCCCAGATCCGCCAGATCGTCCAGATGGTCCAGCACCCCTTGGAGGTCTCCTCCGAAGTAGTTGTCCGTTTTCGGATTGCCGCCCCAGGCTTCGGTTCCCGGCGGATCGTTGCGCGGGTCGCCGTTCGCGAACCGTTCGGGCATGATTTGATAGAAGACGGCATCCTTGGCCCAATCCGGCACTTTGAACACATCGATTTCATGTATGTACGGGAATTCGTAATATCCACCCGGCGGAGGCGGACAATTCCGGTAAATGCCGCTGTCGACCATGTACACCGTTTCGGAGCCGGCCGAAATGCGGAACCCGTAAGATAAACGTTTGTATTTGGGCTTGACTGCCGCCTCCCAATAATCGAACATTTCGTCGGAGGCCGCCTTGTCCATCGTAATTTCAAAATAGGTGGCCTTCCAGTCGTATTTGTCCCCGGTCATTGCGACGACCGAAGTCACGTCGTTTTTCTTCGTTCGGAATCTCAAATGAATGGTCCGCGGATCGTAAGCATAAGCCCACTTGTTGCGGGGCACGTGGTATAAAGCCTCCAATAGCATGACACTGCACCTCCAATAAATCCTCTATATGCTGCCAATCATGCGGTCGCTCGTAACGGTAGTATGCTCCGAAGCATGATTAGGCAATGTATCATGTAGGTTAATTACCAATCTAAAGTCGAAATGAAACGGATAGGTCCGAGTGTCTGGAAATATATTGTAATTAGATGAAATTACGTGAAAATACATTGCATAAAAATGCAGTTTGTTGTACGATAAAACATGTTTTCTGAAAGCTGATTGCGACATGCCATCAAGTCCATACTAGCGTTAATCCAATCAAACAAAGACAAAGAACAAGGGGAGATAGATCATGAAAAAATGGGGTATTTTAACGGTATGCCTGGTGTTGGCGGGAAGTTTGATCGCTGGCTGCGGCAATAAATCGTCCGAACAGGACGCCGGCCAAACCGGCGGCAAAACGGAAGCGAAAACGATCGTTCTTGGAACAAGCGCCGATTTTCCGCCTTACGAATTCCACAAAATGATTGACGGCAAAGACCAGATCGTCGGTTTCGACATCGAAATCGCCAAAGAAATCGCCTCTGACATGGGCGCGACGCTGGAAGTGAAGGACATGGACTTCAAAGCGCTGCTCGGCGAATTGTCCACGGGCCGCGTCGACTTCGTCATTTCCGGGATGACCCCGGACGAAACCCGCAGAAAACAGGTGGATTTCTCCGACAACTATTATAAAGCGCAGCAAGCCGTCGTCGTCCGCGAAGCAGACAAAGACAAATACAAAACGATGGACTCGCTTAAAGGCGTATCCTTTGGCATCCAGACCGGTTCGATCCAGGAAGATATCGCCAAAACCATTCCTGGAGCCCAAATCACCGGCCTCGGCAAAATCAACGACATCATCATGCAGCTGAACTCCGGCCGCGTCGACGCATCTATCATGGAAAAGCCGGTTGCGGAAGCTTTCATTAAAAACGTCAAAGGTCTGACGATTGCCGAAGCCGTGCCGGAATACGAAGAAGACGGTTATGCCATCGGCGTGAAAAAAGGCAACAAAGAACTTCTCGAACAGATCAACAAAACGCTGGACCGCCTGAAATCGGAAAACAAAATCGATCAATTCGTATCCGAGGCAAGCGACCTCGCCGCGCAAAAATAAATTCGGCGACATAATAAATAGGCACGGAGGAAAAATATGCGGAAGCCATTTCCGCTATTTTTTCTGCCCCGGGGTGCCGGCGGCATGTCGAATCTATGAGGGGTTCCGTGCTGCTTCATAAGCCCCGGTCCCAGTATTATAAGGAGGAACAGACCGTTACATGGACATTTTTAATATTTTTTGGACGTATCGCTCCTATTTCTTTACGGGAGTTCAATACACGTTGCTGCTTGCGGTCATCGGCGTTTTTTGCGGTTTTATACTCGGCATGCTGGTTTCGCTGCTGCGGATGTCCCGGATTCGGGTTCTTCGCTTCATCGGATCCGTCTGGGTTGAATTTTTGAGGGGAACGCCGATGCTCGTTCAGCTGTTCATCATCCATTACGGGCTCGTCTCGTTCGGCATCAAATTTTCAGCCATTGAGTCGGGCGCCATTACGTTAACGATCAACAGCTCCGCTTATTTGGCGGAAATTTTCCGGGCGGGCATTCAAGGCGTCGACAAAGGGCAGGCCGAAGCCGCCCGTTCGCTCGGGATGAGCAAAGCCATGACGATGAGGCATATCGTCCTTCCACAAGCTGTTAAAAGCGTGCTGCCGGCGATCGGCAACGAATTCATTACCATTATCAAAGAATCTTCGATCGTGTCCTTTATCGGGGTCGGCGATTTGATGTATCAAGCCGGGGCCGTCAACACCATCACGTATGATTACCTTAAACCGCTGCTGATCATCGCCGTAATTTATTTCATCATGACGTTTTTGCTTTCCAAGCTGCTTGGTTTGTTCGAAAGGAGGTTAAGAACGGATGATCACCGTTAAAGATCTGCATAAATCGTACGGAAAACTGGAGATTTTGAAAGGCGTCGACATCGAAATCGCGAAAGGGGAGGTCGTCGTCGTCATCGGCCCGAGCGGATCGGGGAAAAGCACCTTCCTCCGCTGCCTGAACTTGCTGGAAGCTCCCACGAGCGGCGAAATCACGTTTGAAGGCGAGTCGATCACCGGAAAACGGCATAACATCAACCTGACCCGCGAAAAAATGGGCATGGTGTTCCAGCAGTTTAACCTCTTCCCGCATAAAACGGTGCTGCAGAACATTACGCTGGCTCCGATCAAAGTGAAAAAGATGCCGCAGGGCGAAGCTGAAAAAATCGCGATGGACCTGCTGCGAACCGTCGGGCTGGAAGACAAAAAGGATGCTTATCCTTCCCAGCTTTCCGGAGGCCAGAAGCAGCGGATCGCCATCGCGCGGGCGCTGGCCATGCAGCCTCACGTGATGCTGTTCGACGAACCGACGTCGGCGCTGGATCCCGAGATGGTCGGCGAGGTGCTGGAGGTCATGAAAAAGCTTGCCGAAGGCGGCATGACGATGGTCATCGTGACGCACGAGATGGGCTTCGCCAGAGAGGTCGGAGACCGCATAATCTTTATGGACGGCGGTAAAATCATGGAAGAAGGAACGCCTGCCGAAGTGTTCAACAATCCGCAAAATCCGCGAACCAAAGACTTTTTGAGCAAGGTACTATAGAAAATCCATATTTTCAAGCTTCGGGCTTCGTTTCCTGCCCGGGGCTTTTTTTGTGCCGATTGTAACTTTTGCTTCATTTTTTTCGAAGTCTTTTAGCGCGAAAACGCCTTGATAACGGCACTTTTTTGGTGGAAGGTTGCAATTTGGTAACATTTTCATGCGCACAGGTTACAAAATTGTGATATATTGAATGAGCCAAAACTTTGGAACGAAAAGTGCGGGGGACCATTTCCACCGTGAATCACCATGTTCACTTGGGGTGAATCGTATTCGATCGTAGGGTTGTCTCCTCAATCCGAACCCGACAGCTAACCTCGCAGGCATGAAGGATTTTAAGGAGGAACTATGAAAAAGAGATTTATGAAAATGAAGATTTTTGCAGCGGCGCTTGGCATCGCCTTGGCGGTACAGGCCGTGCCGGTCCATGCGGATTCCGTCCATGTAGCCAAGGAAGGCGACACTTACTATACGCTATCGAAACAATACGGCGTGAACCTGAACCAATTGATGAACGCAAATCCGAACATACCGGCAACCAACATTTACGCCGGATTGAAGCTGAACATACCTACCGGCGAAACGATGAAAGCCTATGCCGATCCTGCGCCGGTGGCGATTACCGCATCGCTTAACGTCGATTCCGGCGAAAAAGTCGTCGAAGCTTGGGGCAAAACCTTCGCTTACAACAAAACGCTGAAAGTGAAAGCGACGGCATATTCCTCGGCCGCCAGCGAAAACGGCAAATGGGGAGCCGTCGACTATTTCGGGAACCCCTTGGAGCTCGGCACGATCGCGGTCGACCCGTCCGTCATTCCGCTCGGCACGAAAGTGCTCGTAACGGGGCACAGCTTCCCGGGCCTTCCGAAAAAAGCTTTCGTGGCCACGGCCAGCGATACCGGCAGCGCGATCAAAGGCAACCGCATCGACATTTTCGTGCCGGGAAGCCCTCAGTCGGTCAGCAACTTCGGTTTCCAGGACGTCGAACTGTATTTCATTAAATAAGATGGCATCCCGTCATCTGCCTATATACCGGAACGCCAAAACAGCCTCTGCGATAAATTCGCGGAGGCTGTTTTGCGTTTGAAGCGTCATTTGTCTTTCTGGATTTTCAGCAGCTTAGGCACGGTCACGAACGTGTATCCCTTTTGCTTCAGCTCGCGAATGACTTCCGGCAAGGCTTCGATCGTGCCGGTCAAATCGGAAGTGCTTCCGCCTCCGGCATGCTGCAGAATGATGGAGCCTTGCCCGGCGGCGGTCATGATGTTTTTTTTGACGGTGTTTTTGCCGATGCCTTTCCAATCCAGCGAATCCACGTTCCAGTTCACGATTTTGTATCCTTCCCGCTTGGCCCAGCGCAGCTGGTTTTCGGTAATGTCCCCGTAAGGCGGCCGGATGAGCTTCGGCTTGTAGCCGGTCATGCCGTACAAAATGTTTTCCGTTCGGATGATTTGGTCCATGTATTCGGACATGGTCAACTTGTGGAACTGGGGATGGTTATAGGAATGATTTCCGATGACATGTCCCTCCCGGACGATGCGGGCGACAAGGTCGGGGTGTTTTTTGGCCCGGCTGCCGACGACAAAAAACGTCGCTTTCACTTTGTTTTCGGACAAGATGCGAAGCACCTGCGGCGTAAACCGGGGATCCGGGACGTCGTCGAACGTGAGGGCGATTTGCTTGACGCGGGGGCCGTGGATTTTGAACGTATCCGGATATTTTTTGATCAGCTGACCCAAGGTCAGCGTCTGGTTCTCCTGTCCTTTTTCCGCCCGGCTGGTTGCGCCGGTTTCCTTGGCGGGATGGGAGGGAGAGGGTTCTGTCAGCTTTGCCGCTTGAAGGCCGGGGTCTGGGCAAAGGAGGCTGATCAGAAGCAGCCCCAAACAGGCTTTGCCGAGATAGGCGTTTCTCATAACGGTCATCGGCTCCTTTCGGCGGTGTGCTCATAAATGAAACGGTCTCTACTGTTATGTCCCGAATTGGAAGGAATTATGATGGATGGGCCAAATCCATGCCGCATATTGCCAACATTCCGGGCCGAAGGTGTATAATAATGTGTGCAAACTTGTCCTGTTGAGCAAGATATAGGCATAACCACAAGACTAAAGCTCGCTGAAAGGAGACTTAAGCATGGCGGATTTATTTACACCTTATGTATTAAAGGGATTGTCATTAAAAAATCGGATCGTGATGCCTCCGATGTGCCAATATTCGGTACAGGCTGAAGATGGCGTTCCTAACAACTGGCATTTTGTGCATTATGTTTCCAGGGCGGTCGGCGGAACAGGACTGATCATCGTCGAGATGACGGCAGTGCATCCGGATGGGCGCATCACGAACCGGGATACGGGAATTTGGAGCGACGAGCAGATCCCCGCATACCGTAAAATCGTAAACGAAGTACATACGTACGGCACGCGGATCGGCATTCAGCTGGGGCACGCCGGACGAAAAGCCGAAGACGCAAGCCCGCCGGTAGCGCCTTCCGCGATCCGTTTTGACGAGAAATACCGCACCCCGCGGGCGCTGACCACCGAAGAAGTGAAGGAACTTGTGCAGGCTTATAAGGAAGCTGCGAGAAGGGCCGTGGAAGCGGGCTTCGACACGGTTGAAATCCACGGCGCGCACGGGTATCTGATCCATCAATTCCATTCGCCGCTGACGAACCGGCGCGATGATGCCTACGGGCAGGATTTGCCCCTTTTTGGCGAAGAGGTCGTCAAAGCCGTCAAGGAGGCGGTGCCCGAAGAGATGCCCGTCATTATGCGCGTTTCTGCGCAGGAGTACGTCGACGGGGGATACGGCATAGAATACATTGCCGAAGTATGCCGCCGTTACCGGGATGCGGGAGTGGATATTTTTCACGTGTCGTCTGGTGGGGAAGGTCCGGTCGGTTCCAACGGAGGACCGAAATCCGGTCCCGGTTACCAAGTGAATCTGGCCGAACAGCTGAAGGAAAAGCTGAACGTACCGGTCATTGCCGTCGGACGGCTTGAAGGTTTCGAGGATGCCCAGAACGTGGTGCTGAACGGGCAGGCGGATTTGGTCGCGGTCGGCCGCGGCATGCTGAAGGACCCTTATTGGGCGTTGCATGCTTCGCAGGCGCTGGAGGGCAGCGCCAAAATTCCGAAACAGTACCTTCGCGGTTTCTGAGAAGCGAAAAAATTTTTTTCGATTTTTGAAACGACTTCGGTTTTGCGCCGTAAAAGAATATCATAAAGAACAAACTTAAACCCTTTTTAGGAGGAAACGACACGATGGCAATTTTTAAAAGATTACGCGACCTGACGATGTCCAACATTAACGCTATTATCGATAAAGCGGAAGATCCGGTGAAAATGACCGACCAATACATCCGCGATATGACGGAAGATCTTGAGGATGCGGAGAAAGCGGTAGCCGCGCAAATCGCGATCGAGAAAAAATTCAAGCAGCTCTACGAAGAACAACAAGCGCTCGTCGAAAAGCGCACCCAGCAAGCCCATACGGCCGCACAAGCTCAAAACGTGGAACTGGCGCGCCGCGCCCTGGAAGAAAAGAAAGCCGCGGAACAAAAAATGGCGGAATACAAAGCAAGCTACGACCAAAACAAAGCCGCTGCCGACAACCTTCGAAACAAGCTGGACGAAATGCGCAAGCAGCTGACCGAAATGAAAAACAAGCGCGAGACGCTGGTAGCCCGTTATAACGCAGCGAAAGCGCAAACCGAAATCAACAAAGCAATGCAGGGCTTCAGCACGGACAGCGCTACAAGCGGCATGAAGCGCATGGAAGAAAAAATGCTGCAAATGGAGGCGCAAGCCGAAGCAAGCAACGAAATGTCCTCCAAAGGCAAATCCCTTGACGACGAGTTCGAACAGCTCGGCAAAGACAAAGCCGTGGAAGACGAGCTTGCCGCTCTGATGAAACAATACGAAAACAAGTAATACCGTCCGAAATTGAAGCGTAAGTTTGTAAAAGCAGCGAAGGGGATTGTGCACCATCCATGTCCCCCTTCGCTGCTCTGTTGTAACAACGAAAAAAGCTGACCTGTGGAGGCACGTGTCAATGGATTTTAACACGATTATGGCGATCCTCGTTTGGACAGGATCCGGAGCCCTGCTCCTGTTTATTCTTATGTTTGTGGACTCGCTGTTCACGAGATACAAGGACTTTGAGGAAGTCAAGGCGGGCAACATGGCGGTGACGACAAGACTTGTGCTGAAGCTGCTTGCGCAAGGTTACATTTTGTCCGCATCCATTAGCACATCCAACAATTTGCTGGATGCCATCATGGTTTCCATCATTTCGTTCCTGATCTTGCTTGTATTGGAGGCCGTCGTCCGGGTGCTTCTCCGGGTATGGGCCAAACTGGAGCTGGACGTCGGCACGCAGCAGGGAAAGATCGGTTACGGCTTGTTTGCGGGCTCGCTCCACCTGGTAGGGGCGTTAATTATTACCGCCTGCCTATAATTTAGAGTTTCGTCGCAGACTAAGTATGGAACGTAAGGAGTTATCACATTATGAGCGTATTTAAACGTATCGGCAACCTGTTTGCCAAACCCGAGCCGCCGAAAGCGGAAAAAAGCATGCTATCCCTGATGCCGGGGGATATTTGCGAAGTGTCCCTGGTGACGTACGAAGTGACGGGAAGGGTCCATAACCGCGGACGCAACGCCGTTGTCCTTACGCTTCAGGACGGCAACACCATCATGTATTTGCACATCGAAGAGCGCGAAACGCTGCAATATGCGCTGTACAGTCCGCTCGACGGACGCCTCGACAATCCGAGCGAGGTTCCGACCGAGCTGGAATTGGACGACAAGATTTTTTATCTGGAAGAAGAATACGAAGGCCATGTCATGATCAACGGCAAAACGCCGTTTACCCAAAGCGGCGCGCAGCACGTCTGGCAGTACCAATCGGACGATTACCGGCTGGTGCGGATCGAATGGCAAAACGGGCGTTTCATGCTTTACGAAGGAGAGAAAGTGCTGCCGGGAGACGTAAGGGTCATCCGGGCCAATTAGGAGTGATCGTATGAAAGGACGACACGGGCGGTCGCTGCTCAGCTTGAAAATCCTGCTTGTCATCAGCCTTGTCATGTCGCTTTTGACCGGGTGCGGAATCGGCGCTCCGAACGTGAAGGAAACGTATCCTTTGGAATCGGTGAACCGAAGCGGCAATGCGACCTCGTACGTATACCGCGCAGCGGATAAAACCGTCCCGGAAGTGGCAAAGGAACTATCGGACGAGAAAACGCCGGACCAAATGTCCAAAGAGGACGCCGAGCATATGTTTCTCGTTTACGGCCATGATTATTATCATCTGCAAAAGGATCCCAAAAAGGAAACCGATACGCTGATCGAAGTGGATTCCCAGGAATACGTCCAGAAAAACTACGATTCGAGCTTCCTGCAGGGCTATCTGACGGCAGCGCTCATCGGGCATCTATTCGATTCGTTCGGCGGGGGCGGCGGATACCGGGGGTATTCCAGCCGCGACATTTACCAGCCGAAACAAGGGACGTACCACGCCCCGACTTCCAGCGACAAAAAGGTAGCGCCTCCGCTGACGGTGGAGAAAAAGGGTTCGATCTTCCGCCGGGGTTCGAGCGGAGGGGATTCGAGCGTCGGCTCAGGGGGCAGCATCTTTGACCGCAAACCGGATTCGACCACCCCATCGAGGGGGAAAATATCCCGCGGAAGCGGGTCGGGCGGCTTGTTTGATTCACCGAAAAAGTCGTACACCAAGCCTAAAACGAGGGTCGGTTCGGGAAAAATAACGCGAAGGTCGCGGAGATGACGGGAAAAGCAACGCACGAAGCATGGATTCGTGCGTTTTTTTGTGTCATGATAGAGGCATGAGTGTATTGGGTGAACGAGAAGAGGAAGGTGTTTACGACATGAACATGCAAACGAAAGACGATCGCGATAAATTCCACCGCAAACCGCTGCAAGTCAAAGCCGCCCAGCAGTTGCTCGCGGCGTACGGGAAACCCGGTCCCATCGAAACGGTTCCTTTGGAAGAAAGCGATGGCCGGTATTTGGCGGAGGAAATCCGGGCCCCGCATCCGTTTCCGCGTTTCCGCCGTTCCGGCATGGACGGGTACGCCGTCCGATCGGAGGATACGGCAAGCGCCGGCTCGGATCGAATGGTCTGGCTGGACGTCATCGACGAGATCCCTTGCGGCTCCGTCTCCGGGAAAACGATCACGCCAGGCACCGCCGCCCGCATCATGACGGGAGCCCAGGTGCCGGAAGGCGCGGATGCGGTGGTGATGCTGGAAATGACCGAGCTTCGCGAACATGGGGGACGGATGCAAATGGGACTCAAGCGAAGCATCGAACCCGGGAAAAACGTGACGCCGATCGGCTTTGAAGTGCAGGAAGGGGAGATCCTGCTCCGTCCCGGACGCCGGATCCGGGCCGGCGAAATTTCGGTGCTCGCTTCGTTTGGCGTTCATCGGGTGCCCGTCTATCGGAAACCGCGCATCGCCATTTTTTCGACCGGCTCCGAACTCTTAACCGTGGACGAGCCGCTCCAGCCGGGAAAAATCCGCAACAGCAATACGTATATGTTGGCCTCCCAGGTGCGCGAGGCCGGCGGCGAGCCGTTTATATTGGAAGCCGTCATGGACGAGCTCCCGCTTGCCAAAGCCAAGGTGGAAAAGGCGCTGCAGGAATATGACGCGGTCGTGACGAGCGGCGGCGTGTCCGTCGGCGACTACGATATCATGGGCGACTTCGTGCGGAGCGGCAGCGTGGACATGCTGTATAACAAAATCGCGATGCGTCCCGGAAGCGTCACGACGGCTGCGGTGAAAAACGGAAAGCTTTTGTTTGCCCTATCCGGCAATCCCGGGGCGTGTTTCGTCGGGTTCGAGCTGTTTGTGCGGCCATTCATCCAGCAGGCGCTGGGAAGCGAGCAGCCTTATCTTACGGAATGGACGGCGGTGCTGGACCGCGACTATACGAAAGTGAACGCTTTTACGCGTTACGTCCGGGGCAGCGTTGAAGCCAGGGACGGCGTGTTGTACGCCATACCGGCAGCGGTCGACGAATCGAGCGTCATGGTGACGATCAAGGACAGCGATTGCCTTATCGTCGTTCCGCCGGCCAAAGAGGCGACGCCCGCCGGCTCGAAAGTGAACATATTGATGCTGAAAGGAAACAGGCTGTGAAAAAACCGTTTGTGTGCCAAATCGTCGGCTACAAAAACAGCGGCAAAACGACGCTCGTCTGCGCGCTGGTCGAAAGGCTGAAGGCGGAGGGCCGCCGCGTGGCGGTCATCAAACATGACGCCCATGATTTCGAAATGGACCATCCGGGCACCGATTCCTACCGCCACCGGGCCGCCGGGGCAGCGGCGATCGCGCTCGTGTCCCCGCGGAAAACGGCGGTCATCCGCGAAGAAGAAACGTCTTTGGAGAAGCTCATCGAAGATTTTGGCGGCTATGAGGTCATTCTGGTGGAAGGCTTCAAGAAGGAGCGTTATCCCAAGCTTGTCATGGTAAGAAGAGCCGAAGATGCGGAGCTGATTTGGGAGTTGGAAAACGTAGCGGGCGTCGTCAGTTGGCTGCCGGAGGCGCAGGTATTCTCGGCCGGGGAACCTCGCGAACATCTTGTGCGGTTCGGCAAAGACGATCATCGTCGAATCACGGACTGGATGCTTCGGCAGATCGCAAATTCAGCGCCATCTCCATAAACTTTTTGTTAGTCGGCTTGTTTTGATCAGCCTCCGTTCGTCGCTTGCCTCTTGACCCTCACGCAACGTTATAGAGTAAGCTTATAATAGAGCGATTTTTTGTAGAGGAGGGTCGGCAGATGGTCGATATCGATACGGTCATGGAAAACGGCAAGTGCATGGAATGCGGGGCGGCGGAAACCGACGGACTTTCCTGCTTTGAGATGTTTCATTATCCGCTTGCTTGGGAACATCGTGATCCCGAGATGTATGCCTTGCATTTTTGGCTTGTTTCATGTTATATGATCCAGCATCCCTCTAACTATACCGAGGAAGGGTACAAGCTTCTGGCAGAGCTGTTCACGGATGCATACGATCATCGCTGGAGCACGGAGCGTATTCTCGAGAAAAACAGGGAACTGGTTTCAAAGGCAGGCAAAATAACGAATCCCCTGCCTAGCCGGCAAAGAAAGCGTACCTCCAGGTCATGGTCCATGACGATCGAGGATCTTTATCGCGGCGGAGAAGAAAATGCAATCCGAGGCATCCTAAAATGGAGGGACGCGGTAAGAAAGGATATCCAAAACTAGATATAGAGGCCGCGGCACATCGATTTGCGAGAGGTGTTTAGCCTTGCGAAAAAAAGGGAAAACCTTATTCTCAGGTCTTCCCTTTTTTTGCTGCTGGAGAAGCGATTACGGATCAAGCATCCACGCGCCGTTCAATGGCTTCGGACATCGTTTTGTCGGTCAGATGGGCATATACTTCGGTCGTTTCGGTCGAAGCGTGCCCGAGCTGTTCCTTCGTTTTGTAAATGTCGTTTTGCAAGTAATAGTCCGTGGCAAAAGAATGGCGGAGCTTATGGACCGTTAAATAAGGTTTGCCGAACCGTTTGGCGTATTTGATGATCATTGCCTGGATCGCCCGTTTCGTCATGCGTCTGCCTTCGTTTTGGCCGTTGGCGAGAGCGAGGAACAGCGCTTTTTCTTTTTTGGGCGCCTTATAGCGGGTTTGCCGCAGATTCAGGTAGGCCATCAAATCGTCTTTGGCTTGCTCCCGGAAATAAACCGGGGTTTTGAAGGTTTCGTCGTTGTTGCCCTTGCGGTAAACGTACAGCATTTTGTTGTTCAAATCGATATCGTCCACGTTCAAGTTCACGACCTCGGACACCCGCAGGCCGGAATTCAAAATAAGGCTCGTAATGCTGGCATCCCGTTCTTTGTTCAGCTCATGGGCATACAGCGCCTGTTTATTGTTTTCGACGTCCTTGGCATAGCCTTCGAGAATGTAGCCGATAAACTCGAGCAGCTCGTCTTCTTCGAGAATTTTGCCTTTCAGCTTGGCGGCGGTATCTTTCGGTTTGTGGATCCGTTTGATTTCGATTTTTGCCATGATGTTTCGTTTCAGCAAGGGATAAAACTCCTCGTCCTCCGCAATTTGGCTTAAATAATGAAACAACGATCGGAGGGAGGAAAGCTTCCGGGACACGGTAATGCGGGAATTGGCCCCTTCCCGTTTGGTCGCGAGAAAAATCCGGTAGCTGGTGACGTTCTCCATCCGGAGCACTTCCAGCTCCTGCAGCGTGACGTCTTTGTTGTCCGATGCGCTCGAAAGCCCTTCGGAACGCAACCAGCCAAAAAACGTTTCATAGTCCCTCACATATTCGAGAAGCGTGGAGGGGGACAGATCCGGCAGCTTGTAGTCGATAAACTGCTGGACAAACCACGGCATGCCCAGTACTTTTTCGTCAAGCTTGATCCGGTCGATTTCTTTTTGTACGTTCATGCGGGCATCACCTCGAGTCTAGTTGGTCTTCACAAGATTATTTTACCATAGGATCCGTTCGGGCGGCTCGCAAGGCGCTTGAAAGATCGGCCAAAATGGTTCACCTTGCTCCGCGGCGGCCAAAGTTATATATTGGATATGATACGATCTACATACCTGCATGATAAAAAGAGGTGAATTCGTGGATTTCAGATTGGATCTCGTGCCCGCGCGGCGAAAACAGGTCATTGCCGGCCTGATGCAGCTGTATTTATATGATTTCACCCTATATACGAATTTGGAAGTGAACCAGGACGGCGTGTTTCCCGGTTATCCGGGCCTGGACGACTATTGGAGAAGGGGGACGGGGAAATATCCTTTTCTGATGACGCATGGGGGACATCCCGCCGGCTTTGCGCTCGTGGACCGTTTAACGGAACCGGAGGAAGGCGACTATTACATGACCGAATTTTTCGTTATGCAAAAATACCGCCGCTGCGGATTGGGAAGCTGGGCTGCATGCGAGCTCTTCGACCGCTTCCAGGGACGGTGGAAAGTGACCCAGGTGAAAAAAAACCTGCCCGCCCAGGCATTTTGGCGGAAAGTGATCGGCGGATATACGGGTCAGCAATTCGAGGAGAAAATCCATCCGTCGAGCGGGAACGTCAGCCAATATTTTACGTCGCACAAAGTTCATGCCATAAATTAAAACAGGACAGGATGGAGAGGAGCGTTTACAGCATGTATTTGCCATCGTTTAAGCTTGAAGGAAAAACGGCGCTCGTGACGGGCGCGGGACGCGGCATCGGCAGGGCGCTTGCCGTCGGGCTGGCGGAATCGGGATGCGACGTCGCTTTGGTGTCGCGGACGGCAGCCGATTTGGAGGAAACGGCGGAACTCATCCGCAAACATACGAATGCCAAGCCTTATGTCATTCCTGCGGACGTTACGGTGCGGGAAGAAATCGAGGGCGCTTTTGACAAGCTGATCGCCGAAGCCGGACGACTCGATATTTTGGTGAACAATGCGGGAATGAACATCCGCACGCCGGCGCTGGAAGTGACGGACGACGAATGGGAGACGATCATGCAGACGAATCTGAAGTCCGCGTTTATCGCGTCGCAGACGGCGGGACGTTACATGAAAGACCACGGCGGCGGCAAAATCATCAACATTTCGTCCGTCGGGGGCCATACGGCGCTTCGCACCGGCGTGGTATACGGCTCAACCAAAGCGGCGCTGATCCATATGACGAAAATTTTGGCGCTGGAATGGGGAAAGTACGGGATTTTGGTCAATGCCGTCGGCCCATGGTATTTCCGGACGCCGCTGACCGAAAAGCTTTTAAGCGACGAACAATATGTGAAGGACATTCTGGACCGCACGCCGCTCAATCGGGTGGGGCAGTTGGAGGAGGTCGTCGGACCCGTCGTGTTCCTGGCTTCGGACGCGGCCAACTACATGACCGGGCAAACCCTCCTTGTCGATGGAGGCATGAGCATTTACGGTTTTTAACGAATGGATGCTGCAGGATTGATCAGCAAGACGCTCTCGCCGGAAGGATACCTGGTTCACATCACGTATGATGAATAAGGAGGCTGGAAGATGGAAAAGCGTATTTTTGGCAAAACGGGGATGGAAGTCAGCATTCTTGGCTTCGGCGGCTCGGAAATCGGGTCCGAAACCGACTTGGCCAAGGTCGAAAAGCTGCTGAACGAAGCGCTGGACGCCGGACTGAACGTCATTGATACGGCGGAATGCAACGGCGACAGCGAGGAACTGATCGGCAAGGCGTTATCCCGCCGCAGGGACGATTATTATTTGTTCAC
Source organism: Paenibacillus cookii (assembly GCF_018333375.1). Lineage (GTDB taxonomy): Bacteria > Bacillota > Bacilli > Paenibacillales > Paenibacillaceae > Paenibacillus_AQ > Paenibacillus_AQ cookii. The sequence continues at coordinate 209,033 of NZ_BORW01000004.1, forward strand.
GAAATGCGGCCATTCGGTCGGTTTCGAAGACGAGGACTGGAACCCCGCGATGCTGGAAAAAAGCATTGACCGCAGCCTGAAGCGACTCCGCACGGATTACGTGGACGTCATCCACCTGCACAGCTGCTCGGAAAAAATACTGCGCCAAGGCGCGGTGATCGAGGTGCTGCAAAAGGCGAAGCAGCAGGGGAAAACGCGGTTTATCGGCTACAGCGGCGACCGGACCGATGCCCGTTACGCGGTGCAAACCGGCTTGTTCGACAGCTTGATGATATCGCTCAACATTGCCGACCAGGAAGCGATCGATTTGGTGCTGCCGGAGGCCGAGGAAAGGCAAATGGGCGTGGTCGCGAAAAGGCCCGTGGCCAATGTCGCCTGGACTTACGAGACGTTGTCCGAAAAAGCATATCCTTACGTCTACTGGCAACGGCTGAAAGAGCTCGGATATGACTTCCTGGCGGATCATGACCGGGCCGTCGCAACGGCGCTTCGTTTCGCTTTGACCGTATCCGGCGTGCATACGGCGGTGGTCGGCACGCAAAAGCCGGGAAGATGGGCGGAAAACGCCGAGCTGCTGCGCACGAGCACGTTGTCCGGCCCGGAATACGAACACATACGTGCCCGCTGGAAGAAGGTCGCCGGAGAAGATTGGGTGGGTAAAACCTGATCGGCCGGCGGGCTGACGAAGGCGAAAAAAGCGGCCCTTGCAGGCCGCTTTTTTGTTTGTAGGCGGGGCATACGGACACGGGGTCCGGTCCTTTAATTAATATTTCAACATATGAAAAATTCACAATAATAAAAAGAGATCAGAGCAAAGGAGGAATACGATGGGGACGTTGTGGAAGGGCGGCACCATCTACACGATGTTGCGTGATTCCCATACGGTGGAAGCGGTCTACACCGAAGGCGGAGCGATCCGGGATGCCGGGCGGTTGGACGAGCTGGAAAGAACATATCGCGGAAAGATCAATGAGGTTCGGGATTTGGGAGGCGCGGCGATGTTCCCGGGATTCGTGGACAGCCATATGCATTTGATCGGTCACGGCGAGACCTTCCTTAAACTCCAGCTGGGAGGCTGCCGCAGCCGAGACGAAGTGCTCGAAGCCGTTAAGAAACAGGCGTCGGTGCTCCCGAAAGGGATGTGGATCCTGGGCGAAGGCTGGAACGAAAACGAATGGGATGACCCCGGAAAGCCGGAGAGGGGACTTTTGGACGACGCGGCTCCCGAGCATCCCGTGCTGCTGCGCAGGGTGTGCAGGCATATGATGGCCGCCAATACGGCGGCTTTGCAGGCGGCGGGCATCGACGATGACCTGCCGGATCCGGCAGGAGGCGTGCTGGAAAGGGATGCGCACGGACGGCTGAACGGTATTTTGAAGGAGTCTGCCCAGGATCTTGTCCTCCGTGCCGTGCCGGGCCCGACGGACGAATATTTGGAAGCGGCGCTTGCGGCAGCCATCGAAGATTGCTGGGCCAAGGGGCTGACGGGCGGCCATACGGAGGATTTAAGTTATTATGGCAGCTGCAGCCGGACCATGCGCGCATTCGACAGGGTGATTCATGGGCGGCAAAAGCATTTCAGGGCCCACCTGCTCGTTCATCATTTGGCATTGGACGAATGGCTCGCCGCGGGAAGGGGGGAGCAGATCCGGTCGCCGCTGCTCGAGTTCGGGGCCATGAAGCTGTTTGCCGACGGGGCTTTGGGCGGCAGAACCGCGCTGCTCAGCCGGCCGTATGCGGATGACCCGTCGACTTCGGGCGTCGCCGTTCATGCGGAGCCTGAGCTGGATCGCTTGGTCATGAAAGCAAGAGCTCACGGCATGGCGGTTGCCGCGCATGCGATCGGGGATGGGGCGGCGGAATTGGTGCTCGCGCATTTGGAGAAGCACCCTTGCCCGGACGGGAAAAGGGATCGCCTGATTCACGGCCAAATATTGCGCCCCGGGTTGGTGGCGCGGATGAAACGGCTGCCGGTCATCACGGACATTCAGCCGAGTTTTGTCGCGTCCGACTTTCCCTGGGTCATGGAACGGATCGGCGATCCCGGGGAGAGGCTGGTGTATGCCTGGCGGACGCTGCTGGAGCAGGGCATCCCATGTGCCGGAGGTTCCGACGCGCCCATCGAAAAGGTGTCTCCGCTCGAAGGCATCCATGCGGCCGTCACCCGCACCAAACCGTTTCAGGATACCGTTTATGGCGAAAAGGAGCGGTTAAACATGTACGAGGCGATTGCGTTGTATACGAGTGAGAGCGCGTATGCCGGCGGCCATGAATCGGACCGGGGGATGATCGAAAAAGGATATGCGGCGGATTTCACGATTTTGCGCCGCGATCCGTTTCATGAAGATCCGGATGTGCTGCTGCAGGATATCGTGCAAATGACGGTAGTAAACGGAAACGTCGTGTACGAGGGCCGAGGCGGGTCGGAATAAACGAAACGTCCGAATCTCGTCCGGATCGATTTAGCTTGTGGCAACAACCGTTAGCCATATATGGTAAAATATCATCATATGAAATATTCACAATAGAAAAACATCGTATCTGCCCATACCTTGACCATTCGATGACACCCTGCTTTTCATAGTCTCTATCTACAGCCCAAAGGTCTAAAAAGGAGGGCAGATCTACCGCAAGATTTAATAGGCGAGCCGCGCCAGGCGTCCTAATCCGTGCCTTTTGCTGCATACACATGTAGTAGAAGGGGAGAGTGATCAGGACATGGAAAAGATCGTCAAAAGGTATTTTCAGCTGAAACAGCAGCAAAAAGAAACCGAGCAGGAGCTTAAAGAGCTTCGCGATGAGATCATCGGCTATTGCAGGGAACAAGGGACGGCGGACTTCATCTCCGGGCCTTACCGGGTCAAACTGGTCTCGCAAACGCGCAAGGAATACGACGACGAGAAATTGTTCGAAGCGCTTCCGGATCTGGAAGTGTGGAAGCTGCTTTCCAAATCCGATCCCGGCAAAATCGCTGGACTGGTCAAGCTGGGGGTCGTCAAAGAAGAAGCGCTCCAGGGCACGTACGAATGCAAAGAGATCACGTTGCTGCAGGTGGATCGGGTAAAATGAAAAAACGGCGGGCGTTGCAGAGAATCCTCTCCGCTGCCTGCCGTTTTTAGCGTGGTTTTATTTGGATTGCAGCTCTTGAAGAATGCGGTACAAGATGATGCCGGCTTCAGCCCGGGTCAATTTGCCTTTCGGATTGAAGGTTCCGTTCGGATTGCCTTTCAAATACCCTTTTTCGACGGCATAGGAAACGGCTCCTTTGGCGGAATCCCGGATATCGTCCCCATCCTTGAAGGCAAGATCAGAGCCTCCCCCGGTCGAACCGGCGCCTAATGCTTGAGCAAGCAATGTGGCGAGCTCTTCGCGGCTTAACGGATGGCTGGAACCCGTCTCGGCCGCGCGATCGCTCCATGTTTTGCCTGTGCCAAGAAGCCGGTCAAGCAGGGACAGGAATTCCGCTTGCGTCACGGGGTCATTCGGTTTATACGTATCCGTTGCGTCCTTGCCGTTCGCCAGGTAATGGGAAGCGATCACTTCGATTTCGTTTTTGGCCCAATGATGGACGATGTCGTTAAAGGTTTTGAGGGCTTCGACCGCGCTGAACGCGCCAAGTTTGGATGTTTGGAACGTGACAAATCCGGTTTGGTTATTGCCCGAAGCGGCATAGGTCCATACGCCGTCCTTGTTTTTCGCGAAGATGCCGACTTTGCCGCGGTTTTTCACCTTCCCGGCATCGAGCGCCAGCGTGATGGACACCGGGGAAGCCAGCGCCGTCGCCGGGTCGTTGATCGTCAGGGCGCCGGAAACGAAACCTGCGCTGCCGCCGGCCGGGGCTTGAATCGTTCCTGCAGCGGTACCGCTAAAGCTGAACGAGACGGCAAGCCCGTCTTTCGTCACGAAGCTTTTGAGGGTGCCGGCCGGAACGTGGATCTCAAAACCTTTGCCTTTGATGATGAGTGGCTTGCCCGATTTCAGCAGCTGCTCCGTTAGCGTACTGCCGATCTTAAGGTTGAACGGATGATAAGAATCGAACGACGCGTCGCTAAGGTCCACCGTCGCGTTTTTGCTGTCCGATTTGTTGAGCTGTCCTGTCAGATATGAGGCATCGACGTTCAGTTCGGCCGTTTTTTGCTCGCCGGTACCTTTTTCAGTCAACACGCCGGCTGCCAGCTTCGTGCCGGATGGCGCGCTTGGCGTTGGTGATGCCGCTCCTCCGCCGGACCATGCACCGCCTCCGTTCCCGCTGCCTGGATTCGGATCGGGATCCGGGCTGCCTGGATTCGGGTTAGGTTTTGAGCAAGGCATTCGGTTCGGCACCGGTTTTTCGGATGTTTCCACGGATGAAGCCGATTGGAATTTCTCTCTCGTGACCTGCAAGGAGCCGGATGTTTGGTTGTCCATGGAAGGTTCAGCGGACGGGTTGCCGCCCGGCTGTTCCGATCCCTTGTCAGGTTCGGTCACCGGATTGTTTTGGTCAGGACTCTGAGAATCATCCGCAACGTTCCGGTCGGTTACTTTAACTTGGATCCCGGTTAACGCCGATGCAGCAATTTCTTTCTGTTCGGCGCTCCACAATTTTACATTGCTGAGATCCAGCGAGAACATTCCAGGTTCGGATGGCGTAAACGTGAAATGGGCCAACGTGCCGGTTTTCGCCGGTTGGTCCAGCTCGAAGCCGAAAGTCACGGTTTTTTTGCCGTCAGGATGGCTGGCTGCGGCGACGTTTTGCTGCGATTCGACTTGAATGTCTTTGGCGCCCGGCGTCACTTGATTCAGTTTCAGTTTAGCATCGTACGTGACGTCGACGGTCATGCGTTGAACGTCTTCGGCACCATCGAAATGAACGTTAACGTCAAAAGGTTCGTTCGTATACACGCTTTCTTGGACCGTAGCGAGTCCAACGGCCGTACTGCCGTCTTGTAATGCGTACTCATAGGTTTTGGCCGGCACGGCCGAACCGTTTCCGGCATCGTCGTAGACGAAGAGCTGGATTTTGTTCGGTCCCTGCGTTAACGGGAACTTGACGGTAAAGTTGTCGTCAGCATCGATCGTGCCCGCAAATTCCTGGTTGTTGGCCGTATCCACGACCGCTTTCACATGGACGTATTCTTGGGCGGTACCGAGATATTGCAGCAACAAGTCGTCTTCAATGCTGCCTTGCAATATGCCTTCATTTGGTTTCTCGGCATTTACCGTCACTTTCTCGGGAAGCACGGCTGTAGGCGCCGTATTGTCCAAAAGGAATGCCTTGAGCGAGTCCTCCAACAGAATCGGTTCCTCTTCGCCCGCTTTGATGACGACCGGAACCAAGGCATAAACCCCGTCGGGGTTAGCGTCCTTGTTCAACTTCGTCTCTTTTCCGTCCAAACCGATGATCGTCCCATCCCAATCAAACGAATAGTAGAACGGATCGAGTTTATTTGGGAAATCCTCACTGTAAATTAGGCCAAGGAGCGATAAGTTATCGTCGTTCGCGGTTGCGCCAAATACGTAGAAGCCGTAATCCTCGACCTTCTCATTCAACGAGTAATACACCGTAGCCATTCCATTGCCGCCTTCGGCCGTAGAGAGATAAATCGGATCCACTTCTACGGACGTCATGGCCGGCTGTTCGAAGGTTTCGCCGACGTATACGCTGAAAGGCACATGGAGCTGATGTCCGGTTTTCATCTGCGTGAACTGGATATGACCTTGATAGATGCCTTCCGGCGTTCCTTCCGGAATGGTTAGCGTAACCGGCAGGTCATATGAAGACTCGTTGGCCTTCAGATGGATATCGCACAGCTCGGGGATCAGCTGCAGGCCGCTGTTGCTCGCCCAATCGACGTATACGGCATAATGCTGGTTGCTGCCTGCGATATTATCGATGCTTAGCTTCCGTGTCACCGTCGATCCAGCCTTTAGCAGGCCGAAGGAGAGGCTGCCGGAATAGGAAGTGTGGTGCGTTTCGTCCTGAAGCGGAACCGGCAACGGCTCTTCGACTTTGACGATCGCTTGGGCATCGGCGGTATTTTTCAAATCGACGCGGCCGGCGCCTTGTTCGTTTACGCCGTAGGTGTTGCCCTGACGGTCTTTCATCAGCACCGCGTTGTTCGTCAACCACGCTTTGATTTGATCCGGCTTCAAGCCGAGGCCGTCTTTGCGGCTTTTCTCAAGCAAGAGCGCAGCGGAACCGGCTACGTGAGGCGTTGCCATACTGGTTCCCTGCAATTCCTCATACGCATTTGCATAGTCTCCGTCAAACGCCGGAATGGAAGATTTGATGCCGACGCCCGGGGCGGTGATATCCGGTTTGATGCCGTAATGCGGCAGGGAAGGGCCTCTTGAGCTTAAGTCGGCGAGCAAATCCTGCTCCTTCTTGTAATTGAAGGCAACTTGATTATCTCCCTTTTCGACGGCCGCTTTCAGCTTCAGTCCGCTGTCCTGGGAAATGGTGTAGGTTGGCACGGATTGTTTGGCGCCTTCGATCGTGGCGTTGATTTCCCCGGCCGTATTGTTATAAATGATGAGTGCTTTTGCGCCGTTTTTGGCGGCGTTTTCGGATTTTTCCGCAAACGAGATTTCGCCTCGGGAGACGAGAACCGTTTTTCCGGCGACATTCACATTTTTGTAATCATCCGCTTTGCCGAGTCCCGCGTTTACCAGCTCCAGCTTTTCATCCGTATTGTCCAGTTTGGCCGAACCGGCCGCCAGTTGGGCGAAGACCGTGCCTAAGCTGTCCGATATGAAAATAGGCGTGTTGAGCGGCGGCGTCGAAGCGCCGACCGAAATCGCCAGCTGGGCGGAAGCCGGGCTGCCTACGGTTTCGGCTTCGGGACCGTCGTTGCCGTTGGCCACGACGACGGTGACGCCGGCTAATGCGGCATTATCCACGGCGATTGAATCCGGCGTATACGGATTGTTCTGGGAGGATCCCAGCGACAGGTTGATGACGTCCACGCCGTCGCTGACCGCTTTTTCGATCCCCGCGATGACGTTTTCCGTGCTGCCCGAGCCGTAAGGGCCGAGAACGCGATAGGCGTACAGGTCGGAAGCTGGAGCTACCCCGCGGACCCAACCGCTGCCCGTATCGGGATGTTCCGGGTTTCCGCGGCCGGCAATGGTGCCGGATACGTGCGTACCGTGGGAGGTATCGTAAGGTTTGCCGTTTTTAACCGGTTTGCTGGGATCCGGCAGCGTCTCCATCGGATCGGCATCGTTGTCCACAAAATCGTATCCGCCTTTGTAGGCATCCTTCAAGCTGGGATGGTTGTAATCGATGCCCGTATCGATAACGGCTACTTTAATCCCCTTGCCGTCATATCCTGACTCCCACATTTCGTTTGCGCCGATGAGCGGCGCGCTTTCGTCCATGTAAGGAGTCATTTCCGGCTTCTCTTCGATCGGGAGCGCATGGACTTCCTCGTTCGGGAACACCGCCTTGACTCCGGGCAGCGTCAACAGCTGGTCGACCTGATTGGCCGGCAGGGTGACGGCGTAACCGTTGAATACTTTCGAATATTCCTTGGTGAATTGGGCGGAAGTTTTGGCAAGCGCCGCGGATTTGAACTTCAGGTGCTCCTGGTTCAGTTGTGCCTGATAGCTGTCGATCGAGGAGCGTGCATGGGTCGACGGTTTGACTTCGTATACTTTCAGCGGATCGTTCTGCAGCTGAACGATGACCGAAATGGGATCGCTGCTGTCCGATTCCTCCACCAAATTAACAGGCTGCTTCGATGCAGAAAATGCACGAAGATCCGGCGCTTTCTGCTTTAACAAGTCCTTTGCCGATTGCCCTTGCTTCAGCAGGGAGTCGAGACTGATTCGGGTTTGTTCCGGAAGCTTTAACCGATCCGGCGATGCGAAGACCGCGCTGGGCGAGGTGATTCCTACCGCAAGCACGGTGCTCAGCGCAAGCATGGAATAGCTGCGAACTTTAGACGGCTTTTTTCTGCTCAATTCATATCCTCCTTAGAATCGATAATGAAATGCTGCGAATGCGGCCCTCCTTTGCTCCTTGCGATAATTGAACACTAGTAAAATACATTTACATTTTACAATTTTTACATTTCTCTGGTATGAGACCGAAGAGGGACAGCCTTTTGAATCAGGCATGGCGAACGCCGTCGTTTTCAAGGTGTCGAAATCGGTTGCCTAACTTCATCTGCGGGGATGAAAGCTCCGAATCGTCCGTTGTTTCGTTTTTTCATCTTTACTTGTCGCTCGGGATAGGTTTTAGGACATGGGGGAGGGCGAAAACGATCCTGCAAAAATCGGCCGGATTCTCCAGAGATCGTTTCTCTGAACTTTTGCGGCCTGCCTGAATATTTGCGGACAAAGCGCAATAAAGATGAATTACGGAATCGCTTTCAAAGCGAACGAAGGAGGGATATGAAGATGCTCGCAAAAAGAAAATGGGCGCTGATGTCGTCGGCCTTGCTGCTTGCGGTGACGATGGGCTGCTCAAACTCGGGTTCAAGCTCGGCCCCTCAAGCACAAGGGAATGATCCCGCGCCATCCCAGGGCGGCGGGGATAAAGCTGCGACCGAAAAGAAAACGATTACGATCACTTACCGCGACGACGGCACCGGGGAAAAAGGAACGTTATACAAATGGATCAAAGAGGTGTCCGCGTCCTATCCGAATAAAAACGTCGAAATCAAGCCGACGCCGATTCAGGCTTCGGAAGGGGATTACTTTGCCAAAATCGCGCTGGCGCTCAAATCGAAAGACACCGCGCCGGACATCGTGACCGAAGATACGTTCATGCTGAATTCGGATGCCAGCGCCGGCTTCCTGGAACCGCTGGACGACAGGCTGAAAGGTTGGGAGGATTGGAGCAACGGCTCGTTCATCGAAGCCATGAAAAAAGGCGTGACCGCCAGCGACGGCAAAGTATACGGCGTGCCGTACAATACGGACTCGAGGGGGCTTTGGTACAACAAAGAGATTTTCAAGAAGGCAGGCCTTCCCGAAGACTGGAAGCCGAAATCGTGGGATGAGGTGCTCGCCGCGGCCAGAACGATCAAGGAAAAAGCAGGCAGCGACGTCGTTCCGATCTGGATGAACCTTGGCAAGGCAACGGGGGAAGCCACCTCGATGCAGACCTACGAAATGCTGCTGTACGGAACGGGCGAACGCCTCTACGATGACGCCAGCAAAAAATGGATCGTCAAAAGCCAAGGCATCAACGATGCGCTTGCTTTTATCGAGACGATCGCGAAGGAAAAGCTGGGCCCGCCGCTCTCCAAAGTGTTGAACGGGCAGGCCGGCAATACGGCCACGCGCGAATATCTCCCCAAAGGAAAGCTGGCGATTTCGCTCGACGGTTCCTGGATTACGGGCAATTACCTGGAAGGCGGGGCTTCCCCGTGGCCCGAGTATAAAGACGTGCTCGGTTTTGCCCCGATGCCGACCAGCAAAGGCCAGGCGCCGGGAACGATCACGCTGGCGGGCGGCTGGGCGCTCTCCATTCCGAGCAACGCGAAGAACAAAGACGAGGCGTGGGATTTTATCAAATTCGCTTTGAATAAGGAAAACACGCAAAAGCTTGTCATGTCGTCCGGCAACATCACGGTGCGCGCCGATGTCGCCAAAGATCCGGAGTACACCCAAATGCCGTTTAACGAAATCGCGACCGAATATTTGAAAAACGCCGAATTCCGGCCGGCCCAGGACAAATATCCCGAAGTGTCGACGCAAATCCAAACGATGGTCGAATCGGTCGCCACGGGCACATCCGCGGCCGATGCCGCCAACAAGTACGCGCAGGACGTCACCCGCATCGTCGGGCAGGAGCATGCAATAGAAAAATAACCGGCACCGCATGCCTGCGCTGAACCGTCATCCGGTGCGAAGCGCGGGCATGCGGTGTTCGCATTCATGCGAGAAAGGAGAGGCTTCAACATGGGAGGGATTTCGGCATCATCCCCGCAGCTTCAACGAAGAAATTGGACTTGGCTCTATTTCCTGCTGCCGTCCATCGTCATCATGCTGCTTTTTTTTATCTATCCGATCCTGCTGACGTTTTTTTATTCCTTTACGAATTTGGCATTGACCGGTGAAGCGGCCAAAGAGCTGAAATTTGTCGGCTTGGACAATTATACCCGGATGTTTCAAGACCCGACGGTCCGGATCAGCATATGGAACACGCTTGTCTTTTTGATCGGATCGGCCGTGATCGGCCAGCAGGTGCTCGGTTTTCTGATCGCCCTGCTAATGAAGCATAAAAACAAGACGTTCCGGCGCGTCATCGGCACCGTCGTATTGGCCGGATGGGTCACGCCCGAGATCGTGTGCGCCTTATGCTTGTACAGCTTTTTTGGGGACGAAGGCACGCTGAACGCGATCATTTCGTTTTTTGGCATCTCTCCGGTCACCTGGCTGTTTACCGTTCCGATGCTGACCGTCATCCTTGCGAACATATGGCACGGTACCGCTTTTTCCATGCTCGTTTTTCAGGCGGCGCTGGATGACGTGCCAAGCGAAATCGAAGAGGCCGCCGTCGTGGACGGCGCGTCCAAGCTGCAAATCTTGCTGCGCATCACCATCCCTTACATCCGGGAAACGATCACGACCAACGCGATGCTCGTCACGCTGCAAACGCTGGGCGTGTTCGGTCTCATCTATGCCATGACGGGCGGCGGTCCGGGCACCAAAACGACGACGCTCCCGATTTTTATGTACAACCAGGCTTTCGTGAACTACCAGCTCGGTTACGGCACGGCCATTTCGCTTCTTCTGCTGCTGCTCGGCATCGTGCTCAGCTTGTTTTATATCCGTTCGTTCAAAAAGTAAAGGAGATTTCGTATGAACGCCAAACAGCGCAAACTTATCTATCGAATCCTTCCTTATGTCGTCTTGTCGCTCATCGGGATTTGTTTTCTGCTGCCGCTATTGTGGGTGCTCGTGGCTTCCGTCGATCCGAATGCGATGCAATCGCTCAAAATGCCCAAGCAGGTAACCCCGGGGAACTACGTGGATGTGCTGACGAGCCGCGAAAACCAGCGGGCGTTTGCCATCGGCCTGTTGATGTCGCTCGGGCAAGCAGTGATCGTCGTTCTTCTGGCGCTGCTGGCGGCCTATCCGTTATCCCGCTATCAGTTGAAGTTCAAAAAACCGTTCATGCTGACCATTCTGTTTATGACCTCGCTGCCGATCACCGCGGTGATGGTCCCCGTGTATCAGTTGTTTTTGACTTTAAAGCTGTACGACAACGTCGTCGGCGTCGTGCTTTTTTACGTTGCTTCGTCCATGCCTTACGGCATTTGGATGATCAAAAACTTTATGGACTCCGTTCCCGAAGATTTGGAGGAGGCGGCATGGGTGGACGGCGCTTCGGTGTTTACGGGCATCCGGAAAATCGTGGCGCCCCTGATGGTGCCGGGGATTTGCACGGTGGCGATTTTTACGTTCTCCGGCAGCTGGGGCAACTTTTTTGTCCCTTACATTTTGCTGCAAAGCCCGGAAAATTTCCCTGCTTCCTTGAAGTTATACCAGTTTTTCGGCCAATACGGGATGGTGGACTACGGCAGGCTGGCGGCATTTTCGGTGCTTTACGCGATTCCGTCCATCGTGCTGTACATTCTTTCGCAGCGGTTTATGTCCAAAGGATTCAGCATGCAGGGGGGAACGAAGGGATAGGGAGTTTTCGTTTCAACGGTGTGGCTGACGGGGTAGCCCTGCAGGAAAAACCTAAAAAAAGCGAAGGAACGCCAGGCGATCCGCCCGTTGAATTCCTTCGCTTTTTTTATCACGGCTGCAGCTCTTGAACCATGCTCTCCAGCTTTCGTATCGTCTTCCAATTCCTCACCGTGCCGGGGGTGCCCAACTTGCCCAAACTGTCCGCCAGCTTGGATTCGTTGAATTTGTTGCGGACGAACATGTAGAGTTCGGTGCCGATGATCGTATATTCGTCGATGCCGCGATCCACCGCCGCCAGCTTTTCCATGCCTTCAGCCGAGGGAAGGCCTGAAAGCATCGATACATGGAGCGTTTCTCCTTCCTGCAGCGAGGCGTCGTCATAAGGACAATTTTTTATCATCGCTTCAAACTCTTCCTTGCTGCGGATGATCACTTGAACGTTAAGGCCGAACGCGGCGTTGATTTCCCTTTCGATCAGCTCCCGCAAAGACGTTCCGTCCAGACCGGAGGCCAACACGACGTTTCCGCTTTGGATATAAGTCCGTACCTGCCGGCAGCCCGCTTTTTCGAGAACCTCCCGAAGCTCGGCCATCTTGATTTTGTTATGTCCGCCGACGTTGATGCCCCGGAGCAAAACGACATAAATGGTCATATTGGGCAATTCATCTCCCGTCAAAAATAGGTTTATGAAATGGTTTGAATGGTACAATCTGTATGTATGGATTTTACAGAATCTTTATTAACGTTGCAATAAAAATAGCTTTGGCGGAGATCCCGTCCATGGCATCGCTGCCCCGGAGAAGGAATGTCGGTGGAAATCATGAAGACAATTAAAATATACCTTTACAGGAATATTCCTTTTGTGGCATACTTGTGTTATAGGAGCTAAAGAAACCGGCATCCAAAACTCCAACGAATGGCGCCAGCAGCTCCAATACATGCTGAGGAGAGATATGATGAATAAGGTCATTTCAAAAGACGGTACGGAAATCGCATTCGAGCAATCGGGAAGAGGGGACGCGGTGATTATCGTCCCAGGTGCGCTGGGGACGCGTTCACACCCGCAATGGATTCAGCTGGCAGGACTGCTGTCTGAACATTTTACCGTGATAAACTACGATCGGAGGGGGCGCGGAGATAGCGGGGATACGCTTCCTTATACGGTGCAGCGGGAAATCGAAGATATCGAGGCGTTGATTGATTCAGCAGGCGGGTCCGCATACGTTTACGGAATTTCTTCGGGAGCGATCCTGGCGTTGGAGGCAGCCGACCGCCTTGCGGGCAAAGTGCGGAAACTGGCTTTGTATGAGCCTCCGCTTATTTTGGATGACAGCCGTCCACCGCTGCCGGAAGATTATGTCGAGCAAATCCAGGCTGCCATCGACGCGGGGAACCGGGGAAAAGCCGTTGAGGTATTTATGACGCAAGCGCTGCTCATTCCCGAAGAATACCTGGCTCCGATGAAAGCAGACCCGATGTGGCAGGAGATGGAGGAAACGGCGCATACATTGGCCTATGACGGCATGATCTCCCGGGAAGTCATGGCGGGCAAACCTTTGCCGGCCGGTAAATGGTCTTCCATAACCGCTGCCACGCTGGCGATCCATGGCGACCAAAGCGAACCGATGTTTCGCGATGCGGCACAAGCTGTTGCGGATCGCGTCAAACATGCCGAATATATGGCTTTGACAGGTCAAGGACACGATGTATCCCCTGATGCGATTGCCCCCGTGTTGGCGGATTTTTTCAAAGCGTAGTTGATTGCTTTTCAAGCGTGTGATATGGTTAATCCAACCAGTATTGAAAGGGTGAACTCAAGGCCAATGATCTACTAATCCTATTCCAGCGAAAAATCGAGATCGACGATCATTTTTCCGGATAGGATTAGTGCGGGCTTTTATAGATATGGACGTGCAGCGAGACGTTCCCTTCGAGGGAGCGAACCGCGGCTTGCGTCTGCCTGCCCCTGTCCGGATGTCCGGAACAGGGGCTTTTTTTATGATTGGTTGTCCCTGGGTCGGGCGGTTTTAATCTATTACGACGGAGGATGATAGTTCAATGACAGGACCGAACCCCAGCGAAAAATACCCGATTCCCGGATACCGCAATGTGCAGTTTATTAAAAATACGATTACGAAGCCCAACATCATCGCAGGTGATTATTCTTATTACGATTCGGCGAACGGCGAGTCCTTTGAGGACCAAGTCCTGTACCATTACGAAGTGATCGGGACCAAGCTGATCATCGGCAAGTTTTGCTCCATTGCCCCGGAAACGCGGTTTATGATGGATGGCGGCAATCACAGGATGGATGGTTCGACCTATCCGTTTAACCTCTTTGGCCACGGATGGGAGCAATACGCGCCGACGTTGGAGCAGCTGCGGATCAAAGGCGATACGATCGTCGGCAACGATGTATGGATCGGCAGGCGGGCAACGATTATGCCGGGCGTGCGGATCGGCGACGGGGCGGTCATCGGCGCGGAAGCCGTCGTCACGAACGATGTTGCGCCGTACACGATCGTAGGTGGGAATCCGGCTAAGGAAATACGGAAGCGCTTTTCGCCGGAGATCATAGAAGAGCTGCTTGACCTGAGATGGTGGGACTTGGAGATCGCCGTCATCCAAAAGTTCATGGGTGCGATCGTCAGCGGAGATATAGAGACGATGCGTACCATGAAGCAGCAATGATGAACTTTTAAGGAGGGTAAACCTATGAAAACGACTTTCGTTGAATATGCGGTTTCGAAACCCGAATCGGGCCCGTACGGCATCGCCTGCGGCAAAGACGGTGCCTTATGGTTCACGGAGCAAAAAGGAAACCGGATCGGGCGAATCACCGACGGCGGCGAGATGTCATCGTTTGAAGTCCCGACCCCGCAAGCGGGCGTGATGTCGATCATTTCGAATGTTCGGGGGGACATATGGTTCACCGAATATCATGCGAATCGCATCGGGAAATTGCAGGCGAACGGTTCCTTGAAGGAATACACGCTTCCAGGCGCCAACGCGGCGCCTTTCGGAATTGCGGAAGGACCGGACGGAGCCGTATGGTTCACGGAGATGAATGCAGGCAAAATCGGCAAAATCACTTCGTCGGGGGAGATCACGGAATACGAACTGCCCGATGCCAAAGCATATCCTTCCTTTATCACCCAAGGGCCGGACGGAGCGCTTTGGTTCTCGGAAAACCAGGGAAATAAAATCGGCAGGATCACCACGGCAGGCGAAATCACCGAATATGACATTCCGACGCCACAATCCGGACCGGTTGGAATTGCATGCGGACCCGACGGAGCGATCTGGTTCGTGGAGATTATGGGAAATAAAATCGGGAAAATGACCCCCGGCGGCGCGATCGCGGAATATGACATCCCGACGCCGAATGCGCGCCCGCACGCCATCGTGCCGGGAATCCGGGGAGATTTGTGGTTTACCGAGTGGGCGAGCAATCAAATCGGCAGGATCACGATCGATGGGAAAATCACGGAATATGCGATCCCAACCGCGAAAGCGGAACCGCATGGCATTGCGGTATCCGCCGGCGGGGACGTCTGGTTTGCTGAGGAATGCGACCGGATCGGGCGACTGATGGTTTCCGAATGATCCGGGAAATACATCGGACTTACGGCAAGGCAGCCGGGACATTCCCGGCTGCCTTTGAATTTCTTTAGTATGAACGGTCTGCAATATGCTGGACATATTTCTTTGGTGTGAGAAGGCTGAAATTCTTGAAATCTTTTATAAAGTGATTTTGGTCAAAGTAGCCCAATTCATAGATATGATCCAGCGTTTGACCATACTGGTTATTCTCCAGCAATTGAATCACATGCTGAAACCGGATGATGCGGCTGAACAGCTTGGGCGGGAGTCCAACATGCTTTTCGAATGCCTTCAATATGTACCGGGTTGAATAGCCTGTCTCGCGGGATAATTCATTGACGTTCAGTGTTCCGTGGCAGGAGATGATTTTTTCAGTCAAATAGTTGATCAGCGGATTAATCTGCAACGCCTCATTGAAGTGATTTAAATAGTAACGCTCGAACGCGCGGACCCGATCCTCCAGGCTGGCTTGCTCCGCTATGCTCCTCAGCAGCTCCTCGGCGTGGGGCATCACATCCTGAACGGGGACTTCCGACTCGCTAAACATGTCTATGGGGTATTTGAAGAAAAATTCCGCATAACCGGGAAGAAAGCAAACAACGAAATAATCGCAATCCGAACGCGCAAAAATCCCTTCTCTGCTCTTGAACAAACTTCCGCATATGTTGGCGGACGGATGCTCCTTATGACAACAAATGACGAGGTGCAGACAGCCGTCGGGAATAACCCAAAACCGGTTCATGTTCCCCACATTATATTCGGAGAATTTAATTCCTCCGTTAAATATGGCGGGAGATTCTGCATTAAATTCCCGAAATGTATTCAAAGCTTTCTCGAAGCTGGGCTGGATTGGACAATATAAATTTGAAAACTTCCTGGCCGATTTCATGCAGGCTCGCCCCTTTCGTTTCAATTGCCGCCATGGTCAATTTTTTGTGTCATTATTCCGACAAAATACATAGGAAAAATGCAATTAATAATTTAATATACAACCGATTAAATCTCTTTTTTTGCCTGATGTCAATGCAATGAAGCATTTTATCGGGTTCTGATTTTTACTATATTTTTCCTTGTCATTGTCTTATTCTTAAAAACATCTAAACACATTTGATTACTAGGAATATAGGCGAGGGGGATGACATGACAGAAACTATGGGCGGGAAGGCCTGGATAAAGCTCTTGATCGCTTATCCGGAGCATGGCGAAGGAAGGGTATAACAAATGGAACTAAGCATTCATAACAACTGTCAAGGCCGGGATTGGGGGCGAGTGGCCCAAATCATGAGCCACTTCGGATTGTCGGGTGCTCCGCCGGAGGATCATAAGCGGGCGTTCGAGAACAGTTATGCCGTTACTTTCCTCTATGACGGCGAGATACTGATCGGGTTTGGTCGAGCGATCTCCGACGGAGTAGGCCAAGCGGCGATTTACAATATCGCCGTGGCTCCTGAGTACCATGGCCAGGGTCTCGGAAGGCTCATTATCGAAGACCTGTTGAAGCATGTAAGCCACTGCAACGTGGTTTTATACACGCATCCCGACAAGGTGGAGTTCTACAAGCATCTTGGCTTTCGAAGAATGAAGACCGGTATGGCCTTGTACCGGGACCCAGACATGCTGCAGGAAATGGGATTCATTGAGTAATTCCGTTTTTCATAAGCGTGTGAGGCTGTGAACAAGTTTGGATTGGGAATATGTTAAAAATTTAGGAGGTATGGTCCATGTCCACAAAAGCGAATGTTCGGGTACGGCCGAAAGAAATCGAGCATGAGATTGATGAGAAAGGCTTTTTTGTCCGGCAGAATAATTATTTTGCAACTCCTTTCGGCGATGGAGAGGGCAAGCTGCCGGTCGAGGCGGGCCGCTACCGCCTGATCTGGGCCAAAGGCTGCCACTGGTCCAACCGTGCTTCGATCGTCCGGGAATTGCTGGGACTGGAAGAGGCGATCAGCATCAATCTGGTTGGGCACGGCAGGCATGAACAGGATTTGGGATGGGAATTCATCTATGATGAGAACAATGTGGACCCGGTACTGGGCGTGCAATTTCTAAGTGAACTGTATGCCAATGCCGATCCGGATTATCCGGGCAGAGCGACGGTGCCGGCTATCGTTGACGTGACGACCAAAAAAGTGGTCAATAACGATTATGTATGGCTGACCAACTATCTGGAGAATGAATTCGCAGCGTTTCATAAACCAGGAGCGCCGGAGCTGTACCCGGAGCATTTAAGGGAAGAGATCGATAAATATAACGATTACCTGTTCGATAACGTCAACAATGGTGTCTACAAAGCAATGTTTGCCCAGTCTATCGAAGCGTATAACGATGCCTTTGAGCACCTGTACGCCGCGTTCGACGCCATTGAGGAACGGCTGGAGACGAAGCGTTTTCTGTTCGGCGATTATGTCACCGATTCTGACGTCAGGCTGTTTGTGACTCTTGCGCGGTTTGACACTTACTATTTCAAGAATCTCGGTCCGATCCGCAACCGTATTGTCGATTTCAAGAATATTTGGGGATATGCTCGTGACCTGTATGAGATTCCGGCGTTTAAGAACAACACTTATTTAAGGGATCTGGCGAAAAGCGACAAGAAAAAAACCGGCATTTTTCTCGATTATAACACCCGTTTCTGGGATCAGATCGATTTCGAGAAGTTATGGTCCCAGCCTCATGGCAGGCAAGAAAAGAGCTCGGACCCGACTCAAAAATTTTTGACGAAAGCAAGGGGGATATCTAGTTGAAGAGCATATGGAGAACACTTGGACTCAGCTTGTCGGCCATGACGATGCTGGTGGGGCTTGCAGCCTGCGGGAACAGTGATTCCAGCGGGGAGGCGGTAGCGGAGGGAAGCGCCGCAACTGGCGGGAAGACAAAAATCGTAATCGCGACGGGCGGAGCGCCCAAGCCTTTCTCTTACGTCAATGACAATAATGAACTCGATGGTTACGATATTCAGGTGGTGAAGGCAATTTTCGAAGGTCTGCCCCAATATGAGGCGAGTATCGAGAAAACGGAATTTTCTTCGATATTTGCGGGACTGGATTCCGACCGTTATCAAATCGGAGCCAACAATTTTGCCAGCAATGAGGAGAGACGGGAAAAATACAATTTTTCCAATCCGATCTTCAAAAATAAGTTTGTGATCGCGGTGGCGGCGGACCGGAACGATATCAAGTCCTTCGCCGATCTGGAGGGGAAAACGACGGAGGTAAGCCCTGGCGTCAACTATACGGTGGCCTTGGAGAATTACAACAAAAAGGCGGCAAAAACTCCAGTGAATTTGAAGTATTCCGAGGCGGAGATGGCGGTCATTTTGCAGAACGTGGAGAGCGGTGTGTCGGATTTCAACTTGATTGACTCCGCCATGCTTCAAATGTACATCGATGAATATGGGCTGAAGCTGAAGTCCATTCCGCTGTCCCAAGAGGATTCCGACCGGATTGGCGTGCCGTACAGCTATCTGATCTTGAGCAAAGGCAAGCAGAGTGAACAGCTGACCAAAGACGTGAATCAGCGGATCAAGGCTTTAATCGAGGACGGCACGATTTCCAAGTTAAGCAATAAATATTTGAAGGGCGATTTCGCCCCGGAAACTCAGTAAAGGGCGCTCTTTATGCCTAATCTATTTGATGTCGGGCTTGTCTTTACCCTGATTCCCCAACTGTTAAAGTATCTACCCGTAACTTTGGAATTGACGGCGATTTCCATGCTGGCCGGGCTCCTGCTTGGGCTTCTGCTGGCGATTATCCGGATGAAAAGGATCCCCGTGCTGGTTCAGCTCAGCACAGTGTTCATCTCCTTTACCCGGGGGACACCTATTCTCGTTCAGCTTTATATGTCTTACGCCGGAATACCGCTGCTGCTGAAATACTATAACTACTACCATGATACCGGCTACAACGTGAACTCCATCCCTTCGATATTCTACGTGCTGCTGGCCTTGTCGTTGAACGAAGCGGCTTATAGCTCCGAAGTGATCCGGGCCGCCCTGCAATCCGTCGACAAGGGCCAGATCGAAGCGGCGCAGTCATTGGGAATGACCTACGGTCAAGTATTACGACGTATCATTCTTCCGGAAGCGTTCGTCGTGGCGCTGCCGACCTTAGGCAACGCATTGATCGGACTGATGAAGGGCACATCGCTGGCGTTTGTGTGCTCGGTCGTGGAGATGACGGCGCAATCCAGGATCCTGGCCGGGAACAATCTTCGTTTCTTTGAATCCTATTGCTCGCTTGCTTTGATCTACTGGGGATTGACCATCCTGATCGAGCGTGTGATTGCTTATTTGGAGAAGCGGCTGGACATTGATTTCAGAAGTATGAGAAAAAGAAAGGGTGATGTGATCTTTGATTGAGATTCGCGGTTTAACGAAATCATTCCAGGGTCACACCGTCCTGAACGGAATCGACTTAACGATTCAACAAGGCGATGTGGTGGCCGTTATCGGCTCTTCGGGCGCCGGCAAATCCACCTTGCTGCGATCGATCAATCTGCTCGAGCCAGCGGATGCCGGAACGATTGCCATGGACGAGCTTATGGTCGATATCTCCAAGAGATCCAGATCGGAGACGCTGGAGCTCCGCAAAAGCACGGCCATGGTTTTTCAGCAGTTCAATCTGTTTCGGCAAAAGACAGCTCTGGAGAATGTGATGGAGGGTTTAGTGGTCGTCAAAAAAATGCCGAAGGATGAAGCGCGAAAAATCGCCGCATGGCAGCTCTCAAGAGTGGGCTTATCCGATCGGGTCCATCATTACCCTAAGCAGTTGTCCGGCGGACAGCAGCAGCGTGTGGCTATTGCCCGCGCTCTGGCGATGGAGCCGAAGCTTCTGCTGTTTGATGAACCGACGTCGGCGCTTGATCCCGAACTGGCCGGTGAAGTGCTGGATACAATCAGGCAAACGGCCGTGGAAGGAAACACCATGCTGCTGGTGTCTCATGAAATGGATTTTGTCCGCAAGGTCGCCACCAGAGTGCTGTTTCTTGATAAGGGTATCATCGTGGAGGACGGTACGCCCCAAGAAGTATTTGCGCACCCGAAATCCGACCGGACCAAGCAGTTCCTTGCTAATTATTACCGGGACCGTGAGCCGGATTTCTCCATATGAAAATTTATGATTGGGCGTTGCCCGCCATAACAACACTATTTCCCGCTTCCAGTTGAGAGATGACTCAAGGACGAAGCGGGCACAGCAAGGCAGCCGGGAATTTCCCGGCTGCCTGCGAATTTGATGAAAGGCATTCCAAAGGGGATGCTTTTTGGGATTTAATTAAGCACAAGCAAACGGATGTGCAGTGCGGATGTCAAAGGGAGTGCGCTCCCCTTGAACGGCAGCATGTGCAAGGGGACAGGGGTCCATGGGACACGAAAACTATGGTAAAAACTCAATAAAGCTTTTCGAAGCTGCCGATTGCGGGACGCCCTTTAAAGTTGCAATCCCGACGCGTCGTTCCGGGATCGGCGGATCCAGCGGAATTTCGATCAGTTTGCCCGTTGCCAGTTCATTCATAACGAAATTGCGGGCGATAAACGTCAAACCGAAGCCGCTTCGAGCAAACTCGACCAATAAATCAAGGCTTCCCAATTCAAATTCGGGCCTCAACTCGACGCCGTTGGATTTTGCGTACTCGTCAAGATAATGCCGCGTGCTTCCTCCGGGCTCCAGCAGCAGCAATGGAAATTGGCCGATGGAAGCCAGGGGAAACGGAGCCTGCGTTAGGGAAACGTATTGCGGATGGCCCACCAAACAATCCTGCAGCACCAAACTTTGGCGGAAATCGACTTTGGGGTCCGACACGGGGAGATTGACGATCCCGAAGTCGATTTTTCCTTCTTTTAAAAGCGCCAAGGTTTCCGGCGTCGTACGATTCGTAACATGCACGCGAATTTCCGGGTACTTCGCATGAAACTGCTCGAGGTAAGGCAGCAGGTAATGCTTGCATAACGTATCGCTGGCGCCGATATGGATTTCTCCATGCAATAAATTTTGCATTTCCGCAATTTTTTTCTTGCCGACTTCAAGCAGGTGAATGGCTTGTTCAACGTATTGAAACAAAACCTCGCCTTCGGCCGTGAGAACGACTCCTTTGGACGTGCGAAAAAACAAAGGCCCTCCGAGGCTGCCCTCCAGCTGCTTCAACGTATGGCTGACCGCGGGCTGCGAAATATGCAGCTCTTCCGCCGCTTTCGTGAAGCTCCCCAGCTTGGCCGTCCAGTAAAAAACGCGATACCACTCCATGTTGATGTCCATTGCTATTACTCCTGTTTATGTCTTGGATTATTAATATCAATTTCACTTATATATTTATCGAAATTATACTAATCAATGTACATGAACACAAGCGATGGGGAGGAAATGGAATTGCCAGTCACAGCGATTGTAGGAGCTAACTGGGGAGATGAAGGCAAAGGGAAAATGACGGACGTTCTCTCTGCGGATTCTTCCTATGTCGTGCGTTTCCAGGGAGGCAGCAATGCGGGTCATACGATCATCAATGAGTACGGGAAGTTTGCGCTGCATATGTTGCCTTCGGGAGTGTTTAATCCCGATGTGGTCAATGTCATCGGCCCCGGAACCGCCTTGGATGCGGATGTATTGTTAAAAGAACGGGATGAGCTGGTGGCCAGGGGCGTGCCGGAACCGAAGCTTGCCATATCAAGCCGGGCGCAGATCGTTTTGCCGGTGCACCGCTTGTTTGACGAATTGGAAGAGGAACGTTTGGGCGCGCGGAGTTTTGGTTCCACCAAGCAGGGGATCGCTCCTTTTTATGCCGATAAATATGCGAAGCTCGGGATTCAGGTCGCCGACCTGTACGATGAGCATCGGTTGATGAGAAGATTGGAACAAATGCTCGACGCCAAAAACGTGCTGCTTGAGCATATGTACGGGAAACCGTCCATGCGGGCGAAAGATTTGTTCCAAACCTTAAAGGCGCAAGGAGAAAAGCTGCGGCCATACGTCGTCGACACGACGCAAATGCTGAATGACGCTTACCGCAACGGGAAAACCATTTTGCTGGAAGGGCAGCTTGGCGCGCTCCGCGATCCGGATCACGGCATCTATCCGTTTTCGACTTCTTCGTCGACGTTGGCGGGATTCGCGACGGTTGGCGCGGGATTGCCTGCTTCCGCCATCGACAGCGTTGTTGCCGTCGTCAAAGCGTATTCCAGCTGCGTTGGAGCAGGTCCGTTCGTTTCCGAGCTGGAGGGGGAAGAAGCGGAACAATTGCGCCGGCGCGGCGGCGACGCGGGCGAATACGGCGCTTTGACCGGCCGTCCGAGAAGGGTCGGCTGGTTTGACGCGGTGGCGACCCGCTACGGCTGCATGGTCCAAGGCGCGACCGAAATCGCTTTGACCAACCTGGACGTTTTGGGCTATTTGGATCAAATTCCGGTCTGCGTCGCTTACGAGCTGCAGGACGGAACGGTGACGGACCGGTTTCCGGTAAGCGCCGAGCTGGAGCATGCCAAACCGGTCATCCAGACGTTCGAAGGATGGAAAAGCGACATTTCGCAAGCGCGCACGTTCGAGGAATTGCCGGAAGCGGCCCGGCGTTATATCGCTTTCATTGAAGCTTCCGTTCAGGCCAAAGCCAAATACATTTCGGTGGGGCCAAGACGCGACCAGCTTATCACGCGCGATATATAATTGAAGGGATCGCGGTTTAACGGTGTTTCTCATGGACTCATGCATAATTTTCCTCTTTTGGCGGAAACTAACGTCCAAAGAGGAGGGTGATGCTGCATGTGCCAGCGTTATTCAATGGCTGCCGACCTGCCGATGATCATGGATCATTTTCAGGTTGACCGCGTGATGTATTACTACAAAAACCGATACAACGTCAGCCCGACCCAGTTCACGCCGGTCATACTTCAGCAAAACGGCGAACGCGTCCTGGACGAATTCCGCTGGGGCTTCATTCCCTACTGGGGGAAGGATGCGGTCAATGCCGATCTGCATACGGTAAAGGAAAATCCCACGTACCGCAAAATGATCGAAAAACAGCGGTGCGTCATTCCGTGCAACGGCTTTTATTATTGGAAAAAGGAAGGCAAAAAAGCTTACCCCGTCCGCGTCGTGCTGAAAAACCGCGGGATGTTCGGGGTCGCCGGCTTGTATGAAATCTGGAAAGACCATCACGGCGAGCCGCTGCGAACGTTCACGCTGGTCATGACCGGGGCTAACGGACTGATCGGGGATTTCGAGGAATCCCGCATGCCCGCCATTTTGCCGGAGGAAGCGATGAAGGACTGGCTGAATGAAGAAAACACGGCTTTTCATTCGTTAAGCTCGCTCTTGCAAACATATTCCGACGAAGAGATGGAGGCATATCCGGTTACGCCGCTCATCGGCAACGACGGGCATGACAGCGAAGAATGCATTCGCGAGATGGATTTGCGTACCGCGTGGGTGAAGCAGTAGGCCGGAAGCACTCCTAAAAATTCAGAGATCGAAGCGGTCAAACAGCTGAACATGGTTTATGTTTTACGTGTCAAGCGTCTATATCCCGACCGGGAGGTTTAGGCGCTTTTTTCGTTTGCTTCAAGACGCCCCCGAATCCTTTTTTTGGGATTGCCGTATCTGACGGTCCCGCCGACGACCTGCCGGAATTGGCTCAACTCTGCCGATATGTTATATTATTTGAGTTGGGGGCTTCTTTGAAAGGACAGGCTGTCCTCAGGAGAGGAGGAACTTAGGATGAAGTGGGGCAGACAACTCGTTGGCATCGCTTTGCTGTGCAGCCTATTGTTAAGCGCATGTTCTTCCGAGGAGGGACAGACCGCGGAACCGGCGTCGGCTCCCGCATTGCAGGATTCCGCCGAATCGGCGGCCGGTGACGGCCAGACCCTAACGGTGGTGGCGCCGAGCGAAGCGAACAAGGTAAACCATGATGCAGGCAAATATAAAATTCAAACCAAACTTACGGAATTCCAGCTTCTAAGCGAAACTCAGGGCATTGCCTGGGGATTAACCCGCAATGAACTTCGCATGTATTTGACCGAGGACAACGGCCGGACCTGGGTCAACATTTCGCCGTCGGCGAACGTGCAGTTCGCAGCGAATCCCAGGTATGGAAAGGACGTTTATTTTACGGATCCGCAAAACGGCTGGATCGTCCGCGATCCCGCAGGCATGTCGGAGACGATCGTGCTTCATACGAGCGACGGGGGAGAAAATTGGAACATTTCCTCGATCCCCCAAAAGAACAGGGTTTCCGCGATCCATTTCAATTCGCCGCAGCACGGCTGGCTCATGACGACGGAAGAGTCGTCGACGGGCAAGGAGCTTAAGGTGCTTTACCGCACCGATGACGGCGGGGCCGTCTGGAATATCGCGATGCAGAACACGGTGTACGATCGAGGAAGATCCGAAACCGGCGCCCCGATTCCTCATCTGGGTTATACGGTAGGGATAAACTTCACCGACTCCATGAACGGATACGCCATGATTCAGGAATTGGGGGAACCCAAGCTTTACCGGACGAAGGACGGGGGCAAAAAATGGACTTCGGGCCCGGCGTTTTTTGACCGGGAAAAGCTGAAGCCGTGCATTTCCTATGCGGCCGGCAACCTTCAATTTTTCGGGTCGCATAAGGACGGATGGATTCCGATCGGCTGCAAGCTTGGAGACAGCACGAAATACAACGGTTATTTCACGGAGGATGGCGGCGACACGTGGAAATTCGTCAACTTCGGCCTTCCCTCGAGCGAAGGGTTGAACCAATCCCTGCGGCCTACATTCATCAATCCCGCTGAAGGCTGGGCGCTTGTCGGCAGTACGCTGTACCATACGGTGGACCAGGGCAAGACATGGCTTGCAATCACGAAGAACGAAGTGCTGCAGCAAAAGCTTCGGGAGTATCCCGAAGTCGTGAAGCTGCAATTTGCGTCGCCGCATGTAGGCTGGCTTCTGATCGGAAACAGCGAGCAGCGGAGCTCGAGGCTTTTGCAAACGACGGACGGCGGTGCAACGTGGAGAGTGTTGTAAAAGGAAGAAGCGAAGAACGGTGGTTCTTCGCTTCTTTGCGTCCGGCGGAAAAACGGTTGTCCGGTACGAATATCAGGGAAAAAGTTCGGAAAAGGCTCGTCTGACAAGGACTAGTGGTTTTTTTGTCATATCCCCCGCATATACTTGTTATGAACAGGCCCGCTTGAGGAGCATCGCTCAGCCTAAAGTCGAAAAGGAGGGGGAAGCATGCCAGGAGATTCGTCATTTTGGATGTTCGACTTCTTCGGAAAAGTCATGCCGATCTTTTTTGTCGCCGTTATCGGTATCATTGCCGTGTCTGTCGGCAGAGGATTGCTGCAGTGGGGGCGGAACAACAAACAGCCTGTTCTCACGGTCGACTCCCGGATCGTCAGCAAACGGACCGAAATCAACCAGCGCCATACGCATGAGCCGAATGATCAGATGACCAGCCATACGAATACGGTCTACTATATTACGTTCGAAGTGGAAAGCGGGGACCGCATGGAGTTTCCCGTCAGCGGAAAACAGTTCGGATTATGCGCGGAAGGGGATACGGGAAGGCTTACGTTTCAAGGCACCCGGTTCAAAGGATTTGAGCGCCGTATGCGGTTTGCCGGCGAAGCCGAGGCGGGGGCGCGTTACCGGAATTATGAGCGTTTATGACGCGTACCGATGGCAAAAGCAAATGATTGGACTGCATCTACCAAAGGATGTGGTCTTTTTGTTTTTGCAATATGCTTGAATGGGAAGACGATTGAATCTAAAGTAGAAGCATCGGGTAAGGCTAGAATAAAGGAGGAATCCATATGACATTTCAAAATATCGTCGTGGTTGTCACCGGAGCGGCCCAAGGCATCGGGTACGGCATAGCCAAAGCATTTGCCGAACAAGGGGCAAAACTCGTCATGGCGGATCTGAACGAAGATCAAGGCGCGGCTGCTGCGGCTGCGATCCGCAACGAAGGCAGACAAGCCATCTTCGTGCCTTGCGATGTGCGCAAAGAAGAGGATATCCGGAAGCTGATGAAAGCCGCGGAGGATGAATACGGCAGAATCGATGTGCTGATCAACAACGCCGGGGTGTCCCGCTGGAAATCGCCGCTTGAGCTGTCCGTCGGCGAATGGGACGACGTGCTGAACACGAACGTGCGAAGCTGCTTTCTCGCGACCCGCGAAGCGGCCCGCTCCATGAAAAGGAACGGCGTTTCGGGAGCCGTCGTCAACATCGCATCCACGCGCGCGCTGATGTCGGAACCCAATTCGGAGGCATATGCCGCTTCGAAAGGGGCCATCGTGGCCCTGACCCATGCCATGGCCGTTTCCCTCGGACCGGACCAGATCCGCGTCAATTGCATAAGCCCCGGCTGGATCGAAACGCAAGACTACGATTCGCTAAAACCGGCCGATCACGAACAACATCCGGCAGGCAGGGTAGGCAGACCGGAGGATATCGCCAAGGCTTGCCTCTATTTGGCAGATCCGGACAATTCCTTCGTAACCGGGACTCATTTGGTGATCGACGGGGGCATGACGCGGAAAATGATCTATGAACCGTAACTTTTCTCCTGCGCAGTTGGCCCTAATACCTTCCAGTATTTCTCTTTCTCCGACCATTCCAGGCCGTTTTCCGCGGCCGGCATAGTTCCTTTTAGGCATTCTTGATTTCGCGCGACTTGCATGAGCCCGTTCTTTAAGGACTTGGGCTCATCTTTTTTTGGGGGATCAATGCTATAATTACTCCGTTTACTACATGAGGATCGCGAGTCCTCGCATAGGAATGGAGGGAAATTATGTTTGTCAAAAATTCTCGATGGCTCACTGCCCTGCTGTTTCTGGCGGCGATCCTGCTTACGGGATTCAGCGCCCCGTCGAAGGACGTCAAGGCCACTTGGGTATGGCAGACGGAACTGATCGAGGATGGCGGAGAAAAATTACTAGAGTTCGCCCGCAATGAAGGCATTAATCTGATCTACCTGCAAATCAATCGGGATTTGCCTAAAAAGACCTATGAAACGTTCGTGCAGCACGCGCATGAGGAACGCGTCGCCGTCCATGCGCTTGGCGGTGATCCAGGATGGGCGCTGACGGAACATCGGGAGCGCATGTTAGGACTTGCCGAATGGACGATGGAGTACAATGCCGGCGCCTCGCCCGAAAGCCGGTTCGATGGAATCCATCTCGATATAGAACCTTATGTTCTTCCCCAGTGGGCAGCGGATCATGATGCAGTCATCCAAACATGGGAGAGCAACCTATCGGCTTTTCTAGGCAAAACATCCGGCTCGGGGCTCGAACTCGGAATCGACATTCCCTTCTGGTTTGACGGTTACAGCGCCTCCGGGGGCGAAGCGCTCAACGAATGGCTGATGCGGCAATTCGATCATGTCACGGTGCTGGCTTACCGGAATGACGTCGATTCGGAACACGGCATTATCGCCTTGTCCCAAGACGAGCTCGACCTAGCCGACCGACTCGGCAAAAAAGTGCTGATCGGCGTCAACACGAAGGAAATGCCGGGCGAAAGCTACACGACCTTTTACGGGCAGCAAAAAGAGCAGATGAACCAATCCTTATCGGATCTGACCGGCCGGCTGGGCGCTCATTCCTCTTTTGCGGGACTGGCCATCCATGACTTCCGTTATTGGGAAAACATGCCTAGCGGCGGCGGGGGCGGTGATCAGCCGGGACCCGGTCCGGCCCCCGAACCGGCCCCGGACCCCGACCCGGAGGGCAACGTTCCCGATGCGGATCCGGTCGTTCGGGATTCCATGGTAAGGGGTACCTATATCTGGGAAGCAAACCAGGTGCTTCAGAACGCTCAGGAGATCATCGGCTTCGCCAAAGAGAAAAAGCTGAACTGGCTTTATGTCCGGTTGGATTTGGAGCAGCCTTTCAGCGCGTATCAAACTTTCGTCAAACAGGCTTCGGCCGCAGGCATTGAAGTGCACGCCATGGGGGGACATCCGATCTGGGCGCTGCAGGAAAGCCGTCCCAAAATGATGAAACTGGTCAAATACGTCAAGGACTACAACCGCTCGGTTCAGGGAGATGAACGTTTCCATGGCATCCATTTGGATATCGAGCCCTACGTGCTTCCGGAATGGAGGTCCGATCCGCAGCGGGTCCTTTCGGAATGGACCTCCAACCTGGATGCGTTCGTCACGGAGCTGAAAAAGGACTCCCGTTTGCAAGCGAGCATGGATTTGGCGGTTTGGCTCGACAAATATAAAGTCCCGGGCGGGGACATGTCGATCAGCAAATGGATGATCCAGCGCATGGACCACGTGTCATTGATGGCTTTTCGGGATTCCGCGGCCGGTTCGAACGGCATCGTCAACGTCGCCAAAGAAGAAATCGGTTTTGCGGACGAATTGGGCAAGCCGATCCTCCTTTCGGTCGAAATGAAAGAAAGCCATGAAGGCAACCACATTACCTTCTTCGAGGAAGGAGCGGAATACATGGAGGGAGAGCTGGCGAAGCTGCCCGGTTTGTTGAAAGATTCCCCCTCCTACGCAGGCAACGTGGTGCACGCTTACGATTATTGGAGGAACGCAAAACCTTGAACCTGAATCGCTAATGAGCAAAATGTTCTGCTTGCGCCGAATAGGCGGCAAGCAGATTTTTTTATTCCGGAGCGCAATCACTCGTCAGGGCGAGCCGAGGGCATGCCGGGCGGCACGCTGGGCATTCACACAGAAACGGCTGCCGGCATACCATAAGGTGTTAGCAACGCGAGTGAGATAAAGGAGCGTGAACGAAAATGGCAGGTCTGGAAAAGCATTATTTCGGGCGCGGCAATACGGCAGTGGGGTTGTACACGTTGTACGATTCCATTTTAAACGGACTGGATACCGTATTTGTCATCGACGGACGGATCGGATCGGGGACTTCGCAAGTGCTTGCCCAATTGGCGGCGGCGTGGAAAGATAACGGCTGGACGAAACACTATATACATGAGACGTTGGATAGCGAGCAGCTGGAAGGCATCATTTTGGAGGAAGCGCGAATCGGCATCGTCGACGGAAACGCCTGGAGCGCCGATCCCGTTCTGGAGGGGACGGAAATTCGCGTAATTGACGCTGCCGCGGCGCTGCGAAGCGGTTTCATCGACGATGTGGAAGCGCGGACGAAGGATCTGGAGCAGGAAATCGCCGCGCTTTACGCGAAGGCTTACGACTCCTTTTTAAAAACGCTGCGCATCCATGACGAATGGGAGAAATTCTACATCGATCATTTAGACCGCGAACGCGCCAATCAAATCACGGCGGAGTTTGCCGACGAATATTTGGTCCCATTCCGCTCGAAGAAAGCGAACGTCACCCGCCGGTTTCTCGGCGCTGCCACGTGGCAAGGAGCCCTCGATTACGTTCCGAACTTGACGGAAAACCTCCGCACGCGGATTTTCGTCAAGGGCCGCCCGGGCTCCGGAAAATCCACCATGTTCAAAAAATTGGCCAAAGAAGCGGAAGCGCGGGGTATCGACACCGAGATTTACCACTGCGGTTTTGATCCGAACAGCCTGGATATGCTTATTTTTCCTGAACTAAGTCTGGCCATCTTCGACAGCACGGCGCCGCATGAGCATTTTCCAAGCCGCGAAGGGGACAGCATCCTCGACGTGTACGAACTGGCCATCAAGGAAGGCACGGACGAGGCGTTCGCCGAGGAAATCGCCGAGATTCGGGGCCGGTATTCCGCTTCCATGAAACATTCGATTTCGATTCTGTCGGACATCAAACGGATCCGCGACGAGGTATGGTCGGCGTATGATGCGGCCGTCGATCCGGCGGCGTTGCGAGCCGTCGCAACCCAAGTCGTCCGCCAGGTAGACGCATTGACGAACTCCTCCGTATAACCGAACCACCCCATGCCCGTAAATTAAACGCAATCCCAGGTTTTCGCGTAAGCGCCTTTTTTCGCAAAGGAATGCGGAATAGGCGCTTATTTTGTTGTTTCCCGAAAAGAGCGCGCATTCCCGTTTGGATCGAAACAAGGCGTCAAACGAACCGCGTCCGTGTCGCAATAAAGTACAAGTTGTAAAGATTTGTTGTCACTCATCTAGGCGAATGCACATACACTTATAAGGAAAATCATTCTTGCAGGGAGGTAGAATCTTGGCTGTTATCAAAACGAATTCAGAGCAAACAAGACTGCTCGCTCGTTTGATGAGGGCTGAAGCTGAAGGTGAAGGGAGTCTCGGCATGCTGATGGTCGGCAACGTCGGCGTGAACAGGATTCTGGGAAATTGTCTGGATTTCAACAATATCCGCAGCATCAGGGATATGGTTTACCAAAGCCCAGGCGGTTTTGAAGCCCCGCAGAAGTCGTATTTTTATCAAAGGGCCAGAGAACAGGATATCAGGCTTGCGCAACGCGCCATTAACGGCGAACGGTTTTGGCCGGCTTCGAATGCTTTATGGTTTTTTCGCCCCACGGGCGGCTGTCCGGCAACTTGGTTCAATCAATCGAATACGGGACGATACAAAAGCCATTGCTTCTTCAGTCCCTCCAGCGCGGATTGTCCTAACGTGTTTTGATTGGGCAAAAAACAAAATGAAACATGATTTCGTACTTAATTGAAGGAGGATTTGAAAGTATGGTGCCTCAGTTTTTTCGTCCATCGCCTTATCAAATGGGGGGTTATCCAGGAGTGTCGGGAAGCGGCGCGGGAACTCCCGGCAGCATGGGAACGCCCGGAAGCATGGGCGCAGTTCCGCCCCAAGTCACGAGCGGCAGTCCGATGACTCCGACGGGAGCAGTGATCCAGGCTCCGCAGCAGCAATTCGAGCAATCGTACGTGGAGAACATTTTGCGTTTGAATTTGGGGAAAACAGGAACCT
The DNA here is from genome assembly GCF_018333375.1 of Paenibacillus cookii. GTDB lineage: Bacteria > Bacillota > Bacilli > Paenibacillales > Paenibacillaceae > Paenibacillus_AQ > Paenibacillus_AQ cookii. The sequence goes on from NZ_BORW01000004.1 coordinate 240,077, forward strand.
TTTACATGACGTACGAAAACAATTCCCAATGGAACGCCAAGATATTTACCGGCGTCATCGAAGCCGCGGGCCGGGACCATATCATTATCTCCGAACGTTCCACCGGACAGCGTATCCTCCTGCTGACGCTTAATCTGGATTACATCGTATTCAACGAACCTCTGGTTTACCAATATCCCGGCGTCGTCGGCAATCCGCCTCAAGGCCGGTAACCAAACGCTGACAAACTCAACATTTAGAGGTTTGCAGCCTTTTTAACTCCATATTTTGATTTCAACGCCGAAAAGACCGCCTTTCATGTCATAAATGACAAAAGGCGGCTCTTTTTGCCTGTATATCGGAGTTTTGCTTGCAATAACAACGGGTCCCTTTCGTATGCAGTCATACCCGATGGTTTGACTGTATAGTGTATAATTATATAATTAAAGATATATTCCAAAATCATACACAAGCTGATTTTGCAAAAAATCTTGACTTAAGATAGGAGATGGATCCATTGGGAAGTTGACGGCAAACGCGATTTTTATGCATCACAGGACTCATGATCTCAAAATACGAAGGAGGTGTACCTATTTGCCGGTCAAGACGTACGGTGAATAGGAAAAAGATTGACTGACCCCTTACCGAGTTTGATCAATTTGATTTGGGTAGTAATACTCGTTTTATTGAACGGGTTTTTCGTTTCCGCGGAGTTTGCCATGGTGAAAATCAGAAGCAGCCGCGTGGAAACGCTGGTTGACGAAGGCCGCAAAGGCGCGGTGTTCGCCCGCAGCATCGTCAACAATTTGGACGCTTATTTGTCCGCCTGCCAGCTTGGCATCACGTTGGCATCGCTGGGGCTTGGATGGCTCGGGGAACCGGCCGTAGCAACCCTCGTCAGACCTCTGATTCACGCCTTGGGCTTCGGAGAAGCCGCTGTTCACGGGATCGCCGTGGCCACCGCGTTTCTCATCATTACCATTCTTCATATCGTGCTTGGTGAATTGGCGCCGAAATCGATGGCGATCCGCAAGTCGGAATCCGTCGCGCTGATGTCGGCCGCTCCAATGGTTTATTTTAATAAGCTGATGTATCCTTTCATCTGGGTATTAAACGGGCTTGCCAATGCGTTGCTGCGCCTTTTCGGGATCGCCCCGGCATCGGAATCGGAATCCGCCCATACGGAGGAAGAAATACGGATTTTGATGAAGGAAAGCAACAAAAACGGCTTGATCGACAATACGGAACTTGCGCTGGTGGACAATATTTTCGATTTTGCGGAAACGACCGGACGGGAAATCATGATTCCCCGGACGGAAATGATCTGCCTGAACACGCAGCTTTCCCGAGAAGAAAATCTTGAAATTGCTTACGAAGGCATGAGAACAAGATACCCGGTTTGCGATGGTGACAAGGATCATATTATCGGATTCATTCATATTAAGGACTTATTGCGTTCTACGGCTACCGAATATAATACTTTAATTCGTCCGATCCTGGCTGTACCGGAATCCATTCAGATCAGCGCATTGCTGAAGCTGATGCAGCGGGGAAAGACCCAGATCGCCATTTTGATCGATGAATACGGCGGCACATCCGGGCTCGTAACCCTGGAAGACATTATGGAAGAAATCGTCGGTGAAATTCAGGATGAATTCGACGAGGAACGTCCCGGCATCGAAAAAATTCAGGAACATGAATATTCGATTGACGGCTTGATGCTCATTGAGGAAATCAACGACCGATTCGGGCTTGATTTGGATACGACCGACTACGATACCGTAGGCGGCTGGCTGTATTCCCATATCGAGACGATCCCGCCGCATAAGGGGCAATCGGCCGAAGTCGACGGGCATGTTTTCATAGTGGAGGAAACGGATCATAAGCGCATCTCAAGGATTAAGCTTCTGGTTCCGCAGGTGATGGCGGAGGAAGCGGGCGCATAAAGTGTGAAATAGATGAAAGGCACGGGGCATCCGCCCCGTGTCTTTTTGTTTTAGGCTTTAGCCAGTTGAGCTCGCGAAGCGTGCGAAACAAAAAACCACCCGCTATGCGGGTGGAGGGAACGAGGGTTTGACCAACAAGACCATCCCGATAAAATTGAGATGTTCAGGCTCAATT
>NZ_BORW01000005.1 GCF_018333375.1 Paenibacillus cookii
CGGGTGTGGTAGACTTCACCTTAAGGGTGCTCCTCTCTTTGGGTGATGTGTTCTCGACAAACACCATTCTACCAAAGATTTGAGCACTTTTTCATATTTTCAAAGAGCAGTACTTTCGAAATTCAGGTTCATATTTTTAACCATATGATAAACCCGAAAAGGCCTGCTCCATTTTGAGCAGGCCTTTTTCAAATATAACCGGGCTTTATTTTGCGGCGTTTTGCGGACGAATCCAAAAATTGCGCAGGGTTTGCGGCGGTTTTATCGTCATATAATAACGGCCCCTTTAATAGAATTTGGACACATGCTCTAATCCCAGTTCTGGAATTCGGGGTCCCAACGGTATTTTTCGTTATAGAGGGCCGACACCTCGTTGCGAAGGCCGTTCCACGTTTGATCGGGATTGCGCCGTACCAGCCGGTATAAGCGAAGAAACCGGTCTTTCGGAAGATGGCGGACGTAACGAAGAATAAAATCCGGGTACGCATCCACGTAGGTTTTCATCCGGACGGCCGCGCCGGCGACAAGCGCCATGATTCGGACGCCGTTCTTCATATCGAGGATTTCGCGTTCGTACCGCAGCACGTACCGGATGGCTTGATGTTTGATCAGTTCGCGTTTGATTTTGGCCAGCTCGCCGATGTATTCAGCCAGGGCGGGTTCGAAATCGCTGATCATAAGCGGTTCGAGCGTCAGATCCATGTCTTTGCGGAGCGTAAACGACTGAAGGAGCATGATTTGCTGCAAGCGGATCCGGTCATTATGTACGATCGTCGCCATTTCCCGCAAAATTTCGTAGCCGAGCTGCTCATCGTCTTTAATGGCGGCCGAAGCCGTCGTCAAATTCGTATAAATGCCTTCGATGATCCGGCGTTGGCTGCTTCGCAGCAGCCTTTCGAGCTGCCTCCGGGTTTCGGGCTCGATCATTTTCCGCTGAAACCACCAAAGCAGGCCCGTCAGCAGGATGCCGCCCGCCAGGCAGAGGATGATCTGCAGGAGGGTTTGGCTGAATAGCACGGCCGCAAGGGTGATGAGCAGGGCGATCAGACGCTCGTTTTGCATGGAACGTTTGGCTTGGATGCGAGCCTGCTGCATGACCGGAATCAGCGCTTCCCGGCCGCAATTTGCGCATCGGTCTTCCCATAGCACCGTAAAAAAACGGCAATGTTTGCAAATTCTTAACTTTTCGTAGGCATATCTCGTCTTATGATAAGGGCGTAGGATCAGCGGCTTTTTCTTGGCCATCATGCGCGATCCCCCCGCGGGTTGGCGATTTCCAGGAGCGTTTCATCGATATCCTCGGGCGTAGGAGCTTTCTTTTGTCGATGGAAGTACACGGCGATTTTGATGACGATAAAAAGAAACAAAATGCCGAGGCATCCGTATGCAATCATAATCCGCACTCCTTTCGGGGTTCAAAAACGATGAGTTCAATTGTTTGCGGGACTTAAGTCCTATACGCAGCGCAGCGGCTGCTCTCATTGAACTTTGCCGGCTTTAATTATATCATATTATAAAAGTATTGGGAGTTTTTAGTCGCCTTATGGCGGCTTTCGCTGCTAGATTTGGAAAACCGGGGATTTCGTTTATTACGTAATTTTATCGTTTCTTAAGCATTTTTTAAGACTTTTTTCCTAAAGTAGAAGGAAGGCTTATGAAATCCCACAATTCACTAGAGAAGGAGTATCGAAAGTCTATGCTTCATAAAAATAAAATAGCACTCTGTCTTCTGCTGGTAGGTTTGCTGGTCATGCTGCCGGTTTGGAGCCCCCGGGTTTCGGCCGCCGCCGCGCAGCCGTCTTCCCATATCGACGCGGTGCTGGTCCTCGACGCAAGCAACTCGATGAAAACAAGCGATCCGAACGAGGTCAGCGGCGAAGCGATGAAGATGTTCATCGACATGCTCCAGGCGCAAGGGGACAAGGTGGGGATCGTCTCCTATACCGACAAGATCCAGCGGGAAAAAGCGCTGCTTACCATCCAATCGGATGCCGACAAAAACGACTTGAAGCAATTCATCGACCAAATCGACCGCGGCGCCTATACGGATATATCCGTCGGGGTGAAGGAAGCGGTCAAGGTGCTGAAGCAGGGCGCCGATCCGGGCCATGAGCCGATGATCGTCGTGCTGGCGGACGGCAACAACGCGCTCGACCCGGAATCGGGCCGCACGCAGGCGCAGGCCGACCAGGAGCTGAACCAATCGGTGCAGGAGGCGAAGGCCGGGGGCATCCCGATTTATACGATCGGCCTCAATGCGGACGGCAAGCTGAACAAAGACGCGCTTTCCAAGCTCTCGGACCAGACCGGGGGCAAGTCTTTTTCGACCAGTTCGGCCGACGATCTGCCGCAGATTTTGAGCGAAATTTTTGCCAGCCACCAAAAGCTGAAAATCGTGCCGGTCAGTTCGATCACGGCAAACGGCAGCTATCAGGAAGTCGTCGTCAACGTGCCGAACGCGAACGTCCTGGAAGCGAACATCTCCCTGATGTCCGGCAAGCCGGTGGACGTCCAATTATCCGATCCGTCGGGGAAAGACGTGCCGGTACCGTCGGCGAACGTGCAGCGCTCCACATCGAAGACGTATTCCCTGATCAAGCTCCTCAAACCGGAGCAGGGCGATTGGAAGCTGCGGGTCAAGGGCGTTCCCAAAGATAAAATCGACATCAACCTCATTTTCAACTACGATCTTGAGCTGGCCATGGAGCCGCTGAAATCGGCCTCCGTCAAAAAAGGCGATACGGTCGACATCAACGCCTACCTCGTCAGCAACGGACAAAAGCTGAACAATAACGGGCTTTATAAGGACATGACCGCCAAACTTCTTGTCAAGGATCTCGATACCGGGGATACGAAAGAGGTGGAGCTTGCCAATCAAGGCGACCATTTCGAAGGTTCCTACAAGGTGGAGGCGAAACATCAATACGAACTGAAGGTTCGCGCCGAGGACAAAAGCTTTTACCGGGAATCGAAGCCGGTGACCATCAGCGCCAAAGCCGCCGGCGCCGGAAGCGGCGGGGCCCCGGGCGCGGACAAGGCAGACAAGAAACCATTTCCGGTGTGGCCCGTAGTGATAGGCATCGCCGTCCTGGCCGTGCTGGCCGCTGCCGCCTACTTCGTCCTGGGCGCGGTCCGGAAAGCGAATAAAGGATTCGTCGGGCAGATGGTCGTGGAGATCCGCGACGAAAACACCGGCGAAAAAACGTATCCGCAATACAAAAAGCTGACCGCCTTCAAAGGCAAATTCAATCTGCACCAGCTGCTCCAGCTTGCGCCGGAGTTGAAGGAAACGGAAAAAGTCATGTTTATGCCGGGCAAAAACGACCGGCTTGTGCTGAAAAATAACTCCGCCTGCACCGTCGAAAAATCAGGGCGCGCGGTGAACGCCGCGCAGGGTACCGAGCTGAAAAGCGGCGACCGTCTCAGCATATCGCTTCCGCAGGTGGATAAGACGATTTTGATCGAATATTTGGTGTGATGTTGAACGAATGAAACGCAAGCAACAATAGACGAACCTTGAGAAGCACTCAGGAGGGGAAAAGATGAAACCGGTAGTTAGAGAACACATCCAGCAGCTTGACGTATCGCTTGGCGGAGGAATCGTCAGCGAGAAAATCCGGGTCGATACGATCGACAATCCGATTCTCATTATTGGCCTTGGAGGCACGGGGATCGACGCGCTATTGCGCCTGAAATACCAGATCAACCGCCGCTTCAAGCTGCCGGAGGATCCGCTGTCCAAGAAAAAAATGGAGAAGCCGTCCAACGTGGAGTTTTTGGCTTTCGAAACGAACGAACAGGACCGGAACAAACGCTATAAAGGGGTGGGACTCGATTCGATCAACGAATTCGTCCTGCTTTCCAACGCCGAAATCGGCGGGCTGCTGCAGAACCGCAGCATTTTGGAGCCGTACATCACGGATTGGCTGTCCCCGGAGCTCAGCATCACCGACGGCATGAACGGCGCTGCCGGCGTGCGCCAGGCGGGACGCCTGCTGTTGTTCACGAAAATCAACCAGGTGGTTCAAGCCATCGACAAAAAGATCAAAACGCTCTCCGTCGGCACCAGCAAAAAGCTGATGGTGTTCCTGCTGACGGGGCTCTCCGGCGGAACGGGCAGCGGCTGCTTCCTGGACATCGCCTACATCGTGCGCGGCATTATCGAACGCGATTACGGCTCCGCGGGGATCGACCGCGTCAACACGCTCGGCTACCTGTTTACGCCTGACGTGAACCTGTCGAACAAAAGCCTGAGCGAGCATACGCGGGAATACATCAAGAAAAACGGCTACGCCGCCTTGAAGGAGCTCGACTACTGGATGAACGTCGACGCCCGCGGCGAACGCTTCAAGCAGCAGTACGGCAACATTTTGACCGTCAACTCGCCGCTGCCGCCGTTTAACCTGTGCCATCTCATTTCCGCGACGAACACCGAAGGCAAGCTGCTGGAAAACGCGTACGATTACTGCATGAACGTCACCGCCGAGAACATCACGAACTTCATGGCCAGCGAAGAAAAGCAGTCCGGCGAAGAATTCGCGATCCACGACTACATCAGCAACATCCGGACCAACATCGCGCAGATGAACAAGATGTATCCGGCCAACTACGATTACAACATTATCGGCGCATCGTCCGCGGTGCTGCCGATCGAGGAAATGACGACATACCTGGCGTACCGCCTCTTCGGCAAAATGGAATCGATGTTCGAAAAGGCGCCGAGCCAGGAGGACGTGGAGAAGTTCGCGCGCAAGCTGGGCATCGACCTCGACACGATGGTCAAAACGTTCGAATCCCGCGTGCCCGAGCCGCTGCCGGGTTACCAGAACAGCGAACGCCTGAGCTATACGAACGTCGTGAAAAACCAGGTCATCAATATGGATACCGAGCTGGAGCAGACGTTCCTGGCCCGTGCCCGCGAAGAATACATCAAAGCGAAAAAACAGCTGCCCGGCGAAATCGTGCAGCAGTTCAGCGACCAGGTGCGCCGCATCTTCCTGCATCCGCAGCAAGGCCCGTTTTACGTATCGCGCCTGCTGTACACGGAGAAGGGATTCTGCCTCCTGAAGATGCTGCTGTCCTACATCGAGACGCTGCGGGAGAATTTGACCCGCATTCCGCGCGACATCGAGGCGGCCAGGGAGCAGGCGAACGAACGGCTGGGCGATGCGAAAAGCGCTTTTGTCTCCAAGGAGAAAAAGAAAAACGTCTACATCGAAGCGAAAATCAACGAGTACTGGCTGATGGCGGACGTCGAGCGCACCGAGCAGATGATCGAGTTTTACGAGGATCTGTATGAGCTATTGAACCAGGAAAACAACCGCATTTATAACGTCTATACCGAAATTTTGAACGCCCTGAACGCCATTTTCGCCAAAAACGGGGACATTCTCCTGAACGGCGAAGAGCAGCTGGATCATAAAGGCAACAAAACGTACTACTGGAATATCGTCAGCGTGCCGGACATCTCCAAGGTCATCAACCGGATGATGGAGCAGAAGGACGTCGAGGATCTGATCCGCGATTTCACCCAAGAGCTGCTGGAGCATTCCGACCGGTGGATCAAAGAGCAGGAAATCGATATCGTCAGCTCCATTTCCGACTTCCTGACGGAAAAATTCGGGGATCTGATCACGAAGTCGATGGAGGATTTCCTGGTGATGAAGTTCGGGCAGGAGGAATCCATCGAAAAATTCGTCGAGCGCAAAATCGCCAGCAAGCTGGACGAGGAGGCCGTGCCGGTTTTCCATTTGAGCAACAGCGCGGGCAACTTGTATTTCCCTTCCTGGGGCTTCGTGTCGGTGCCGGTGCAGGCGCCGAGCATCCTGAAAGGAATTCGCAACTACCAGAGCAACTCGATCGGCAAATCGAATTTCACGGTGAAGGAAAGCGAAGTGAAAAACCGGATTTTCTGGCTGAACACGAAAAACGGCGTGCCGCTGTTCGTGTATACGCCGCTGAAGGTATACGAGGAAAGCTACGAACGAACCATCCTCGACAAAGAGGGCATCGGTCGCCATCTGGTGCAAACCGACCGCGCCAATTGGACGTACCTGCCGTCCCCGATCCCGGAAAAATCATGGGGCGAAACCTACGTCAATCCGCGGGTTCAAAGCTATAACGCCCGCGTCCGGGCGGAATTCGGCCGGGCTCTTGGGTACAAAATCATCGTGGAAAAAGGCGTCGACCAAAACACGAGCAACCGCTTCGCGGTGGTCTATACGAAGCCGTTTGATCTGGATCAGCTCCTTCGCGCTTACGACATGCAGCTTGGCGCGGCCAAGCCGAATCTCGGCGAAGTGAAGCGTGCCGCCACCGAACTGAAGCGGCTGCTTGAAGACGGGCTGGAGCAGGAAAACGTCAAGGATATTTTCGGCAGCATCAACGAAGAGCTGGCGAAGGAGAACCTGATCCGCTCGCCGGAGCAGATTGCGCGCGTTCGGGCGGAATTGGCGAAATATGAGGCGATTCAATCCAAGCTGAAAGAACTGGAGGCCGTCATCAACAAAAACCAGGACGAGGAAAAATGGCTCGACCAGTTTATCGAAGCGATGTATACCGGCACGATCTGCAAAAAAGGGGCGCTGTACGTCTATGACCGCGATCCGGAAGAGGAAGCGTGGGAGCCGTTCGCGAACCTGATGAAAAGCGTCAATTATGTGGAATACGAGGTTTACAAGCATTTCCGCGGGCTGGATGAGCGAAGCCGGAGCACGCTGCTGCGCAAATCCTCCCGCCGCGATCAAGAGCTGACGGCTTCCGAGGACATTTCAGGGCTGCTCGTCAAGCTGGATGATCTGTTCGGGGTATTCCTCGACGCGCGCGAGCGTCTGGAATACGAGAAGGTGGAGCTGGCCGACGGGGAAGAACGCTATCAGTTCTACAAGCAGGTCGCTTCCAAATTAAACGATATCCGCAGAAGGTTGAAATCATGATGGAGCGGGTATTGGAACGGTTCGCCGCAGGTTATGCCGCCGATCAGGATAAGCTGTCGGGCAAAGGGGATGACCAGAGCAGCATCCACTACCCGGCCGTGTTTCTGTTCATTGGGGATAAATCGGCCGAGGCCATCGAGCCGATGATGCGCATCAATCATAAAAAATGGGATAACAGCGCCGGCGTCATGTATTTTCATGTCGGAACCGGCCGCGGGCCGGGAGGGCCGCATTCGGGACACGCAAGCCGGTCCGCGACCGGGAATCCGGGGGCGGCATCTCCGGCCTCGGGGAAAACCGGAATTTCCGGCGGCGCCGAGCTGCGGGTCAGCCGGTTTGCGATCGACGCCGGACCTGCCGGACAGGATCCCAAAACGCTCCGCAAAGAGCTGTACCGTTCCTTTTACCGGGACGAGGAGCAGCTGTACGCCCTGAACCGGGCGCTGCGGCAGCTCAGCTACAACATAGCGGACTACGGGCGGCTGTATTCGTCATTCGACCGCATTCATCTTTCTGTCATTACGCGGGTCGACGACCCGCTTAATGTGTTCATACCGGAAGTTTCCCTGCTGGCGCAGTCCATCTTCGCCCAGTCCTTCAAATCGGTGCAGATGGATTTGTACGTCCTGATCAGCGAGCGGGACCAGATGGAATCGTTCGGGTACGGCAGCTCGGCCGGGGTGGCTTTTCTCCGGGAACTGGAAGTGATGCAGAGCCCCGACTACAGCTTTTCGGCAAAGCTGCACGTGACGGAGGACGGCCTGTCCATCCCGGTCACGCACCGGCCGGCCCCGCTGTTTGATCTCGTCTACGTGCTTTCGGACAAAAACGAACGCGGCATTACCGCCGCCCACGGCATGCAGGACAACTACGAAATCATTTGCCATGTGAGCCTGCTCAAAAACCGGAAGCAAAAGGAAAGCCATTTCGACATGAATGCCGGAGGGTATAACAACACCTCCTTCAAAAACAACGTCATGACCGAATCCGGCCGCCAGGGATACGTTTCGGCAGGTTTTTCCCGCGTTAAACGGCCCAACGAGTCGATTGCGCTGGCCGTGCTGTACCATTTTTACGGCGGTTTGCTCAGCCGGATGAAAAACGTGCCGGAATGGGGATTCAAAGAAAAAATGTCCTTTTTCGGCCTCGACCCGGCGGCCATATCGGAGCAAGCGGAAAGAATCGTCCCGGACGGCGGCAAAATCGCCGAGATGACCGGCATGATGACGCACCCGGTCAGCTACGGCTCGCTAAAGCGCATGACGCTCCGCGACGCGGAAGAGGCGCTGTTCGGCGGCGGCTGCGAGGCTTATTTCCAGAGCAACTACGTGCAGGAGACCGAGCTGCGCTTAAAGCAGCTTCAAGCCGGCGAAGGACTGGGGGAACGGATCCGCCGCCGTTTGCGCGAGCAGTCGGCCGTGGGGATTTTCGGGATCGCGTTATGGACGGACGAAAAAAACGGCGGCAGCGTGCTGGAGGCGGTACGGAGCCGCATCCGCGATTTGGCGGGACACTTAGAAGCCGAAAAAGCGGAGCTTGCAAGTTACTATGAGGAGCGGGTCGAAAACCAGCCGTTCCCGAAACGGCCGCTGATGGAGAAGCATAACGTCCGAAGCTTCATCCGTTTTTTCTTCGAGACGGTGTACCGGCGGAAGCTGGAGCTGCTGCGGATCGAGACCGAGCTGAAGCTGTATCGGCGTTACGAAACGGAATTGGCCCGAATCCACGCGGAATATAAGCAAAAGGCGCTGGAGCTTACGGAGGTCGAGGAGACGCTGCTGCATGCGGCCCGCGCAAGCATCCGGGAAGCCGACGATTACATCGGCCAGAACGTCATGGAATATTACGGCGTGGTCACCGAAGAGCTGATGCGCGAGCTGGAATCGCGGCGCGGCGAAGGCGTTTTTTTCGAGGAGCGGTATATGGGAAGTTTCGCCGAGCTTTTGGATGAAGGCAGGGAACGGATGTTGATGCGGCTGATCGATGTGTGCAGAAGAGAGCTGTTGGAATCGGAAGCGTTCGATCAGACCTTCGAGGAGGAGCTTTTGAACCGGGCGAACGTAACGGCGGAGTATGGCAACCGGCAGGTCCTTTCGAAGGAAGAGCTGTTCAAAAGGCTGTACCGGACGTTGGAGGAGCACGCCGTCATCAACTTGCGCCTGCTCGAATACACGCAAGAGCACCGCTACGAGGAAAAATACTTTTTCGGGGATGCCGAAAGCGAATTTATCCGGTATGCGGCCGCAGCCGACGAGACCTCCCGGATCTACAAGCTGGGCGTCGTGCATGAGAAACGCAGCAGCGGCGTCGAGAAATTGAACCTGATGGGCGGATTTCACCTTGAGGATCTGATGTATTACCGCAACGGAAAAGTTTATTACGAAACCTACGTTCAGAACGGCTACGAATTCCATGGGATCGACGCCGAACGGCTGCCGGAGCTGAAATAGCCCCGTTTTCAATCGGTCGCCGAACTTTCGTTTGGCCTTAAAGGAAAGGAAGATGGATATGCAGCGAAAATTGAATCTGCTCCTGCTGCTGTTCAGCCTGCTTGGCGGTGCCGTCGGCTACATCATCGCGGAGATCATGCTGAATACGTGGGGAAAAGACTGGCCCCGGATCGTGGCGGTCGGACTCTATTTTGGCGTGCTTGCCTTATGTATCGGGCTGGGCTGCCTGATCGCCGAGGTCATGTCGCCGCGGCTGAACGGCCCCTCCTGGAAGCAGCGTTATGCAGGGACGTCGTGGAAGCTGCTGGTGCCGGCCACGCTTGTGATGATATTCGTCCTGTCGCTGGCGCTCGAATTCGTGTACGAGATCAACGGCGGCGGAACGAAGCCGGTGAAGGACATCGCGCTGGTGATCGACAACTCGGGCAGCATGACGCAGACGGATCCGGACAACGAACGATACGCCGCCGCCAAAAACATGATCGACCGGATGGACGGCGGCAACAGGGTCGCGGTGCTGGTGTTTAACGACCAGACGACGCTGCTGCAGCCGTTTGCGAAAATGAAAAACCAGGCTGCCAAGGACGAAGTGACGGCCAAAATCGACGCGCTGGAAGCGACGGACGGCGGCACGGACATCGGCTTGGCTTTGTCGGACGCGATGAAGCAGATTGAGGATGAAGGCAATGCAGGGCGGGGAACGATGGTCGTCCTGCTTTCCGACGGCGCGAGCGAGGTAGACTTGAATTCGGCCCTTGCCCCTTATAAGCAAAAGCAAGTCCAAGTGAACACGATCGGGCTGAGACTGATGGATCCGCAAGGTTCCGATCTGCTGAAGGCGATCGCGCAGGAAACGGGCGGACAGTATTACGATGTGCAAAATGCCGGCGATTTGTCGCCGGTGTTCCAAAAAATATACCGGGATGCAGGCGAGCGCACGCTGCTTATCGAGCGGACCGGACCGCAGGAGAACAGCACCCTTTACTTGATCGCCCGCGTGGTTTTCCTCGCATTGATCGGCGCCGGCATCGGCATTGCGCTCGGGCTGATCTTCGATAACCGCTATCTCGCCCGCAGCTTTGGCGCCGGAGGCACGGTTTCCGGGCTGCTGGCGGGATTGCTGCTGGAATTCGGATTGACGGGCGAAGACTGGAAAGACAGCATCATCCGGCTTTTGGCCTGCCTCGTGCTCGCCGGCGTACTTGCGGTATTTACGGCGATCGTGCCGGTCAAAGAGAACGGAAAGATCGAAGCGGGCCTGCATCGTCCAGGCCAAGCAGGGCGTTCGCGGAACGGATTTGCCGGCCGGAACCCCAACAGCAACAGCAGAGGATTTTAAACGGGAGGAGAAAACAGGATGAGGTTCATCGATGCGGATATCAGCTCCATGCTCATTCGCGGCGTGACCCATCAGCTGGATGGAGACCGCTGCACGCTCCGCTGGCGTTGGCCGGAGGATATCAAGGCGGTCTATATCGAGCGCAGCATGGCGGGGGAAGAGCCGATGCCGGATGCCCGCCGGCCGAACATGAGCAGGCTGAAGCTGTACACCCGGAATGAATATAAAGCGGCGAACGGCTACCATGACCGGATCGACGGGGTCGGAAAGGTCGTGTATACGATTTATGCCGCCACCGAAACGGAGGAGGGCCCGGCGCTGATCCGCCAGCATGACGGCCAGAACCGGAAGGAATTCAGCACGGGCAGAGCAAAGGTGTGGTTTTCCATCCGCCACAAGGGCGGTTGGCTGCAAAAATACAAGTCGGTGCAAATCAAGGTAACCACCGAGATTCCGATCCCGAAAGAAGCGCTTTGTTACGTCAAAAAGACCGGCGGTTATCCGGCGAATAAAGACGACGGCACGCTGTACCCTTTCGTGGCGGATTTCGAAGCCGGCGTAAACGTACTGCCGGTGATCGAGGTCGGCAAAAACGATTACGTGCGGCTGTTTTTCACCGACGGGAAGAAATATGGGCAGATGTATGAGTTGGTGCCGGAATCGTAAATTGGGCGCTCCATGTAAATTCCCTCCGGCCTCTGTTGAAGTCGTGTTATCGGAATAGACTATGAGGACATAACACGACTTCAAAGGAGGCCCGTAAACTCTCCGGGCAATTTACATTCCGCTTGGTGTTTCGGGAGGAAGGTGTAAGCTGATTGGCAGGAGCGAATCAGCTTGATCTTCGCGTGGGCGCCCGCCGGGGAAGAATTTTATAGGGATCGCGCACTCAAACGAGAAGTTTCTTGCTTTACGAAGTATAATGTAGTAGGAAGACGCATAAGACGAACGCAAAAGGTCGCGAGAGACGAATCGATAGGACGCCGTAATCGGCAGCTCGATTCCGTCCATCGCGTCGGCCCGCTGCGCAATGCTCGGCATAAAGTCATATTAGCCTTTATTTATAGAGTGAAGTTTTAATAACATAAACGAATCATTCCATAAAAAGCTTCATAATGAACTATTTCGTCACTTTTGATATGATGATCGATACGCGCAGGCAGCAGGGCTGCCGTGCGGCAACCCACCAGCCAAAGGGGGAAGAGGGAAACCAATGGGCATTTTCAATATGTTCAAAAAGAAACCGATCGCCGAGCCTAGGCCGCTTTTTTACGATATTGTGTGTCCGTATTGCTTCAGCAAATTCGCGCCGGACGAGGTCGTCTTCCGCGCGGCCCACAGCCGGGAGGACGACGAGGATTACGCGCTGCAGGAGGACGAGGTGCTGAACCGGTACCGCGAGCGCTTCGGCTTGGACTCGGTGTATGACATGGAAGCCATTTTGCGGCCAAGCGACATTCCCGAGGAACGCCATATTTATTCCGATCACGTGCTGGTCGGCCTGAATGACCGCTACGGGGTAGTGACGCGCCGCCGCCTGTGCCCGAAATGCCATAACGAGCTCCCGGTCACGTCGGGCAAGGTGCCGAGCAACATCATTTCCATTATCGGCGCTTCCCAGGTCGGCAAATCCGTCTACATGACGTCGCTGATCCATACGCTGCAGCATTCGACGGCCGACCACTTCAACGCGGCATGCATGCCGCTGAATGCTGAAATCAGCCGCAAATTCCGGACGATGTACGAGGAACCGCTGTTTGAACGCGGGGATTTGCTGGCATCGACCCAGAAGGAAAAAATGCAGGAGCCGTTCATTTTCCAATTCGTGTTCAAGGACGAGAGCAAACCGCCGCTGACGCTGGTGTTTTTCGACGTGGCGGGCGAAGGGATGGTCGACGAGGATTATCTTGGCCTGCACGGCCAGCATATCAAAAATTCGGCGGGCATCCTGTTTATGGTCGATCCGCTGCAAATCCGCTCCATCCGCGATAAAATCCGCATCCAAATGGGAGACGAGCCGGGAGAGTGGGTGCCGCAGTACGACGAGCCGCGCGACGTGGTGCTGACGTTGTTCGGCGACTTTATCGCTTACGAGGATAAGGGGAAAACCGACATTCCGACCGCCGTGGTGCTGACCAAAAGCGATATGCTCCACTCCTTGAAGGACGAAGACGGCGAGTATATCAAATCGAACAGCAACGTGTTCCACAACATGGTGCACCGCAAGGCGCTCAATTTGACCGAATTCGAAAATATCGACGGCGAGATCCGCCGCTTCATCGAAAAGGTGGACCGCCCGTTCAAAGGCACGATGGACGTTTATTTTTCCAACACGGCGTATTTTGCGGTATCGGCGCTTGGCAGCAACCCGGTCAACCAAAAAATGCAGTCCGTCGTCAGCCCGATCCGCGTGGATGAGCCGTTTATCTGGCTGATGTATAAGCTGAATTACATAGAGGGGAGAGTCGACGCATGATGTTACCCCCGAATGTAGTGCAGCAGCAAATGTATACGCGCGAGCGTCGGGGCATTTTCCGCGATAACGAAGGATTTGACACCGTCGCCCGTTCCTCGGGTCTGGATCAAGCCTATATCAAAAAGGTGCTGCATCCGTATTGCCAATACGATGCCCCTGCCGAACTTGCGGCACGAACCGAGAAGGAAGGACAGGAATATCCGGATGCGCTGCACGTCATCCATACCGAATCCGGCGATACGATCGTCGGACGGAGCGTATTCCAGCCGGCGGATTTTACGGGGCTCCGCAGCGCCTTTTTTACGCATAACTATGTCATTCCCGCAGATTTCAAAGATTCGCCGGAAACGGATTACCGCACCTGGCTGAACGCTTCGTTTGCCGAACGGTACGATGTCGAGCAGGGGATGGACCTTCCGGAACTGCCCGCCATCCCGGCCAAGGACCATGAGGGCCATCTTACCCGGGAGCAGGCGCTCGGGCTGCTTCAGGAACTCAAAATCGACGAGCAGGCGTTCAAGCAGCTGCTGTTTGCGGCGATGGCCTCGGTGGCCGGCAAGAAAAAGGTCTACATTGTGCTGGACGTGCCGATCGAGCAGCTTTCCGAAAAAGCGAAACGGCTTTTGGCGCTGCTTTTTGCCAGCCTTCCTTACGGCATCCGCCGTCAGCTCGGCTTCCAGACCTATGCGCGGGAGCCTCAGAGCAAAAAAGGCGTCCAGATCATGTTCGTCGAAAAAGGAAGCTTGCGGCTGAACGACCGCAGCATCGAAAAGGACTTTCTGTTCGAGCTGGCGGCCGGGCGCATATTAAACGCCGATCTGGACTGGGACGACCAGCCTTATTTGGATTTTGCCTGGGATAACCTTGGCAATCCGGAGCGGGCAGAGCGGTTTTACGATTTTTCGGCCCGGATGCTCAAAGACATGGAGCCGATCCGTCAAATCGCGATCGCCAGCTACCACGAGCTTGCCGTGCTTTTCCAAATGGAAGAAGGAAACCTGGAGTTGTACGAGCCGAACAGGCTCAGCGTGCTTCGGGCGATGCTCGATTTATTGGAGCCGGCCGGTTCCCTGCCTGCAAAGATGCGGCTGAACGATTTGTTCCTGGCCAGCTTCGACCTGGAGTTTGACCGGGTCAAACAAGGAGAGCTGCCCGAGCTTGAAATTCTGGAATGCATCAAGGACTATTACCGGGTGGATAAAAAACACAGCGAACGGAAGATCGTGGAGTATTTTATCCGTGCGCTGAATAACGCCATTACCCTTGGCCGCAAGGATCTGCTGTCCGCGATCTATGGAATGATCGAAAGCGATGCGGACCTGTGCACGGCATTTTTCGGCCGGGTGCTCGCAAGCCAGGGGCTGCCGAAGCTGATGTTTAACCCATATATCGAAAACCGGCTGAAAAAAGCGATGAAAGCGCGGGACGTGGCGGACCTGCTGCATCGCTGGGTGACGTCGCATCCGGTGGTGTTAAGCAACGACTTTTTTGTCCAAACCGCCGAAAGTCAGCTGATAGACAAGCTGCGGAAGGAAGCCGAGCCGGTCAAAGCCGTCAATCAGGTGCTGGATCAGCTGGACGAGCTGGACCAGGATCCGCAGCATGGTTTTTCGCTGGTGGAAGGAGGCTCGTTTTTCGTCGACAGGCTGATGTATGCGGCGAACCTGTTCCTCCTGAAGGACGTGCAGCTCGACAAGATCACGAAAGAGCAGCTGCTGCAAATCGGCTTTTTGAACAATCCGAAGGAGTTCCGCTCCTGGGTGTCGCGGTTTGACACCCGGACCCGTTCGAAAGCGGAGGTCATGCTGGCCGCGCACCGCTGGTTTACGAGCGTGGAGCCGGACCCTTCCCTGCTGAAAGGACTTTCCCCGGAGGAGCGGGACGAGCTTCAGCGTCTTGCCCGAAATTGGCTGCGGAAGGAAGTCGGGTTATCCCGTTTCGGCAGCATCACGCTGGCCTTCTGTTACGATGTGGATGCAGGGGCGGTGGATTACAACGGGCTGATGGAATTTTTGCATAAGCATGCACCTCATCCCGAGACGGTCTACGAATTTATCGAATGGTCCGCGAAGGAGCCGGCGTTCGTGCGGCCGCGCGGGTTGATTCCAGCCTATGCGACGGCGATTTTGAATTATTTCCAAAATTACGATGCTGCCGCGTTCAAAAACAAAGAAAACGTGCGCAAATATTTCGACGCGGCGGCTCCGGAGTTAAAAGCGGTCTACGACAAAGCCAGATACGAGCTGGCGTCGCCGCTTGTGAAGTTTTTCCGGGGCAACCCGAGAGTATTCAAGCTAAGCGCGGTGCTGACGCTAATGATCGTCGTGATCGGGGGCATGCTGATCGTCATGCAGGCCAACGGCGGGTTCAAAAAAGAGCCGGAGAAGCAGGTCAACGCCGAGGCGAAACCGCCGGTTGCGGCAACCGAAAACCAAAATAAGGCGGAGGAGCCGAAGGAACCGGTCGAGGCCGCGAAGGAAGTGCCGGTCCTGACGTCCAAAACGATCAAAAACGCGGACAAAACCCGCGTGACCCAGCTTGTGTTCCACTTCAAGCAGCCGGCTTCCTGCCGCGATTTCGTCGCAAATGAAGTGACCGTCATGGGGAAAGACGGAAGCATCATTTTGGAAGTCCCGACGCCGCGTTTCGTTCATGCATGCGCGGAAGAAACGGCATCGGATCAAGGCGCGGGTTCCGCGGATGGAACGGGGACGGCTTCGGGTGCGAACGGTACGGAAGGAACGGCGGGAGGCCAAAACTCCGCGTCCGGCTCGGACGGTTCAGCCAACGAAACCGGAAATCCGGAAGGTGCCGTCGCTTCGGATGGCACGGCATCCGGCCAGGAAGGGACCGAAGGAACGGATGCGTCCGGCACGTCCGCAAGCGGAGGGGATAACCCCGGCGGCAGCGGGGCAGCCGGAACGGCGGAGGACGGCGGTCCGGAAGCTTATACGAGCACGGTAACGCTCAAACTGATCAAAAAGTTGGACCTGAACAAAGTGGACCAGGTGCTAGTCGATAACGTGCCTTACGTGATCATACCGGAAGACCAGTTAGGCAAAACGGACGTGACCGGGGAGGGCGCGTCCACAACGGATACCCAAAATACAGTGGAAGGCGGCACCGAAGACGGTTCGCTGGGCGGCATCCAAGATACGGGAAACGAATCGGAATCGCCATAAAATAAACAGAGCGTCCTGATCCTCATTGGAGGAAAGGGCGCTCTTATTTTTGCCTCAGGCCTTCATTTGCGGCGAATCCGGATGCATCGCCATAAATTCGATGCGGTTGCCGTCGGGATCCCTCGCCCAGCACTGCCAGTTGAGATCCTTCCCCTGCTGCGGCTCAACGTCAAGGGGAACGCCGTTTTGTTTCAAATGGTCGGCGATTTCCTCGATGCTGTCGACTTCAAGGCACAGATGGGAAAAGCCGACGGGGCGTTCCGGCCGTTCCGGTTTTTGCTTGCCGCCGTAAAACAGCTCGATGAACCGGCCGTCGGCGACTTTAATGTATTCGATCCACGGATTGCCTTGATCGTCTTCGATGGAAAACGCCTTTTTAAAGCCGAGAACGCCGCAGTAAAAATGCAGGGAGCGTTCCATGTCCGCCACGTCAAAAGCCAAATGCCCGATTCCTTTGATCATTTGCAAGTCCTCCTTATCGCGTTGGCATGGGTCATACCGGTGTCTTTTTGTGGAAGCGCATTCATAATAACTCCAACGGCTGCGTTTTTCAATACCGTGACGCGCATGGCAAAGGGCGAAAAACACAGCAAAAGCAGAAGGTGATTCTTGAATGTTCGGTTTTAGACTATAATTTATCAAATCCGCTAAATAAACACGCTCGTTTCCCTCGGTAAATACGAATTATCTTGTTATTTTTGATTGACACTTTCGTGTTTGTTCGATAAACTTATATTTGTTGTTGATGATATAGAGAGATTGTTCGTATATCCTCATTGATATGGTTTGAGGGTTTCTACAAGGGACCGTAAATCTCTGGCTACGAACAGGATTGCTTTTTGGCATACCTGTTCCTGCGCCGGGGATTTTTTTTGCCCTTATAGACATTTTGTCCGGATTCCCGAACCGGGCTTATGGCACCGGGGGCGGGGATGCCCCGCAGGGAATGAAATCCGACTACTCATACTTCCAGGAGGTTCGAGATGAACAAATATGACGTGATTGTCGTTGGAGCCGGTCCGGCCGGCATTTTTGCCTGTTATGAATTTGCGTTGAAGGCTCCGCATTTGAAGGTGCTGTTGGTGGATAAAGGCCATGACATTTATCGGCGCAGCTGTCCGATTCTGGAGGACAAAATCAAGCTTTGCCCGCCTGCTGGAGGCCGTAAGGAGTTTGCCGGCTGCGTGCCCGCGTGTTCGATCACGGCCGGTTTCGGCGGAGCGGGCGCTTATAGCGACGGGAAATTCAACATCACGACCGAATTCGGCGGCTGGCTGACGGATTATTTGTCTCCTTCCAAGGTCATGGAGCTCATCCGTTACGTGGACGCGTTGAATCTGGAGCATGGGGCTACGACGAACATCACCGACCCGACGACCGACGTCATCCGGGGCATCGAGCAGCGCGGTTATGCCGCGGGATTGAAGCTGCTGCGGGCACAGGTGCGCCATCTCGGGACCGAACAGAACCTGGAAATTTTGAAATCGATATACGAATTTTTGAAAACCCGCGTCGATATGATGTTCAAAGCGGAAGTCGAAGACATCGTCACGAGCAAAGACGGCGGCACGCATACGGTGCACGGCATCGTGCTGAAAAACGGGGAGACGTACGAAGCGGACCGCGTGATGATCGCGCCTGGGCGGGACGGCTCAGGCTGGCTGACTTCGATCCTGAAAAAGCGCAGGCTGAAAATGTACAACAATCAGGTCGATGTCGGCGTCCGCGTCGAAACGTCCGATGTGGTCATGCGGGAGATCAACGAGCATCTATATGAAGGAAAGTTCATCTTTAACACGTCGGTAGGAACAAGGGTCAGAACGTTCTGCAGCAACCCTTCGGGGCATGTCGTGGTGGAAAACCACACGGGGGCGATGGCGGCCAACGGCCATTCCTTCAAAGACCCGGCGCTGGGGTCGAGCAATACGAACTTCGCTTTGCTCGTCTCGCATAAGTTTACGGAGCCGTTCGACAAGCCGAACGAATACGCGCGGGAAATTTGCAAACGGGCCAACGATTTGTCGGGCGGCGGGATCATCGTTCAGAAATACGGGGACATTCTGCGCGGCAGACGTTCCACGGAAGCGCGGATCCGCGAAGGGTTCCTGGAGCCGACGCTGAAGGAAGCGGTGCCGGGGGATTTGGGGCTTGTCCTTCCGTACAATACGATGAAAAGTTTAATCGAAATGATGCAGGCGCTCGATCAGGTGACGCCGGGGATCGCTTCCGAGCATACGCTGTTTTACGGCGTGGAGGCGAAGTTTTATTCGGCCCGGCCGAAGCTGTCGGAAACGCTGGAAACGGAAATCAGCGGGCTGTATTGCGGGGGCGACGGCGCGGGCATTACCCGCGGTCTGGCCCAGGCGGGAGCCGCCGGCGTGTGGATTGCGCGCAGCATCGTGGATTCGCTGTAAGCATGCATATGCATAAGGTGTTCCGGAACATGGCCGACGGCGTGACAGACGTGAGCCGGACGCGAACATCGTTTTTTTGCAAAGGTTATTTAAAGGTATGCCTTTTCCGATTTTCGGAGGGGCGTACCTTTTTTGTACCCCGATTGGTTAAAAAATGTATTAGAAACAAACCGTGAAGAAAATGAAAGGGAACGCATTTTTTAAAAAATAATTTCCTGGCTTCTATATTGATAAATAATAAACGATACAATATAATGTCTAAGTGGATTTCAAACCAATGAATTATTTGTCTAATAAAAGGAGATGTTGTCATATGAGTTCCTCACAGCAGGCCGCCGGGCATGCGGATGATATCCGAAGGCCTGAAGGCGCGCCCCCATTGAATGCTCAAGCGCAACCTGGCGTCTACCGCGCCATGATTGCTTTTCTGATTCCGCTCATCTTAAGCAACGCGCTGCAGTCCGTCGGTCAGCTGGCCGGCACGATCGTCGTCGGTCGCTGGATCGGCGTGGATGCGCTCGCGGCCATATCGGCCTTTTTCCCGCTGTTCTTCCTGCTGGTTTCGTTCGTGATCGGAATCGGCTCCGGGAGCGCGATCCTGATCGGTCAGGCTTACGGCGCCGGAAATATGGAAAAGTTAAAGACGATCGTCGGCACGACCATGACCTTCACGTTCCTGCTTGGCATCGTGCTTGCCATCGTCGGCGGCATTTTTACGGAGGATATTTTGCGCATGGTCGGCACGCCGGCCAACATTATGGACGTCACGATCCATTACGCGCGCATTATGTTCTGGAGCTTGCCGGTCATGTTCCTGTACATGGTTTATACGACGTTTATGCGCGGAACGGGCGACTCCAAGACGCCGTTTTATTCCTTGATCGTCAGCACCGTGCTGAACCTGGCTTTCCTGCCGGTTCTTATCTTCGGGTGGCTGGGTTTGCCGAAGCTGGGCATTTACGGCGCGGCGTACGCTAACGTGATTTCGACCGTCATTACGTTCGTCCTGCTGCTTTGGTACACGTATTGGAAGAAAAGCCCTCTTCGTTTGGACGCTTCCGTACGCAAGCATCTGGGCATGAACAAAGACATGCTGAAGCTGCTGCTCCGTTTGGGCATCCCGTCCAGCGTCAGCATGATCCTCGTGTCCTTGTCCGAAATCGCGGTCATCGTGTTCGTCAACCGTTTCGGCTCCAATGCCACCGCGGCATACGGATCGGTGAACCAGGTCGTGAGCTACGTCCAGATGCCGGCGATCAGCCTCGGGATGACGGTGTCGGTTCTGGCGGCGCAGTCGATCGGCGCGAAACAGAACGATCGCTTGAAAGAGGTCATCCGCGCGGGAATCGTGCTGAACTATATTATCGGCGTGGCGCTGATGATCCCGATTTACATTTTTTCGAAAAACATTTTGTCCTGGTTCATCACGAGCCCGGAAACGCTGAATATCGCCCATGAGCTGCTTGTCATTACGTTGTGGAGTTACCTCATTTTCGGTCACGTGCAGATCGTCGCGGCGACCATGCGCGCAAGCGGCGTCGTATTATGGCCGATGATTTTCAGCGTCATTTCCATCTGGTGCGTCGAGGTGCCTGTCGCATACGTGCTGTCGTACCATACGAGCCTTGGCATTCGCGGCATTTGGCTCGGCTATCCGGCGGCATTTATCGTCAGCATGATTTTGGTCTATTCGTATTACTGGTTGTCGTGGAAAAAGAAACAGATTACCAGTCTCGTGCAATAAGTCAGCTATTAAATCCAAGGGCGTCTCTCGTCTGAACGCGACAAAAAAGCAGCCTGCGCAAGTAGCCTTAAAGGGCACAAGCGCAGCTGCTTTTTTTCTTTTGTTTTGTTTTCTTTGGACGTCAACCGTTGTTCTTGTATCGTTCGTAAGCCTGGTTGTAAATCTCCATATATTCGTCCACGCCCATCTTCCGAACCGTGTCGACGTATTTATCCCACTCGGACATCGGCACGGCGCCGGTAATGAACTTCGCTTCCATCTCGCCGATGTAGGTCTCGATGTCGGACCCGACGGTGGAGCGGAAATCCGTCTCTTCTTCCGTGTAGTTGAAGGCGTTCCAGATCTCCGGGATGCGGTGCGGCTCTGCTTTCTTGCCGACGGCGATGGATTCCGGAAGGGACTCTGAGCCTTTGAAATATTTTTCCTGCACGTAACCCGGATAACTGCCGCCGAGCCATGTAATATATTTGGCCAACGCCTGATCCATTGTCAGCCCGTCCGGATTGTTCGTGATCTCCTCGACGTATTCCAGCTTGCCGTCCGCCGCCTTGCGGTACGTCTGCCCTTCGATGCCCATGAAATAGAAGGTCGCCCCTTCGTCGCCGTAAAAATGGTCGATCCAGCGCACCGTCGCTTCGGGATGCTTGTTCTTGTCGGTGATGACGAAGGCGCCGGGCCAGACGGCGGGCACTTTGATGTGCGAGTACATCTGATCGCCGTGCGGTCCTTTCAGCGCGCCCAGACCGGTATACCCGTCCTGGTTCATCTGGGTTTTCGGGTTCGGGTTGATCGTGGCACCCAAAACGCCTTCCTGCCCCTTGGCATACAGCGCGGCCGTCTTGATCGTGAAAATTTCCGGATCGATCAATCCTTCGGCATACAACCTGCGCACATAATCGATGACCTCTTTATATTTGGGATCGATGCGGAAGAAGCGGAGCTTGCCCGTCGCAGGATCGACGTCGACGAATTTGTGCCCGAGGCCGCGGTCGCCGAATCCCCAAGCGCCGCGCAGCTGCTCGATCAGCGGGTTGATGCCTTCCCCCGCGTAAGGAATTTCATCGGCTTTACCGTTGCTGTTCAAGTCGGTTTCTTTCACTTTCTTCAAATACTGGTAAAATTCCTCGGTGGTCTCCGGCTCCTTCATATTCAGCTTGTCGAGCCATTCCTGCTTCACCCAGAGCGGGGTGCCGATCAGCATCGGCAGGAAGTCCGGGCTGTAGAGGGAAGGGAACGAATAAATGTTGCCGTCGGGCATCGTCAACCCTCGTTTCAAGTCCGGATATGTTTCGAGGAGCTTTTTGAAATTGGGCGCGTATTGATCGATGAGATCGTTCAGCTTGACGAAGGTCCCTTGCGCCCCGTATTTCATCAGATCGGATGCGGGAACCCGGGCCGAGTAGAATGCATCCGGATAATCGCCGCCGGCTAAAGCCAGATTGCGCTTCTCGGTCAAATTCTCGAAGGGCACGAGCTGGAACGTCACGTTAATGTTCGTCATCTTTGCGTATTCCTTCCAGACGAGCGTTTCTTCGAACTTGTTGCCGTTGGTCGGCGCTTTGCCCGTAAAGAACGTCAGCGAAATCGGTTCCTTAACGATCGGCATTCCGGTTGCGTTCACATTCGCCCCCGCTTCCTTGCCCGGTTTCGGATCGGCTTTCCCTTCCTCTCCGCTTCCCCCGTTGCTGCAGGCCGACAGCAAGCCGACGGCCAAGGCCAAGGCCAGTGCTGCAGCGGTCCATCTCTTTTTGCGCATAACATATGCCTCCTCATGAATTGGTTTTATATATCGCCTAATGAGTGTCAGTCAACTGAGAAGCCTTCGGGACGCTTGCGCTATCCTTTGACCGCCCCGATCATGACGCCTTTGGCGAAATATTTTTGCAGGAACGGATATAGCAGAAGCACCGGCAGATTGGCCACGATAACGACGGCGTATTTGATGGCTTCGCTTTGCATGACGGTTTCGGCCAGCACGTTGTCGCCGACGCCTTGCATCTCCTGCATCTGCCCCTGGATCAGGATTTCCCGCAAGATGAGCTGCAGCGGGTATTTCTCGCGGTCGGTCAAGTACATCAGCGCGCTGAAATAGGCGTTCCAGTGGCCGACGCTATAGAACAAAATCATGACCGCGATGATCGGCATCGACAGGGGCAGCACGATCCGGACCAGCGTTCCGATATTGGAGCAGCCGTCCATGGCCGCGGCCTCCTGCATCTCCTGCGGGATGAAGTTCTGGAAAAACGTCCGCATGATCAGGACGTTGTAAACGGATATTGCGCCGGGCAGGATCAGGGCCCACATCGAGTTTAGCATCCCGAGGTCTTTGATCAGCAGGTACGTCGGCACCATGCCGCCGCTGAAAAACATCGTCAGCACCATCATCCCGGAGATGACATTGCGGCCGTACAGGTCTTTGCGGGACAGTGGATACGCCGCCGCGATCGACAACAGCAAATTGATGGCCGTCCCGATCACCGTGTACAGCAGCGTGTTCGCATAACCGGTCAAAATTTCGGCGTTTTGAAAAATTTTTTTGTACCCGATCCAGGTCATGTCTTTGGGCCAAAGCCAAACTTCGCCGCGCATGACCGCCCCGGGGCTGCTGAATGACGCGACGAGCACGAAAATGAGCGGGTACAGCACGATGACGCAAATAAGCGCCAGAAGGGCGTATACGACCCAGCCGAACAGCTTGTCGCCTAAACTTTGATTAACCATGCAAATCAGCTCCTCCTACCATAAGCTGGTGTCGTTCATCTTTCGGGCGACGCGATTGACGACGATCAGAAGAATGAAATTGATGACGTTGTTGAACAGTCCGACGGCCGCCGAATAGCTGTATTGCCCGTCGACGATCCCTTTGCGGTACACATGCGTCGAGATGACGTCCGAGGCCGTCATATTAAGCGAATTTTGCATCAGGTATACCTTCTCGAAGCCGACGCTCAGGAGCGAGCCCATGTTCAGAATAAGCAGGATGGTAATCGTCGGCATGATGCCGGGCAAGTTGATATGCCATATTCGCTGCCAACGGCTGGCGCCGTCGACCCGGGCGGCCTCGTGAAGCTGCGGGTCGATAGCGGTCAGGGCGGCGAGATAAATGATGGAACTCCAGCCCATCTGCTGCCAGACGCCCGACAGCACGTACACGCTCTTGAACCAGCTCGGCTCCGTCATGAAGCGGATCGGTTCGCCCCCAAGCCAGGTGATGACGAGATTGACCAGCCCCGATTCCGGCGAGAGAAAAATCAGGAGCAAGCCGACCAGGACGACGGTCGATAAAAAATGCGGCGCGTACGTTACCGTCTGAACGAACCGGCTGAACTTGCGCGAACGCACCTCGTTAATGAGGAGCGCGAGCAGAATCGGCGCCGGGAAACCCACGAGAAGCTGATACAAGCCGATCCCCAGCGTATTTTTAATGAGCCGCCAAAAATAGTAGCTTTCGAAAAACCTTTCGAAATGGTGCAACCCGACCCAGGGGCTTCCCCAGATGCCCTTCGTGGCGATAAAGTTTTTGAAGGCGATCTGCACGCCGTACATGGGGACGTATTCGAAAACGATAAAAAAGGCGACGACCGGCAGCAGCAGCACGTACAGATCCCAATTTCTGCGAATTTGTCTTTTCAACATATCACCTCGCTTTGAACGTTCGTTTAGGAGTATAGCAGCGACAGGGACGGGGCGGTATTGACACTTCTTTCACTTCTTTGCGCCGAATTGGCCGACATAAAGAAAAGATAAGGATCTAAAAAAATGCAGGGATTGCCCGATCCTCCGGCATGGGCGGCGCCCGGAGGCTGCGAAGCGAACAAAAAAGAGACCCAAGTCCACGCGGCTTTCCAAGCTTCCGCGGCAGATCAGGTCTCTCCAAGGCTCCACCCTGTCTATTTACTTATTGGTATCAAGATAAGGGACAACTGTTAATCCTGTTCAAACAAAAGGTTAACGCCACATTAATTCTAAACCCGTTCCTCCGCCGGTCCGCCCCGAGAGCGATCTGCACGGATCAAAACAAAGGTTTGCGAGAACGATGATAAAAGCCTGCCGACTGTTTTCCAAACGGTAGGAAAAATGAACTTTCCCGGAGAATTATAGAACGTGACTGGAGGAGGTTTCGAATCCACTTCAAGTTTAGGGGAAGCCATGTTTATAGGCCTGTTCAAGGTTTGGGGTAGTTAGATGGAGAAGGGAGCAAGCATGATTGAAATGGCCGATCGTAAACCGCAAAACGCTAGGGTTTCAGATGTTTGCCATTTTTCTGTGCATCATCCTGTTGTTTTCCGTTTTTAACGTGCTTAGCATTTTTTTGTTCAACCGGGGAGTGCAGCGCGAGGTGATCCAGTACAACCGCCTGATGTTGAACAATACGGCCGACCTGTACCGCGCCCATTTCGAGCGCATCCGGACGATGCTGTTCGAAACGTACCGGAACGCACATGTCGTGGCTTTTGACAGGCAGCTGGGGAAGACGGGGGAAGGGCCGCAACCGTTGATGGCTTCGGAAGTTCTGAAGGCGGTTCGCGCCGAGGCGTTTAATTCGATGAATTATCTGAATAACTTGCTCATCTATTACGAGCGCGGATCCCTGATCGTCGACAAGGAGGGCACGGTCGACGCGGAAATGATGTTTTCCCGTTTCTACGTAAGCAGCCGTTATCCGTTCGCTTATTGGCGGGATCAAACGAATCGGGCCGACAATTACGTTCTGCACCCGAACGACGCGTTCACGATCAACGACCTGAACGTGTCCTACACCGCGCAGCTGATCCCGTTTTCGTTCCGGATGCCGTCGTCGGATTATGTCGTGATCGCGCTGCTGGACGCCCGAACGATGTATCAGACGTTTTTCGGGGAAACCGGCGACCGGCTGTTCATGATCGTCTCCGATGACGGGACGCTCATGTACAGCTCCTCCGGCGAGCTGTCCGCGATGGACATGCCCGCATTCGAAGGCGGCCGGGACTATGCGCTGTCGGAAGACCGCTATTATTTTGCGAAGAAAGACCCGGCGTCCGGATTGACCTACGTTACGGCCGTACCTTCCGCGGATATTGCGTCGAGAGTACGGAACGCCAGCCTGTCGCTCCTTGTCGTCTTCGCCGTGTCCGTCGTCATCTGCGTGATGGCTTCGCTGTATTTCGGCCGCAAGATCAACCGTCCGGTGAAGCAAATGGTTGCATCGCTCATGCGGCGGGATCCGGTCAAAGTGCCAAGCGCGATCCAGGAGTTCGATCTGATCCAGCGAAATATCGGCGAGCTCATGAAGGAGAAGGAGGCCATTCGCAAGGAACTGCTGGGGAAGCGGACGCTCCTGACCAGCTTCGGTTACATCAACAAATTGAAGGCGATTACATCCGACATCAATGAATGGAACGATATCGCCGGAATCGACGAGCCGTTCGTCCTGGTGCTGTGCCAGCTCCATTTCAAATCGAAAACCGTCTCCGCCAGCCAGCTCCGGACCGACCGGATGGCGTATTATGTCCGGGAATATATCCATATCTTCCTATCGGAGCGAATGCCTTCGTCGCATACGTTTCAAATCGAGAACAATCAGATTCTGTCGCTGATCCGGAGCGAGGAAACACGGGAGACGCTGGATGAGACGTTGGAGACGCTCAAATCGATCCTCGACCGCGACAAGGCTTACCTGCTCGCGACGATCGCGGTCAGCTCCGTCCATGATAGTTCCGCGCAGTTCAACGACGCCTATCGCGAGGTACTCCGGATGGCCCGGCAGGCGAGGCCCTTGGACGAAAGCCAGGTGCTGCGCGTTCATCGCGCCGTGCCGGAGCTGCTCCTGCTGACGGTGCCGCAGGAACAGGAATTGTACGCAAATTTGCAGGCCGGAAACCGCAATTACTGCATCTCGTTCATGGAACGCATGCTGGACCGGATGGACAAGAAAGGGGCCGGCGTTCAGCAGCTCCGTGAGCTTGCAGGGGGCGTCATCGCCAGAGTCGCGAAAATACTGGAGCCTTACGGCTCGGACGCCGACGCCTCGATGCGTCTGCGTTATGTCGAGCATGTAGGCGAATGCTTTACGCTCGACCAGTTCAAGCAGATGTTCGCGCAGTTGTTCACCGATGCGGCTGCGGTCGTCCAAGCGAATAAGGAGAAGCAGGATCCGACCGTCTCGCTTGTCATGGAGATGATCGAGAACCGGTACGCCGACGATCTTTCGCTTGATTTGCTGGCCGACAGGTTGAACTTGTCCGCAGCCTACCTGTCGGTTTATATCAAGGAGAAGACGGGCGCCAATTTCAGCGATCATCTCAACGCGGTCCGGATCCGCAAGGCCAAGGAGCTGCTGGCGGGCACCGAGCTGAGCGTGCAGGAGATCAGCGCCCGCATCGGGTATCGCAACGTGACATCCTTCAACCGGATGTTCAAAAAAATAACCGGCATTCCGCCGGGCGAGTACCGGAAAAGCCAATGGCTCAAAGCTGAATAGGAGCCTTTCGCAAAAAAGGCGACCTTGGCATAGGATCGCCTGAAATGATCCGCCCTTGGGTTTGAAGCAGAAATACTGCAAGATCGCAGAAGCAAAGCGCCTTAAGCGAAGAGAGCGACGGTGAACGGATGGCCGGGATCCCTCCGAACCGTGGCTCGGCGTTCGCCTTATAGGCGCTTTATATATATGAACAAGTTGAAAAGGGAGTTCAAATAAAGTGCGATCCGCGAATTGCTGCGCTTCTTGCCGGCCGTATGTTATTGCAATATACTCGGAATGGAACAATCGTTCAACATTAAGCGAACCGAGGAACAGAGGGTTTATTCCATGAACAAACGTCATTACAACAGCGAGGAAACGCGGCAGGTCATCGCCGAGAAAGCGGCGCAGCTGTTTGCGCAAAAAGGCTTTGCGGGCACGTCCATCGCGGATATTTCGCGCGAGTCGGGGTTTAGCAAAGGCCATATTTACTACCATTTCGAAAACAAAGAGAAGCTGTTTGTCCACTTGTCCCTGGAGACGATGCGCAACTGGGGAGAAAAGTGGAAGGCGGTCGCGGGTTCGTACCCGACGGCCGTAGAGAAGCTGTACGGGATGGCTTATTTCGTCATGAATAACTACAAGACGCCGCTGCTGCCTGTAGGCCAGGAGCTGGCGATGAATCCGAACACTTCCCCGGAGACGCTGCAGGCGCTGCAAGGGCTGGCGGCTACGCCGATGGCCGCTTACGCGGAGATTTTCCGCGAAGGGGTGGAAAACGGCGAATTTGCGATCGAGAACCTCGAAGAGACGACGCTGCTGTTCGGCAGCTGGATGGGGACGTTGTGCCAGTTTACGCTGACGATGGACGGCGAACCGCTGCAGCGGCTGTTCCAGCAGGCGGTGACCATTTTTGTGGGAGGCATCCGGAAGAGGGAAGACACTTGATGTTACGCATGACTTTTGCCGTTTTGGCTTCGGAACGGTAACTTTCTGCATCCCTATAACGTTCTACTTAATAAGTATGATGTTATGGTGGAGGTGATGTGCATGCTTTATTGGTTGTTCGAAAGGATGAACGTCCTTCTTCCCGCATTTGTTATCTGTCCGCTCCTGGCGGTTTTGATCGGGGTGTTTTGCCGCCTGCTGCACGTCAATATCCTGGTCGGCGCAGCCATCGCGCTGCTGCTTCCGCTGCTGTTTCTTGCAAACGACTTGTCCGCTTTGGCGGACAATATCGACGCATGGGCCATGTACGGCGCGATTTATGGGATCGTAGCGTTTGCGGTCTACAAGGTATGTCCGAAAAAGGTAAAGTTCTGATCCGCTTTTGAGCCCGGCCTAAAACTTCGCTGACCTTGCAGCATAGGCAGAACGGGAGCCATGCTTGGAAAAGGCAGTCTATCAATGAAACGAACGGAAAAGGAGACCGCTTTGGGCAAAATCATTACCGTCTGAAAGTGCCGATGAATACATTCGTGAGGGTCGTTCTCAGCCGCCTATTGGAATGTTTGCGTCCGATAGGGAAGCAGGGAGGGCTCTTTTTTCTTTGAATAATATGTTTAATTTTGGATGTCGGGAGTGTACAATGTTCCTCAATACGGAGATAGTGTAATCATAAGGGCCGGTGCCGCTCTGGATCGTTTCAGTCATACCGCTGAATATGGAAGCGTTTGCGGCGTACGATAGGCGCTGGGGCACCAGCCGAACCGAATAACATCGTGGATTATATAGCTATGGGTCAGGGCCATAGAAAAATGGGATGGGGGTCGGCGGCAATGGCGAAGGGGAACATGCTTTGGTACAAGCAGCCTGCGAAAAAATGGGAGGAGGCGCTCCCGCTGGGCAACGGACGAATGGGCGCGATGGTGTTCGGCGGCATTCGGCGCGAACGGCTGCAGTTGAACGAGGATACGCTTTGGGCCGGTTATCCGGTTCAAGAGGATCATCCGGGGGCGGCAGCGTCCTTGCCGGAAGCCCGCCGCCTGCTGGCGGAGGGAAAATACGCGGAGGCGCAGCAGCTGATCGAGCGCAGCATGCTCGGCATGCCCGGGCAAGGCGTGCAGCCGTATCAGCCGCTCGGCGATTTGATGTTGGAATTTGCGGGGGAGCCGGATGAACGGGACTATACCCGTTCGCTGGACCTGGATACGGCGATTGCCCGGACCGAATTCGGCGCGGAAGGACGCAGGCAGATCCGCACGGCGTTTATTTCGGCGGCCGACCAGGTCATGGCCGTCCGCATCGAAAGCGCCGATCCGGCTGGCGTAGAACTGGCGGTGTCTTTGACTTCGGAGCTGAAGCATGCCGTGCAGGCTTATTCTGACGGCTCGCTGCTGCTGACGGGCGAATGCCCTCTCCGGGTGCAGAACCACAACAACGGGCAAGAATCGGCCGTAATTTATGACGAAGAACAGCCGGGAAGGCCGATGCGCTTCGCCGCGTTCGTTCGCGTGCTTCTTGAAGGGGGGCGCCTTCATGCCGGGGATGGCCGGCTGATCTTGTCGGGCGCGAGCGGCGTCACGCTGTTGTATACATCGGCGACAAGCTTTGACGGTTCGGACCGGATTCCGGGGCATAGCGGCATCGATCCGGCGGCGGTCTGCCGCCGCGTCATGCGCGAAGCGGAGGGCCAAAGCTTCGATGCGCTGCTGGAGGCGCATGTACGCGATTATCAGGCGCTGTTCAAGCGCGTAGATCTTCAATTGGGCTCCCCGCAACGCGCGGATGTCCCGCGCAGCCTGCCGACGGACGAGCGGCTTCGCCGCATCATGAACGGCGCCGAAGACCCGGATATGCTCAGCCTCGTGTTCCAATACGGCCGCTACCTGCTCATATCGAGCTCGAGGCCCGGAACGCAGGCGGCCAACCTGCAGGGGATATGGAACGACAAGGTGCAGCCGCCCTGGAACTGCGACTACCATTTCAACATCAACGTGCAGATGAACTACTGGCTTGCCGAAACATGCCATTTGTCCGAATGCCACGAGCCGCTTTTGGACCTGATCGGGCAGCAGGCCGTCACCGGCGCGCGTACGGCCCGGATTCAGTACGGCTGCCGGGGCTGGACCGCGCATACGATGTCGGATTTATGGCGTACGAACAACGTCGGGCCGCACGGGGATGCGCAGTGGGCTTATTGGCCGATGGCCGGGGCCTGGCTGTGCAGCCATTTGTGGGAGCATTATTTGTTTACCAGAGACCTGGGTTTCCTGAGGAACCGGGCATGGCCGCTGATCCGCGAAGCCGCCGGGTTTTTGCTCGACTGGCTTGTGGCCGATGATGCGGGACGGCTCATCACCAGCCCGTCCACTTCGCCGGAAAACAGCTTCATCGTGCCGGGCACGGACCGGCATAGCTCGGTCTCGCGGGCTTCGGCCATGGACATGACGTTGTGCCGGGAGCTGTTTGGAATCGTCATCGAGGTCTGCGGTTTGCTGGGAGAAGGAGAGGATTTCGCCGATCGCTGCCGGGAAGCGCGAAGCAAACTGCCCCCGCTGCAAATCGGCGCGAACGGCCGGTTGGTGGAATGGGATCGGGATTTCGACGATGCCGATCCGAAACACCGCCACCTTTCCCATTTGTACGGCCTGTACCCCGGCAGCGAGCTGACCGTAACGGGAACGCCCGAATACGCGCAGGCGGCGCGGCGTTCCCTCGAGATTCGCGGCAACGAAGGCACGGGCTGGAGCATGGGCTGGAAAGTGGCGTTGTGGTCGCGTTTAGGCGAAGGGGACCAGGCATGGCAGGTGCTGAACAATTTTCTTGCGATCGTGGACGGCGAAGGTTTTGATTACCATAAGGGCGGCATCTATCCGAATCTGCTGTGCGCGCATCCGCCGTTTCAGATCGACGGCAACTTCGGCGCCGCGGCAGGCATCGCCGAAATGCTGCTGCAAAGCCATGAGCGGGACATCCATCTGCTGCCGGCCCTGCCGGGGGAGTGGAATGAAGGAAGCGTCAAAGGACTGCGGGCTCGGGGCGGTTACACGGTGAACGTATCCTGGGCGAACGGCCTGCTGGAGGAAGCGACCGTAATGGCCGATTTCGACGGAAGGAGCAGCGTAAGGTACCGCGGGCAAACGCTCGACATCGATTTTATGGCCGGCACTTCGGTAACGATCGGAACGGCGGAGGAAGGTCTGCTGCGCATTCGACGGGTCGACGCGGGAACTGCCTGAGCGGAGCGAACGAATGCTTTCGGGGATGAAGCCACCCGGCTCCGGTGATCGCCATCGACGCAAATCGCATCCGCTCCGTTGACTTGCCTTGCAGCCTAAATGATATAATGAATGTTATAAAATCATGCCAACGAACGAATCGAGACTAAGGAACGCGCATCCGGAGGACTGACGGGAGAAGAACGCTTAGCTCATTCCATACACACAAGGGCGGGGCAACCGCATGCGAAGCAATAAACGTCATTGGGGGGTAGCAGATGAGTCAGGAACGGGAACCGCTCTATATCCAGATCCAAAATCACTTCAAACAATTGATTTCGTCCAGGCAGCTGGTGGAGGATGACCGGATTCCGACCGAAAAGGAATTGATCGAGCAATTTCAGGTCAGCCGCATTACGGTGGCCAACGCGCTGGCCGACTTGGCGAACGAAGGGTGGATTTACCGGATCCCCGGCCGGGGCAGTTACGTCAAGGGCATACCGGAAAGCTACATCCAGAACGCCGGGGACGGCCCTTTCGAAGCGCAGCAGGCGACAACGCCCAAAATCGGGCTTATTTTTCCTTCCATCGAGGACTTTTTTGCGATCCAAATGGTGCGCGGCATCCGCAAGGCGCTGAAGGACAGCAAATATTCGCTGATCATCATGTTTACGTACAATTCCAAGGAGCTCGAAAAAAACGCCATTCGCGAGCTGCGTTCCAAAGTGGACGGATTGCTGATTTTCCCGGTGGACGCCGAGGTATACAACGAAGAAATCATCGCCCTGAAAATGCAAAATTATCCGTTCGTGCTGCTGGACCGGCATCTGCCGGGCGTCGAGACGAATGTCGTGTTGTCCGATCCGCTGCAGGGTTCGATCCTTGCCGTGGAGCATCTATGGAACGAAGGACACCGCAACATTGCGATCTGTTCGGACACTCCGATGCCGACCGTTACCGTCGAGGAGCGGATCCAGGGGTACAACGAGGCGTTGAAGCGTCAGGGGGCGCTCATTAATCCGGCGCTGATCCTGACCGATTTCAGCATTCAGGACGAGCCGTTTCAAGAGGACTACCCGCTGTACCGTTTCATCAAAAATAAAATGGCTACCGCCTACATCGCCTTGAACTGCAAGCTTGGCGTGCATATCTGGTCTTTGGCCAGAGCGGCCGGCCTGCGGGTGCCGGAGGACGTATCGATCATCACCTTCGACAATCCGAGCCCGATGTTCGAGGAGTTCAGCATCTTTACGTTCATTAACCAAAAAGAAGAGCAAATGGGATACGAAGCGGGAAAAGTGCTGCTGCGCCTGCTCGAAAATCCTGCACATACGCCGAAGTACAGCAAAATCATTATGCAGCCGGAGCTGGTTCCGCTGCGCACCACCGGACCGGCTTCTTCTTAACCGCATACGTGGCAATAACCGGTTTTTCCGATTTGGAGAGCCGGTTTTTTCTTTTTTACGACATTCCATCCTTGGGGATCCCGCCGATGTTTTTTAATGATATTTTTAGATATAAATGATATATTATATATATTAAAAGGTCATTTGAACCGGAGAAGGGAGCAGGGGACTTATGAGATTTGTTCTTCAAAAATTGGAGAACCGCATTCGCGAATTGGCTGGACTCAGATACCGGGAAGGCCGGACTTTGGATCGGGTCCGCATCGTGCCCGACGTGAAGGGGTTAAAGGAGGCGCGGGAGCTCGCCCCGTCCAGTCCCGTTGTTCGCGTCGGCGACCGCTGGGGCGGCCGGGACCGTTACGCGTGGTTTATTACGGAAGTCGAATTCCCTCAAAGCTGGAGAGGCCGGGATGTCATCGGCCTGATCAAATTCGGCGAAACGGGCGGAGGGAACTGCTCGGGATATGAAGCGCAAGCGTACTTGAACGGGGAACCGCTCCAGGCGTTGGACCGCAACCATGCGGAGCTGTTTTTCCCGGATGACGCGGTGGCCGCGGGCCGTGCTGAATTGGCCGTTTACGCGTGGAGCGGGCTGACCGCCCATGACGGGCGTTCGCCGTTCGATCACCGCATCGATTCGCTTAGCGTAGGGATCTTGGACGAACATGTGGACGACCTGTATTATACGTCCTTGCATATGCTGCAAACCGTAAAGCAGCTGGATGAACGCCAGGTGGAAAGGCATGAGCTCACCGCCGCTTTGGAAGAAGCTTTCCGCGAGCTGGACTGGAGCCGTCCGGGTTCCGACGCTTTTTACGCTTCGGCCGTACAGGCGCGCCAAACGCTGCGGGCACGGCTTGAAGCGATTCCGCGGGGGCCCCGCCCGCAAATTACCGCCGTCGGGCACTGCCATATCGACGTGGCCTGGTTGTGGCGCCTGCAG
Source organism: Paenibacillus cookii (assembly GCF_018333375.1). Classification (GTDB taxonomy): domain Bacteria; phylum Bacillota; class Bacilli; order Paenibacillales; family Paenibacillaceae; genus Paenibacillus_AQ; species Paenibacillus_AQ cookii. The sequence continues at coordinate 33,489 of NZ_BORW01000005.1, forward strand.
CATACGCGCGAAAAATCGGGACGTTCGTTCTCGACGGTGCTGACGTTGATGGACCGCTTTCCGGAATACGTGTTCCTTCAGTCGCAGCCGCAGTTGTACGCCTATTTGAAAAAAGACTTTCCGACGCTGTTCGAAAAGATCAAAGACCGCGTCCAAAAAGGCAACTGGGAAGCGACCGGCGCGATGTGGCTTGAATCGGACTGCAATATTCCTTCGGGCGAGTCGCTGGTCCGCCAAATCCTGACGGGCAAACGCTTTTTCAAGCAGGAATTCGGCGTCGACAACCGCGTGCTGTGGCTGCCCGACGTGTTCGGCTACAGCTGGGCCCTTCCGCAGATTTTGAAGAAAAGCGGCATCGATTATTTCATGACGACCAAAATCAGCTGGAGCCAGTACAACCGTTTCCCTTACGACACGTTTACCTGGAGGGGGATCGACGGCACGGAAATCTTGACGCATTACATTACGACGCCGGACAACGACGGCAGCTGGTTTTACACTTACAACGGCAACGTGACCGGGGCGTCGGTGCAGGGCCTGTGGAACAACTACCGCCAGAAGGACATCAACGACCACCTGCTGCTTGCGTACGGCTGGGGCGACGGAGGCGGCGGCCCGACCCGCGATATGCTCGAAGCGGTGCGGCGTTACGAGGACATGCCGGGGGCGCCGCAGGTGAAAGCCGGCCGCGCGGAGGATTTCTTCGTCCAGCTGGAGGAGAAGGTACAGGACCATCCGCTGCTTCATTTGTGGGACGGCGAGCTGTATCTCGAATACCACCGCGGAACCTATACATCCCAAGCGTACAACAAGCGGATGAACCGCCGGATGGAGCTGCTGCTGCACCAGGCCGAATTTTTGAACTCGCTGGCGCTTGCGCTCAACCCGGGTCATGCCTACCCGTCGGAAAAGCTGGCCGAAAGCTGGGAAATCACGCTGCGCAACCAGTTCCACGACATCATTCCGGGCTCCTCCATCCATGAAGTTTACGAAGACAGCAAGCTGGAGTACGAGGAATCCGAAAAGCTGGCGCTGGCCGCGATCGAAACGGGCCTTGCCGGCTTGAACGGGCATGGGGCGAAGGCGGCTGCCGGCATGGAGAAAGGGCTGCCGGTCCGCATTTTTAATGGGCTCGGCTGGACGCGTTCCTTCTTGGCGGAGGTTGACGTGGACGATGCGGCGGAATACGCCTGGTATGGGGCGGACGGCGCCCGGCTGGACGTGCAGGCGGCATCGGCCGGATCTTGGGATGGAGGCAAGGTGCTGGTGGCGGTTCGGAATGTTCCGGCTTACGGGTACACGACCATTTACGGCCGGCGCGAGGCGGACCAAGTCCCAAGCGGCGTTGGAGCGAACGGGACTGGCAGCGCTGCTTCCGAATGGGTTATCGAAAAAGATCGCTTGGAAACCCCTTATTACAGCATCCGCTTGAACGAAAACGGCCAGATCGTTTCGCTTTTCGACAAGCGGGCCGGACGCGAGGTACTGAAGCCGGGGCAGCCGGCCAACGTGCTGCAGGTGTTCGAGGATAAGCCGATGGCCCATGATGCATGGGACATCGATATTTATTACCAAGAGAAAATGACGGTCGTAGACGACTTGAAGGAGCTGACGGTTCTCGAAGCGGGCCCGCTGCGCGGCGTGCTGAAGCTGGTGTACGGCTACCACGGCTCGACGATCGAGCAGCATCTGACCGTCTACCGTGATCATCCGCGAATCGATTTCAAAACGCGCGTCGACTGGCATGAACACCAGCAGCTGCTGAAAGCGGCCTTCCCGGTGGAGATCCGTTCGACCAAAGCGACGTACGAAATCCAGTTCGGCAACGTGGAGCGGCCGACGCATTGGAATACGAGCTGGGATTACGCGCGGTTCGAATCGGTGGCCCAGCGCTGGGTGGATCTGTCCGAAGGCGGCTACGGCGTCAGCCTGCTGAATGATTGCAAATACGGGCATGACATCCGGAACCACGTCATCCGCCTAAGCTTGATCAAGTCGGCCGTCTATCCGGACGGCAATGCGGACCAGGGGCTGCACGAATTTACGTATTCGCTGTATCCGCACGGCGGCGGCTGGTATGAGGCGGGAACGCATCAGGCGGCCTGCGAGCTGAATGCGCCGCTGATGGCGGCAGGCATTAGCGGCGGGACGGGTCTTCCGGAAGCGCTTGGCATGCTCAGCGTCAACGCGCGCAACGTCATGATCGATACCGTCAAAAAGGCCGAAGACGGCAATACGCTCATCGTGCGCCTGTACGAATTCGGCGGCATCCGGACGAAAACGGAAGTGGAAATCGATCCGTATCTCGGGCCGGTCCGGTCGGCGGCGGAAACCGACCTGATGGAAGAACATCCGGTGCCGCTGCCTGTGGATGGCCGGAAGATCGAGCTGGCTTTCGCGCCATACGAAATCAAAACGTTGAATATTGCGATTTCCTAAAACCTGTAGAGGGCGCCTTGCGGCGTCCTCTTTGATTCGACCGTAACAATCACGCGGTTTGAGGGGCGCGCCGTTTTCCAAGCGCGAAGCTGAAAATGGCCGTTCCAAGCCCCAGCGCCACGACGATTCCCGCCAGCCACGGATTATAAAGCACGGTCGACGTGCGTTCGATCAGCATGCCCCCCGAACCGGCGCCGGCCGCAAGGCCCAAATGGATCATCGACGTGTTCAGGCTGAGCACGAGGCTGGAGGACTCCGGCGCCTGTTTGATAAAGTGGGTTTGCAAGGCCGGCCCGCCCATGAACATCGAAAACATGATCAGTCCGATCAGGACGACTTCTACGGCAAGCGTGCCCGTAAACAAAGGCAGTAGAATAAGCGCAGCCGCATGCACGGTTAAGGTGGCAATCAGGATGCGCTTGGTTCCAAAACGGTCCGCGCCGGAACCGCCCAGGCGGGCTCCGACGGCGCCGACCAATCCCAGGCCGAGCATCAGCAGGCTGATCGTGTTCGCATCGAAATGGAGCAAATCGTTCATGAACGTCGTCAAATACGTCAGCAGGACGGAATTTCCGGATTCGCGGAAGAAGCTGAGCATCAGCAGGCTGGCGATGATGCCGGAACCCAGCACCTTAAACTGCCGGCCGAACGAAGCGGGTTCGTCGCCGGGGATGCGCGGAAGAGACCGGAGGATGATAAGTCCCATCAACAAGCTCAGCACGCCGAGGATCGCAAATATCGACTGCCAGTTCAGCCATTTGGTGATAACGATCCCGATTGGAACGCCCAAAATCATCGCGGAGCTGAACCCGAGCACAATCGTGCCGATGGAAGCGCCGACTTTATCGGGAGGGGATAATTTGGCCGCGGCCGCAAAAGCGGTGACCAGATAAACGCCGGAGCCGATGCCAAGCAGCACCCGGGAGGCCAAAACGACGCCGAAATGAGGGACAAGGGAGGCTGCGCTTCCCAGCAAAAAGAGGGCTAACGAAAAGAGCAGCACGTTTTTGCGTTCCCAGCGGGACGTAAAAAAGACCACGACGGGCGTCAGGGCGGCAAAAGCAAGCGAATACGCCGTAACCAGCTGGCCCGCGAGCGCGACCGAGATGCGGAGATCCGAAGCGATGACATACAAAATGCCCGAAACGACAAGCTCGGAGGTGGCGGTGAGAAACACGCCAAGCGTCAGAATATATATAAATAAACGGTTCATCAAAAATCATTCCTTTCAGGGATGTTGGAGAGCTCTCGATTGCATTATAATGGCAGTACATTCCTTTCGTAAGAACGCAAAACATTTGGATATTATCCAAATGTTTTGACTAACTTACAAAAAGTAAGATAAAGGGAGGTTCGTGTATGGAACAGAATAATCCCGGCGACGCGGGCGATTTTTCGAATATTTGCTCGGTGCTGCAGATTTTGGGGGCAAAGTGGGCTTTCCTGGTGATCGCCGAGTTGTCCAAGGGGCCGAAAAGGTTCAACCAGCTCAGCCGGGACCTGGCCATCGTCAAAACGCAGTCCTTGTCCAACGCGCTCCGCCATTTGGAACAGAGCGGGATCGTCTCGCGGCAAGTGTTCCCGACGGTGCCCGTGACCGTGGAATATTCGCTGACGGAGAAGGGAATGGACTTCAAAACGGCGCTGCAGGAAATGGAGCGATGGGCTGCCAGATGGAACGTGCAGGAGCAAACCGGAGAACAAAACAGGAGACAGGCGTAAAGTGGCCGGATCTGGGAGGATGCATGATGCATCTTCTTTTTTTTGCGAAAACCGCGGGGTCAAGCCTCATATACATCTGAATATGCACTTCTGCGGATTCATCTTCCATTTTGCGGCTGACGCCAAAGGTGTGGGCAAAGCGGAACAACGGAGGATTGGCAGCCGGGATGCCGGTTTCTAGAATGGGGATGAAAGTCCATGGTGCACTCACCGATTAAGGAGGTCGCAATGACGAAAAAGATGAGGTTTGCCATTGTCGGCGCGGGCGTCATTTCCCCGCTCCATGCGCGTGCGATTGCCAGCCATCCGGAGGCCGAGCTGACGGCCGTCGTGGATGAAGTGCAGGAAAAGGCCGAAGCGTTAGCGAAGGAGTTCGGATCACCGCCGACATACAGAAACATGGAACAATTGCTGCAGGGAGGGGAGGTTGACGCGGTCTGCGTATGCGTGCCGAGCGGGCTCCACCGCGACATTACGGTGGCCGCAGCACGGGCAGGAAAACATGTGTTTTGCGAAAAGCCGCTGGGCATCACGGCGAAGGATATGGATGAGATGATTGAAGCCTGCCGGACGAACGGGGTCAAGCTTGCTACCGTATTCCAAAAACGGACCACGCAGGAAGCGCTTCTGACGAAAAAAGCGATCGAGGAAGGCAAATTGGGTAAACTCGTGCTCGGGGACGCCTATCTGAAATATTTCCGCAGCCGCGAATATTACAAAAGCGCCGGCTGGCGCGGAACATGGGCGCTGGACGGCGGAGGGGCGCTGATGAACCAAGGCGTCCACGGCGTGGACATTATCCGTTGGATGATGGGCGACGTGGAAAGCGTGTTTGCCTACGCGTCGCCGCTCATTCATGACATCGAGGTGGAAGACACCGCGGTGGCCGTGCTGAAATACGCAAACGGCGCTTATGGCGTCATTCAAGGAGCGACGACGGTGAATCCGGGCCAGGAAGCGCGGTTCGAAATTCACGGGGAACACGGCTCGATCGTTTACGGGGACAGCGGCTTCAAAGTGTGGAAAACGGTGGATGGCGATGCGGCGCCGATCGGCGCGAAAGAAGGAACCGCCGACGGCACCGATGACCCGCGCGCGATTTCGGCCGACGGGCACTATATTTTGATCGACGACTTGATCAAGTCGGTGAAGGAGAACCGGGAGCCGCTCATATCCGGGGAAGAGGCGCGGAAATCGGTCGACTTGATTTTGGCCGTTTACGAGTCCGCCCGAACCGGCAGGGAAGTGAGACTACAGCCTGGAGGCGCATAAACATGGATTCGAAAACATTGAATATCGGCATGATCGGCCTGGACACCTCCCATGCCCCTTTATTTGCGGAAATGCTCAATGATCCGGCCCATCCCCATCATGTTCCGGGAGCCCGGGTGACCGTCGCCTTTCCGGGAGGTTCGCCCGATTTTCCGCTAAGCATCGATCGGGTGGCGGGGTTCACCGCCAAAATCGAAGGCGATTTTGGCGTGCGCATGGCAGGCAGCATCGGGGAGGTAGCCGAGGAAGCGGATGCGATCCTGCTGCTGACCGTCGATGGGCGGATTCACGCCGAACAGTTTGCGGCGGTGGCCCCGTATGGAAAACCGGTCTTTATCGACAAACCTTTCGCCGTCAGCAGCCGGGATGCGCGCGCCATTGCCGATCTCGCCCGCGAGCACCGGGTGCCGCTCATGAGCTGCTCCTCCGTCCGTTGGGCGGAAAATTTGGACGCGGCCGTCCGCGCAAACGACGGCCAAGGCCGGATCATCGGCGCCGACTGCTGCGGTCCGATGGAGCTGCAGCCGACCCAGCCGGGCTTTTTCTGGTACGGCATTCATATGGCGGATATGCTGTACCGCTGCATGGGACCGGGCTGCACGGAGGTGCGGGTGACGGCCAATGAGGACCATGATCTGGCGGTCGGCGTCTGGGCCGACGGACGGATCGGCACCATCCGCGGAAACCGCAAAGGGAACCGGCGTTTCGGGGCGCTGCTTCACCGCGAGCAGGGAACCGGATACGTCGATATCTATGCCGCGCAGAAGCCTTATTTCGCCAGCATGCTGGAAGAGGTCGTCCGCATGTTCCAAACGAAAACGCCGCCGCTCGATATCGAGGAAACGATCGAAGTGATCGCTTTTCTTGAAGCGGCGAACGAAAGCAGGGCAACCGGGAAATCCGTTCCTTTGCGCGGCTCGTTCGCGAAGCGGAACGGATAGAAGCGGGCGCATTCAGACAGGCGGCCGGCGGGAATGGAATCGACCTATAAACCTTCCGGATTTCGGAGAAATAGGGGATGTTGACAGGACCATCGGCTGCCGGAAAAAAGGAGGCGATTGGATGATGGGCGGATTCAAGCTTGGCGTCATTACGGATGAAATTTCGCAAAACGTCGAAGATGCCATCCGGATCGCCAAACGGTACGGACTGGACGGATTGGAGCTGCGTTCGGTCGACGGCAAGCAGCTTCACCGGCTCGGCGACCGGAGGCTGGATGAGATTGCCGCCATGATCCGCGATGCGGGTCTAAGCGTGTGCGGCTTGTCCACGCCGGTGTTTAAATGCAATTTGCATAACAAGGAGGAGGTCGCCGCGCATCACCGCATGCTCCGCCGTTACGCGGAACTGGCGCGGAGGTTCGGTACGGGGATTCTCCGGGGTTTCAGCTTCTGGGCGAACCGGGACGATTATCGCACGGCTTTTCCGGGCATCGTGCGCGAGCTGCAGCATACCGTCCCGGTGCTGGAGGAATTCGGCGTCCGGCTTGCCCTGGAAGCCGATCCTTCCGTGTATGCGACGAACGGAACCAAGGTGGCTGCGCTCGTAAGCGAGGCGGCGAATCCGCGGATCCGGGCTTTATACGATCCGGGCAACGATTTGTGGGACCCGGATGGCGAAACGCCTTACCCGGACGGGTACGAAGCGCTGCAAGGCCAAATTTGCCACATCCACGTCAAGGATGCCGTACGGGAGAACGGCAAAACCGAAGCCGTCGCCATCGGCAGGGGCGAGGTGGGGTATGACCGGCTGCTTGCCAGGCTGGCGGAGGACGGATACGACGGCTGGCTTGTCGTCGAAACGCATTACAGGCTCGCTTCCGAGCTGAGCGAAGAGCAGCTGAAGCGTCCTTCGGGATATGCCTTTTCCGCCGGAGGCGAGGAGGCGACGGAGGAATGCTTGGAGAGCTTCCTCGGCTTGCTGCGGCAGCACGGGCCGCGCGTCGGTTGATGCCGGGGGCTGCTTCGGAAAACGATGATTTGATGAGAGGAGGGATGCATCGATGAATGCCAATGCCCCATCGCCTGAAAGATCATGGACGGCGGGCCGTTTGCGCGTGCGTCAATACGCCAGCCGGGACGAGATGGGCAAAGCTGCCGCATCGGAAGCGGCCGAGGCCATCCGGCAAAAACTGAATACGCAGGAAGCCGTACGGATCGTCTTTGCGGCCGCGCCTTCCCAGAACGAATTCCTCGACGCTCTCGTGCGGGAGGAGGGCATCGATTGGGGGCGGATAACAGCCTTTCATATGGACGAATATATCGGACTCTCCCCGGATGCGCCGCAGCGGTTCAGCCATTTCCTGACGACGAGGCTGTTCAGCCGCGTTCGCCCGGGACGGGTTCATCTGCTGAACGGCGCCGCCGAAGCGGCGCAGGAATGCGCCAGATATGCGGCGCTGCTCCGGGAAGCGCCGCTCGATATCGTCTGCCTCGGCATCGGCGAAAACGGGCATATTGCCTTTAACGACCCGCCGGTGGCCGATTTTAACGATCCCGAGCTTGTAAAACAGGTCAATCTCGATGATTGGTGCCGGGAGCAGCAGGTTCACGACGGATGTTTTGCTAAATTCGAGGACGTGCCGGAGTATGCGATGACGTTAACCGTACCGGCGCTGATGTCGGCCGAAAGGCTGTTTTGCATCGTGCCCGGAGCCGCCAAACGCCGCGCGGTCCAAGGCACGCTGGAAGGGCCGATCACGACGGCTTGCCCGGCCTCGATCCTGAGAACGCATGCCGATTGCCGGATGTACCTCGACAGGGATTCCTCGCCGGCCGCGCCGCATTGACGTCATGCGGGCGACGGAGGAAAGGCGGCAGGTTAGAACGCCTCGCCTGGAACATAAAACCTTCTTACTTTTATCCAAACTTATGAAGCAAGGAGACGGTGCATGGATGGTCAGATCGAACATGGCGACGCCCGGCTTCGAATTGATCGGGAGGCACTACCGTACGGGGGAGCCGGTGGCGGTTCGCATCCGGGAAGGGGTCATCGCGGAATGCCAAAGCATTGACGCAGCGGATTGCGAGTTAAACGCGGTGAACCTGCCGGCAATCGAAAACCTTCCGTGGATCGCCCCGGGGCTTGTCGATCTGCAAATCAACGGCTACGGGGGACTGGACATGAACGCGCCGGACCTGGCGGAGGAGACGGTAGAAGCGCTGATCGGCAGGCTGTGGGCCGAAGGCGTCACCTCGTTTTACCCGACGGTCATTACGGGCTCCGACGCATCGATCGAACGGGCGCTTGCCGTCATTGATCGGGTTTGCTCCCGGCTGGAGCGGGAAGGCGGCTTGGGCGGAGCGCACAGCATCGCCGGCATCCATCTCGAAGGCCCGTTCATATCCCCCGAAGACGGGCCGCGCGGCGCCCATAACCGGGCCTTCGTCAAGGCGCCCGATCCGGTGCGTCTCGATGCCTGGCAGCAGGCGGCCGGCGGGCGCATCCGGATCGTCACGCTGTCGCCGGAATGGCCGGAGGCCGAAGCCTTTATCGCCCGCTGCGCCGAGCAAGGCATCGTGGCAGCGATCGGCCATACCGCCGCTTCCGCTGATCAAATCGGGCGCGCCGCCGCAGCCGGGGCCAGCTTGTCCACGCACCTCGGCAACGGCGCCCATCCGGTGCTGCCGCGCCATCCCAACTACATTTGGGATCAGCTGGCGGATGATCGGCTGTGGGCCAGCGTCATTGCCGACGGCTTCCACCTTCCGGCCGCCTTCTTGAAGGTCGCCCGGAAGGTAAAAGGAGACCGGCTGATTCTCGTCAGCGATGCCGTCAGCCTGGGCGGCATGCCGCCCGGGAACTACGATGCTCCCGTCGGCGGGCGCGTCACGCTGACCGCGCAGGGGCGGCTGCATCTTGCCGGCCAGCCGGCGCTGCTGGCCGGATCGGCGCTGCCGCTGACCACGGGCATTTCGCATATGCGTTCCTGCGGCATTTGCAGCCTCGGGGAAGCTTGGGACATGGCTTCGATCGCGCCTTCCAAGCTGATGAAGCTGGAGACCGGCGCCGGGCTGCAGCCTGGAGCACCGGCGGATCTAGCCTTGTTCACGCTGGACGAAGGGCAAATCCGGATGCTGGAGACGTATAAGCGAGGGAAACGGATGTTTCGCCGCGACCCCAGGGCAGAGCGACGTGAAAACGGCCCCTAAGCCATGCCGACGGGAGAAAGCGCAGCCTCATCTTCAATTCAAAACGACGTAACCAAACGCAAAACGGCGGCCAAGAAAATCGTTCTTGGCCGCCGTTTCTTTTGGGCTTCGCGGCGGTGCGTTTTAGCCTAAGAAGCAGCCGCGCCAATTGCCGCCTGTCTTCTTGGGCGCGGGTATAACTTCATTCACCGTTTTGTTGAACGGGGACGGACAAACCTCCCCGTCAGGAAGCGTATTTCTTCCGGAATTCGCCCGGCGTCATGCCGGCATGCCGTTTGAACATGCGGATAAACGAATTGACGTTGTGGTAGCCGACCCGGGCGGCGACGTCCTGGATGCGCAAATCGAGGTTTTGCAGCATGTCCTTGGCCGCGCGGATGCGCAGATCGTTCAAATAATCGCTGAAATTGAGCCCGGTTTTTTCCTTGAAATAGGTGGACAGGTACCCCGAGGTGATATTCAGCTTATCGGCCATCATATCCAGGTTGATGTCCTCGTCCAGATGCTCATTGATATAGGTCATGACGAAGGACGTGATCGGGTCGTGGTTTTCCGTTTTGCGCCGGATCAGTTCCAGCGCCGGGCCGAGCAGGCTGCCGAACCAGGCTTCATATTGCCCCGGGCTGTAGAAATGCCGCGTCGATTCCAGCATTGGCACAGCCGCCGCCTCAAATTCCGCATGCAGGTTCTGGCTGCGCAGCAGCTTGTCGAGCTCGCCGGCCACGTCTTTGGCGAACCGCCGGTATTCGATGGCCGCCGCCTGCTTTTTTTCCAGCACGCTCAAGCTTTTCGCGATCCACTCCCGCATACTGTCGTCGCTTCCGCTGAGCACCCGGTTGTGGAACTCCTGCTCCCATGTCGCTTTGAAGCAGCGGGCGTCTTTGCCGGGCCCGGCGCCGTCCGGGCGGATCCACTGGGTTTCATCCCGAAGCTTCCGCTGTTTCAGCATGCCGTTCACGCAGGCCAGCGCCGCCGTGAAAGAGGCCCCTGCCGGCTGTACCGGGCTTTCCGCCATCGTGACGAGGTAGGAGCTTCGGTCCCGGTCGAACACCTGCTGCAGATGCCGAAGCTGCGCCGACGTTTCCGCGTTTTCATCGGGAAGGAAAACGATGGACAAGATCTGGCAGGGTTCGGTTTGGAGCGTGACGGAGTCCGGATACACCTGCCGCCAAATCTGGTCGACGTATTCCCGCATGTAATAGGCCCCTTTTTCCTGCACCAAAGGATATTCGGCGCTGGCCTCCTTGAAAATGATCTGGTACGCGACCATGACGTACGGCATGCTGACATCCGCCAGCTCCTTCAGCTCGCTCAGGTTCATATGGATGTTTTTCAGGCGGTTGGTATAGGCGTAATGGCGGAGCAGCGAGTTTTTTCGGGCCAAATCGCTGGAGATCCGCTGATGGGTGGAGCGCAAATGCTGTACTCTCCGGCTGATCAGCTCGATTTCCTTGACCGGTCCCTGCACCGGTTCGGGCTCGTCGGCGCGCAGCGTATCGGCCATGATGCGGATCGGGCGATGCACCCTGCGGCTGAACGCATACGTCAACACGATCAGCAGGCCGACGATGCCGAGGAGCGAAAGCAGCACGAGATTCAAATTCAGAAGCTGGGAGGAGATGCTTTGGACGGGCACGCGGCTGACATACATGAACCCCGTGTCGGTTCCTTTCCGGTAAAAATAATACGCGTCTTTCGTCTGCACGAACGAATGCCGTTCGTCAAACGTATGAAGGGCAGGCAGCAGACCCGCGTCGGATCCGGATTCAGGCGCATACAGCGGGCGCCCATCCGAATCCAAAATATAAAAGCTGCCGCTCATGGCGGATTGCAGGTTCCGGGCGAGCCGTTCCGCATCCAGCATGGCCACCAGATACATATCCTTGTACGGCATCATTTTGATGACGACGGGCATCAGCATGCCCTTGGAGCGAACCGATCCGGCCGTGTTTTCCGTAAACGCCGCCGCGGGAAATACCCGGAACGCGTAACGCTTTCCGAACTGCTCATCCCAAAAAGCCGGCGGGTACGACGGGCTTGCATAATACGTGCCGAACATCGCCTTTGCGCTGCTCGTCCCGTCCTTTTCGACGACATAGGCGTCCTTTTGAAAATAGATGATCAAATTGTCCATCCCCAAAAAAGGGTTTCCATACAGCCGCTTCATTTCCCCGATCACGTCGTTGACGTAGCCGTATGCCTGATTGCGCTTGACCTGGCGCAGCTGGTTTACGTACGTCATCCATTCCGGGTTTTGGCTCAAGCCCAGCACCATCTCCCGGGTCAGCCGGAATTGGTTTTCGTAGCCCGAGGCCGCATGGTTCATGGCCAGCTCGTTATATTTCACGATCTCCCGGTGGATTTGCCCTTTCAAATAAAAAAAGGAAACAAGATTGAAGGCGGTGAGCAGCAAAATGACCGCGAGGAAACCGGACAGCAGCTTGGTGAACAAGGTGGAAAAGCCAAACCTTCTCTTCATCAGCACAAACGACATCAGGTCGACACCTCCATGCAAGTATAGGCCCGCCTCCCGAAGGGTGAACGAAAATATCGGCCTACAGTGACTTTATCATAAGGTTTATTTTCGCGTTCACACAATATTCACCTTTTCAGGATTCTCTACAACCTTTCCACTCACCCGAAAAAAAGGGGATGGGGCCGCAAACTTGCCGATTTATTTTCCGCAGGGGCATCCGTTATGCTGTCGGTACAGGAAAGGCAAAAAAGAAAAACGAATTGGCGAAAAGGGGGTGCGGAAGGGACATGAAAACGGCGGAAACGAATTTGCCGAAAGCCGGTACAGTATTAAAAGGACGCTCCCGCGCCCGCCCGGAAAGGGGGCGAATCGCGCGGGCATTCCGGCGGAGCAAATATTTATGGCTGCTGTTTTTGCCCTGCCTGATCTATTATGCGGTGTTCAAATACGCGCCGATGTTCGGACTGGTCATCACGTTCAAAAACTACAACGTCTTTAAAGGCATCTGGGCGAGCGATTGGGTTGGCTTAAAGTATTACCGGATGTTTTTCAGCAACCCGGACTTTTGGGTGTTGATGAAAAACACGTTTTTGCTGGGGCTTTACAAGCTGATCTTCGGGTTTCCGGCGCCGATCATTCTCGCGCTGCTGATGAACGAGGTCCGAAACGCCATCTTCAAACGATGGGTGCAGACGTTCAGCTATTTGCCGCATTTTATTTCCAACGTCATCGTGGCCAGCATGGTCATCATGTTCCTGTCGCCGACGGGAGGCATCGTCAATCATGCCATTACCGCGCTGGGCGGGACGCCGATCAATTTCATGATGGAGCCGGGGCTGTTCCGGCCGATTTACGTCCTGTCGGAGATTTGGCAGCATATCGGCTGGGAGACGATCATTTTCCTGGCGGCGCTGACGGCGGTGGACCCGCAGCTGTACGAGGCGGCCGGCATCGACGGCGCGGGCAGGTGGAGAAAGCTGTGGCATGTAACCCTGCCGGGGATCGCGCCGACCATCATGATCATTTTGATCCTGGATATCGGCAAGGTGCTGGAAATCGGGTTCGAAAAAGTGTTCCTGATGTACAATCCCGCCGTCTACAGCACGGCCGACATTATCAGCACCTATGTGTACCGGGTCGGCATGGAGCAGGGCAATTTCAGCTACGCCTCGGCGATTGACCTGTTTATGGGCGTCATCAGCTTTATTTTTATCTTTTCGGCCAATTACATCAGCCGGCGGTTGGGAGGAACGAGCCTATGGTAACTTTGGGGCGCGGCCGGCGCCGCATCAGCGTCTTCACGGTCGTCAATACGCTTATCATGCTGCTGGTTGCCGCCGTGATGCTGTATCCTTTCGTGTATATGCTCGCGGTATCGCTGAGCGAAGACGTATACGTGATGAAAGGCGAAGTCACGCTCTGGCCGAAAGGCTGGAATTTTCGGATGTATGAGCTTGTCCTTGGCGATCCGAAAATTTGGACGTCGTACCGGAATACGATTCTCTATACGGTGCTCGGCACGGCGATAGCCATGCTGGTGACTTCGATGGGGGCGTACGCCCTGTCGCGCAAGGACATGACGTTCCATAAAGGTTTTACGGTTTTAATCGTGTTTACGATGTTTTTCGGCGGCGGCATGATTCCGACGTTTCTGGTCGTGCGTTCGCTGGGGCTGGTGGATACCATCTGGGGCATGGTGTTGCCCGGCGCGGTCAGCACCTGGAATTTGATCCTGATGCGGACGTTTTTCAGCGGCATTCCGAAAGAGCTGGAGGAATCGGGGCGGATGGACGGCCTGAACGATATCGGGATTTTTTTCCGGATCATCGTGCCGTTGTCCAAACCGGTGTTTGCCACCATCTCGCTGTTTTACGCCGTCGGCATCTGGAATAACTTTCTGTATCCGCTCCTCTATTTGCGGAGTCAGGAGCTGTTCCCGCTGCAGGTGCTGCTGCGCAATCTCGTCCTTGCCGGCAGCGTCAGCTCCGGGCAGGTCACGCAGATCGGCGGGGATAACCTGGTGGTCGAGGATTCGCTCAAATACGCCACGATCATGGTCTCGACGCTGCCGATTTTGATCCTGTATCCTTTCGTGCAAAAATATTTCGTAAAGGGTTCCATGATCGGCGCGGTCAAAGGCTGACATCCATGGCTTTTGCTTTCGGAACGAAAAAAGAATTCAAGGGGGATGTACATGGGCAAAAAACGGTCGTATGCGATTTTGGCGGCGCTGCTCGTATTGATGCTTGCGGCGGCCGGCTGCACTTCGGGCACGGGAAAGGAAACTCCGGCCGCGGAGCCTAAAGGCGGGAACGCTCCTGCGGCGACGCCGAAAAACGAGGTCACGCTCACGGCGCTTCTGGATAACAACGCGACGTTTCCGTACAGCAAGGATTGGCCGATTTGGAAATGGATCAAAGACCAAACGGGCGTGACGTTAAACGTCGAAACGCCGTCCGGCAAGCTGAGCGATACGCTCAACCTGGTCATGGCCTCGGGCAACCTGCCGGACCTGATGTATATGTCGAGCCGCCGCGACTCCAACAAATACGGCGATCAGGGGGCTTTGGAAAACATTTTGGACCATGTCGACCAAATGCCGAACCTGAAAAAATGGATGGAGCAATATCCGGAAGAAGCGAAAGCGGCGCTGTCCGCCGACGGCAAAATGTATATGTTCCCGAACCAGGGCTTCGGGGAAACGAACCGGATGATCTGGCTCTACCGCGAGGATGTTTTCAAAAAGCATAACCTTGCCGTTCCCAAAACGTACGAAGAGCTGCATCAAGTCCTCAAAAAACTGAAGGAGCTTTATCCGGAAAGCTATCCGCTTTCCATGCGCTTCGGCCAAATCCCGGATGAAATGATGGCGAATTTGACGACCAACTTCGGCAGCGGCACGGACGTCTATTACAACTTTGACGAGAAAAAATGGAAGTTCGGCCCGACGGAGGACAACTACAAGGCGATGGTTGGCATGTGGCACACCTTCTACAAGGAGGGACTGATTCCGCCGGATTTCCTCTCGATCCAGACGAAGCAGTGGCAGGACGTCATGTCCACCGGCCAGTCGTTCATTACGATCGACTATATCAGCCGCGTCGACTTTTTCAACAACGCCATGCGCAAGGACAATCCGGAATACAGCCTGCAATTTATGGCGCCGCCGGCCGGGCTGCCGGGCATGAAACCGCAGAATCCTTATTTCCACTACCTGGAGGGCGGTTTGACGGTTGCGTCGACCTCCAAGCATAAAGACGACATCATGAAATACATGGACTTTTTCTACAGCGAAGAAGGACGGACGTTAAGCAGCTGGGGCAAGGAAGGCGAAACGTATACAGAGGAAAACGGACAGAAAAAATTCAAACCTGAGTTCACCGACGTGACGGAAATGCGGAAGCAGACCGGACTGCAAACGAGCGGCACGTACACCTGGATCGATTTTAACGCGCATCTGTCGCTGTTTTCGCCGGATTTGAAAAAGGCTTACGAGGAAGCCGTCAAATACGATCCGCCTGCGATGCAGCCGAAACCGGCGTTTACGGACGAGGAAAACGAGGTGCTTTCGGTGACGGGGCAGGCCGTGAAAAAATACAGGGAAGAAAACTTCTCGAAATTCGTCCTCGGCACAAGAAGCTTAAACGAATGGGACCAATACGTAAAAGAAATCAACGGGCTCGGCGTGCAAAAGCTGATCGACACGTACGATGCGGCGCTGAAAAGAGTAGAGGAGACGAAGCTGGAAAATAAATAGGAAGGCGCGAATTCGCGCCGATTCCATGCAACACCTGGCCGAAAGCCGGGTGTCTTTTTTTATGAAAAACTTTTTTTGAATATTTTTGCGGGTGTGTCGATTTCGCCGATATGTCATTCGTCGTAGTGATGAAACGCTTATCTGATGTCGAAGGATGCAAAAAGCCAGGCGAATTTTTACATCGAATCTCTCGGCGGGGAAATTCAGTTTATGAACACATACGGGGATGCGTCCGGAGCCCCTGAGGCGATGAAGGATAAAGTAATGCACTTGGCGTTGACCGTGGCGGGAACGAATTCGCTCATGCTGTCCGATGCGTTTGAACCGGTTATGTATAACCGCAGCGTCAGTCTTTCTTTAACCTATAACGATGAGACCGAAGCCAGAGCTGCCTATGCCAAGCTGGGCGAAGGCGGGGAAAGCAAGTATCCTTTTGCCCTTCAGCCTTGGGGTGCTTATTATGGAGAGGTCATTGACCGGTTCGGCGTGACGTGGATGATTACGAAGATATAGTTCAGGGAATCCAACCGGCGAATTTCATAGTGAAGCACAATTCGGGAAGGCGGCCGTCATGATGATCGGCTGTCTTTTTGTTGCAGCGGAATCGGGAGCTATGGACGAACGACCGCTGGTTATGTCCGCATACGGTCTGTTCCCTCAAGTCCGCTGCACGCCAAAAAACCCGGCCGATTCTTTTGATGAATCGGCCGGGTTTTCGTACGTTGATGATGCTGCTTATTTAGGCTGCACCGCATCTTTGTCCGACGTCACGATCACGACCTCGGCGCTTGTGATGCCCGGCAGCGATTTGGTCATGACCGGCGAATGGAACGCGACGATTTTCGTTCCGGCGCGGAGCGCCGTGTCGCCGCCCAGTGCAGGGATGATCGTTGTTTCCTTCGAAATGTTCAGGATGACGTCGTTTGCCGTGGAATCGTCGGAACCGACGTTCACGTACACTTGATCTTTGGATGTGCGGTCGGACGGCATGACCGTGCCTTCAATTTTGACGGACTCCGCTTTTTTCACCACGATTTTGTCCGCATGGGTGTGGGCGGGATACATCAGCGTCATGACGGCGCCGTAGGTCGCTTCCACATGGCCGCTCGTTTTGAGCGCATCCTTGGTCAGTTTGTTGCCGTCTTCATCGACGATTTGCGTTTTGTCGTCGATGGACAACACGACATAGTTGACGCCGCCTTTTTCCAGCGGTTGGCCGATGACCGTGATTTGGCCGTCTTTTTGGTCGGTAATGACGCCTGCGGTTCCTGCCGTCAGCTCGTTAACCTCCCCGGGATTGACGTCTTCCATGTTCGTGTTCACGATCACGTAATTCGTTCCGGATTGCGGCGGAAGGCTCATCGCGACGGCCGGACCGTAAAATGCCCTCACGCTCATGCCTTCTTTGATGTCTCCGGCGGCAATCGTTTTGCGGTTTTGATCGATGATCGTCGCTTTATCCGCGAAATGCAGCCAAATTTCCTCGTCGTGTTTGTCGTAAACATCGGTGCCTTTTACCAAAATGCGGCCGTCTCTAACCTCGGTTACCTTACCGTCGATAGCCGAGAAGCTTTGGTCCTGAACGACCAGCGTCAGCGCGGTTCCGCGGGCTGGAATGCTTTTTGTGATGTTCGGGCTGTAGAAAGCTTTGACGGTTTTGTGCCCGTCGATGATTTTTTGCAGAGGAACGGTTTTTCCTTTGGCGTCGATGAATTTCGTTTTGGGCGTAATGGCCAGGACGATTTCGTCCTGATCGGTCGGCGCAAGTCCGCGTCCGGTCACAGTAATGAATTTATCCGATTTGTCGTGCACGAAATTCGTAATTTGTCCCCAAGTTGCCGGAACGTTTTTGACGTCGGTTTGCTTGTTGGCGTTTCCTTTTTGTACCGCTTGGGCTGGGAGCTGCTGCGCATTTGCCGCCACGGGCATGGCTGCCAGAGCCAAAATGGATGCGGTCGCGAGCACTTTGTACATTTTATTCATCTGTCATTCCTCCTATAGGCGTGAGCTTGTACGAACGTTTGGGTTACCAGTCGGCTGCTCATTTCCGAAATACTTTTGCCAAACCCTTCATTTGGAAAATGATGCATGCCTTTCACCGTTCCAGACGGGACGTTAACGCAAAATGTTGCACAAACGGTTGTTTTCAAAAAAAAACGGCACCTGGCCCTTTTTAGTTCAAGATGGCTTGCGTGGTGAATTACGGTTGGTTTCCTTCCTGTTAGAAGAAATAAAATGAATTTGCATATATTTTTGTTTGCGCAATTGCGCAATGTAGAATGGCGAAAATTAAGTCGCTAAGAATCATATATTTCATTACATATTGTAATTTTTTGTAACATTTATATAATTCTGGTTAAAAATAGATTCAAAGAACTACGCAGAAGGCGCTAAACCAGGTGCTTGAACAAAGGCAAACCCGTACAAGCGCATCGATAGTGTCGGTGACCCGGTGCAGAGGAAAACGGGAGTGGTAACGGCAATAATGGAAACGGTAATGGTAACGGCAATAACGGAAACGGAAATGGCAAGGGCAACTGCCATGTAGTACCGCCGGGCTTCATTCCGCCGGGACTAGCCAAAAAATGCGGCCAATACGACGAAGAATACCCGGATATGCATCCAGGCGGCCCACGAGACGGCTGGGAGAAGCAGTACAAGAAAAGGCACTGGGAGCTGAACTTTACCAATGACGTCAGCTTGGAGCTTCCGGAGCCGCTGCAGGCCGCTGAAACGGACGACAGCAAGTGGAAACAATCTTACGTATACGGAGCAGGCGGAGAACGGTTGAGCATGACTTACCTGCCTGCCTATGACCCGAACAACGGCTGGGAGCCGGTTCCGGGTGACGGCGGAGGTCAAAATATTCAGGAACTTTTAGAAAGAAAACTCATTGAACAACTTACAATAATACTTGTCCGGTATGCCTATGATGAAAAGGCAACTGATAATATCTTTGTAGGTGATTTCCGAGTAGAGAACATTTATGATGGGCTGTATCATGCATCTTGTTTTGGTAACTCAGGGAATATTGTGGTGATAAGGGTAAGGGAATCTTGACATTCATTGGGGGGCTGCCCAGTGCCGAATGAACCCATCATTCACCCAATAACACATATAACCCATGTGATACCCGTATAAAGATTTCGTCATTTCGGTTGTACGTACGAAAAGCTTGAATTTTTATATCCTAAATAACCCTATTCCGTTATATTAAACAGGTTGATTATGGTCAGTTACCACCATGATTGACCTGTTTTTTTAGATAATGCCGCCGCTTTTACCAACCGGAAATTGGACGGTTTATTAGCGAGGATACGTATGAAGGACAGATTCATGAGCCTTTAAGTTTGAACCGATATACGTATGTATACTAATAACCCATTGATTTATATCGACCCAAGTGGGCATATTCCAACTGTGATGGAAGCGGCAAAAATATCTGACATGCATAAGTTCATAATGGGTGAATCCCTTCCCTTATGAGGAAGCAAGCCAAATAAAGGTTGATTTTGAATGGGATTTTTTATTACTTGAAGATGAAAGTTTGAACGCTGACTTTAATGATTATTGTACTGTCATTGTTGGAACGACGAGACGTAAAGGCAGAAACCAGGCTTCATACTCGCGCCGCTGCTTTTAACTTATCCTGCTCGATGGCCGATAAAGCGATCTTTTGTATAGTAGCGTCATCCATAGGCGGATTATGCAAGCCGGCTCTTACGTCCCGATAGTATCGCTGCAATGGATTGTTGCGGTGGATGCTTTTGATTCCCAGGATTCTCATCGCTTTGTCCACAACGGCAATCGCCGAATTGGTGACTGCATGTTTGGCCGCGCCGAGCTCGTTCGTGAGGAACGGTCTTCGCGATAAATCATCGTAGGCTTCGGCAGCGCTATATAAAAAATGCCTTACTTTCATCAGCTCAAGATCCATTTCGCCTATAAGCTGTTGAATGTTGGACAGCTGACTGATCGGCCCGCTTATGCTATTAGGCGAATATTGATTGGCAAACCCGACCGCATAATCTCTCGCAGCCTGAGCGACGCCCAGATAACAAGCCGGAATGTGGAGCAGCCAACCGTTCACTTCTTTTCCTTTGCCAAGAATATCAGGCTCCACAAGCAGATCCTCATGAACGGTGACTTGCTCAAGGACAAGATCATGGCTGCCAGTTCCCCGCAACGAAATGGTATCCCAAGTTTCATCGATGCTAAGTCCCTCTAAATCCTTATGTACCAGGAAGTACCCGATCGTCTCTGTTTCCTCTATCCATGCCGAAACCAGAAAATAAGTTAACATAGGAGCAAGCGATGTAAACACCTTACGTCCCGAGATCACCCAATGGCTTCCTTTTTTTATGGCCTTGGTCTCGGGACGGCCTCCTCTCGTCGGGCTTCCTGTCCGGGCTTCAGAGGCAGCTCGATTGATTAAGGCCCCCTTGGCAATTTCTTCAGCTATAAAATTCAGGTGGCGATCCGACCATAATTTTTTCTCGAACAACTCCCCGATCACGGACAAGTGCCAGCCAATGGCTAGGGCGGTAGAGGCATCGAAGCTCGCGACCGTTTCCTGAAGCAGCACCATATCATATACGTTTAGTCCTCCCCCGCCATAGGCCTTTGGAAGCGTCGACCGGGTGTAGCCCAGTTCAATTAAATCGGCTATATTTTCTGTAGGGAAGAGCCCTTCCTCATCGATCCGCGCGCCTCTATTTTTGAAATCAGCCTCCTTTTCGTAAAGCTTGTTCAGCCATTCCTGTTGAATATCGCGCCGTATAAATAAATTCATCCGGATTCCCCCTCCATGCGATAAAAGTAACCTCTTGCCTAACTTTTCAAGATATCATATAATTCCGATTGGATTTATTTAATATCATGGTATTTCCAATGCCTGTTATTTGTCAAGAAAAGAAATTTCCCCCGGTCAATTTTAAATCATACTTTACTGATTGGTTTACTTGTGTTAATATTTGGTTCATCCAAAAAGGGTTCACGATCAGATCAAAGGAGGTTTGTGTTATGAGAAAAAAATGGTTATCCATGGTTATCACTAGTTTGGCGCTGGTCACTTTCCTGGCCGGATGCGGTTCAAGCACAACGGCTTCCACAGAGGCGTCGAAGGATTCATCGGATGGTAAGGATTCCAAACCCAGAGTTGTCAAAATAGCGTATGATCAAGCTTCCAAGCCTATAAGTTATACGGACGACAAGGGCAATCCAACGGGATATGATGTGGAAGCTATGAAGTTAGTAAGCCAATTACTCCCTCAATACAAATTCGAATTCGTTGGAACATCCAGCGACGACTTATTGTTAGGCGTTGAGCAAGGCAAGTATCAAGTGGGAATTAAAAATGCTTTTTGGACAGAGGAGCGAACCAAAAAATTTATTTTCCCCAAAGAATTCCTGGGCTTAAGCAGCACCGGACTTGTGTTGAAGAAAAAGAATGAAAACATCAAAAACCTGTCGGATTTTGCTTCAGCCGGGCTTACCTTAGCGCCAATTGCCGCCAATAACGCGCAATATACCATTATTGACGAATACAACAAGGCGAATCCTAATAACAAAGTAAAATTGCAAGCCGGCGATTCGTTCACCGTGGATGTAGTTCAATGGGTAAATGAAGGACGCGTGGACGGGGGAGTCATGATTGAAGGTCCTTTTCATAAGCAAGTCACTGAGCCGGACGGCCCCTATTATAAACTCAAGGATCAGATCGTCTACAACGAGTTCGCCGTAATCAAAACCTGGCCGTTGTTCAATAAGAAGGAACAGGAATTCGCAGATGCTTACGATGAGGCTGTTCAAAAGCTGAAAAATGACAAGAAGCTCAATGAATTGAGCGTCAAATTTTATGGACGGGATTTATTCGAGGTATTAAATTCTGTTAAAAGGTAACAGTCTATTGCCTAACCGGTTTTCCAAAGTCAAATAAAAGCTTGTCACTCGAGTGGCAAGTTTTTTCGATTAACGCTTTTACCTATTCCTAAGCCAGAATGAAGGTGAACCATGAACCAGTATTTCGATGCAAAATATATCTTTGACTCCATTCCCGTGTTAATTCCTTTTTTAAAAGTAACCTTCATGGTTACCGGTTTCTCTGTGCTGTTCGGCACCCTATTTGGGTTCCTTCTAGCGGCGGCAAAAATAGGGAAGAACCGCTGGGCTAATAAAATGGCTCATGGGTACACCACTATGATCAGATGTACGCCGTCCATTGTGCTTCTATTTCTGACGTATTACGGAATACCATACCTATTCAATCAGTTTGGCATCGACTTGAACAGCATTGATAAATCTGTATTTGTGGTTATTACGTTCTCGCTTCAATTCGCGGCAGCGATGTCCGAGGTCATCAGAACCGCCTACGAATCTGTAGATAAAGGGCAGTATGAAGCGGCCGTAAGTGTAGGATTGAGCAGCGCGCAGGCTTATAGGAGAATCGTTTTTCCCCAGGCTTTTGTAGTGGCGCTGCCCAATTTCGGCAACAGCTTGCTAGCGCTGATTAAGGAAGGCGCCTTGGCGTATACGATCGGTTTGATCGATGTCATCGGGAAGGCAAGTTTAATTATTTCCAGCAATTATAACGCTCACGCATTAGAAATTTATCTGGCCTTGTCCCTGATTTACTGGGTGGTTTCCATTGCTATTGAGCAGCTCTTCTCGAAGCTGGAGCGAATATTCGGCAAAGGAAAACAAGCTCTAAAAACCGTATGAGGAGGTGGGAAACATGTCGGGGGGGCTCGATTGGGGATTTTTGGTGAAAACCTTTTTTATAGCATTGTCCGGTGCTCCTACTGCTTTGGCCATTACGGTGGTTGCGCTGCTGATTGCGGCTCCGCTAGGCTTTCTGGGAGCGTTAACGAGAATAAACAAAATCCCGGTTTTACACCGGCTCGCTCAGATCTATGTCTCTTTTGTAAGAGGAACACCTATCATCGTGCAAATTTTTATTATCTACAGCAGCGTGCCCATATTGCTAACTTCTCTATTTGCGAAATTTCATATTCAAGCTGACGTTTACAAGGTGAATCCGATCTGGTACGCATTCATCGTATTTTCCTTGTACACGACAGCGACGCTGATCGAGGTATTCCGTTCGGCCATCAACACGGTCAACAAAGGGCAGCTGGAGGCCGCTTTGTCTGTCGGATTAACTACCGTCCAGGCTTTTAGAAGGATTATCATTCCGCAAGCGTTAGTCGTGGCATTACCCAATATTTGTACGGCAACAACCAACTTAATTAAAGCTACCTCTTTGGGCTATGCGATGTCCTTGCAAGAAATCACTTTAAAAGCCAAAGTGGCGGCCAACGTCGGCTACAATTACGTAGAGGCTTATATCGATATTTTTCTTATCTATTTGATCATTTGCAGCCTGGTGGAATACGGATTCAAGCGGTATGAGAAATATTTGAGAACCTACAAGACGGTCAATGCCTAAGAATGAGCAAAGGGGGCCATACGCGTGTTAGAGATTCGGGATGTCTATAAATCATTTGGCAAGCAGGAGATTTTAAAGGGAGTCAGCTTAAAAATAGATAAGGGTGACGTGGTCGTCATCCTTGGCCCCAGCGGTTCGGGTAAAACCACCTTACTCCGATGCATTAATTTTTTGGAAAGATCCGACCAAGGGCATGCGGTGTTTGGCAATGTCGAAGTAAACCTTCGAACAGCAACAAAAAAACAAGTTCACGCTATTCGGCAAAAGATCGCTTTTGTATTCCAAAATTATAATTTGTTCAACAATAAAACAGCGTTAGAAAATGTGACCGAAGGGCTTATCATCGGAAGAAAGGTACCTAAACAGGAAGCGGAGAAAATCGGCAGAACCATGCTGGATAAAGTGGGGCTTTCGGACAAATACCACGCGTATCCCAGCCAATTATCAGGAGGACAGCAGCAAAGGGTTGGCATTGCGAGGGCTCTTGCATTAAATCCTGACATCATTTTATTTGATGAGCCTACTTCTGCGCTTGATCCGGAATTAGTCGGGGAAGTGTTGACCGTCATGAGAAACATTGCGAAGGAAGGGACAACCATGCTGGTGGTTACTCACGAAATGTCCTTTGCCAGGGATGTGGCTAACACGGTTATTTTTATGGATGGCGGAAGCATCGTGGAGCAAGGTACGCCGAAGGACATATTTACAAACCCGAAAGAAGAGCGCACCCAACAGTTCTTGAGGAGAGTTTTGCCGGCGGATTACTCTTATGACATTTAGGTGAGTTACGGATTCGGATAGGTTGGCAGCTTCCATTGATCAGGAAAAAGTACCCTGTGACTCGTCTGTAACGGTTCTTAATGGTTTGCCGCTGGGTTGGATTGCATGGAGGGAAGCTGAATCAAGCTCTTGGATAAGACAACAAAAGAGTGAGCCTAACTCGTTTATTGGTGTATATTTTAAGATCATCCAATTCTTTTGCGGCTTCTTCTTTGCTTATTTGTTTAGCTGTATCGTTTTTCAGAGTTTTTATTAAAGCTATTAATTTTTGTTGTCCATAAGAACGTCATTAAAAAGCTTCTCGGCATCCTTGTAACGTTCTTCTTTTAATGCAGCTTTACCCTCGCTCATAGCCTTATCAAATGGTGAACCGCATGCACTTAAAAACAAACATAATGCTGCCAAAGCTACGTATAACTTCCTCCATGGGTTACTGTTCCTTTCGTGATCAATATGTACAGAACTATTTTAGTGAGTATTTTCCGATATGGCTACAGAAATCAACACGACAAATGACTATTAGAGAAGGGGGGATCACCGTTATTAATAAAAAAATTTCAAAAGAAAAAAAGGACGCCGCCAGCGCCCTTTTTTCATCCATACAAACTTCTCATTCACTCTCCACCAGGATACGTCTCCCGCAAAAACTTCACCGACTGGCGAATCAGCTCCTTCAGAATCTCTACGTCGATGTCCGCCACCTTGTTGATGTAGACGCAGCCTTTGCCTGACGTATGTTTTCCAAAATCCTTGAGCAGCGCCTCGCGCTGGTCGTCTCCCGGGGCGAAATACAGGCTGATTTTCGCTTTGCGCGGGGAAAACGAGACGAGCGGCGCATCGCCCTCATGGCCCGAAGCGTATTTGTAATGGTACGAACCAAAGCCGATGATGCTGGGTCCCCACATTTTGGCCGGATCACCCGTCGTTTCCGTAAAAATATCCAGCAGCTTATACGCATCTTCGCGTTTGCCGGGGTGGTCGATTTGCTCGATGAATTCGATGACGCTGTTTTCGGTTTCCTTCGTTTTCAGCTCATACATGAACCGGCACTCCTTTGCGGGGCATTCGCTTGTTTGCCAATCATCATACCTTATTTCGGACGGGATTTCACGTCGTCGCTGTTCCGGGGTTATCCGTTATTTTACGAAGTAAATTCCATCTTTGTAGACCAGCTTATAGATCATGCCCTCATCCGTCAGGAAGCCGTCGCGAATGCGGTCGTTCACCAATCGGACGTTGCCGCCTTTGGCATCGACCTTGTACAATCCGGGTTCATACCCGTTCGATACATAATACAGGCCTGTTTTGCCCGCGTAAAATGATGTGACCGTTTTATCGCTTCGTTTGAATTCTTTTCCCGCCGACGGGTCGTATTGATACAAGTTCCCCGGGATGGTATCCTTGCCTGCCTCATTTGAGGTGTAATAAAAGCTTCCGTTAGCAAATTGAACGTTCAGCATTTTTCTAGTCACAACGGTTTCGGGGGTTGCTCCGTTCAGGTTGGTTTTGCTCAGGTAACCCGATTCGGCGTCGATATAATAAACTTCGCTGCCGATCATCCAAAAGCGGCTGGCCGGAGGCGTCAGTTTCGTTTGGGTCGAGTCTGTCGGGTTGATTTTGTACACCGCGCTTTGGTCGTTCGGATCGGCTTCTTTATAACCTAACGTATACAGGTAGCCGTCTTTCACGTACATGGTGTTGTTCGATGCATAACCTATTCCGCCATCCGGGCTAAGCATCCGGTTAACCCCGTAAGCAAACTCCGGCTGGCCGACCGGCTTTTGTTCCCCCGTTTTCAGGTTGACGCGAGCCAAATTGCCTGACATGTCGGTCATGAAATTAAAGTTGGCTTTGTACAGATAATCCCCGGACTTCACGTATCCGGCAAAACTTTTGGCACCGGCTACCGGTTTTAACGCGCCTTTTTCGACTTTGTACAAGTCCACCCGGCCCAAAGTGAGTTCCCCGTTATTCAATGTGACAAACAAATCGTTATCGATCGATTCGACGCTACCCAGAAAAAGCCCTTGATCCGGTCCCATCGGCTTCAGCGAACTAACTTTTTGCGATTTCTGGGTTTTTAAGTCCAGTGCATGCAGTTCGGCCTGGTTATTTGTGATGTATGTCGCATAATAAAGCTTGCCGTTAAGGACTTGAAGCGATGTTATCTGCGGTTTCCCGGGCAGCTGGATCTGAACCTCTTTTTGCCCGTCCGTTTTTTTGAAAATTTGCTCGATCGTATTGTTCTTGGTATATGTTCGTTTGATATAGTAAGTTGTATTTCCATACCGGGTTAACGGCGAGATGTCCGCCGACATTTCCAAGGGCTTCCGCGGATCGGATAGCTGCGTTTTGATGCGGTCTTTGAGGGCTGCAGACTGCGTATCCTGCAAATCGACGGTAGCGCTGCCCATCAGGAGAAGTCCGTCGGACCATTGAATGTTTTTCCCGAGCGCTTCGGCAATGCTTTTTAAAGGAAGCATGATCTGGCCGTCTATTTTTTGCGGCGCGGCGTCCATCTCGCGGGGTTCGTTGTTGATCTTCATCGTGGTGCTGTTCACTTTCAGCTTGATGGTCTTTTTTAACTCGTAGTTCACCAGCATGACGTCGTCGGGACTTTTCGGCTGCCAGATGGCCTGCCAAGTTCCTTGGCCCTTGTCCAGCTCACTGGCGAGCGTGCTCATTAAGCGGATCGGGACGTACACGCGTCCTTCGCGCTGAACGATACGGTAATCGCTGAAGTAGTCGGCCATTTGCCCGTTAATATAGGCTTTTCCTTGAAAGTTTTGCGGGATGATCACGATGTGGTCGAACGCCTTGCTTAAAGGCTCCGGGGCGGTGCTTTCAGCCGCGTAAGCGGAAACGCTGCCGAATGCGAGCCAGGCAGACAACAACAGGGCGATGCTTTTGGATTTGTTCATCACGTGTTCTCCTTTTACGATTTGGAATGAAAAAAACGGGAATATGAAAATTTATCATCGGCGATGACGCAACCATGTGGAGATTGTTCATGATTATAGACGTACGTAACAGAGGAGATGTTTCCGTATTGAATTTTGAATAAATATTTAAAAACTTTTAAAAGTCCATCCAAAATTAAACAAAACGGACTACATTCCAACTGAAGGACGGATAAAGAGGATGATTGCAGCGAAGGAAGGATATGTTGCGGCAGTCAGTGTTGTGAAATCGACCATAGCGGGACTATACTATGTTGGGTTTTGTATATATTTATGGGAATAATGTGTAACTTTATATTTAATTAGTTGTTTATATTATATAAACCAAAAAAAGGAGGAGTATTTAATGAAGGCCTCAAAAAAATTTAAAACTAAGTTTTTGGGCATCCTATCACTCACAATTTTAGGCACCATGTTGACTTCAGTATCATCGGTATCAGCAGGTTCGGGAGCGACCGCAGATGCTAGTATGAATCAAACAGGAGGGTACTTACAAGGCGGAGTTGTTGTTTTTGCTGGTTATGATTTCGTCCCAGGTCCAATTTGAGCATATTTTGAGCTATACATATTTTGAGCTATATAGAAATGGTACTTTTCTTGGATCGAAGCAGGATGAAAGTAACAATTACTACCTTGATAAAAGTGCCGCTGCTCTTATTTCGGATAAAACGCATAGTCAATCAGGCTTATATACAATGACATGGTCTGGGCGAATAGGAGGCTACTACTGGAATGGTAGTGATTGGACTGATGCTGGAGAAACAAGTTATTATTTAAACTAACTAACTCAATTTTTGAAGAGGTGTTAACTAATGATAAAGCTGAATAGAAAAGTTATACTCCTTACATTTGTCATTTTCATTTTGATAACTGGTACAAGTGTCTATGCAAGTGGTGTTCTTTCTTCTCTTTTTCCAACTATAGGCTCGGAACACCAAGATATTGCGAAATCAGTTCAAGACCGTTTAACTCAATCATGGAATAAAGGAAGGGAAATAATACTAGAAACTCAACGAAGTGAAGAAGGGAAGGCATCTGCCACAAGTAGTGAAATCAGTAAAGACCTAGATTTATCAAATTGGACGTTCATAGATGTCACCCAGCTTCAAGATGAGTTATCTTCTTTTTCTGCTCAAGAGCGGTCTTCTTTTTTAG
Organism: Paenibacillus cookii; assembly: GCF_018333375.1. Classification (GTDB taxonomy): domain Bacteria; phylum Bacillota; class Bacilli; order Paenibacillales; family Paenibacillaceae; genus Paenibacillus_AQ; species Paenibacillus_AQ cookii. The sequence continues at coordinate 61,648 of NZ_BORW01000005.1, forward strand.
ACGCTTTTTATAGTGAGGAGAGAAAGAATAATCTTGATGTAGGCGATTATATGCCAGCCTTGCTTATAAATCCAGATAAGTCACATGCTTTGGTATATTGGGAAAAAGCAAATGGCTCATACGTTGTGATGGATTTGAAAACTAAAAGTAATGATTCTAATTCATGGTATGTAAATGAAGTTAAAATTAAGGCCCCTAAAAAATAGACAATTCTCGAACATCTGGTGGCCAATTTACACTAATGGAAAACAAAATTAATGATGTACTGACTATCTGTATTAACGAAGAAGGAGCTGCGACAAGCAGCTCCTTCGCAGCAGGGGAGATGTTACCGCCGTTTTTTCGACACAATAGCAAAGCCCTTCCGCACCCGGAAGGGCTTTAACGACAAATCAGCTGCGGACCGTCTTTAACGCCGCTGCCCAACGAACCACCTGGTCCAGCATGTCGTTGACATGGGATGCATGCAAATCGGCGGGCTTAAACACCGTATAGTTTTCGAAATCCGTGAACAAATTCAGCGCCGGATGCGTGCGAACGTCGGCCACCTGCAGCTCCGCGAGGATTCCGCGCAAATGTTCGGCGGCGCGCGTTCCGCCGGAGGAACCGTAGCTGACGATGCCGGCTGCCTTGTTGTACCATTCGGTGCGCGCGCAGTCCAGCGCGTTTTTTAGCGCGCCCGTGATGCTGTGGTTGTATTCCGCCGTCACGAAGATGAACGCGTCCAAAGCGGATATTTTGTTCGCCCAAGCGGCTATTTGTTGTTCGCCGGCAGGATCGCCCAAAAACGGCAGACGGTAATCCGCCAAATCGACGATTTCGTAAACGGCGTCGCCGCGCCGAGAGGCTATGTCCAAAATCCATGTCCCCACCTGGGGGCTGACTCTCCCCGGACGCGTGCTTCCAAGGATAATTCCAATGTTCAAAAGATCGTTGGCCATTGTTTGTTTCCTCCTTAATATAAATGAATGTTAGTTAGTTGTAACTAACATTTTATTCAAAAAAAATGGGCCTAAGATGAAAGACTGCTATTCCCGGTCAGCTCCTCCTTTCCTCGCAGTATGGTTCTTCTGACAAAAACGGCGAAAATGAGCAAAGAAAGAAGTCCGGACACCGCGCATGCGGCAAACAAAAAAGGGTAACCCAGGTACTGGGAAATCAGGCCGAGCACCATCGACCCTAAGCCGATCCCCAGATCCATGGCGGTGAAAAAGGAAGCGTTGGCCACGCCTTTTTTCGTTGGGGCGACGAGGTTGACGGTTGCCGTCTGCAGCGTGGGCTGCGCCGATCCGAAGCCGATTCCGTACAACACCGCGGAACACATCACGCCCACGTAACCGGTGGATACGCTTAATACAGCCAGCGCAATCACTGCTATGATCACGGCCGGGATAACGACGGCTCCTTCGTTGTACCGATCCGCCAGTTTTCCGGCAAAGGGACGGGTGATCGTCAGGACGATGGCGTAAACCAAAAAGAACGTGCCTGCATTGACTTGAATGGATTCGGCGAACAGGGGGAGGAACGTAGTGATCCCGCCGTACGTCAGCGCCAGAAAAAATATCGATGCCGAAATAGGCAGCACGGATTTGTCGAAAAACGCCATTTTGTTTTTGCGGTCCGACCGGAAGGCAGGGACCCTGGTACACAATGCAATCGCGATGGCGGCGGCAGACAGGCAGGAGGCAAGCAAAATGGTGCGGTCAAAGGCGTAATGGCCGATCATCCACACGCCGACGATGGGGCCGATGGCCATCGAAACCGTCATGGACAGTCCATACCACCCCATGCCTTCGCCCCGGCGTTCCGCCGGAATGACGTCGGTGATCGACGTTCCGATCGACGTGGTGGAAAGGGCCCAGCCGAAGCCGTGCAAAATCCGCAGCAGCAGCAACAGGATGAGTCCGCTAGCCCAGTTGTACAAAAACATCGAGACGGCAAACAAAATAAGTCCCGCCAGGATAAACGGACGTCGGCCATAACGGTCCAGCAGTCCGCCGACGATGGGTCGGGCGACTACCGCGGACAACGTAAAACCGCCGATGACAAGTCCCAGCTGCGCTTCGTCGGCCCCAAGGTCCTTGATGTGCAGCGGCAGCGTCGGAAGCAGGATATAAAAACCGAAACTCAAGAAAAACAACGTCACCATCAATCCGATAAACGTTTTGGTCCACAAACGGTCCATAAATAAGGCCTCCTCTATGATCATGGTGATGATATACATGTTAGTTACTAGTAACTAACATTCGATCCAAAAAAAATTACGTCTTTAACCCTCTGGCCAATATGGATATCGATTCTTCGATGTGGTCTTCCCCTACTACAGGGACAATTCCTTCCAGCATCGTGCTTGCGATGAACTTCCCGTAATTGAACTTCATAACCGTCATAGCCTGGATTTCAGGGTCGCCTTGAACGACTTTGCCCTTTACCTGCATGGTTTTGAGATATTCGGTGACGATGCTCAGGAATCTCACGGCATTGTTGTGAACGCCCCGATGGATTTCAGGCATCGTTTTTCGTTCCATGACGGAAATCAAATAGATTTTTTTATCTCTTTTTAGTACGTCATGGTACAGTTTGCTGATCATCAATAAATCGGCCTCGAGCTCATACGTGATGTTCTGTCTAATGATCTGCTCGATCGGGGTGGAGAACATGTAATTCTGCAAAATAGCTTCCAAAATCGCCTTTTTCGAGCCAAACGTCCGAAAAACGGTCATCTCGCTGACGGATGCGGCGGCGGCAATTTCCTTGATCGTAACGGCTTTATAGCCTTTCTCGGACATGAGTTCGACGGTGGCTGCCAATATTCGGTCGGCCGTGTTTTCGGTTTTGGTACTCAGACGGGATCACCTCGCTTCTGTGTTAGTTAGCGACAACTAACATTTTTGCTCTGATCATACAATTCCATTCCTTGGATGTCAAGGGGGTCAGGAGCCCGACCGGCGAAGCGATCGGAGCTCCTGCCTTTTTTGATGATGATATCGATTCAAACTAAAACGCCCAATTGCCATTCCGGAACACCGGCTCGATGGCGCCGTCGGCGGTAATGCCGTCAATGTCCATGTCCGCCGAGCCGATCATGAAGTCGACGTGAATCAGGCTGTGGTTCAGCCCGGCTTGGTCCAGCTCTTCGCGGGACATTGCCAATCCGCCTTCCACGCAAGTCGGGAATGCATCGCCCAGAGCCAGGTGGTTGGAGGCATTTTCGTCGTACAACGTGTTGAAAAAAATCAAATTTGACTCGGAAATCGGGGAGCGATGCGGCACCAGCGCCACTTCGCCCAAATAACGGGCGGCTTCGTCGATGCCGAGCATCGTTTTTAACGATTCATAACCCGTTTCCGCGGAAAAATCGACGACCTTGCCGTTTTCGAACGTCAGGCTGAAATTTTCGATCAGGTTGCCCTGATAACTTAGCGGTTTGGTGCTGCGAACGACGCCGCGGGTTCCTTCCTTGCGCGGCGACGTAAACACCTCTTCGGTGGGCACGTTCGGGTTAAACGGGTTGTTCTCCGCGTTGACCGCGGTGCCGCCGTTCCAAATATGATGGTCCGGAAGCTCGACCGTCAGGTCGGTACCCGGGGCGCGATAATGCAGCTTTTTGTATTGTTTGCGGTTGAGGTACGCCCTTTTGTCATGAAGGGTTTCATTATGCTCATGCCAAGCCTGCACCGGCTGCTCCCGGTCGGCCCGGGACGCCTTGAAAATCGCCTCCCACAGCGCTTGGATCGCCGCTTCCTTATCAAGGTCCGGGAATACGAGCTTCGCCCAGCCTTCGGACGGCACGCCGATGATCGACCACGTGAATCTGCTGGCGGACATGTCCGCCCTCCATTTGGCCAGCGCCGCTCCGGCGGCTTTGGAACTCGCTGCAATCCGTTTCGGATCGATGCCTTTTAGCAGTTCCGGGTTGCTGGATTCGAGAAACAAAAAGGCCCCGCCTTCCTCGCCGAACTGCTGCACCGCTTGCGCTCTCCATGCCGGATAGGTTTCAAAGGCTTCGTCCGGCGCGAGGCGGTATTTGATCTGCGTGCTGATTTCATCCTGCCATTCGATATGGACGAGTTTGGCACCGGCTTTATAGGCCTGCTCCGTCACCAGACGAACGAATTCGGGCTGATGGATCGGCGCGCTGATCCACAGCGATTGGCCGGGCTGAATGTTCACCGCGATTTTGACGGCCAGCTCGGCGTATTTTTCTAAACAGCTTTGGAAATTTATCATGATTTCCTCCTTCGGAATCGGGATCAGGATATATCCATTCGTCTTTTGCGGTTCGATTTCCTTTTTTGGAGGCCTGGAAGACGCCATGCAAAAAAAGAGGCAACCCCTTTGCAAGCAAACGGGCTGCCTCTTTCCGATTTGTCAGGATCATTCATCCGTGGGGCGAGTCACGGTAAAAGGGGGCCGGAAACGTCCGGACGGATTATGCGGTTTTGGCCTCCAACCGCCGGGCAATGATGGATAGGGTATAGTTGACCGCAAAATACAATACGGCGGCCAAAAGCAGGGACGGGATGACATAGTTCGGGCTGTGCCCCTGCAAGATCTGTATATTGTGCATCATTTCCGGAAGCAAAATAATGACGCAAAGCGAGGTATCCTTGAGCAGGGAGATGAACTGGCTGACGATCGGCGGCACCATGCGGCGCAGCGCGAGCGGGAGAATGATGCAGCGCATCGTCTGCATGTAGCCGAGCCCGGAGGAACGGGCGGCTTCGATCTGGCCGCGGTCCACGGAGTTGAGGCCGCCGCGGACGATTTCGGAGATCATCGCGCCTTCGAAAATGGTCAGGGCCGAGACGGCCGCCCACAACAGAGGTAGCTTGACCCCGACTAACGGAAGAACGATATAGATGAAATAGATGATCAGCAGCAAAGGCAAATTGCGGATCAGATCGATGATGACGGCCAAAACACGATACAGGATCGGAATTCGGGCATAACGAATGGCGCCGAGCAGCGTACCGAGCACGAAGCTGAACGCGATCGAAAGGGTAGCCACGAGAAGGGTGACGCCGAATCCCTGCAGAATGAAGGAAAGGTTCGGCCAGGAGTACGCTCCCGCAAAATCCATGCTTTAAGCCTCCTTTCGCAAAAATGATGCGTTTCCCCGGTCTAACGGTCCGCGGCGCGGAACCTCCGTTCCATGTAATGCACCGCCATGCTCAGCGGCAGGGTCAGGATAAGGTAAAATAAAGCCACGATCGTGTAGACGGTTAACGGCAGGAAGGTGTCTGCATTGATCAGGTCGGCATAATACATCAAATCGAAGCCGGAGACGACGGCGAGAATGGACGAGTTTTTCACCAGGTTAATAAACTGATTGCTGATTGAAGGCAGCACGATTTTGATCGCTTGCGGCAGGATGATATGCACCATCGTCTGCATATAGGAAAGCCCCGTTGCCCGGGCCGCTTCGCTCTGGCCGGATGGCACGGACTGGATCCCTGCGCGGATGGCCTCGGCGATGAAGGATGCGGTGTATACCATCAGGCCGAGGGTGCCGGACGTAAAACCGTCCAGCGGCACGCCAAGCGTCGGCAGCCCGAGGAAAAAGACGAACACGACGAGCAACAAGGGGATGTTGCGGATGAATTCGACGTAAGCGGTACCGATCCAGTTCAGCGGCTTCAGCGGCGCGATGCGCATGACGGCGATGATCGTCCCGAGAATGAAGCTGCCGACAAGGGCCAGGGCGCTGGAACCGATCGTATGCAGAAAACCTGCGGAAAACCGGTCCCAATGGTCAAAAAGGATGTGAATGTCGAACTTTCCCTCCATGCTTAAACTCTCCTTTCCCTAAAGATAAGCCCGAAGGAGGACGGGGGGAGGCCGAAGCCTCCGATGGATGCCGCAAAGTCCCTTACTCCGGTTTCACGCCCATCCATTGCTCGTATAACTTGTCGTATTCGCCGCTTTCTTTCATTTCCTTCAACAGGTCGTTGACGACGCCGACGAATTCCGAGTCCCCTTTTTTGATGGCGATGCCGTAAGGCTCGTCGGTGAAGTTGCCTCCGACCAGCTCATAGTTCGGATCCTGCTTTTGCATGCCGAGCAAAATGGCGTTGTCGGTCGTCAGGGCATCCCCTTGGCCGGCTTTCAGCGCGGTGAACGCATCCTGATAGTTTTCGAATTCCAGCACGGTGGCGTCCGGCGCTTTTTCGCGGATGTTTTTCGCCGAAGTCGAACCTTTTACGGCCAACACTTTGGTTCCTTTTTTCAAATCCTCCAGGCCTTTGATGGGGCTGCCCTTTTTGACGAGAAGGGATTGGCCTGCCTTAAAATAGACATCGCTGAAGTCGACCTGCTTCTTGCGGTCTTCCGTGATGGTCATCGTCGCGATGATCAGGTCGATATCGCCGTTTTGCAGCAGCGGAATCCGAGTTTTGGAGGTAACCTCCTTCAGCTCCACCTTGTTTTCGTCGCCGAGGATCTTTTTGGCGAGCGCTTTGGCGATGTCGATATCGAAACCTTCCACCTTGCCCGTAGCCGGGTCCTTCAGCCCGAACAGCTTCGTGTCGTATTTCACGCCGGCGATGACCTTGCCGCGCTCCTTGATGGCCGCCAGGGTGCCTCCCTCGGCGTTCTTTTTCCCGCCGCCGCAGCCGGCAAGCGCCAAGCAGGTTACAAGCAGGATCAGCAGCAGGCTGACATAGGATCTTTTTTTCATTCGTTTTTACCCCTTTCTTTTCGCGTGTTCCCGAAACATATGTAAGCCACAGTGATCAATCAATGCCGGATCAGGCGGCTGAGGAACAGCCGGGCCCGCTCCTCGCGCGGTTCCCGGAAAAAATCGGCGGCCGTCGCTTCCTCGAGGATTTGGCCGTTGTCCATGAACACGATCCGGTCGGCGGCTTCCCGGGCAAATCCCATCTCATGCGTGACGATGACCATCGTCATGCCCTCATGGGCCAGGTCCCGCATGACGTCCAGCACTTCGCCGATCATTTCCGGATCGAGGGCGGAGGTGGGTTCGTCGAACAGCATGATTTTCGGCTTCATGGCGAGCCCTCTGGCAATCGCTACCCGCTGCTGCTGGCCCCCGGAGAGCTGGGAAGGATAACTTTCGGCCTTGTCGGCGATGCCGACCCGCTTCAAATACGCAAGGGCTCTTTCCTCCGCCTCCGCCTTGCTTAAGCCGAGCACCTTCATGGGAGCGAGCGTGATATTGTCGATCACTTTTTTATGGGGATACAGGTTAAAATGCTGGAATACGATGCCGATGTCGCGGCGGAACCGGTTGATGTCGATTTTTTTATCGTGCAGCGGCGTGCCGGCCACAACGAGCTCGCCGGAGGATATCGTTTCCAAGCGATTGATGCAGCGGAGCAGCGTGCTTTTGCCGGAGCCGGAGGGACCGATGATGACGACAACCTCGCCTTCTTCGATCCGCAGATTGATATTTTGCAGAACCTGAAAGCTGCCGTAAGCTTTGTCGACCTTGCGAAACTCGATCATATCGATGACCTCCCTTCGTCCATATTTGCGCCCGCATTGAATGGGTGGACGCATACATTTTTACAATATATGGCCGGGCTGAAGGCATCATGCTAGATATTGCGACCTGCTTGTCCGCTTCCGGTGAACATGAAAAAGCCCGAGCCTATCCTAGGCACGGGCTTTGCGGATCTTATAACTACCGTTTTTTCTTGGCTAATGCGGCAACAAGAGCAATGATGGACAACACGAGCGCGGCAATCGAGACGACCAGCGTAGCGGTTTGTACGCCACTGGAGGACGAGTTGTCGGAGGCGGCGGGAGCCGTAGCGGCGTTTTCCGCGCTGCCCGCGTTCCCTTGCGTCTGCTCCTGCTGTCCTCCGGCCGCGGCATTGTGGCCGTGATCGGCCGGTTCAGACGCCTGGCCGGCAGCGGTCGTGATTTTCGTGATCGAATGCGGGGATTCGGAGCCTTCGTCGCCGCTCCATTCCACGATGCTTCCGTCTTTGTAATACTGGAACGCATCCCAGGCGACTTCCGTTTCTTTGCCGGGATTATGGGCCACGAAATTGAACTGCTGGAATTCGCCGGCTTGAATGCCTGCGCCGGTCGCTTCCCAGGTGATGCTGCTGATTTTGCCGGAGCCGTCCTTTTCGGTGGCGACTTTCCAGTCCGGAACCGGCTGATAGTTCATCAGCTCGACGCCTTCCGGCACTTTCAAGGTGACTTTGGTCGTCGGGATCTCTTTTTCGGACGGGATTTTGATCGTATAGGTTTCCCAGGCATCGGGCTGGGAGACGGCCGGCTTGACGGTGACATGCGCGCTGGCGATGCCCGAAAAGAGCAGGAATCCCGCCGCGGCGGTCGCAATAAACGGAAGACGTTTAAACAGTTTCATCATTGTTTCTCTCCTTATTTGCATTTTGGATTTTTTTCAACTTTTCATTTCATGGCCTTAATGATTACCGACATGAATGACGATATCGGTGTCCCAGGACTCGAGCTTGTCGGTCAGGACGTGCACATGGACGTTCCATTTGCCGGCCATCGTGATCAGATTGCTTGCTTTGAAGCCTTCCGGCTTGCCGCCCGGCATCACGATTTCGTATTTGCCCATGTCCATGTCAAGATGCGTCAGCGTGAGCTTCACCTGCTGAATCGCCGTCACGGGCTGCCCTTGACCGTCTTTGATTTGCACCTCGAATTCGTTCGTGCCTGTTACGTTCGGAGTGATTTTCAGCGCGACGACCGCTTTGTTTTCCAGCGTCTGCTGCACGTCGACCGGCCCGGGCGAAGAAGCCGCCGTAGGCATGTTGGTCAGGGCCGCCGCCAGTACCAAGGCCAATGCGCCTGCCGTAAGTTCAAACCACACGCCCGCCCCCAAGGATTGTTTGCCTTCTTTGCCGCGCAGCCAGTTCATGGCGGCGCAGCCGACCATGACGAGAAGCAGGGCGCTTTTGCCGTACAGGATCTTTCCGTACGCCGTGTGGAAAAGCGAATACCACGTCGGCACGTTTTGCAGGCTGGCATATACTCCGCTGATCAGAATCAGGATCACGAAGACCGTGCCCCACAAGCTGAATCTCCGGATCACGGCAAAATATCCCTGTTTTCGTTCCTCGGCCCCGGACGGCAGGGCCGCTTCTTTCGGCAGCAGCGCCCCGAAGGCCAGCAGGCTGCCGAGCCACAGGGAAGCGGCGCCCAAATGAAGGAAGTCCATCGCGATGCCGAGCGCTTTTTGAGAAGAGGCGGCCGGATGGCCGATAAAAGCTTTGGCTAGCAGCAGGACCATCACGAGCAGAAAGGCGACCGTACCCGCGATGTAGGCATTGTCCTTGTCCTTGATTTTCGGCAGGGCGTAGGCGAGGCCGATAAGAATCGCCAGCAGCAGCAGCTGCACCAGCCAGACTTCGCCGAAGCTCGTAATCCGCAGCATTTTGAGCAGCAGGGACGGGTCGGACGCAACGCCGCTCCAGCCGACGCCGGCATCGATCCCCGTTTGCAGCGGCAGACTGATCAGGAAGCTTGCGGCGAACACGGCGATGCTGATCCACATCATCCACAAGCTTCGGCGCGACCACGGCGGACGGATTCCCGCACCGGCCGGAAGCAGGTACAGCTGGTAGAAATAAACGCCTGCAAGGAAGGCCAGGCTGATGTAAATAAGCCAGCGAACGGCGATCAGGTCGGCGCCGGGCCAACCGGCGGACACGACCGTTTCGGACCCGGCCGCACCGCTGCCGCCTTCACCGATCCGGAACGAATAGGTTCCTTCGATGGGGTGCCCGTCGGCCGATACCGCTTTCCACCGCACGGCATAAATGCCGTTGGGAAGATTCGGCTGCAGGTCGGCCTCGAGCGCCGAGTTTTCCCCTTCGGGAAAACGGCTTTCGCTCGCATTGACCGTTTTGCCGGCGGAGTCCGTCACTTTGATTGCGTGGAAAGCCTTTTGCAGCGGCTCGTTGAAATAAATGTCAATTTTGGCCGGAGGCTTTTGCAGCGCCTCGTTTTCGGCCGGAGACGATTTGACGATATACGCATGGGCCGAAACCGTTCCGGGATACAGCAGCAGGACGGCAAGGATCACCGTCATCAAACCGGAAAGCAGCCGCGTTTTTGTGTTCAATGGATCACCTTCGATCTGGGGATTTGCAAAAAGGCGTTGGTGTCAAAAGCCTGTTTGCAAACCACCGGATTGTTGTTCTTTGGGAAGAGGATTTTGCAAAATGCGATGAAATATACGCCTGAACGGCACGAAGGACAAAGGTTCGCCCCTTCCGTCACGTTTCCTTTAGCCCAGAAATCATTGTATAGCCGGACCTTCCGGAAGGAAATGACCCGTGTGGGCTATAAGGACCACGGACAAACTTCCGCCCGAAACCGAAAATGCCTCAAACCCGCGGCGCTTCGGGAAAAGCCGGGCATGTGGCAAAATTCCGAAAAGTGCAGGAAAACGAAGCATTTGGTGGAAGGGAAGCGCTGCGGTTTCCAACCGGGTCAAGCTCAGGGATTTTTTGTGAACGTCTAGGCCCGCGATGCCCTTCATCTGGAAGGAAGAGGGGCATCGCTGCTGGTACATGAACGCGCATCGGCTCTCTAACGGGGGATAACGGAGGAAATCGGAGCATCTTTCCGGCTGGCACCGTTTATGGCGGGCTCCCGCGGGCTCAGCTGTCTCAGGGAAGTTTCTGGTTTTTTCTGAACGTTTTCAATCTGTTTCACATCGCTTTATAATGAATAAATAAGAAAAACTTCCCGAGCAGGGGAAATCATTTATCAGGAGTGATGACATGAGCCAGGCCGTATTGGAGCGTCGCAGCGAGATGCTGAAGAAACATATTCAACAACTGCTTATCCGGGATAACCAACACGGAATCAGCCGGCAGCAGAGCTTGTTCCTGCAGCAAATGATCAAGGAGCTTCATCAGACTTCGCATGAAATGAACGGCAGCAAATAAGACTCAGGCAACGTGTGCAGGAACCGGAATCATTTTGGATGTTCATAAGATCAGAATAAGGCTGTTCCTCAGAACCGCACCCCAGGTAGACGAAAACAAACTACGATGGGGGGCCGGGTTCAGGGAACAGCCTTTTTGTGCATTGTATTAACCCAAGGTCGGGTGCTCTTCTCCGCCTGTGTCCATGACGCTAGCGCCTTTTTCTTCAATGTATCCGATGAACAGTCCGGCAAGCTCGGGATCGAACTGGGTCCCCGAACAGCGGCGAAGTTCCTCGACGGCTTCCCGGACGGATTTGGTCGGCTGGTAAGGCCGTTCCGAGGTCATCGCGTCGAAGGAATCGATGATGGTCAGCATCCGGCATAATAGCGGAATTTCGGCCCCTTTATAGCCGTGGGGATACCCGGTACCGTCAAACCGTTCATGATGCAGCTCGATGTACGGCGCGAGATCCTTGAACTTGTCGCTTGTGATCGCCATTTCCTTGCCCCAGTTGACGTGTTTCCGGACCGCGGCCCATTCTTCGGGAGTCAGCTTGTCTTTTTTGTTCAAAATTTCCCACGGAATTTCCAATTTGCCGATGTCGTGGATCAGGGCGCCGAGCACGAACTGCCTGCGGGCACTCGGATCGAGCTTCAATAGCAGGCTCATGTCCATGGCATAGCGGAATACCCGCTTGGAATGTTTAAACGTATTGATGTCTTTATACAAAAAGAGATTCAGCAGCTGCTCGATGTCCCGCACATCCTGCGCGATTTCGATTTCTTGTTCGAGCGGGACGGAGCTGCCGTAGATGTACGCGATATTTTTGCCCTGCTTTTTGGCGTCGTACAGCGCCTGATCCGCCTGCAGGACAAGCATGGATTTGTCGTGGATGTCGATATGGTAACCGGAAATGCCCGCCGAGAAGGAAAGGCATGCATGCGGCAAAATTTCCACTCCGGCAAAAGGCGTATCGTTGACCTTTTTGCGCAGCCGGTCCACGAACACGAGCGCCTCCTGTTCGGTAAACCCGGGCATCAGCAGCGTAAATTCCTCTCCGCCGTACCGTGAAGCGGTGATGTTCGCCTGCTCGGCTTCCTCTTTCAAGATGGACCCGAGCAGCCCCAGCAGCTTATCTCCTTCCAAATGGCCGAAATGGTCGTTATACCGTTTGAAATCGTCGATATCGATCATGACCAGGGAAAGGGGGGGGCCCTCGGACCGGGCCTGCCGGATTTCGTCTTCGAGAAGGCTTTCGAAATAGCTGTGATTGAACAGCCCCGTGCGCTGATCCCGGATCGCCCGTTCCTGAAGCTGCAAATACATATCGAACAGCTTTTTGAAGAGGTGGGACAAAAAAATGCTGATGCCGAGGAACAATACGAGCCCGGTAACCCCGTTGTTTTCGATCAGAATGGTAAGAACGAGCGACAAAATCAGGATGCACGTGTACACAAGCGCCGACTCCTGCAGCAGCCCCCTGACGGTGGCGCCGATCCGGCTCCGGTCGGTGAGATAATAATAGATTCCGATGCAGAGGACATTGACGGCGAAGTATATAATCAGGGCGCCTACATAAGATAGTAAATGGCGGTTTTCCAATTGTCCCAGCCGGCCTCCAAGCCCGTCGAAAACGGCGCCGGCCGCGCTGATCATGATCGCGTAAATGGAGAAATTGGTAAAATGCTTCCATCCCGACACCTTCCGCTCGACAAGGGCGAACAGAAGCGAGCTCAGGAAAAGGAGGGCAAGCGCCGCCGGCGTTCCGTAAATAAAGAGGCAGGCAAGGTACACCGCCGAATCCATCGACTGTTTGTTGCCTTCCGGGGGAATCTGAAAAGTATAAAAATATAGGACAAGAGACGCCGCGAACATCGACGCCGGCACCGCCCACTGTCCGGACGCAAAATCCCAGGAAAGACGGCTGATTTGCAGCCCAAACAGGAAGGTGCCGAGGACGCAGAACAAAAGGGCATTCATGTTTGCCGTAAACCAGGATCGCATGATCGGGTATTTTTTTACCATGGATATTTCCCCTGTTCAATCAGATTGTTCTGAAAGTTGAAGCATGAAGCAATTCCTATCAAAACAACATTGCTTGTTAAATCAATATAAGGGAATCGTTTTTAGTTCGCAAATATTGTTTCGCATTCCATGCAGCGGGTTGGCAAAAAAAACGAAAATCGGGCCAGGGAAAATCGGATGCGGCGATGCCGATGAATGCCGCTTGCATACCTAGAGGGGGTATAGTATAATGATCTCGAAGGCTTCGATATAAAGGAGGTGGAGTGAGATGATTGCCCAGACTGAACTTAAGGAGAAAGTTCCGGCCGGAAACGATGCCGGGCTTCGGAGCGATGCCTGTGCGGAAGGCTGCAGCGAGCGGCACAGCCACCATTCGAGTCAAACGAAAAATAATCTCATCACCCGCCTGAACCGCATCGAAGGACAGATTCGCGGCGTCAAGGGCCTGATCGAAAAGGACACCTATTGCGACGACGTCCTGAATCAGATCGCTGCGATCCAGGCCGCTCTCAACGGGGTCGGCAAGCTGCTGCTGGAAGGCCACATGAGAAGCTGCGTGGTCGAACGGATTGAATCCGGGGAATACGAAGTCATCGACGAACTGCTCGTCACCGTCAAGAAGTTAATGAAATAACATCCCGCTGCCGGGATGAACCAAAATCCGAGGAGGAAATATACCATGAAAAGCGTAACTTTGAATGTTCAAGGAATGTCCTGCAGCCATTGCGTCAATGCGATCGAAGGCGCCATGAAGGAAATCGGCGCAACAGGCAAAGTCGATTTGGCCGACAACAAAGTAACGGTGGATTTTGACGAAAATAAATTAAGCCTCGAGAAAATCAAGGAAGCCATCGAAGAGCAAGGCTACGATGTAGTTTAAGATTTTCGGCGGGGAATTTCCGGCGGCGGCTGACCTTATGACAGGTCGGCCGCCGCCTTTTTGTTTTTTATTTTGCGCCGGCGCCAAGGTTTGTCCTTCTGAGAATGAGCCGTCCTGCATATAATACGCCAACAGGGTATGACTTGCGGAAAGGAGCCGGGACTATGGAACGGAATACGGGGAACCGGGAGCACGAAAGGCAAGCGACGCTGCTAATTACCGGGATGACGTGCGCCGCCTGCGCGGCCCGGATCGAAAAGGGCCTCGGCCGGATGGAAGGCGTCGCGCGGGCCCATGTCAACTTGGCTTTGGAGCAGGCGACCGTCTCCTACGACCCGAAATATACGGATCTGGGAAAAATGGAGGAAAAGATCGCATCGCTCGGCTACGGGATGATGAAGGAGACGATGGATTTCGATATTACCGGGATGACGTGCGCCGCTTGCGCGGCCCGGATCGAAAAGGGGCTCGGCCGAATGCCCGGGGTTACGCGGGTAAACGTAAACCTGGCGCTGGAGACGGCCCGCGTGGAATATGCGGCAGGCATGGTCACCGTAAAAGACATGGAGAAAAAAGTGGAGCGGCTCGGCTACAAAGCCGTGCCGAAACGGGAAACGAAGGACAGCGCCGAGCTCCGCCGGCAGGAGATCGGCCATAAACGCTTCAAATGGATGATGGCGGCCATTCTTTCCCTGCCGCTCTTGTGGGCGATGACCCAGCACTTCCCCATGACGTCCTGGATTCCGGTGCCTTCGCTGTTTCTAAATCCATGGTTTCAGCTGGCGCTGGCGACGCCGGTCCAATTCCTGATCGGCGGGCAGTTTTATGCGGGCGCCTATAAATCGCTGCGGAGCGGAAGCGCCAATATGGACGTGCTGGTGGCGCTCGGAACGTCTTCGGCCTACTTTTACAGCTTGTTCCTGACCATCCGCTCCCTCGGGTCGGACATGCACCACCCGGCGGAGCTGTATTACGAAACGAGCAGCGTTCTGATTACGCTGATTCTGGTGGGCAAATGGTTCGAAGCCTTGGCCAAAGGCCGCTCTTCCGAAGCCATCAAGAGCCTCATGGGGCTGCAGGCAAAAAGCGCGCTTGTGCTCCGCGACGGGCGCGAGACGAGCATTCCGATCGACGAAGTGAATACCGGCGATACGGTCATCGTGAGGCCGGGCGAAAAAATACCGGTAGACGGATGGGTGCTTCAGGGCGTGTCCTCGGTCGACGAATCGATGCTGACGGGGGAAAGCCTCCCTGTCGCCAAACGCGAGGGCGATGCCGTCGTCGGCGCGACGATGAACAAAAACGGCATGCTGCGGATCCAGGCCGCCAAGGTCGGCGGCGATACGGCCTTGGCCCGGATTATCAAGGTCGTGGAAGAAGCCCAGGGCTCGAAGGCGCCGATCCAGCGGATCGCCGACGTCATCTCGGGCATTTTCGTTCCGATTGTCGTCACGATCGCCATCGCCACGTTTCTGGTGTGGTATTTCTACATTCTTCCCGGGCAGTTCCCGGCCGCGCTCGAAAAAGCGATCGCCGTGCTGGTCATTGCCTGCCCGTGCGCGCTTGGACTGGCGACGCCGACATCGATCATGGCCGGCTCAGGCCGGGCCGCCGAGCTCGGCATCCTGTTCAAGGGCGGGGAGCATCTGGAAGCGGCCCAGGGGATCGAAGTCGTCGTGCTGGATAAAACGGGGACGGTCACCAGCGGCAAGCCGGTGCTGACCGACGTCATCCCGGCGCCGCTTATGACGCAGCAATCGCTGCTCCGGACGGCGGCGGCCGTCGAGCGCAAGTCCGAGCATCCGCTTGCCGAAGCCATCGTGGCCGGAGCGCTCGAGCGGAGCAAGGCGCTGCCGCTGCCGGAAGCGAAGGACTTCGAAAATTTGCCGGGATACGGCGTTTCCGCCAGAGTGGACGGGCGGCCCGTGCTTGTGGGCACCCGCAAGCTGATGGAAGAGCGGGGCATCCGAATCGATCCGGCCATACATCCGATGAGGCTGCTTGAGGATGCAGGCAAAACGGCGATGCTTGTCGCCGTGGATGGCAAATACGCAGGGATGGTCGCCGTGGCGGATACGATCAAGGGCACCTCCCGCGAGGCGGTGTCCCGTCTGCATCAATTGGGCATCGAAGTCATCATGGTTACCGGCGATAACGAGCGTACGGCCAAAGCGATCGCCGACCAGGCGGGGATCCGCCGCGTGCTGGCCGAGGTGCTGCCGGAAGCCAAAGCCGATGAGGTCAAAAAGCTGCAGCAGGCGGGCAAACGCGTCGCCATGGTCGGCGACGGCATCAATGACGCGCCCGCGCTTGCCACGGCCGATATCGGCATGGCGATCGGCACCGGAACGGACGTGGCGATGGAGGCGGCGGACGTCACGCTCATGCGCGGAGACCTGAACGGCATCGCCGACGCCATCCTGATGAGCCGCCGGACGATGGGGAACATCAAGCAGAACATGTTCTGGGCCCTCGCCTACAACACGATCGGCATCCCGATCGCCGCCGCGGGTTTTCTGGAGCCGTGGCTGGCGGGAGCGGCGATGGCTTTCAGCTCCGTATCGGTTGTGCTGAATGCGCTTCGCCTGCAGCGGGCGAATCCGTAAAAATCCGATGGTAAAGGTTGACAAAGAAAAGCATCATGCCCTATAATAGCCAATAATTTATAAAACCAAATGTAAGGATTAGAAATAGTAGAGGTGAAAGGACCTTTCAGAGAGCCGTTGGTTGGTGCGAAACGGCAGCGTCGATCACTTTGAACTCGTCTATGAACAGCTGCCCGACATTGTAGGGTTAGACGGCTTCCCCCGTTACAGGGATAGATGGTGATGGCCATCGAAAGAGATCATTTCGTTATGGAATGAATTAGAGTGGTACCGCGGGTTCAACCTCGTCTCTATACAGAGACGGGGTTTTTTTGTTGGTTAAAGTCCGGGTTTAACCAACAATCCTTCACTATATATCAAAAAACCTTTGGGAGGAATGAACAATGAACCGTAACATTATCGTTTTGGACACGACGCTGCGCGACGGGGAGCAGGTGCCCGGCGCAAAACTGAACGTGCAGCAAAAGCTCGAGTTTGCCCAGCAGCTGAAGCGGCTGAACGTGGACATCATCGAGGCGGGGTTCCCTGCGTCTTCCGCCGGCGACTTTCAAGCGGTCCAGGAAATTGTGCGCACGGTCGGCGACAAGGTATCGATTACGGCGCTGGCGCGCGCGGTGAAAAACGACATCGATGCCGTATATGAAAGCATCAAGCTTGCGCAGCATCCGTTCATCCATATCGTGCTCGGCACCTCGAACATCCATGTGGACAAAAAATTCAACCGTTCGAAGGAAGCCGTCATGCAGATGGGCGTCGACGCGGTCAAATACGCCAAAACGCTGCTGCCTGAAGTACAATACTCCACCGAGGACGCTTCCAGGTCGGACTTCGAATATTTGTGGCAAACGATCGAAGCCGTCGTCAAAGCCGGCGCGACCATCATCAACGTGCCCGATACGGTCGGGTACGCCGTGCCGGAGGAGTTCGGCGAGCTGATCCGCAAAATCAACGAGCGGCTGAAAAACTTGAACGACAAGGTCATCCTGAGCGTCCACTGCCATAACGATCTGGGGCTGGCCACGGCCAATACGCTGAGCGCGATCCATAACGGCGCCGGCAAAATCGAGGTGACGATCAACGGCCTGGGCGAACGGGCAGGCAACACCTCGCTGGAGGAAGTGGTCATGGGCCTGAAGGTCAGAGAAAACTATTACGGCTGCAAGACCAACATCCAAACGACGGAGCTGCTCAAAACGTCCAGATTGCTGACCCATTTGACGGGGCTGGACGTGCAGGTCAACAAGGCCATTACGGGCGAAAATGCTTTTGCCCATTCCTCCGGCATCCATCAGGACGGACTGCTGAAAGACCGCCAAGTGTACGAAATCATGACCCCGGAAGAGGTCGGCGGGGAAAGCATGGAATTGATTTTGACCGCCCGCTCGGGCCGCCATGCCTTCAAAAACGCGGTGGAGAAAATGGGCTTCGACGTCAGCAACGCGGAGGATTTCGAAGTGCTGTTCGGCAAGTTCCTCGCGCTGGCGGACGCCAAAAAAGAAGTGTACGACCACGACGTCTTTTACCTGGTGACCAATCACCGGACGCTGGACGAAAGCGCAAGCGGCCATTTGTATGAGCTGGATTCGTTCCAGGTCGTCACCAACGATCTGTATCCGACGGCCACCGTCAAATTGAAAAAAGGCTCCGAAATATACAAAGACAGCGCGGTGGGCGACGGCCCGATCGACGCGTTGTACAGCGTGCTCAAATCGCTCGTCGGGCTGGACGTGCAGCTGAAGGATTATAAAATCAACAGCCTGTCCCGAGGCAAAGAAGCCGTAGGCCGCGTCAACATCCGGGTCGAATACCAGGGCAAAATCTACTCCGGACGCGCCATGGACACGGACATCATCAAAGCAAGCGCGCTGGCGTTCCTGAACGGCATCAATGCCGTGCTGCTGGACGCTTCGGCGGACGCTTCCGGGGCGGCGCCGGCTGTTCAGTGACTTTTCGCATGAAAAAGGAAAGGAGGCTCCCGAAATGAGCAGATTCAAGGAAAGCGCCCAGAGGTTTCAGGACGTTCTGGCTAACCTGGGATACGAACGGCATACCGTCATCGAATTGCCGGACAGCGCACGGACCGCCCAGGAGGCGGCCGAGGCGATCGGGTGCGAGGTGGCGCAAATCGCGAAATCGATCATTTTCCGCCTGCAAAGCTCCGGTCAGCCGCTGCTGGTTGTCGCAAGCGGAGCGAACCGCGTCGACGAAAAGCGAATCGCGGATTATGTACACGATACATTAGGCAAAGCCGACGCCGATTTCGTGCGCGAGCGGACGGGGTTTGTCATCGGCGGGGTCGCCCCGGTCGGGCACCGGGAAAAGATGATCACCATCATCGACGAGGATTTGCTGCAATTCCGGACGATATGGGCTGCGGCCGGGCATCCGAAAGCCGTGTTTCAGCTGACGCCGGGCGAGCTCGTCGCGATGACGAAAGGGCAAGTGATGCCCGTAAAATAAAACGAAGGATCAAATGGGCGCAAAAGGCAAGGCTTCCGCAGCATTGAGACGAGGGTACGAGGGGATTATCATAGAAGATGTAACCGTACAGATACGATCAGGAGGAGATTATCCAACATGAACGATACGATATCTTTATTGATGAATCATCGATCGATCCGAAAATTCAAGGACCAGCCGGTCACCGAGGAGCAGCTCCGAACCATCGTTTCCGCCGCCCAAATGGCTTCCACCTCAAGCAATGTGCAGGCGTACACCGTCATTGCGGCGACGGACCCGGAACTCAAAAAAAGATTGGCGGAGCTGGCGGGAAACCAGGCTTACGTGGAGCAATGCCCGGTATTTCTCGTCTGGTGCGCCGATTTGTACCGACTGAAGCAGGTGACGGCGGAGCCGCTGCAGGGCCGGGAGTCGCATGAGGATACCACCGAAAACTTTATCGTCGCGACGGTGGACGCCGCGCTGGCGGCCCAAAACGCGGCCATTGCGGCGGAATCGCTCGGTCTGGGCATCGTTTACATCGGGGGCGTCCGCAACCGGATTGCCGAACTGTCCGAGCTGCTCGGTCTGCCTGAGCTGGTATACCCGGTGTTCGGCATGTGCGTCGGCGTTCCCGACCACGAGCCGGGACAGCGCCCGCGCCTGCCGATGCCGTCCGTGCTGCACTATAACGGCTATTCCAACGAACAAAGCGTGGCCCCGGTCCGGGAATATGACGTGACGATGGCCGCATACCTGAAGGAGCGGACCGGCGGCAAAAGGGATGCGACTTGGTCGCAAGTGATGGCCGACCGATTGGGCGAGCCGATTCGCCTGCACATGAAGCCGTTTCTGGACGGCAAAGGGTTCATGAAGAAATAAGCCGCTTGGCGCGCGGCCCGGTTAAATCCCGTAAAAACGCCTTGCGTTCGAATATAAGCGCTGCCGGGCTTCTTGCAGGGAAAAGCCTTGGAGCCGGCTCCATTCTTCCGCTACCGCGGCGGTCATCCGCGGATGGGTCATCTGCCCTTCGAACGGACCTTCAAACGGCCACGGGCCGTCGGTTTCGGACATGACCTGACCGGGAGGATAGACGCGGGCGAGTTCGCGGATTTCCGGCTCATATACGATATCCGGCGTGAAAGAAACGTAGTATCCGTTTTCTGCCATACGCCGCACCGTAGCGGGCGAGCCTTTGAACCAATGGAAATGGGCCCGCTTCACGCCGTACCGTTCAAGCAGACGGCAGGCGGCGTCGGCATCCTCGTATACCGCATGAAGCACCACCGGCTTGTCATGTTCCTTGGCGAAGGCGATAAACCGTTCCAGCAGCTCCTCGTAAGGTTTGCCGTCGAACGGCCGGCCGGCTTCTTCGGCTTCCTTGCGCGTATAATACGGTAGACCGACTTCGCCGACGGCGACCATGTCATCGGCATGCCTCCGCATCCAGGCCAGCAGCTCGTCCACGTCGCTTGGCGCCGGGACGGGCTGTTCCGGGTGGTATCCGAAGGCCGGATAGACCAGGGAGGGGTATTGCCGGGCGAGCCGCAGATTGCTGCGTGCCGATTCCAGGTGCATGGAAACGGTAATGACGCCTGCGATGCCGGCAGCCGGCAAACCGGATAGCATGTCCCGCTGCTGCGCATGGTCGTAAGCATCCAGATGGATGTGGGCGTCGATCAGCGGAGCCGCCTGTTCGTCCCGGGAAGATTGGGCTTGAACGCTGTCGGCCGGGCCGGCTGCAAACAGAGGATGCGAATTCGGTTCAGGAGCAAAATTCACGGGTAAAATCCCTCCTTATTAGTCGTTCATCATGCGAATTATTCATCGTATGAACATGATTATAACAAATAGGCTTCGAGGGAACCCGAAAAGGAGCGTTTTTCCGGTGTCAGCGATTTTCCGCGCCGACCTTCAGCATATGCTGATAATTCGGAGGCAGCTCGTAGGTTTGCAGATGGCGGAAAGCGGCCAGCTTGACTCTGTCGGGGAACAGCGGAGAAATTTCAATCGTCATCCGGTCTTTTCCGACGCCGATATGCGGTCCTAGAACAGGGGAGACCTCAAGCGTGACGGAGAAGTGAAAGCCCCGGTCTCCCGGACCGCCGTTGACCCGTGTGGCCTGAAGGATTTCGATTTCGTAGGGATAAACGAGCGGATTCGCCGTGAGCAGGTTTTGGTAATAATCGTTTACGGCGTTTTGGATTTCGGGAAGAAGCAGCTCCAGCATCATGTCTTGGTACAGCTGCAGCTTCGGCTCTTTCGGCTGAAGCTCCTCCGCGGCGGCAGCGGCGGGGCAAGAAGACAGGAAAACGGACAAGAGCAGCACGGCCGATCGTAGTTGGGATTTCATCGTTTCACCTCGTATACAACGTTCCCCTGAATTGGATGAAAATATGCGGCCTGCAAAACGATTCGAACATGATCAGAGATCAAGAACATCATCGGTGATCTATACAAAACGGCCCGTGCATGGGTTCCTTCGGGGAACGGCAAGCACGGGCCGTTATTTATGCGGCCGAATCTTAAGTGGCTCCTTGCATTTTCAGCTGCTCTTCGCGCAGCCAGCCGGACAGCTCGCGTCTGAGCCGGATGAAATCGGGATGCTCGATGATGTCCTCGCGGCGCGGCCGTTGGAACGGCACGTCGATCTCGTGAAGCACCGCGGCCGGCCGGCTCGAAAACACGTAAATACGGCTGGATAGCAGCAGCGCCTCTTCAATATTATGCGTAATGAAGAGCACCGAGCGGCGGCTCTCCTCCCAAATATCGAGCAGCCAGCGCTGCATGTCGCTGCGGGTCAAGGCATCGAGCGCGCTGAACGGCTCGTCGAGGCACATCAGCTCCTGCGGGCTGAGCAGGGCGCGCAGGAAAGCGGCCCGCTGCTGCATGCCGCCGGACAGCGTATGCGGATGGTTTTTCTCGAATCCGCCGAGCCCGACCTTACCGAGCCATCGGCGGGCATTTTCGCGGGCTTCCCGGTCAACCTTCCCTTGAACCTCCTGGGACAGCAGAACGTTGTCTTCGATCGTCCGCCATGGGAACAAGGCCGGCTGCTGCGGCATGTAGCTGATATGTCCCTGCTGGCCCGTTACGTCCGCGCCGTTCATGCTTATGCTGCCCGCATCCGGTTTGACGAGGCCGCCGATGATATGGAACAGCGTGCTTTTGCCGCTGCCGGAGGGTCCGAGGATGGAGACGAATTCGCCTTTGCCCACGGTCAGCGTCACGTCGTCCAGCACCTGCAGCCGGCTTCGCTTGGACCGGAAGGTTTTGCTGATGCCGGCCGCTTCGAGGGCGGGAACGGTTTGATTATCGCCGGTTTTCAGGGCAGCCGGCTTTTGTTCCAGCGTTGACATAGGTTTTAGCAGCTCCTTTCTTTTCCGGTATCAGTTATCCTGTTTCGGTTTCCAACGTACAAGCCATTTTTCAAGCAGGGCGATGATGCCGAACAGGAGCAGGCTTAGCGCCACGATGATCATGATGGCGACAAACATGCGATCGGTGCGGTAGCCCGATTTTTGCAGCATCATATAGTATCCGATCCCCTTGTCGGCACCGATCCACTCCGCAATGACCGCTCCCATCACGCTGTACGTCGCCGCGATTTTGACGCCCGAAAAGATCGCGGGCAGCGCGTGCGGCAGCTCCAGCTTGGCGAAAATTTGCCGCTTGTTCGCGCCGATCATCCGCATGTAATTCAGCATGACCCGGTCGGTCTGCTTCAGTCCGCCCATCGTGGCGACGGCCACGGGGAAAAAGCAGACCAGGGTAATGACGATCAGCTTGGGCAGCAGCCCGAAGCCGAACCAGATCATCAGGAGCGGGGCAAGCGCAATGGTCGGAATGTTTTGGCTCAAAATGAGCAGCGGGTACAAGGCCGACTTGAGAAACGGGATCAGGTGCAGGATCAGCGCGATGATCAGCCCGACCGCCGTTCCGATGATAAATCCTTCAAGCGTCAGCCTCACCGTTGCCCCGACATGGCCCCACAGATCCCCGGCCCCGTCCGCGGTTTCCTTGGCGATATCCACCGGGGAAGGAAGGATCCATTTTTCGATATGAAACAGCGAGGTGCTCAGCTCCCATGCGACCAAAAAGAAGAGGACCGCCACAAAGGGCGGCCATACGCTATTCCACCAACGTCTCATGGACGGTATTTCTCCGTAAGCCGCTCCATGCTGATGCCGCCGGGACGATGGGCGATTTTGATCTGGGAAATGATGCTTGGGCTGCCCGCCTCCACAAGAGCTTCGTGCATGCGGCACACGACGTCGAGCAATTCCTCGAGTTCGCCTTCCATCGTCGTTTCCAGCGGGTGCACCTCGTATTTGACGCCCGACTTTTGGATCACTTCGATGGCGCGGTCGACGTAAGCGTAGGAATCCTCGTTGTTCGGCGTTTTTGGAATGACCTGTATGCTGAGCAGGGTATGAGCCATATCAATCACGTCCTTATAAAATTTGATGATTGCTTTAATCGCGCAGCGGGGTCGCTTGGTACAGCGATCCTTACCTATTGTTGCGGCAAAAAGTCGTTCGTAAACGCGTTTTCGACATCCAGCGGTTTGTCGAGCAGCTTATGCTCGTACATCCAATCCGAATATCCTTTCCAAACCTGTTCCTTCTGCTCGCCCCAGCGCTTGGCGTCGTCCTGGTATTTCGGGCTGAGCCACTTTTGGCTGGCCATGACGAGATCCTTGTCGAGCTCGGGCACGGCTTTGATCAAGACATTGGCTGCATCCTCGGGATGCTCAATCGCGAATTGATAACCTTTGGAGGTAGCGCGCATAAACGCTTTGACCAGCTCCGGATCTTCCTTGATCTGCTTTTCATTGGTGACGAGGACCGGCGTGTAATAGTCCAGCTTGTCGGAGAAGTCTTTGACGTACAGCATATCGAGCGGCTCCTTGCGGAGCTCGGCTTCGATGCCGGTCCAGCCGTAGAAAATCCAGGCGAAATCGATGTCGCGTTTCACCGCCGTAAAATAATCCGCTTCGCCCATGTTGACGATTTTCAGCTTGCTGACGTCGGCCTTGTCGATGTCCATGATCGAATCGATCACGGCTTTTTCCACCGGAGAGCCCCAGCCGCCGTACGTTTTGCCTTCAAAATCCTTCGGCCGTTTGATGTTCCGGTCCACGGGCGCGGCAAAACCGGAAGTGTTATGCTGGATCACCGCCGCGATCGACACGAGCGGAACGCCTTGCGTGCGCGCTTGGGTGACGTTTTCCTGCACGCTGACGCCAAACGGCACCTTGCCCGATGCCACCATCGCCTCCGCGCCGCCGGCTCCCGGCTGCACGATGTCGACGTTCAGCCCTTCTTCTTCGTAGTACCCCTTTTCTTTGGCGACATAGAGTCCCGTATGGTTCGTGTTCGGCGTCCAGTCCAGCACGACTTTGACATCCTTCAGTTGTTTGGGCTCGCCGCCGCCGGCCGAGGAGGTTTCCCCTGAAGGCGTCCCCTGGCCCGTCGTTTGGGCGTTTTTGCTTCCGCAAGCGGCCGTAGCCAGCACAAGCAGGAATGCCAGCAAAAACAGTCCGATTTTTTTCGTTTTCATTGCGTTACTCTCTCCCTTATCCAGTTAATCCCCTTCATGCTGCAAAAGAATCGCGTTTCCATATCTGGAGGCGAATCACGGGACCGCGGCCGTCTTTATTTTCGCCGGAAGGTCCGATCATTCAACAAAAAAAGCGCCCCGGATGCGGGACGCTTAAGGCGCAAGGATGACATGGCGAACGCCATGACGATGGCTTTTCCTACGCTGGCATTACCCAGATCAGGTTTAAGGGTCAGTATCTTGAAGGGATACAATCTCAGCCGGCCGATTCCAGCACCCCGGATTCTTATGAAGTTAACGGGTTATTACATTGGTATTATAGTCCTAAGCTTGAAATAATTCAACGCTTTCGGCCGTGCGGCTGGCCAAGCCGGCGTATAAATGCTCGTAAAAATGCCACTATAAGGATGAAAGGAGTCTGGTTTTTACAGGGGGTTGAGGAAAATCAAAACAAGCATTTCGTTCATTCAGACGGTCATGATTTTGATGCTGAGCACCGGCCTGCTGAATCATGTCATCGTCATTCCCATTTTGCTTGACGCGGCAAAACGGGACGCCTGGATTTCGGTGCTGCTGGCATGCGGACTCACGCTCGTATGGGCGGCATTTCTTTATGCAGGCATGGCGAAACTCAATAAACGCCATCTGTTCGATTGGTTGGCCAAAGCCTATCATCCGATCGTGGGCCGCATGTTGGCCGTTTTCATTGGTTTGTATCTGTTTGCCATTTGCGCGGTGACGACCCGGGATACCGTATATTGGATTCATCTGACCTTCTCTCCCGAAACGCCCATTATGATCTTTTCTGTTCCTTCTGATCTCGGCTTTAAACGCCTTCTTGGGCATTCAATCCATTGCCAATACCGCGAGCCTTTTGCTGCCGATGGTGATTGTGCTTGGTTTTTTTGTCATGTCGTTTAATATGCCCCACAAGGACTACTCCTTGCTGAAGCCGATGCTTGAACTTGGCATGGGGCCCGTGTGGAAGGGGACGCTTTACGCGGGGGCCGGCTTTGCCGAAGTCATCATGATCTTCTTTTTGCAGCATCATATCCGAACGCGGATAACCTATGTTTCCTTGGCCGTCACGGTTTTGCTTTTTTTAGGACTCACCCTGGGGCCCGTCATGGGCGCCATCGTCGAATTCGGGGCGGACGAAGCGGGCAAGCTCCGGTTTCCTGCATACGAGCAATGGAGGCTTCTGAACATTGGACGCTACGTCGAGCATCTTGACTTTTTTAGCGTCTACCAATGGTTCTGCGGCGCGTTTTTAAGAATTTCGCTCGCTTTGTTCCTCATTCTCGATGTTTTTCGGGTGAAGGGCAAAAAGGCGAAAGCGTGGGTGCTGGGGGGCATTTTTATCGCGATATTAATCATGATGGCCGTTCCTTTCAGCGACCGGTATTTTATGAAGGCCCTGTCCGTCTATGTGCTTCCCGTATCGGTGTGGGGAATAGCGGCCTTTTCGGTGATCATCACGGGGCTGATCGGCTTGGCCCGGCGAAGGGGGAGAATATCGTGAAAAGCCGTGAACGAAAGGAAGCCCAGGCCATCGAAGCCATCGTTGCGGAGCTGTTTGGATCAAGCTCGGATATCCGGAGAAAAACGATTCCGTTATCGGTACCGGGTTATTCGGTTCAGCTGATTTACTGCCAGGGATTGTCCGATACGGCAAGAGTGGAGCAATGGGTCGTGTCCGAACTGATGGATATACCGGAGCAGATCCTGCTGTCGGACGAGATGGATTGGCCGCGCAAAATTCCGTTCCCCATGGACCCGATCCCCGAGGACCAAAGGGAAGCGGCAATGAAAGAGACCGTGCTGGAGGGGGACCTCCCGCTGATCTTCGAGCCGTCGGACAGCTGCTACTCGATGATCATGGCCAATGCGCCCAAACGGCAGCCGGAGGAGCCGAACACGGAGGTTTCGACGAGGGGGCCGAGGGACGGTTTTATCGAGGACTCGTACACCAATATCGCTTTGATCCGAAGACGGCTGAAGACCCATCTCCTTGCCGTCGAGGAGTTTACGATCGGTTCCGAAACGTCGACGAAGGTTCATCTTCTGTACCATAAGGAGACGATCCAGGAGCATGTCCTGCAGGAGATCCGAACGAAACTTTCCCGCATGAACGTCAAAGGCCTTGTGAGCAACAGCCAACTCGAAGAGATATTGACGGGCTTCTCGCTTTTTCCGCTGATGACTTATACGGGGAGGCCGGACTATGCCGTGAACGCGCTGCTCCACGGGAAATTTGCGATCGTGATGGGCGGGGCTCCGACGGTGCTCATCGCCCCGGCGAGCTTCAACTTCCTGCTCAACTCCTCGGAGGACGCCCATCTCGTCAATGTCGTGGTTGCTTTTACGCGTTTTTTGCGGATGTGCGGCGTGCTGCTTTCCCTGTTCCTGCCGGGGTTTTGGATTGCGCTGACGACGTACCATCAGGACCAAATCCCTTTTACGCTGCTGGCGACCCTGGTGAATTCCAGGCAGGGCGTGCCGCTTCCGGCTCCCCTGGAGGCGATGGTGATGCTGCTGTTGTTCGAGATTTTCCGCGAAGCGGGCATGCGGCTTCCTTCCGCGTTTGGGCAGACCTTATCGGTCGTGGGCGGGCTGATTATCGGCCAAGCTGCCATCAGCGCAGGGATTGCGGGCCCGGGAACGATCGTCGTCATCGCCATATCGGTGCTTGCGACGTTTACTTTGGTGAACCAGTCCCTGGTCAACATCGTCAGCCTGTTTCGCATTCTCGTGCTTCTGATCAGCGGGCTGTTGGGGTTGTTCGGCACGCTGTTCTGCCTGCTGGCTCTGGTCCTGTTCATGGTCAACCTGCGCTCATTCGGCACTTACTATTTGTCTCCGGTAAGCCCTCCGAGATTCAGGGAGATGCATAAAATCCTGTTTCGGATGCCGTGGGGAAAAGGCGAGTTCACCAGCAAGGCTGGGAAAAAGGGATGAAAAACGTCATGCGTTGGGTCCGCTGCCTCCTTGCCGCGGCGCTCTTGACCGTTCCGCTTACGGGCTGCTGGGGAGCAAGGGAAATCGAACACATGATTTACGTCAATACGATCGGGGTCGATTACGTTGAAAACCGGGTTGTCGTCTACATCCAGATGGTTAATTTCAGCGGCATCGCCAAAAAGGAGTCGGGGCAGGCGCAACAGCAGAAGACCTCCGTCGGGAAAGCGGAAGGGACCTCGTTCGATGAGGCGATTTTTAATTTGTATGCTTCCAGCCCGCAAAGGATCTCGTGGAGCAACGTGAAGTCGATCGTTTTCAGCGAGGCTGCCTTGAAGCATGGCATCGTGGATCAGGTGCTGGATGTATGGGATCGTTATTACGAATTCCGGTATACCGTCTGGACGATGGCCACCCGGGATCCGTTGGAAGAGGTACTCAATACGAAATCCATCAACGAGCTGTCGGTTATCTACTCCCAGCTGAACAGCCCGATGCGGATCTATGAACAGAGCTCGGTCATTGCTCCGCTGTACCTTTACAAGTTTATATGGAAATGGAAGGAGAAGGGCGATACGGTTCTGCTGCCGTACGTCGAAATCATGCCGGGCTGGACGGAAGACGGGAAACCTTCGCCCAACGTCAGCATGACCGGGGTCTGTTTTTTGAATAACCATAAATTCCGTGGATGCCTTGTGTCGGAGGATATACTGGGTCTGAGATGGCTGGAAAAGAAAACAAGAAGAACCCCGCTTGCGGTCAAGCAGGAGAGAAAAGTACAGGCCATGATGGTCATGAACAAAATCAAGTCCTCGATCCGTCCGAAGCTGAGGCAGGGCAAGCCCGTTTTCGACATCACCGTGTCCATGCAGGCCACGATTCCGCAGCTCAACGCAAGCCTGAACAAGCGGGAACTGGAAATGGAAGCCGCAAGGGAAGTGAAGGAACAGGTGAGGGGAACCTATTTAAAAGCCCTGGAAATGGGCGTCGACGCATATGGGCTATCGGGCGTACTCCGCCGGAATATGCCCGATGCCTGGCATCGATTAAGCGCCAAGGGGGGCATCGATCTGGATTCGGGCAGCATCGGGAAGATCGATGTCAAGGTGAACCTGATCAGCGGCGGCATTTCGAAATTGAAATAAACGCCGGTTGCCCGCCGATTGCTTTTAGTTGCTGCAAGCCTCCTGCGCGATTTCCTGCCGTCGTTCGGCGGCTTGTAGCTGCCTGCGCTGCAAAACATATGCCGCGAAGCTGAGCGCAACCATAAAAAGCGTAAACAAAGCGAGCATCCACGAGGTTTGGTTCACCTCCAGATGGTCCATGCACCAGCCGATGATCAGGGGCAGCACCGCTCCCCCGACGCCGCCCGAGGCGATCAGGATGCTTGGCGTCGATTCTTCGGTTCCTGCCAGCAGCTTGCTCGCAAAGACAAGGGCGATCGAAAAGATGCCGGACATAAACAACCCAAGCAGCAGGATGACGGCAAACGCGGACCAGACCGCGGCGGTAAAAGGAAATACGGCAAGCAGCACCAGCGTGGCGGCGCAGCTGTAAAGCACGTACACGCGGTAATGGATCCGCTCGGCGACGGTCCCCGCGAAAATCCGCCCGACGGACATCGCGATCCAGAAGCAGGTGACGCTAAGCGCCGCGCCGGCTTCCTTCATGCCGATTTTTTCGATGAGAATGGCAGGCATGAAGTTGGCCAAACTCATTTCCGTGCCGACATAAAGAAAGAAAAAGACCATAAACAGCGCCAGGATTCCCCAGGATTTTCCCTGATACGGAAAACGTTTTTGGCCTGCAGCCTTGCTGATGTCCGAACCGCCGACGTTTGCTGCCGGCTTCTTGGCACGGAGCTCCGCGTCGATTTCCCCAAACGAGCTTTTGGCCCACAGCAGCAGCGTCGCAAGAGCGAACAAGGAAATGACGAGGAAGGAAAAACGCCACCAGCCTTGGGAGATGAATCCGCTGGCAATCAGCGGCATCACCATCGCGCCGACTCCGAATAAGACTTCGAGCCGGCTCATGGCAACCGCCGTTTTTTCCTTGATCGCCGCGATGATGATCGTCCCGATGACCGCTTCGATCATGCCGAACCCAAATCCGGCGCATACCGCGATCGGGTACAGCCATCCCCACGGCGGCAGCAGCAGGTACGCAAGCTCGGCTGCGCAAAGCAGGGAAATGGCGATCAGCAGCCCGCCCCTTTTGCCGAAACGCCGGTTGAGAAGCGGAGAGACGAGAACGCCTGCCAGAAAACCGGCAAACTGGGTAAAAATGAGCGTGCCCCCTTGGCTGTATTCGCGGCCGTAATGTTCAAGCAGCACGGGGAGCACCGAGCCAAGCACCACATGGGCCAGCCCGATCAAAAAGTAGGATAGGCATCCGATCCATATCAATCGTTTCATGGTGACTCCTTTTAAAGGTGATATTTGCTTCATCCGGATTTTGACCGTCATTCCCGACTAGCATGTATGTTCATCATACTCGAAAACGGCTTCCAAAAGGCAGCTAAATATTGAAAAATCTTTCTGAATGATTCATCCCGTTCCGAAGCGGGCACACTACCTTTACAGCAGTTCACCGTTTTATTCGGAAGGAGAAGCATTGTACATGGAAACCCGGATCGTCATGGAGCAAAACATCGTCAAAATTTTGGACCACCATGAATATTGCGCGTTTGCCACCGTGGAGGGAAACAAGCCCAAGCAGCGGTATATGATGCTGTACAACAGGGGCCTCAGCATTTATCTCATTACGGACCGGAAGACGCATAAAGTGGAGGAGCTGGAGGAAAACCCGCATGTTTCCCTGCTGTTCGGGTATGAAAACGGGAGCGCCGAAGGCTGGGCGGAAATCGAAGGAACCTGCAGCATCACGAATGACGGGGAGCTTCGCGAGCACTTCTGGAAACCTGAATTCAAAGCCAGCTTTACCGGACCCGAGGACCCGGATTACGTCGTTTTGAAAATCAAGCCGATCCGCATGATCCATGTGTCGGAAAACGGCGAAAGACATGAATGGATCGAGTAAAAACACGGGCCTTTTGTGGGGTTTTAGGACTATATAAACGTATGTCACATCTTCCATAATACTCGGGACAGGGTCCCGGGTATTATTTTTTGGCCATTTGGATGCATTTGTCTTTATTTTGGCTGGAAATGGATTTAAACTACTAGTGGATCTAAAACATATTTAACCGCTGGTCACTTTAAAAAACGGTTACAAAAGGTCCATGCCATGTACTTATCAGGTACATATTTTCAAGGAGGGGTAACATGTCGAAGTCCCGTAAAAAAGTAGCAAAAACCATTACAGCCGCCGCCGTGGCATTCAATGTCCTGGCGCTCCCGTTTGCGGCCTATGCCGACGGAAGCACGGCGAACCCGAAGGTCAAACTCCGTTTGATGGAAACATCCGATTTGCATGTCAACATGGTCAACTATGACTACTATGCGGACAAGCCGACGGACGAATACGGATTCGCCAAAACGGCCAGCCTGATCAACGCTGCGCGCAAGGAAGCCAAGAACAGCCTGCTGTTCGACAACGGCGACCTGCTGCAGGGCAATCCGCTGGGCGATTACGTAGCGAAAGTAAACCCGCTCAAGCCGGGCCAAATTCATCCCGTATATAAAGCGATGGACTTGATGGACTATGACGCGGGCGGCGTAGGGAACCATGAATTCAACTACGGGCTCGATTTTCTGAAGCTGGCCGAACAAGGAGCCGACTTCCCGATCGTCAACGCCAACATTTACAAGGACGACGGGGATCAGGACGAAAGCAATGACGTGAACTATTTTACCCCTTATACGATCCTGAACAAAAAAGTGATTGACGAAAACGGCCAGGAGCAGACCGTCAAAGTCGGCGTGATCGCTTTTGCCCCGCCGCAAATCATGCAGTGGGACAGCGCCAATCTGGTCGGCAAAGTCATTGCCAAGGACATCATCCAGACCGCCAAAAAGTTCGTACCGCAAATGAAAAAAGAAGGCGCCGACATCGTCGTCGCGATTCCGCACTCCGGCTTCGAGGATATTCCGCAAACGGAATTGATGGAAAACTCCGTGCTTTATTTGAGCCAGGTCGAAGGCATCGACGCGATCATGTTCGGGCATGCGCATAAAACCTTCCCGAGCGCCGAATTCAAGGGCAAAAAAGGGGTAGACCTCGAAAAAGGCACCATCAACGGCGTTCCTTCCGTCGAACCGGGATATTGGGGGGACCATCTCGGCATCATCGATTTGGACCTTGAAAAGGTGGACGGCAAATGGAAGGTCGTCGATTCCAAAACCGAAACCCGCGCCGTGTACGACGTAACCAACAAAAAGGCGCTGGTCGACGCCGACCCGAAAATCGTCGATGCGGTAAAAACCGAGCATGACGCCACGATCGAATACGTTCGCGGTCCGGTAGGCAAAACCACGGCGCCGATCAACAGCTATTTTGCGCTCGTGCAGGACGATCCGTCCATCCAAATCGTCACCAACGCGCAAAAATGGTACGTGGAAAAGAACCTGAAGGGCACGGAATACGAAAATCTTCCGGTGCTGTCCGCAGGCGCTCCGTTTAAGGCGGGCGGACGTTCGGGCGCTTCCTATTACACGAACATTCCGGCCGGCACGATCGCGATCAAAAACGTGTCCGACCTGTACGTATACCCGAATACGGTGCATGCCGTCGTCGTCAACGGCGAGGAATTGAAAAACTGGCTTGAATGGTCCGCGGGACAGTTCAACCAAATCGATCCTTCGAAAACGACGGAGCAGCCGCTTATCAATAACGACTTCCCGACGTACAACTATGACGTCATCGACGGCGTGACTTATCAAATCGACGTGACGCAGCCGAACAAATACGACCTGAAAGGCAACGTGGTCAACCCGAACGCGAACCGCATCAAAAACCTGCAATTCAACGGCAAACCGATCGATCCGAAGCAAAAATTCGTCGTGGCGACCAACAACTACCGCGCTTCGTCTTCCAAGCTGGCAAATCCGGACGGCAAACGGATCATCATGGCGGCTCCGGACGAAAACCGTCAGGTCATTATCGATTACATCCGCGACAACGGCACGATCAATCCTTCCGCGGACAACAACTGGTCGTTTGCTAAGGCCGACAAAAAGCTGAACGTCACGTTTACGTCGTCTCCGGACGCCAAAGACTTGGTAGCGAAAAGCAAAAACATGACGTATGTCGGCGACGGAGGCAACGGATTTGCGAAATATGAGCTTGATCTGTCCGTAAGCGCGCCTGCGCCTTCGACGGAAACCGCGACGCCACCGGCGACGACTCCAACGCTTCCAACGAAACCGGAACAGCCTCCGGTTCCTACGGTTCCGGAGAAACCGTCGCAGCCTGAAACGAAGCCTGCACCTAAACCCGAACCGGCAAAACCGTCGACCATCGGCAAAGTGTATATCATCAAAAAAGGCGACAACCTGTACCGCATCGGACTCCGGTTCGGCGTGGATTGGGAGAAAATCGCCAAAGCAAACGGCATCACCAACGTCCGCGGCCTGAAAATCGGGCAGGAAATTATTATCCCGTAACTAAAAGTGACTTGTAATATCAATAAAAACAAGCCGGCGGTTGATGTTTGACCGCCGGCTTGTTTTGTCAAACTGCATCCATCAAAGGGACAATATTTACTGAGAGAAGGTAAACACTCCATCATATTTATGAAAGACTTGATTTCTATCATCGCTTTCTTTCGAACGAAAGGAAGCTGGTACTGTTTTGGATCCTTTATGATTTTTTTTCGATCCCGAGATCCCAATGTCTCTTTAAATCACAGCCCCTAATTATCGGCGAAATTGAAGCTTTTGCGACTGACGAAAATGTAGAGTATCACGGAACTTTTTCAAACGAATACGAAATTGGTTCAGAGATTTACTCGGTTGAGGGAATAGATCCTGCGAAAGCCATCGCAGTGAAATCCAAGGGAGTGTTCACCTTGTTGATAGAACAATCATTGAACATGAATCAAATCCCCTAGGTCTGCAATACGTATGAACCCCTTGGGGCAGCCGTTTGACTCGTCCTTGTGAAAACGGCCTCCCGTCATGTAAAGCCCGGTCAATAATACGCCAAGGCGCCGATCGTTGCCGTAGGGGCAAACGCTTGGCGAGTCCTTAAAATGGCGTGGTATGTCAGGCATGGACGGGAGGCAGCCATGAGCTAGCCTTGCAAAGCGTGCTCGATTTTGACATGGCTCAGGCCATGAACCGTATGTTTTTTTCCATAAACGCTAACTTCGGCAGCCGTTTCCGACTCGTTGGCCACGATCACGTCGTGCTCTCCGACGGTGACCTTCAGGCGCGATCCGCGGAACATGACCTTAAAGGAGAAGGACGTCCAGTGCCCTGGATTAAACGGATTCAGGCGCAGAACGCCGTCTTGAACCTTCAAGCCGCCGAAACCGTAAACGACGGACATCCAGGTGCCGGCCATGCTCGTAATATGGCAGCCGTCTTCGGTGTCGTTGTTGTAATTGTCAAGGTCGAGGCGCGATGTGCGCAGGTACATTTCGTACGCTTTTTCCCTGTAGCCCAGCTCGCATGCGATGATGGAGTGAACGCAAGGCGAGAGGGAGGACTCGTGCACCGTGAGCGGCTCGTAGAAATCGAAGTTCCGTTTTTTCGTTTCCAGGTCGTAGCGGTCTCCAAGGAAGAACAGCCCTTGCAAGACATCGGCCTGCTTGATGTACGCCGAACGCAAAATGCGGTCCCAGGACCAGTTTTGGTTCAGCGGCAGGTGGACCGGATCCAGCTCTTTGACGGGCGTCAGGTCTTTGTCGAGGAAGCCGTCCTGCTGCAGGAAGATTTGACGTTCGTCATCGAACGGATAATACATTTTGGCGATGATGTCCTTCCATTTCGAGGTCTCCGCTTCGGTCAATTCCAGCTTATCGATCAGCTCGCGATAACGCGATGGCTCGTTCTCCCGCAAATAATCGAGCACTTCCAGCGTATATTCCAGCGTCCAGGCCGCAATCCGGTTGGTGTACCAGTTGTTGTTGACGTTGTTTTCGTATTCGTTCGGCCCCGTCACGCCAAGCATCATGTATTGATCCTTCGCGGCGACGTAGTTGACGCGCTCCTCCCAGAAACGCGAAATTTCGGCGAGCACCTCCAGGCCGTATTGGCCGAGGTAGTCGATATCCCCGGTGTAGTTCACGTAATTGTAAATGGCGTAAGCGATCGCGCCGTTCCGGTGAATTTCCTCGAAGGTGATTTCCCATTCGTTATGGCATTCTTCGCCGTTCATCGTCACCATCGGATACAGGGCGCCTTTCGCGAAGCCGAGCTTGCGCGCGTTTTCCTTCGCCTTTTCCAAATGCTTGTAGCGGTAAATGAGCAGGTTGCGGGCGATGGAGCTATCGGCGGTGCTCAAGTAAAACGGCAGGCAATAAGCTTCGGTGTCCCAATATGTGCTGCCGCCGTATTTTTCGCCGGTAAACCCTTTGGGGCCGATATTCAGGCGGTCGTCTTCGCCGGTGTAGGTCTGGTTCAGCTGGAAAATGTTAAACCGGATCGCCTGCTGCGCCGCGACGTCTCCTTCGATCACGATGTCGCTGTCCCGCCATTTATCGGCCCATGCCTGAACCTGCTCCCGGTACAGCGTTTCAAAACCTGCTTCCAACGCGCTGCGGAGAGCTGCACGCCCGGCTTCGATCAATTGGCCCAGGCCATGGTCGCGGGAAGTCACGTTGGCGGCATATTTGTAAACGACGACCTGCTCATTTGCAGCCGCTTCGATTTGCGCGCGGAAGCCGACGTATTTCTCTTTCTCGACCTGCTCGGTTTCGAGTTTCACGGCTTCGCCGTTTTTGGCGACTTCAAAGGCCATGACCGAGGTCAGGTGGAAATCGAGCTTTTTCGTTTTGACGGTCAGCGCTGCATCGCGTTCCCCGAATTCCTTCGCAACTTCAACCCAAAATTTTTCGTCGTAGTTGGCGTCCCGGTTTTGCACGTCCCCGTCCAGATAAGGGGTGACCGTCAAGATGCCGTCAAAATTCAGCGGCGTAACCGCGTAACGAATGGCACCGATCTCTTGGCGGGCCATGCTGACGAAACGGATCGCATCGACGCGGATTTTTTTGCCGCCTTCGAATTCGGCCGTAAACGCGCGCGACAACGTGCCTTCCTTCATGTTCAGCACGCGGGTGAAATCCGTGACCTTGCAGGATGCGAGATCGAGCGGCTGTCCGTCGACGGCGATATCGATCCCGATCCAGTTGGTGCTGTTCAGCACTTTAGCAAAATACTCCGGGTAGCCGTTTTTCCACCAACCCACGCGGGTTTTGTCGGGATAATAAACGCCGGCCATGTAGCTGCCCTGAAGGGAAGGCCCGCTGTACGACTCCTCGAAATTGGCGCGCTGCCCCATGTATCCGTTTCCAATGCTGAAAATGCTTTCGGATATTTCATGCAGATGCGGCTGAAAATCCTCTTCAACGATATTCCATGGATCGAGCTTTAAATACGGTTTCATTATCATCGGCTCCTTTGAATGTCATATTGGATTGGGAAACTCAGAAAAATTTCCAGGGAAATATGTAGAAAATTAGCGGGAAGAGAAGATTTTTTCCAGGCGGCGCAGCGACATTTCCCGCAAAGACGACACGACCGCACCGGCCCGGCCCAGCGTCGCAGGGGAGCCGACGCCGATGCTGCGCATGCCTGCGCGGATCGCGGCTTCGATGCCGGCCTCGGCATCCTCGAACACGACGCAGGCGGCGGGATCGACGCCTAGTTCCTGGGCACCAAGCAAGAACACTTCCGGATCGGGCTTGGCGCTGACCGTTTTGGTCCCGTCGACGATGGCGTCAAAATAAGGAGCCAGCTTCGTATTGTTCAGAATCGTCATCGCGTTTTTGCTGGCCGAGCCAAGCGCGACAAGCATGCCGCCGGCTTTCAGCTCTTTCAGGAAGTCCAGCGCGCCCGGAAGGATTTCGGATTCATCCATGCGGGTAATGTAATCCACATACCAGCCGTTCTTTTTTTCGGCGAGCGCCAGACGGGTGTCGTCATCGGGCGAGATGCCGCCGATGGAAAGCAAAATATCCAGCGAGGCCATCCGGCTTACGCCTTTCAGCCTTTCATTGTCCTGCTCGGTAAACTCGAAGCCAAGTTCTCCGGCAAGCCGCTTCCAGGCCAAATAGTGATATTTTGCGGTGTCGACGAGCACGCCGTCCAAATCGAACAGGCAGGCGCGAATCGGAGTATGAAGCGTCATGGAAAGTCCCTCCTCGAATATTGTGCAAACGTTTGAACGCGGACGGAAAATAAAAGAAGCACCGTTGATGCTCCGCTTATTTCGTACTCGTTTCATGGGGGAACATGCCGCTTTGGCGCAGGGCATGCCTGCTGCATCCCCAAGTTCCCAATCTATGCGGGAGAATCCCGCGGGGACGCCCCGATCGGGCGTCACGACTCTTATCTGTCCGGCGGCCGGCCATCAGCCCGGCGCGATTGGCAGCCATTCGTCCGGTTAGTTCTGTTTCGGCGGCGTGTAGACGGATGATTCCCGAATCACCAGCCGGTGGGGAATGATATAACGTTCTTGAAGATTTTTTTCCCCGTCATGTTGAATGGACTGAATCAATGCTTGCGATGCGGTGTATCCGAGATTATATATGCCGATATCCATGCTGCTGACCGGAGGCGACGCGAGTTCCGAGATCGAAAGATTGTTGAAGCTGACGATGCATAAATCTTCGGGAACCTTGTAGCCCAATTCGTGAAGGCCGCGCAGGACGCCCAGGGAAACAAAATCGTCCATCACCACCAGCGCCGTCGGGCGTTCGGGCAGATTCATGAAAAAGGACATGGCGCGGTAGCCGCTTTCCTGCAAAAATTCGCCTTCGACGATCCAGTCGCGGCGCATTTCGAGCCCGGATTCCTCCAGCGCGTTCGTGTAGCCCTTCAGGCGGTCGCGGGAAACGATATGGTTCGGCGGGCCGCTGACAAACCCGATCCGCCGATGCCCCAGCGAAATCAAATGTTTGGTAGCGTCGTAGGCTGCCTGCACGTTATCGTTGTCCACGGACAGGATGTCCGGATATTTTTCGCTTCGCCCGATCAGGACAAACGGGAACTGGTTTTTTTTCAGAAACTCGACGACCTGGTCGTCCCTTCGGGAATACAGCAAAATCGCGCCGTCGACCCGTTTGCCCTTGAGCAGCCGGGATACGGCTTCGACCTCCTCCTGTTCGCTTCCGCCGGAGCTGATCAGCACGTCATATCCCGAGCGGTTGGCCTGAGTGACGATGCCGCGAATCAGCTCCATGAAGAACAAATTCAGAAACAGCTCCTCGGCAGGCTTGGGAAGAATGACGCAAATGCTCTCGGTCGTTCTCGACACGAGGCTTTTGGCCATAATGTTCGGGTGGTATCCGAGCTCCTCCATCACGTCCCGCACCTTTTGGGACGTTTCCCGGCTGATTCTGGTATTGTTCGACAGCACACGGGACACGGTGGAGGGGGAAACGCCCGCCTTTTTGGCGACATCTTTTATCGTTACAGACATGGTGACCTCCCTGTGGAACCGTTTGCGTTCCTGGATAGACGGGAACCTTTGTTCAAATGTTCACCTTATTTTTTCACTTGATATCTTAATCCAAAGCATGCGCGCTTGTAAATACGGTTCATCCGGGTCCGTCCGAACAAGGCGCGGAAACGGCGGGAAATCCGGCAGATACAACCCCGTTTTCGATATTGCAATCGCGCCGGGCTGTCAAGGACCGGCCAAGCTTTGGCGTCGTTTCGGGGCGCCCGGAAGAAAAACGGCGAAGAAAAAAATGTCTTGCGCGTGCGTTTTCGGACAGCGTATCCTGCGTAGTAAGAAAGCACGGGCGGCAAACCATGATGGTGCGGCAGAGCGTGACATGCTGCCTGAACGTCCGTTTTCTTAACATTGTCTGATGACTTTGCGAAGGAGGAGAACATGAAGCGAAGAGCGCAAACGGCAAGTCAGGCGTCCATTGGAAGATGGGGGCGCGGTGCGGCGGCGGCTGCATTGGCCGGCATATTGCTGGCAGGCTGCGGCAGCGAAGGTCCCGGGGCGCAAAAGGCCCAACCGTCGGAACCGAACGCTGCAGTCGAAGGGCCGCGCGAATCCGCCAGGACCGACGGAAAAGGGCAAGCGCCCGGGGGAGCAGGAGAAACGAAAACGCAGGTTCGCGAGCAGCCGTCGACCGTTTATTACGAGGTATTCGTCCGGTCTTTCGCGGATTCCAACGGGGACGGCATCGGGGACCTCAAGGGATTGACGGAAAAGCTGGATTATTTGAACGACGGCAACCCGGATACCCATGACGATCTGGGAGTAGGGGGCATCTGGCTGATGCCGGTGCAGCCGTCTCCGAGCTACCACGGCTACGACATTACCGATTACCGGAGCATCAACCCCGATTACGGAACGCTGGAGGATATGAAAAAGCTGATCGAAGAGGCCCACAAGCGGGGGATCCGGGTCATCATGGACCTGGTCGTGAATCATACCAGCGTGAAACATCCATGGTTCATCGAGGCAGGCCAAAACCAAAACGGCCAACGCCGCGACTGGTACGTATGGGCGGAGGATCAGGGCATCGCTCCATCCGGCGCCAGCGCGGCGGGCAGCGGCAATCCGTGGTTTGTACGCGGGGATTCGCATTATCTCGGCACCTTTTGGGAAGGCATGCCCGACCTCAATTTCGACAATCCGGAGGTGCGCAAGGAGGTCCGGGACATCGGGCAGTTTTGGTTGAAGCTTGGCGTGGACGGCTTTCGGGTGGACGGCGCCAAGCATATTTACGAAAACCTGCAAAGCGACCGCGGCACGGCAACCACGGACAAAAATGCGGCGTGGTGGCAGGAGTTCCGCAGCGCCATGAATGCCGTCAACCCTGACGCGTACATGGTGGGCGAGGTATGGGAACAATCCGCGGCCGTCATCGCTCCTTACT
Organism: Paenibacillus cookii; assembly: GCF_018333375.1. Classification (GTDB taxonomy): domain Bacteria; phylum Bacillota; class Bacilli; order Paenibacillales; family Paenibacillaceae; genus Paenibacillus_AQ; species Paenibacillus_AQ cookii. Next base: position 100,969 of record NZ_BORW01000005.1, read on the forward strand.
TGGACCGGGCCTTCGATTCGGCGTTCAATTTTAACCTTGCGGACAACATCCTCAGCGCCGTCCGGCAGGAAAAAGACAACAATTTGGCTTTTACGCTCGAGCGCACCCACCGGTTCTACATGGAAAAGTCCGGAAACCGGTTCGTCGACGCCGTGTTTTTGTCGAACCACGACCAGGACCGGGTCATGAGCCAGCTCGGAAACGACGAAAACCATGCCAGAATGGCCGCTGCGCTTTTGCTGACGCTGCCGGGCAACCCGTTTATTTATTACGGCGAAGAAATCGGCATGCTCGGCGCCAAGCCGGATGAGCATATCCGCGAACCGTTTGCATGGACGGCGGACGGGCAAAGCAAGGCCCAGACCTTTTGGGAAAAACCGGCCGTCAGCGGCGAAACCCGGGAGAAGGCCAATGTTCAAACCCAAACGAAGCAGGCGGATTCCCTGCTGTCTGCTTACCGGACGCTGATCCGCTGGAGAAACGAGCTGCCGGCCCTCCGCGACGGGGAACTGGCAAGCGTCGAAACCGGGAATCCGGCGATCGTTTCGTTCAAGCGCCAAAGCTCGGAGCAAACGGTGCTCGTGCTGCATAACCTTTCCGGCCGGCCGCAGGAAGTATCGCTGGAAACCGCCGGCCTGTCGGCTTTCAAGGATCTCATTCAGAGCAGCAGCAATGCGGCCGCCATGAACAAAAATATCGTTTCGCTCCCAGCCTATTCCACCGTTATTTTGCAGTAAACCCATTCGTAAATCGCAGGAAACCTGCGATAATCGGAGATACAGGAGGATTTTGACCAGGAAATGAGCTAATTTAGCCTAAAATATGCTGCGCAAACGTTTTTACAAATCAAAAGACGGCGTGTATGATAAACCCATGATTAAAGCGCTTACTTCGGAATGAAACGATGAAAAAGGGTCTGTCACACATAAAAAGCGGACCGTTATTGCTGATTGTGAAATCGTTTGCGCTAAAATCGGGACGTACAAAGATCAATTTCAGGAGAGGGGTTATTGCGAAATGAAAATGAAACAATTTTTGGCTTTGGCTGCAACGCTGACCATGGCGTTTTCCATTACGGCTTGCGGCAGCTCGAACAAAACGGCCGAGGAGCCGGCACCGTCCAACAACAATGCGGAATCGACGGCTCCGGCCGAAAATAACAACAGCGAGGCTGGCGCGGAAGCGCTGCAGCCGGAAGAGGGCGCTTCCCTGGTCGTTTGGGAGAGCAAAGACGAAAGAGCGTTTACGGACGAAATTGCCAAGCAATTTACGGCCAAATATAATATTCCGGTCAAAATCGAAGAAGTGGCGCCAACGGACCAAGTCACGAAGCTGTCCCAGGACGGACCTTCCGGGCTGGCTGCGGACGTCGTTATTTTCCCGCATGACAATCTGGGCAGAGCGGTCGAAGCCGGGCTTTTGCTGGCCAACGACGCTTTCAAGGATGAGACGGTGAAAAACAACACAGAAGCCTCCATCCAAGGCGTGACGTATGACGGAACGCTGTACGGCTATCCGAGAGCGGCCGAAACCTATGCATTGTACTACAACAAATCCCTCGTGAAGGAAGCGCCGAAATCGTTCGACGACGTGATCGCATTCGGCAAAACGTTCACCGATAACGCCAAGAAAAAGTATGCCATTATGTGGGAAACGGGCAACATGTACTTCAACTATCCGTTCATCGCGACGACCGGCGGCTACATTTACGGCAAAAACGGAACGGATAAAGACGATATCGGCATCAATTCCGAAAGCGCGCTGGAAAGCATGAAAACCTATGTCCAGCTCAAAGAAATCCTTCCGGTCAAAAGCGGGGACATTAATCCGGACATCAAACGCAGTTTGTTTAACGCAGGCGACGTCGCCATGGATATCAACGGACCATGGGAGCTCGGCGGCTACAAAAAAGCGCTTGGCGACAACCTAGGCATCGCGCCGATCCCAAGCATCGGCGGCAAACCGGCGATTTCCTTCTCCGGCATCAAAGCTTGGTACGTCAACTCCTTCACGAAATACCCGAATGCGGCCCAACTCTTCGCCGAGTTCGCTTCGACGAAAGATGCGCAGCTGCTGCTGAACGAAAAAGTCGGCTCCATTCCTACGAACAAGGAAGCGCTGGAATCCGACCAAATCAAAAACGATCCTTACATTTCGGCCTTTGCGGAACAAACGAAAAACTCCCAGCCGATGCCATCGATTCCCGAAATGGGCAACGTATGGAGCCCTGTAAATGCGGCGCTGCCTGAAATCTGGGACAACAATGTCGATCCGAAGCAAGCGTTGGATAAAGCGGCTCAGCAAATTAAGGACTTGAACAACGGCGCAACCAAATAATCGCGGTTAGAGGTTGATGCATGTCATGAGGAATCACCTGCTGCTCCCCGAAGCGGCAGGTGATTCCTCATCATACCCGTGAGAGGAGAGGGCTGATGGAAAGGCACCGCAGCAAGGCAACGATACTGTCGATCATAAGCATGGGGCTTGGACAAATATATAACCGCCAATTCATCAAAGGCGTCATGTTCCTGCTGATCGAGGCATGGGGGATTTTTTATTTCGGCGGGAATTTGGGCAGGGCTTTATGGGGAATCGTTACGCTAGGCGATGCGCCCCGGATGTTGGTAAAAGGCAAGTGGATCGATGGGGACCATTCGATTTTTATTATGGTTCAAAGCTTGATTACGTTATTGTTTTTTGCTTTGTTTGTTATCGTTTACGTCATGAATATCCGGGATGCCTATAAAACGGCGTGTCGCCGGGAAGAGGGGAAAACCCCCAACACGTTTAGACAATCGGTTCGTTACGTGCTGGATTACAAGTTTGCGCAATCTTTTCTGACCTTGCCGGTCATTGGGGTACTGTTTTTCACGATTATGCCGATCCTGTTCATGATCATGCTTGCGTTCACGAACTATTCGGCGCCGAATCACATCCCGCCGGCCAAACTCGTCGATTGGGTCGGGTTTCAAACGTTTAGGGATCTTTTGACGCTCAAAACGTGGAGCCATACCTTTTTCGGCGTTCTGACTTGGACGATTATCTGGGCGGTTCTGTCGACGGTCACGACGTATTTGGGCGGCCTGCTGGTAGCTCTTCTCATTAATCAGCAGGGCATCAAATTCAAGGGACTATGGCGGACGATCCTGGTTATTCCTTATGCGATTCCGCAGCTCATCTCGCTGCTCGTGATGCGGAACATGTTTAACGGCCAGTTTGGCCCGATCAATCAATATCTCGGTTATTTCGGCCTCGGCGGGCTGCCGTGGCTGACGGATCCGTTTTGGGCGAAGGTTACGGTCATCGTCGTCAATATGTGGGTCGGCATCCCGGTATCGATGATTCTCATTATGGGGATTTTGACCACCATTCCGAAGGATATGTACGAAGCGGCGGAAATCGACGGAGCCAGCGGATACCAAAAATTCAAAATCATCACGCTGCCGATGATCCTGTTCTCGACGGCGCCGACGCTGATCATGCAGTTTGCGGGCAACATCAACAACTTTAACGCCATTTATCTGCTGACGAACGGCAACCCGGTGGTCGGGGATTATCAATATGCCGGCGCCACGGATTTGCTCGTGACCTGGCTGTACAAACTGACGCTGGATCAGAATAAATACAACATGGCGTCTGCCGTCGGCATCATCATCTTCCTGATTGTCGCCTCGTTCTCCATTTACAATTACCGGCGAACCAAGTCATTCAAAGAGGAGGATATGATCCAATGAGTGGACGCAAAGTGAGAAGAGGTTTCCGGCTGGGGCTAAGTTATCTCGTGCTGGTCATTTTGTCCGTGTGCGCGATCTATCCTGCCCTCTGGGTCGTTTTGGGCTCGTTCCGGCCGGGCAAATCGCTGTACAGCAAGACGCTGATCCCGGAAACCTTTACGCTGGAGCATTACCGCGAGCTGTTTACTTCCAAAAGCTTCATGTTCGGCCAGTGGTATTTGAACACGCTGAAAATCGCCACGTTTTCGATGATCATCGGCGTATTTTTAACGCTGCTGACCAGTTACGCCGTATCCCGGTTCCGGTTCCGCGGCCGGAAGACGGCTTTGTCGACGTTGCTCATTTTGGGGATGTTCCCGGGTTTCATGAGCATGATCGCCATTTATCTGCTGTTAAAAGAGTGGCATCTGCTGGATACGCACCTGGCCCTAATTATCGTGTACGCCGCCGGAGCGCCTCTCGGCGGGACGTTTATTGCCAAAGGTTTTCTCGACACCATCCCGCGCACGCTGGATGAAGCCGCAAAAATCGACGGGGCGAGCAACTGGGTTATTTTTACGCGCATCATCCTGCCTTTATCGCGGCCGATGATTACCTATATGGCGCTAACGCAGTTCGTCGGCCCTTGGGTGGATTACATTTTTGCGCGGCTCGTTCTGCGGACGAAGGAAAACTGGACGCTGGCGGTCGGCCTGTACGACATGGTCGCTTCGAACCAAAACACGAACTTTACGGCGTTTGCCGCCGGAGCGGTCCTGATCGCCGTGCCGATCACTATTTTGTTTATTTTCTTGCAGCGATTGCTTGTCGACGGATTGACGTCGGGCGCAAGCAAGGGGTAACGCTGTTCAGTGCTCGAGGCGGTTCAGGTCAGCTACAGGCGCATATTTTAAAAGTATAACGGTATGCAAGTATGTTCGGATTTGAAGGGCACTCCCTAATGGAGTGCCCCAGGCTGTCGAGAAACCCCCTGTTTTTTTGCAGGGGGTTTAAAATTGCCTCGTCGGTCACTGAAGTAGGGTTCTCAGAGCGCTTTAAATCGATTTTTATTTTAAAAGATATGATTCCCCATATAAAAAATAGAGTGTCGAAAAGTCCATTGGACTTTCTCGACACTCTGAGGGCACTCCCTAATGGAGTGCCCTTTTTTATGGTATAGACCTGCAAGCCGAGTCGACTATATGCCCCTTACGTTAAAAGGAACGTCAACCGCCGGCCAATTTGACGGATGTGATTAACGTCCGCCCACAGAATAAAATAATTGTACGACGTTTCCCCTATGTGAACGGGACGGGGATATCGCACGATAAGTGCCGCCTGTTTGTTCATCTCCGCAGGCTGGTCGGCCGAGGGGGAAATGAAGCACGCCTCTTGATGTTGTATCGTCGCATTGACAATCCGGGGAGATGAACCGTAGGGCATCAATGGATGAAAAGCTTCGGAGCGGCATACATCTGCGATCCGGTCGCCCGCTGAAATGGCGGATACCTGAAAAAAACCGTCAAACCCTTCGTACTTCTCATCGCTGACCCGGCGCCAGTTTGCGGGATACGGAAAAGATACCTGGTACACCAAGCATGTGAAGATGTTTGCCGGAAGCCTTCTGACGCGAGGAGACCACTGCAGGGCAGTAATCCGGCCGCCGTTGAGAACATTCACCGGTTTCTGCTCTCCAATATCGATGATCCAGAGCCGGCTCGCGCTTTCCGCGCCTGCGCATCCCGATAAGTACGCGATTTTTTCACCGTCCGGCGACCAGCCGACGGGAGTGGCGAAACAGTCGGAAACCGCCAACGTCCTTTGATTTCGACCGATACGGCTGTCGATTTGGATGAGAGAATAATAATTCGGTTCCTGATAGGCCGTAGCGCTGTAGGCGATGCTCCGGGAGTCAGGGGACCATGCCGGATAGTAGTTTTTGGCAAGCGGTCCGCCTTCGAGCTTATAGACGGTACCGGTGGTCAAATCCACCGTCGAAATGATGGAGATGCTTGCGCCGGGAAACGTATAAAGCGCGAAGCTTCCGTCCGGGGAAATCCGGACGTCATGAAGGGGGCCATCCGTATTTTGCGTGATTTGTCTTCGGCCGGTGCCATTCGCCCGAATCCGGAAAAGCTGGGTATTGCCGGAGGAATCCGGGGCCGCAAACAGAAGCTCGGTACCTGAAGGGAACCACTGGACATCGCTGGCACCCGGCTCCATGATGGCATAGCTGCGATGTGAGAACGTATCGTAGACGACGATTCGCGCGTTATTGACATACGCAAGAAATCGGCGGTCCGGAGACCAGTCCAACAGCGTATAGAGTTCGATTTGGTCGATCCTGGCGACGGCGAGCGTAACGGTATCCAGTACGTAAACCACATTGCCCGCGCCGATGAAGGCGATTTTTCTGCCGTCGGGAGACCAATAGGGAACGGAAAATTCCGCGCCAAGTCCCCGGGTCATTTGAACATGAAGACCGTCCTGCGGTCGGAACAACCAGATCTCGAACGTTCCGCTCCGGTTCGACGTGTAGGCAATCCATCCTTTATCTGCACTATGGGGAACAGCTTGCACGGCCAACATCCTCTCTTGAATCATCCTTTACCTCAGATATTATTCAGTGGAGGGGAATTAGGCGACAGTCCCGGACGGCACTTAAGGTATCCTTTTGAAAACTGGCGCATCTTTCATCTTGAACTTTAGAGGGGTTGAAAAAGAAGAAGATAAGGGTGATATTAGGGGGAGCGGAGTTCTTTCAATAAATAATGGGAGCGTGTTTTTTTGAAAAAACGTCCATTGCTTGTCGTTTGCGGGCTTGTGATTGTCCTAGTCGTTGTCTTCGCTATTCCGCCGCTTTTTCAATCAGACCCGAACACAACATTTAAAAAAGAAATCATCGAGAAGATCGGGGATCGGGAAGTCTCCGCCGTGAAGCTGATAAAGTCGTCGGATGAAAAAACGTTCGCTCTTAGAAACAAAGAGGACATACACCGCATGTTGGATGCCATGTCTTCAGTAGAGCTTGAAAAAGCGAACCGCCATCAAGATGCTGCCAAAGATACGTATTCGATGCTCATATTAGTCCAGGGAAAGCCGACATTCAGCGTTTTTTGGGATGATAACAACAACGTGCAGATATTGGATTCGGAAAACGAAACTCATCATCTATACAAGGTCAAAAACGCATCCGCTCTCGATCCGATTAAGAACTATTGGAATCATGAAACATGACTTAGCACGTTTTAACATTCAGGCGAACTTACCGAGAAAATCATGTATGCATATACGTGGAAGGACCGAAAGCCAAGCCCGTCTCGCGCGTTGAGAGGGGCTGTTTTTCCATGGGCATATCTCTATCTTGCTGTTATATTCTTAAAACCCGATTGTGCATGAATGCGCGTGATATACTCCTAGTGACACAACGGATGACTGGCAACGCATGATGAACGGAAGCCATAACTTCAAGGGAGGAGCATGCTTGAAATGCACAAAGTGATAGAGCCCAAAATTCTTTATTTCGGGACCCCTGTCGTCCTGATCAGCACCTTAAACGAGGACGGTTCGGCCAATGTAGCCCCCATGTCTTCGGCGTGGTGGTTAAACCAGTCTTGCATGCTCGGGATGAGCCGTAAATCCAAGACCGTCCAGAACCTTATCCGCGAAAAAGAGTGCGTATTGAATCTCCCTTCGCCGGACCTTGTCGGCGCCGTCGACAAACTGGCTTTACTTACCGGCGTGAACCCTGTGCCCGATACCAAAATGCAGTTGGGATACCGCTACGAACCCGATAAGTTCGGAACGGCCGGACTCACCCCGGAACCTTCGGATTTGGTTAAAGCGCCCCGCGTTGCGGAATGCCCGGTTCAGTTAGAGGCATCTCTCGTTAAAGCGCATGATTTTGGCCAACCGAGCAGCCTGACAGCGATCGAGGTTACCGTCACTAGAGTGCATGTCGATGAAAACCTTCTAATGGCAGGGGAGAAAAACTACGTCGATCCGCTAAAATGGAATCCGCTCATCATGAACTTTTGCGAATATTTCGGATTAAGCGGCCAATTGCATCCCTCCAGGTTGGCGCCGGTATTCGGTCCGGTTTCCCGCGGTTGAACTGTCCCGTAAGCATCGACCCCAAAAGGATAAGCAAGTGAAAAAGGAGCAGTTGTCTCTCGGCAGCTGCTCCTTTTTCATGGATGATTTCAGGGGCGGCCCGGCATGGTACAATACTAGGCAAATATACCTCTTGCGAAGGAGAGCGCCCGAATGTTCAAAATATTTATCGTCGAAGATGACAAGGGACTTGTCGGCTTGCTGAAGGAGCATTTGCACAAATTCGGCTACGATACGAAATGCGCGTCCGATTTTGGGGCGGTGATCGCCGAATTCGAACGGTTCCAGCCTCATCTCGTGCTGCTTGACGTCAATTTGCCGATGTTCGACGGATTTTATTGGTGCCGGCAAATCCGGAACGGCTCGACCTGCCCGATTATTTTCATCTCCGCCCGCGACAGCAAAATGGATCAGGTGATGGCGTTGGAGAACGGGGCCGACGATTATTTGACCAAACCGTTCGATTTCGAAATCGCCCTGGCCAAAATCAACAGCCAGCTCCGCCGGGCCTACGGGTCTTACGCGGCATCGCAGCAGCAGCGGACGGTGGGCGTCTCGGGGCTAACCCTCGATATGGAAAGGCTGGCGCTCTCCTTTAACGGGGACAAAACCGATCTGAGCCCGACCGAAGCCAAAATTTTGGACGAACTGATCGCAAGGTCCGGGCAAGTCGTCAGCCGGGACCGGCTGCTCGACAAAATTTGGGACGACCAATGGTTCGTCGACGACAACACGCTGAACGTTTATGTGGCCCGCGTCCGCAAAAAGCTGGCGGCGGTCGGCATTCATGACGCCCTCCAAACGATCCGCGGGCAGGGATACCGTCTCCTGCCGAATTGGGGGGATGAAACATGAGGCTGTTCATCCGGGACCAGGCCCCTCTAGTCGCCGTCTATCTGCTGCAATTATTCCTCGTCACCCTCGTGTACTGGCTCGACGGCAGCCGCGATGTAGGCATCAGTCTATACGCCGGTCTGCTCAGCGTATGTTTGTTGTCCGTTTACCTCGTGATCCGCTATATAAGAAACCGTACTTTTTACGTCCGGCTGGCCGCGGAGGTTTCTTCCACCGAGGAGCTGCTGAAAGACAAACATCAGACGCCGCTCGCCCAAAGCCTGCAGCGTTTGTTCAAACGCCAGTACCGGCGCTATCAGACCGATTTGCAGCATTACAAACATAAAATCGAATCCCATTTGGAATTCATTCATCAGTGGGTCCATCAGATGAAAACGCCGTTGTCCGTCATCCATTTGATGATCCGGAACAGGGACGAGGCCGAATTCGCCGCCATCGGCGACGAGCTGGACCGGATCCGCAAGGGACTCGACATCGTGCTGTACACCGCGCGCCTGGACACGTTCGAACGGGATTTCCATGTCGAGACGCTTGATTTGCGCCGGGTCGTGCGCGAGGTGACCTCGTCCCAGAAAAGGCTGTTTATCCGCAGCCATGTGTTTCCGCTGATCCGGATGGACGAGCCCCTGCTCATTGCTTCGGATGAGAAATGGCTTGCCTTCGTGCTGACGCAGCTGATCACCAACGCGGTCCGTTATACGCGGGGCGAAAATCGCAAGATCGTGTTTTACGGCTATCGCCGCGGCGAACAAACGGTGCTCGAGGTGCAGGACGAAGGGGTCGGCATTCCCCAAGGGGATTTGCCCCGCGTATTCGAGCCGTATTTCACCGGGGAGAACGGCAGAGAGTTCCAGGAATCGACGGGCATGGGGCTTTATTTGGCGAAGCAGATTTGCGGGAAGCTGGGGCATGACATTCAAGTGGAATCCGAGGCGGGGAAGGGGACGACGGTCCGGTTGATTTTTTGAAACCTTGAGCCGCGCAGCGAAGCTTACAAAAGTGTAAGCTTGTGTAAGCTTACGGCATGGCAGCGGGAGAGGCATCTTCCCTATAATAAAACCATGAGATCGATCTTATGAAGCAAGGAGCCGGCAGCGTTGACGATTTTGGACGTAAAATACTTATCGAAAATTTACGAAGGACAGGTGCCGCGGCAGGCGCTGGACAACGTTCGGTTCTCCCTTCGCGCGGAAGAATTCGTCGGGATCATGGGGCCGTCGGGAAGCGGGAAAACGACGCTCTTAAACGTCATTGCGACCATCGACGAACCGACCTCCGGCGAAATACGGATCAACGGCGTCAATCCGCACCAGCTCGGCCGGACGGAGACGGCGCTATTCCGCCGCCGCGAGCTCGGATTCGTGTTTCAGCAATTCAACCTTCTTGACGCCATGACCGTGGCCGAAAACATCGTGCTGCCGTTGTCGCTTGACGGCGTGCCGGTGGGGGAGATGGAGCAAAAATTAAACGATATCGCCTTAAAATTAGGCATTTCGGACATCTTGGACCGGCGGATTTACGAATTATCGGGCGGACAGATGCAGCGGACCGCCATTGCGCGGGCCATCATCCATAAGCCGTCGCTGATCCTTGCCGACGAGCCGACGGGCAACCTCGACTCCAAAGCATCGGACGACGTGATGAGGACGCTGCGGACTTTGAACGAGGAAGGGGCGACCATCTTGATGGTGACGCATGACCCGGTGGCGGCAAGCTTCTGCAAGCGCGTCATTTTCATCAAAGACGGCCGGTTTTACAACGAGATTTACCGGGGGGACAACCGCCAGGGATTTTTTCAGCGAATCATCGACATGCTGTCGCTCTTAGGAGGGGATCGCCGTGTCCTTTCTACAATTCGCTTATAGGAACGTCTCCCGCAACAAGCGCACGTACGCGGCCTATTTTCTGAGCAGCGCTTTTTCCGTCATGATCTTTTTCGTCTGCACGCTGTTTATTTTCAATCCCGGGATCCGCGAGTCCATCATGTATCCGATCGTCATGCAGACGATGATTACGGCGGTATGCGTCATGTATCTTTTTTTGTTCTTTTTTGTTCTGTATTCCGTAGGTTCGTTTTTGGCCTCGCGCAAGCATGAAATCGGGATTTGGCTGATGCACGGCATGACGAAAAGGCAGCTGCACCGGATGATTTTTCTGGAAAACATGCTGATCGGCACCGGGGCCGTCGTCGCGGGCATCGCCTCGGGGCTCGTCACCGGGAAGCTGTTTCTGATGATCGGCTCCCTGGTGTTCGGCGTTCCCTCGATTCCGTTCCGTTTGACGTGGGAGGCGCTTGCGCTTACGACCGGCGCGTTTGCGGTGCTTTTTCTGATCATTTCGATGTGCACGTCGGGTTTGTTGCGGAATCTTTCCTTAATCGAGCTTTTTCAAGCCGGGCGCCGCACCAAACTTGCTCCCAAAGGGTCCGCCTGGCTATCGGCGACAGCCGTCGTGCTCATCGTCGCAGCCTACGGGTTTGCGGCCACGACGAGCGTTTCCGATCTGTACGTCCGCATGCTGCCCGTCACCGCCATGACCGTCGCGGGCACGTATCTGCTGTATAACCACGCAGGGGTATGGCTTGTCGAGCGGCTTCAGAAAAAGCGGGGCCTGTTTTGGAAAAAAACGAACATCGTCACGTTGTCCAATCTGTCCTACCGGTTAAAGGACCATGCCCGGATGCTGTTTATGGTGACGATCGTTTCGACCGTCTCGTTCTGCGCCGTCGGGGTATCCGCATCCATTAATACGCTGTCGGAACAGTTCCATAACGATTATCCGGCTGCGGTCAGTTATTTGGCGAAGGACGGCAATCCGGCGGAAGGGGAACATCTGCAATCCATACAAAGGGAGCTGCTGGCAAAAGGACTGCACCCGCGCATCCTCCAATTCCCGGTCAAAAATATTCTGGTCGCTCCGGAAGGCTCCGGCTCCGATCCCGAGGTGCTGTCCGTCATTTCGTTATCCAGTTACGAACGGGCGATCCGGATGGCAGGTCTTTCGCACGGCGAACAGCCCTTAACCGGTTCCGATGCGCTCGCACTCGTCAGCTCCGAACGGGATCGGGCGTTCATGAATGCGAGACCGCTGGCGGTCCATGCCGTAACGGGCGGGCGGCTGCATCTCAAGGAAATCGGCTATACCCGGCATGTCGCCGTGCCCGAGCATTTGCTCCGGACGGATCTGCGGCAGATGGACGGTTATACCAGCGGCCTCGTGGTCAGCGACGAATTGTTCGGCCGCTTGGAGTCCCGGGCGGGAACCGACCGTTATACCGCGTTTTACGTGGACGACTTCCGGAAAACGCTCGGAGTGGCGAACACCCTGGCCGATTCGGGCGAAGTGAGGTTTAGCGAAAATCGCGGCTTTACGATCGCCGTCAGCGGCACGCTGTACGTGCTGCAGATGGGGGCGTACCGCGCGATGCTTTTTGCCGCCCTGCTGATCGGCACGGTATTTTTCATCGCCGCGGGTTCCTTTCTGTATTTCCGCCTTTACGCGGATCTGGATTACGACCGGCGGCAATACGCCGCCATGGCCAAGCTGGGGCTGACGGACAAGGAGCTCAGCCGCATCGTGACGCGGCAGCTGGCGCTTTTGTTTTTCGTCCCGATCGTCCTGGCGGTCATTCACAGCAGCTTTGCCTTTATCGCGCTTCAAAGCCTCTTTTATTTATCGATCGCTTTGGAGATGGGGTTCGTCCTGCTTTGCTTTTTTGCGGCCCAGGTGATGTATTTTTTCTTCATTCGCTTCCACTACTTGCGGAACGTCAGGAAAAAGCTGCTGTAACGGGGCTTGGAGAAATCGAACGGGGCGACCGCGTTTTAACGAAAATCATATCGGCCTTCTGATCATAAGAACGGAGGTTCTGCATGCAAAACTGGATCACGGATATCATGGAACAATTCGGATACGCCGGCATTGCGCTGGTCATTGCGCTCGAAAATTTGTTTCCGCCGATTCCGTCGGAGGTGATTCTAACCTTCGGGGGATTCATGACCACCAAAACCCAATTAACGGTGCCCGGGGTGATCCTCGCTTCGACGATCGGATCGGTGGCTGGGGCGGTCGTGCTTTATTTGATCGGCTTGCTGCTTGAGGTCCGGCGGCTGGAGCGGATCGTCGAGCGGTGGGGGCATGTTCTGCGCGTCAAGAAAGAAGACATCCACCGGGCGGACCGGTGGTTTGCCAAATACGGATATTGGACCGTTTTTTTCTGCCGGATGATTCCGCTCGTGCGGAGCCTCATTTCGATTCCGGCCGGCATGGCCCGGATGAAATTCGGTTTGTTCCTGCTGTTTACGACGATCGGGACGTTGATATGGAACACGGTCCTCGTGTACCTGGGCGCGGCTCTGGGCGAATCATGGGAAAGTATCGTGCACTATATGGACATGTACTCCCATTTCACCTATGCTGTAATCGGGCTGGTTGCTCTAGCGGTCCTATATCTTTATCTGCGCCGGGCGAGAAAAATGAAGGCCCAGCAATAACTTGAAGGAGTTGTGGAGAGTTTTGGAGTGGATGGAGTACATTAAAGCGGTGATCCTCGGGATTGTCGAAGGATTGACGGAATTTGCGCCGGTATCTTCCACCGGGCACATGATTATCGTGGACGACATGTGGCTGAAGACGCAGCAGTTTTTATCCCAGCCGGCGGCGAACACCTTTAAGGTCGTCATTCAGCTCGGATCGATTTTGGCCGTCGTGGTGCTGTTCTGGAGCCGGTTCATGGATCTGCTGGGTCTCCGGAGAAGAAAACCGGCAGAGGGAAGCGGGGAGCAGGCGCAAGGCCGCCTCAAACTGACCCAGGTCATTGTCGGGCTGATCCCGGCGGGCATTTTGGGCGTGCTGTTTGAAGATTACATCGACGAGCATTTGTTTTCGACGCGGACCGTGCTGATCGGACTGGTCGTCGGGGCGCTTCTGATGATCGCAGCCGACCTGTGGCGCCCGAAGCGCCCGAAGGCCGAAACGGTGGACCAGATTACTTACGGCCAGGCCTTTTCGGTCGGTTTGATCCAGTGCCTGTCCTTATGGCCGGGATTTTCCCGATCCGGATCGACGATTTCCGGCGGGGTGCTGCTGGGGATGAGCCACCGGGCGGCGGCCGACTTCACGTTCATTATGGCCGTGCCGATCATGGCCGGCGCAAGCGGAATATCGCTGCTCAAAAACTGGGAATATTTCACGGCCGACATGCTGCCGTTTTTTGCCGCCGGGTTCATCAGCTCCTTTATCGTCGCGCTTATCGCCATCCGGTTTTTCCTGAAGCTCATCAACCGGATCAAACTCGTGCCGTTTGCGGTATACCGGATCGTGCTTGCCGGAATCATCTTTCTTATGTTATAAACCGTTACGTTATGAAGCCAAGCTCCCGAGTCCTTTGACGAGGGGGCTTTTTTTCTAAGTCCTTCCAAAGCGGGCGGGGCTTCGTGTACAATAAGGTCGGCAGAGGAGGCCTGCGGATGAAAATCAAAGTACTGATTGCAGACGATAATTCCTTTATTCGGGAAGGCATGAAAATCATTTTAAATACGTTTGGGGATTTTGACGTCGTCGCTACCGTCGCGGACGGGCGGGAGGCCGTGGAATATTGCCGGAACCATGAGGTGGACGTGGCTTTGCTGGATGTGCGGATGCCGAACATGAACGGGGTGGAAGCCACCAAAATGCTGACCGGGGAAACGTCGGCCAAACCGCTGATCCTGACGACCTTCGACGACGATGAATACATAGTGGATGCGATCCGTTTCGGGGCGAAAGGATATTTGCTGAAAAACAATGATCCGGAACGGATCCGCGACGCGATCAAAAGCGTGTACAACGGGCACAGCGTCCTGCAGGACGTGGTGCTGGATAAGCTGAAGTCCCAGGTCGGGGGAGGGCAGGAGGCGAAAGCCGGAAGCCTGCCAGAAGCTGACAGGAAGCAGGCGGAGGGAACTCCGAAAGAGGCGGGAGACGGACGGGATGCCTGTCCTTTCGACCGCAGCTTGTTTACCGAACGGGAGCTTGAAGTGATGTCGCTGATCGCCCAAGGGTTGTCCAACAAGGAAATTTCCAAGGAGCTCTTTATATCGGAAGGGACGACGGCCAATTACATTACGTCCATTTTGAACAAAACGGCGCTGTCGCACCGCACGCAAATCGCGATCTATTACCTGACGGGCAAAACCCGTTAAAGCGAAAGGACAACATAAGCATGGAACTATGGACGGTCGGCAATAAAACGATCATGCTGCTGTTTGTCGTGACCGCAACCTACTTTACGGCGGCCGCAAGGGACGTATGGCTGGTGTTCCTGTTTCTGGCTTACTTGGCGCTGAACCTGATTTTGCATATCGTCAAGCAAGCCCGCACCAAAAAGGCGATTCTTTTGGCGATCATCCTGTTTTTGATCGGCTGCGCGGTCTACCACCCGTATTTTGCGCTGCTGCTTCCGCTTAGCTTCAATGAGTTCGCTTCCTTTTATCCCCGGTCCAACGGATTTTTGCTGCTTGCGATTTTGGCTCCGCTCATGGTTCTCCGCGATACGATGATGATTTTGTATGTGTTCGCGGCCGCGCTTAGCTTTTTCAACTATGGCATGGTGCGCCATTACATGGGGAGAGTCGGCAAGCAGGAGGACGAGCTGGAAAACATGCGCGGGAATCTGCAAAAAATGGCCAAAAGCCTGAACGAAAACCAGGATTTCGCCCGGGCTTCCGAATATATGGTCAAACTCGAGGAGAGGAACCGGCTCACCCAGGAAATCCATGACGGCATCGGCCACGCGATGACAGGCGCATTGATTCAGATGGAGGCGGCCAAACGGCTGCTGAACAGCGATCCGGCCACCGCGGAAACGCTGCTGCAAAACGCCATCGGCATTTCGAAGGAAGCGATCGAAGAAATCCGGGTTACGCTCAAAAACAACAAACCCCCGGTGGAGCAGCTGGGACTCAGCCGCCTGAAGACGGCCGTCGAAGCCTTCAGCGGAAGGACCGGCCTCATGACCTCGGTCGTTCATGAAGGCAACATGGAGGTCATCACGCCGCTGCAGTGGAAAATCATTTACGAAAACGTGACGGAAGCGTTGACCAACTGCGCAAAATATTCCGGCGCCACGGCCGTTCACGTGGAAATCCGGGTGCTGAACCGGCTGATCAAAGCGGTCGTCGCCGACAACGGCAAAGGCGCGGCCAAAATCGTCAAAGGCCTGGGCCTGATCGGGATGGAGGAGCGCACCGCGTCCGTCGGCGGGACGGTCGTAGCCGACGGCACGAACGGTTTCAACATAACCACCCTGATCCCGTATGCCGGCAGGTGAGAATTCTCATCTGCCCGCCGCGGCGGGGGCCCGCCATCATACATCATATATGAGATTTCTCATGTACAAAGGATGAACTTATGCACTGACGTAAGGGCGTCCTTTTTTATTACTATAAGGACATGAAGAGAACAACGAAACGGAGTGAAGCCTAATGAACATTTTGGATATTCGGGGCCTGACGAAAAAATTCGGCGATTTCGTCGCGGTCGACAACATGTCGCTGACGATCCGGGAAGGCGAAATTTTCGGGTTTCTCGGGGCCAACGGCGCCGGCAAAAGCACGACGATCAACATGATTTCGTCGCTGCTGCGGCCAACGAGCGGGGAAATTCGGATCTTGGAGAAGGACATCGCGAAGCAAAGCCGCTTCGCCAAGACGAACCTGGGCATCGTGCCGCAGGATCTGGCGATTTACGAAGACATGACTGCCTACGAAAATGTCAGCTTTTTTGCAGGACTATACGGGCTGCGGGGCGACAAGCTTAAGGAACGCGCGGAAGAAGCGCTGGAGTTCGTCGGTCTCAGCGACAAGGCGAAAAGCTTTCCGAAAAACTTTTCGGGCGGGATGAAGCGCCGCCTCAATATCGCCTGCGCGATCGCGCATAAACCGAAGCTCATCATTATGGACGAACCGACGGTAGGGATCGATCCCCAGTCGCGCAACTATATTTTGACCTCGGTGCGCAAGCTGAACGAATCGGGCTGCACGATCATTTACACAAGCCACTATATGGAAGAGGTCGAGGAAATCTGCTCGCGCATCGCGATCGTGGATCACGGCAAAATCATTGCCGAAGGCACGAAAGAACAGCTCAAGTCGACCATAACCGACGTGAAGGATATCCGGATCGAGCTGAAATCCGTGCAAGGAACGGAAGGGGAACTTTTGAAGCCGGTTCCGGGCGTACGGACCGTGCTGCAGGAGGAAAACGTGATCCGCGTGCACAGCGATGCGGCGGTCGATAATTTGAACCGGATATTGAAGCAGCTGATGGACGCCGGCAAGGAAATCCGCTCGGTCGAGGAACAGGAGCCGAATCTGGAGACGGTATTCCTGACGCTGACGGGTCGTAATTTACGGGATTAATATTCACGAAGGAGGTTATTGACGGGGTGAACATTTTATCGATTGCAATCAAAGAGATGAAACACGATTTCCGGGATCGGCGCACGCTCCTGTTCATGCTCGGCTTTCCGATCGTGCTGATGCTGATTCTCGGCTTGGCGCTGACCAACGCGTTCAGCTCGGAAATTTCGGTCGGGGACGTGAAGGTGGCCGTAAAAGACGCGACCGGGGGCGGCCCCCTTTCCGAAGCCTTTGCGGGGTTCGCGAAAGAGGTCGGCAAAACGGGCGTTACATTCGAACCTTTAAAACCGGGCGCAAACGGAAGAGAAGAGGTCGAAAACAACCATGTTTCGGGTTACGTGGAGCTGACGAACCAAGGCATTTCCTTGTACGGCAGCAGCCGGGACGCGATCGAAAGCAACATCGTGCAGGGCATGCTGGCTTCTTTTACGGATAAATACAACGCGGCGGCGGCGGTGGCCCGCATCGAACCGGCCAAGACGGAGATGGTGCTTGCAACCGGCGGAAGCGACTATATCCGGGAATTGTCGGTCGACGCCAACCGGACGCCCGGTTCCGTCGATTATTACGCGCTGGCGATGACCGTCATGGTCGGCATGTGGGCGGCGATGGGCGCGGGAGCGCTCATTCAGGGCGAGGTTTTGCGGGGAACGGCCGTAAGGCTTGTCATTGCCCCGATCCGAAAAAGCGAGATATTCGTGGGCAAGATGTTGGGCGGGATCATCTCGAACTTATTATGCGTTATGGTGATCATCCTGTTCAGCAAATACGTGTTTAAAGCCTACTGGGGCCATCATATGGGAGTCGTTATCGCCGTTTTAGTGTCGGAGGTCGTTATGGCGATGAGCCTGGGCCTGGCCGGCAGCTATTTGTTGAAAGGAACGGCTTCGCGGGGCGTCATCAGTCTGGTCGTTCAGCTGATGTCCTTTTTCGGGGGCGCGTATTTCCCGATTCTCGACGACGAAGGCGGCGGCCTCATGGGCTTTCTCGTCAACTTGTCGCCGATCCGCTGGGCCAACCACGGGTTAACGCAGGTGATTTACGCCGATAACGTCTCGGCGGCCTGGCCGGTTCTGATGTTGAACATCGGTTTTGCCGCGTTGTTTTTGGGCGTATCGATATTGGCAATGAGACGCAGGGAGGGACTGTAACATGTGGAGAGATATATGGTTTCTGGCGACCCGAACGCTGCTCATGACGTTTCGCAAACGCAGCACGCTCATCCTGTACTTCGGTTTGCCGATCGCCGGCATCGTGGCTACCTTTTTGCTGTACGGTTCGGTCGGAACAACGGAGCTAAGGGTAGGCGTCGTCAACGAGGACAGCGGTCAACGGATCGCGGAGGACACGGTCGGATTCGTTAAAAATCTGGATCATGTCAGCATCGTTCATGTCAGCCGGAACGAATTAAAAGAGCAGCTGGCCGCAAACAAACTCGACAGCGGCTTGATCATCGATTCCGGCTTTTCGGAAAGCGTGCTGAGCGGCAGTCCCGATCATATCGCGATCGAATCGGTCAAAGGCGCCCAGGTTACGGGATATATGAAATCGATGCTGCGCGGGTATATCGACAACGTCGCGGCGATGGGCAAAATCGCTGGCGGGGACGGAACAACATTTCAGCAGATCTATGATCAGTACCGTTCTTCGGCATTCAAGCTCACGTCCGAATCCGTAAACGATACGTCCCTGGCCAAACAGATGTCGTACCAATCGATCGGGTTCCTGCTGTTGTTCATGTTGAATTCGGCCGCCAGCCTGGCGGAGCTGATGCTAAAACACCGGGAGAACCGGACCTATTACCGGATTTTGTCCTCCCCGATCAACGCGAAGACGTACGTGCTCGCCAACATTGCGGTGAATGCGGTCGTCATGCTTGCACAGATCGTGATCGCCCTCTTTTTCATGAAGGTCGTGTTTCATATGGATCCCGGCATTTCCGTCTTCGAAATGTTCGCCCTTCTGGCCATTTTCGCGGTGGTATCGATCAGCCTGTCGCTTGTGATCATCGCCTTCTCGAAAAGCTCGGGCATGGCCGGCGCGCTGCAAAACCTCATTATCGTGCCGACATGCCTGCTGTCCGGCTGCTTCTTTCCGCTCAGCATCATGCCGGAAACGCTTCGCCGGGTGTCCGACTTTTTGCCGCAAAGCTGGGTGCTGCAGTCCATCGAAAAACTTCAGGAAGGGGCAACGTTCGGCTCCATCGGGTTTCATCTGTCGATTTTGCTTGCCTTTGCGGTGGTGTTTTTCCTGATTGCGACCTATAAGTTCGGACGGAACAACGATACGAGAAATTTCGTTTAGAGGCCGGTTCATTCCGAAAGCAGTTGAATATGTTATTCCAAATGGTGAAGGGGATGTCCCGCGTTGGCGGGCATCCCCTTTGGTGCTTGCAGTATGCTTATTTTCGTGTGCGTTACAATGCCCGAAGCATCGCGCATCCGTAAGCCGGGAGCTTCATGCTGAGCACGCCGCCGTGGGCGGAGACCGTTTCGCCCGTGCGGATATCCTCCCAGCGTTCCTCCGGCACCGGCACGTTGATGGTTTTCGCTTTGGCCGAATTATTCATGAAAATCACGATGCTGTCGTTTTCGTCCTCCCGGGTATAAACCAGGTTCGTGCTTCCCGCTTTCGCCGACAGGAACCGGAGCGAGCCGGTGCGCAGCGCGCTGTACTTTTTGCGCAAACCGATCAGTTCTTGATAAAAGGACAACAGCTCGCGGTCCTGCTTCGATGTATCCCACTCCATGCATTTGCGGCATCCCGGATCATGGCCTCCGGTCAAGCCGACCTCATCCCCGTAATAAATGCACGGGGCTCCGGTATAAGTGAATTGAAACTGGACGGCCAGCTTCATTTGCGCCTTGTTGCCTCCGCATTTGGTCAGCAAGCGGGCCGTATCGTGGCTGTCCAGCAAATTGAAGGCGACCTCGTTCACCTGGCGCGGGTAGCGCACATACTGGCTGGCAAGGGCGTTCGCGAAACTCCGGGCGTCCCGGGTCCGGTCGACGAAGAAGTCCAGCACCGCATTCGTGAACGGATAATTCATGACGGCGTCGAACTGGTCGCCCATCAGCCAAGGGGAGGACTCATGCCAAATTTCGCCGAGAATGTAGGCGTCGGGTTTGATGCTTTTGACGACCTTGCGGAATTCGCGCCAAAACTCGTGATCGACCTCGTTTGCGACATCCAGGCGCCAGCCGTCGATGTCGGCCTCTTGGATCCAATAGGCGGCGGCCTTCAGCAAATATTCCTTCACCTCGGGATTGGCGGTGTTCAGCTTGGGCATCAGCGGCTCGAAGGCAAACGTATCGTATGTCGGAATGCCGTCCTCGACGGCGATCGGGTATTTGCGGATGTAGAACCAGTCTTTGTAGCGCGATTTTTCCCCGTTTTTTTGCAGGTCCACGAAAGGCGCAAACGTCCGTCCGGAATGGTTGAACACCGCGTCGAGGACGACCCGGATGCCGCGCTCGTGACAGATGGCGACGAGCTTTTTCAGCGTTTCGAGATCCCCGAACTGCGGATCGATCTGCATGTAGTCCTCGGTGTCGTATTTATGGTTGGTCGTCGCTTTGAAAATCGGCGTAAAATAGATGGCGTTGATGCCGAGTTCGGACAAATGGTCGATATGGTCGATGACGCCTTGAAGATCCCCGCCGAAAAAGTTGTCCGGCTTAGGCGTTCCGCCCCAAGGAAGCGTGCCTTCCGGATCGTTGGACGGATCGCCGTTCGCGAACCGCTCGGGGAAAATTTGATAAAATACCGCGTCCTTCACCCAGTCCGGCGTTTCGAACACGTCGGCCGGATTGATGAACGGATATTCGAACAGGCGGTCCGGATTTTCGGGCTCCTGCTTGACGAAGTCGTATTCGGTCATCCAATATTTCTCCGCGCCTTTTTCGAGCAAAAATCCGTATTTCAAACGGCGATATTCGGGAACGATTTCGCATTCCCAATAATCGAACAGCTCGTCGGACGCCAGTTTGTTCATCGGAACGTAGGTCTTGGACCGGTCCCAGATGTATTTGTCCCCGGCCATCGCGGATACGGCGGTAACGTCGCTTCGTTTGGTACGAATGCGCAGATGGATCGTGCGCCCGTCGTAGGCGTAACACCAGTTCAGTTTGGGACGGTGATAGACAGCTTCAAGCAGCATGGAAATTCCTCCTTAAGGCTCAAATATGATTTTTGGAGATAAAGGCGATAGAGGCGAAGGGGACGGAATCGATCCCGCCACATCAAAAAAGGTACAACCTGGACGGATGGCGTTGTCCGAGGTTGTACCTTGATTTCAGGGTAGCATAGCCTTTAAATTGATAATGAATGATACGTAAAATATACCATGGTTTCATGGACGACACAACCGGGTTTCTGCAGGGGCCGGGTGAAGGAAGGATGGGCAATCATCATGGGCATTCATTTGTTATATATCGAAGACGACGCGGAAATCGGAACATGGGTAAACGATGATTTGAAGGGGAGGGGGTATGAGGTGACCTGGCTGCAAAACGGGGAGCGGGCCGTCGATCATGCCGCAGGCTGCCGTCTCGTCATTCTTGACGTGATGCTGCCGGGGCTTGACGGCTTTACGGTCGGACAGCGGCTGAAGAAAGCCTACCCGGATCTGCCGATCCTCATGCTGTCGGCCAGAACCTCCATCGACGACAAGCTCGAAGGGCTGCAGTTCGCCGACGATTATGTGACCAAGCCGTTCCACCCGGATGAGCTCGCCGCCCGGATCGAGGTGCTGCTGCGCCGCTCCGGCTCGTATTCGTCGGAGGCGCTTGCGCTGGGGCATCTCCTCGTGTACGAACGTGAAAACCGGATCATGAACAAGGATACGGGCGAGGAGATCGTGTTGACGGGCAAGCAGTTCCAAATTTTCATGTATCTGCTCCGCCATCTCGGGCAAATTTTGACCAAAGAGCAAATTTACGAGGGGGTTTGGGGAGATCCGTACCTGGACGGGGACAAAACGCTGATGGTGCACATCCGGTATTTGCGGGAAAAGCTGGAGCGCGATCCGGCGAACCCGGAGATCATTGAAACGATCCGCGGCGTCGGCTACAGGGTGAAGGCATGAGGAAAACAAAGCTTCCGAAGCCCCGGTTTCGCGGGTCTTTGCTTTCCAGGTACCTGCTCCTCATCCTGATTGCTCTGCTGTTCATTCCGGTCTTGTTCCCTGCGTCGGTGATCGGTTACCAGGTCGTGCAGAACATGGCGATCGGGAATGCGTTGCCGGATGCGGGGATACAGCCGGAGGAGCGATACCAGACGATCCACCTCGAAAAGATGTGGCATAACGAAGCCAAACGGCTGAAGGGAAGCACCCCGGAGGAAATCGACCGCAGACTGCGGGAGCTTAGCGAGGAATATGCGAAGGTGGACATGTTCTGGGTGGACGCGGATTCGCATGTGCGGCAGCCCGCCGGCGGCCGATTGCATTTGCCCGAAACTTGGGATGCGGCGGACGCGATTTCCTACATGAAACGTTACCGGGGAGCGACGCAGCAGTTTTCCGTGATCGCATTTATCGGGGACGACGAAAAGCTGAACCGGGGATTTATGGTCATGCAGGTATCCAAAGCGGCAATAGGGCCGAGGGATGGCGGCCTGTCCGCCCGCGAATCGATGGTATTTTTCGGCATCATCCTGCTGATGTTCGTGCTTTTTATCATCGTTTCCTGGATGTTTTTCATGAACATGCGCCGCAGGCTGCTCCGCCTTCAATCCGCCATGACGGTCCAGGACGGAAGCGGTTTGCCTGACCCGATCGCGGTTCGGAAAAGCGATGAGATCGGGCAGCTGGAGGCGGCGTTTAACGGCATGGTGGACCGGCTCGACAGGAGCCTGAAACGGGAGCGCGAGGAGGAAGAGCTGCGCAAACGGCTGATCGCGAACCTGTCGCATGATTTAAGGACGCCGCTGACGGTCGTCCGCAGCCACGTGTATTCCCTGCAAAAGGAGCAGCTCTCCGAGCGCGGCCAGGAGCTGTTGAAATTGACGGAAACCAAGCTGGGCGATCTTGCCGGCCTCATCGACAACCTGCTGTCCTACAATTTGCTGACGAGCGGAAAATACACGCTTCACCCGGAACGCATCGACGTGCTCCGCATCGTCCGGGAGAGCGCAGCGGCCTGGTATCCGCTGTGGGAAAAAGAAGGCTTCGAGGCGGATATCGACCTGCCGGAGGGTCCCGTTTATTGGATGCTCGACGCGCAGTGGTTCCGGAGAATTCTGGATAACTTGTTCCAGAACGTCGTCAGGCATGCCCGGAGCGGGCAGTATATCGGCATCCGGACGGCGACGGATGCCGCCGGCGGCCTGGCGATCGTCATTGCGGATAAAGGCAAGGGGATGCAGGCCTCCTCGGGAGACAAGGGGGCGGGCATTGGCCTCGCGATCGTCGGCTTCCTGACGAGGGAAATGGGGCTTGGCATGGAGATTCGCAGCGCCGAAGGCGGCACGAGTGTCATGATCTCTCCGGCCGCAGGCGATGAGCCCGGTTTGAAGTTGAGGTAGGAAGACGGTTCAGTTACAACCAACCTGATGCGAAAGTCACGGTGCTGCATCGAGCATCGTGACTTTGTTGTTTTGAGCGAAATAGTTAACGGTTGACAAAAATCAATTACAAGTGTAATTTTAAATTATCTGTATCGATTACAATTGTAATCATGAGGGGATGATTGTTCGTGAAAGAAAAAATTCCGCGCATTTCGGAATCTGAATGGGAGGTCATGAAGGTATTTTGGAATCATTCACCTGCTTCGGCGAATGAAGTCGTTGAATTGCTGGACTCCAAAACAGATTGGAAGCCAACGACAATTAAAACGCTTATAAATCGTTTGGTGAAGAAAGGGGCACTCGGATTCCATCAGAAGGGGAAAACCTATTCCTATTTCCCGCTGATCAGCGAAGAAGAATGCTTGAAGGCCGAAAGCAGTTCGTTTTTGAACAGATTGTACGGCGGAGCCTTGAAAGTGATGATTGTCAATTTTCTCAAAGATGAGAAGTTGACAGAAGCAGAGATTGATGAACTGAAGGAAATTCTCGACCAGAGGAAAAAAGAATCATGAACTATGTGAATTTCCTCCTGAATGATGTGGTTTCTTCTTTCCTCCGATGGATCGCCGTTACATCTTTCATGGCTACCGTTATGGCTATTCTCATTCTTTTTATACGGCAGCTTCTGAAAAATCATCTTCCTGTCAAATGGCAATATTTAATGTGGTTTTTGCTGATGATTCGTATGGTGATTCCTTGGGCGCCGGAAAGCCATTTTAGTCTGTATAATGCGTTTACTTTCCACGCAGAGCAGCATCCTGAGGCGTTGTTCATCGATATGAAGCAAAAAAGCGTAGTGCCGGCAACGGATGTCGGTGACGAAGTCCCGTCTTCCGATTCGTCTAAGTTGTCTTCTATCGCACAAGATGATGTGGATAAATCTCCGGCAACGGTTCTTCCTTGGAAGAAGATTGCTTTAATCTTAGGATGGCTTATTGGGGCAATAACACTCATTTGTTATCTAGTCCGAGTCAATCTTAAGTGTAGCCGCGAAATGAAGAAGTACGCCTATATCGTATCGGACCCGGTCTTGGTCGGTGTTCTGGAGCAGTGCAAATCTGAACTGACTGTAAGGCGGAAGGTGCCTCTCATTATGACAAATGGAGTGGATGGTCCCGCGCTTTATGGCGTGATTCACCCGAAAATATTAATTCCCGCAGGGATCGAAGACCTTCATCCCAATGAATTAAGGTTCATCTTTCTTCATGAGCTGGTGCATTACAAAAGGAAAGATATATTAGCGAACTGGCTCATGACTTGTCTGCTTGTGATACAGTGGTTCAATCCTATTCTGTGGTATGCATACCGAAAAATGAGAGAAGATCAAGAGCTTTCATGCGACGCGGCAACGATTTCCCGGCTGAGTGAAAATGAAATTAAGGAATATGGTAACACCATCATCAAGCTCCTGAAAAAAAGCTCCTCGAAGGCCGCGCGGTTGTTGACATCGACTAACTTTTCGATGGGTAAATCCCAACTTATGAGGAGGATTACGATGATCACTTATTTCAAAAAAAAGTCGTCCAAATGGTCCGCGGCTGGTCTAGCTTTACTGGTTCTATTAGTCGCAGTGTCCTTAACTAATGCAAAGAATGCCCGGGCAGATGACTTCTCTTCCACATTGGCTGCGGAACTGGATGCTATGGAAAAAAACAATGCCCCTCTATTAGCCAAACTAGATTCACAACTGAGAATTCAAGTGGAGAAGACAATCCGTCAAGTGATGAGGGATTTGGGACAAGCGCTTCCCCTGGAAAGTATAGAGGCTGTGCCTAAAGAACACCAGTGGTTGCTCAAATTTACTGGTGATGGAACGGGTTTTGCAAACCTATGGGTTGACGATCAAACGGGTGAAATGGAAGTAGTGAAGTTTGGCTTGGATTTGTCTCCAGACCGGGTTGATCCAAGTTTGGTCGATCAGGCCGGTCAGAGTCTGAAGGAAGCAGGATTCGACGGCAATTCAAAATTCAAAATTCATCGTAATATCGAATTGGATCCGACCCTGAATTTCCCTTATGAGGTTCAAACCAAATTCCAAGATGGCGAATCTGAAGTGTTGTTTTCCAATGGTCACTTGACCCGTCTGTTCATTCCATTAAGTCCTGACGAGGTAACTGAAAATCAGAACCAATTTGCCAAGCAAGCTCTCTCGGTCATACGTAAAGGTGCAGGTGATCAATTAATTAAGGCTTATCATTTGATTTCGGGTAGAAAGAAGTATCTTACCCTAGAATATATGGACGGTAGTCATGTGTATTTCGATTCAGAAACAAATGAAATTTCCCAAATCGGGGTTCCCAGTTTGAGCGATCATATGCCTTCATCCATGAAGCCGGAACAGTTAATCCAGACGGCAGCCCCCATAGTCTCCAAACTCTTTAAAATCGATTTGAATGAGTATAGCTTAACGTTTAATAAGAAAGCACCGGGAACAGGAACGTTTAGTAAACCGGGGGAACTTTATATCAATTTCTCTTATAACAATTTAGGAATTTATTTGATTACTAGAACGAACGTGAATTTTTCCAAATAATAATCTGCAACATCAATTGTTAGAAGACAGGGAATATGGAGACAACGCCATTGTCGGCTCCTTGCTTTAAAGATGTTGTTTTGAAGAATGTCCGGGCGGCCTCAAGTTTAAAGAAATTTTAAACTTGAGGCCGCCCGTCTTTTAACCTGCGGGAGCTAATATAGTTCCCGAGGTGATTCATAGTGAGAGAACTCGTGATCGAGACGAAAGATTTGAATAAGAAATATCGCGGGCGTTATGCCGTCAGAAATTTGAACCTGGAAATCGGAAGAGGGGAAATTTACGGATTCCTGGGCCCGAACGGCGCGGGCAAAACGACGACGATCCGGATGCTGCTCGGACTCATCCGCCCGACGATGGGCTCCATCCACATTTTCGGCAAGGATTTAAGAAAGGAAAAGCTGAACATCCTCCGCAAGGTCGGCTCGCTGGTGGAATATCCGTCCAACTACGGGCATCTGACGGCGGTGCAAAACCTGGAGGCGGTGCGCCGCATATTGGATGTGCCGAAATCGCGGATCGACGAGGTGCTGAGCATCGTATCGTTGACCAAGGACGCCAAACGCCCGGTGAAGGGGTATTCGCTCGGGATGAAACAGCGGCTGGGCATCGCGACGGCCCTTCTCGGCAATCCCGAGCTGCTGATTCTGGACGAACCGACCAACGGGCTGGATCCCGAAGGCATCCATGAAATCCGCGAGCTGATCCGCAGCATGCCGCAGCAGCACGGCATCACGGTTCTGGTCTCCAGCCACCTGTTGTCCGAAGTGGAGCAGATGGCCGGCACCGTAGGCATCATTCGCGAAGGAGAGCTGGTGTTCCAAGATACGATCAGCAATTTGCAGCAGCAGGCATCGGGAGGATTCCGGCTGGTCGTTTCCGAACCGGCCGAAGCGCTTCAGCTGATCCGGGGACAAGGTTATGCCGGGCGTCTGGAGGACGGAGGCCTCCGGCTGGATCAGTTAAGCGATCCGGAAGTGGCGCTGCTCGTCAAGCGGCTGGTGGACCATAACCATGCCATATACCGCGTGGAAGAGAAGCGGCGCACGCTCGAGGATATTTTCATGCAGGTGATCGAGCAAGGGGGGCTTTCCTGATGATCGGCAAAGCGTTGTCGTCCGATTTTCTGAAAATTCGCAGAAAAGGCATCTGGTTTCTCGTTTTCCTCGGCTCCGTCGGGCTGTTAGCCATGCAGGCTTTGAATTTTGGCCTACGCTACGATTACTTGACCGACCGATATAAAGCGGATTTGTGGAAGGGGCTGATCGGGGAGATTTTCTCCTTCGTTCCGATCGCCCTTTACTTGGGGGCCACGCTGATCTCCTCGCAGATCGCTAACGTGGAGCATCAGAACAATTCGTGGAAGCAGCTGCTCGCTTTGCCGATTTCCAGAGCCTCCGTGTTTACCGCCAAGGTTTTGCTCGGCTTTATCGCGATGGGAGTCGCCTGCCTTATTTTATCCGCCGGCACCGTCGTGTTAGGCATTCTGCTGAAATTCGGGACCGACGATATCCCGTATTTGACGATCCTGAAGCTCAGCTTCCTGCCTTACCTGGGGGCGCTGCCGATGCTGGCGTTGCAGCTGTGGTTATCCTTAACGCTCAAAAACCAGGCGCTGCCCATCACGCTTGGCATCACGGCGGCCATCGCTTCGATGTTTGCCGCAAACTATCCGGAATTCATACCGCTTTCCTGGCCGTTTCTGTCTTTTATCAGCGAAGCCAAACCGGCGCTTCCCGTAGGTGCGGGCATTATCCTTGCCTTTGTCGTCTACATGGTCGGCATGGGCCACTTTCGCGGAAAGGACGTGAACTGACATGGGAGGTTATTTTAAAATTTTGGCGTCGGAGCGGCTGAAAATGTCGCGGTCGTTTATCGTGCTGTTGTTGCTGCTGAGTCCGGCGATCTCCGTTCTGGTCGGGCTGATGTCCAACATCGAAGGGGCGGACCAACCTTGGCTGGTTCTGCTCGGGGTGATGGGCATGATCCATGCCCTGCTGTTTCTGCCGATTTTGTCCGGGATCTTCGCCGCTTTCATTTGCCGGTACGAGCACCATGGCGGCGGCTGGAAGCAGCTGCTGGTGCTGCCGGTCACGCGGACGGGCGTATATTTCGCCAAATATACCGTCGTCATGGTGATGCTGGCGATCATCCAGCTGCTGTTTTTGGGAGCCATGCTTCTTGTCGGTGCGATCAAAGGCATCGATGCCCCTGTGGATTGGGAAATCATCGGGCGCTGTCTGGCAGGCGGCTGGGTCGCTTGCTTGCCGCTGGCAGCGCTGCAGCTCGCCGTTTCGCTGATGTGGAGCAGCTTTGCGGCCCCGCTGGCGCTGAACGTCGTATTTACCATCCCGAACATGCTCGTCGTGAACTCGGCCCAATTTGGTCCCTATTATCCCTGGGCACAGCCGTTTATTGCTACGGTTCCTGGTCAAGCGATGGAAGGAGGGGGCTTCGGGGCGATGAACCTGCCGCTTGAAAACCTGATGGTTACGGTGCTCGGAAGCTTCGTGGTATTCCTGATTTTCGGGTGGACCTATTTCAAAATGAAGGAAGTATAGCAATAACGCCCTCTCCAAGTGGCCGTGAACCGTCAGAAAGCAGCCCTCCCATACCAAGCGTCTTCGCAGCGGCGAAGGCGCTTTTTGGTGTGCGGGGCATCAAAAAAGCGTCATTTCCGCATGAACACCGTACCGACGTTGCGGAGAGATTTCGGCATTCCGAAGGTTAGCTATTCACAAAGTAAATATAACATGATATATTATTATATAATGTTTACATATTGTAGAAATTGGCGCTATCTATCCAAACCGGATAGATATTTTCTTGTGGAGGGAACTTAACATGTCGCATGAAACATCCTCAAAACCGATGTACGAGCAAATATTCGAAGCGCTGCGCGAGCAGATCATATCCCGCAAATACGCGCCCGGCGAACGGATTCCTTCGGAGAAGGAATTGGGCGAAGCTTACAACGTCAGCCGGATTACGAGCAAAAAGGCGCTGGAGATGCTGACCCAGCATGGATACATCGTCAGGCAGCCCGGCCGGGGTTCGTTCGTTTCCGAGCATTTCGGTTCGGAAGGGACGCCGACCGCCGCCGCGCAAGGAGCTGCAAAACCGCGCCGCAGCCTAGGCCAGCCGCTGATCGGGCTCGTCATGACGGACTTCGGGGACAGCTACGGTACAGGGCTCATTTACGGCATGGAGGAAGCCTCCCGGCAGCACGACGGCTATTTGGTTCTGAGAAGATCGCTTGGCGTGATCGCCAGCGAGGAAGAGGCAATCCGCGGCCTGCTGGAGCTGGGCGTCGACGGGCTCATCATTTTCCCTGCGCAGGGGGAGTATTTTAATGCCGAAATTTTAAAGCTGGTCATCGGCCAATATCCTTTCGTGCTGCTGGATCGCCATCTGAAGGGCGTTTCGGCAAGTTCGATCAGCACGGACAACGCGGCAGCCGCCAAGCGCATGATCGAGTATCTTTTCGAGCTGGGGCATACCCGCATTTCGCTTTTGACGACCCCGCCGCAGGATACGACGGCCATCGAAGAGCGGATCGAAGGGTTTATCCAGGCCCATGCGGAAAACGGCATCGTCGCCGACCGCAGCCTGTGGATGGAGCAGATTACGGCCACGCTTCCGGCCGCATTCGTCCCCGAGAATAAAGAGAAGGAAAAAGAAAACATCAAAAAACATCTGCGGGAACATCCCGAAATCACGGCGCTTTTTGCCATGGAGTACAACATTGCCCAGCTGGCTTACGAAGCCGCCCGCGAGTCGGGCCTTCGGGTTCCGGAAGACGTATCGATCGTCTGTTTTGACAGCCCGGATTACGCGGGAGAACCGCTGTTTACCCATATGCGCCAAAAGCAGGAAGAGATGGGCAGGCTGGCCTTCGAAAACGTGCTGAAGCTCAGAAACGGGGAAAGCGTGCCGAATAAAATGCTGCTGGACGCCGAGCTGATCGTCGGTTCATCGACCGGGCCGGTCCGCAAGGAGCAGCCTTCGATATAGGCGCATCGGAAGCGGAATGCCATTCTTAGTGAATGGCGTTCTTTTTTTTGCGGATGTATGTTTAATGACCTAATATTATATTGGTATATAAAAATGTTATAAAAAACATATTGACATGTTAATTGGCTGAATTTATAATGTGTCTATGCAAGCGCTCACAAGATTGATATAAAGTTGTTATTTGAAGTTCGGAAGCAATGGTGTGACATCATAAACCAATCCGTACATAAAGGGGAATGCGCATGAAGACTTTGGGAAAAGAACCTGTTTCGCTCGGGCCGCTTACCGAAAGAATGTCCGCTCGTTTGGCCGGCAAGCCGCGGCTTTTGGATATTTTCCGGAACGCCATCCGCAATACGTGGGGGACGACGTTCAAGAAAATGGCGGACGGGACCACGTTTGTCATCACCGGGGATATTCCCGCGATGTGGCTGCGCGATTCGGCGGCCCAGATCAGGCCGTTTTTGGCGCTGGCGGAAGAGGACGCGGAAACGGCGGATCTGATCGAAGGATTGGTGATTCGGCAGCTGAGGGGGATTTTGCACGATCCATATGCAAACGCTTTCAACGCGGAGGCGAACGGGCATGGTCATCAAAACGACGACACGGACATGACGCCTTGGATTTGGGAACGGAAATACGAGATAGACTCGCTTTGTTATCCGCTGCAGCTGAGTTACCTGCTGTGGAAAAATACCGGAAGAACTTCGCATTTCGGCAAGGAATTCGTCATGGCCGCGGGCGCGATTTTGGATCTGTGGACCACGGAGCAGCGGCATGAGACGGAATCGTCCTACCGGTTCCAGAGGAGGGACTGCCCTCCAACCGACACGCTGGTCCGGGAAGGGAAGGGGGCGGAGACCGCTTATACCGGCATGACCTGGTCCGGATTCCGTCCGAGCGACGATGCCTGCGAATACGGGTATCTGATTCCATCCAACATGTTTGCGGTCGTGGTGCTCGGCTATCTGCAGGACATTGCCCGCGACGTGCTTCATGATGATAAGTTGTGCGGCCGGGCGGGCAAGCTCGCGGCGGAGATCGATCACGGGATTCAAACATACGGCATTGTGCAGCATCCCGAATTCGGCCCCATCTACGCTTACGAGACGGACGGCCTCGGGAACCACAACCTGATGGACGACGCCAACGTGCCAAGCCTGCTGTCCATTCCTTACCTCGGATACCGGGGAGCGGACGACGAGATCTACCGGAATACGCGCCGGTTCATTTTAAGCGAACATAACCCTTACTACTACCGGGGGAGCGCGGCCGAGGGGATCGGCAGCCCGCATACGCCGCAAGGATATGTCTGGCATATCGCCTTGGCGATGCAGGGATTGACCGAGGAAAACCCGGAGGAAAAGGGGCGGCTGTTGCAGCTCATGAGCGAAACGGATGCCGGAACCGGACTGATGCATGAGAGCTTTAATGCCGACGATCCAAAGGCGTATACCAGGCCTTGGTTCTCCTGGGCGAACATGATGTTTTGCGAGCTGCTGATGGATTATTGCGGGATTCGGGTACGGCGGTGAAGGCCGATGATGCGAAAACGCACGGGGTTGAACCATCGGACCGGCAGGAGATCGGGCCGCAGGCGGCCGGGCCGAGAACCATTTTGTCTAAACGATCGCATAAAGGAGGTATGTGAAACATGAGGGTCAACAATAGGAAACTTCGCGGCTGGACCAAGGGCTACCTTTTTATTTTGCCTTCGATCATCGGTTTTAGCGTGTTTGTCGCTTATCCGCTGCTCTCGTCCATGTATTATGCCTTAACGGAGTGGAGCGGTTACGACACGCCGCAATTTGTCGGCTTCGACAACTTCAAGTACATGTTCACGGAGGATCCGGCTTTTTGGCCTTCGGTCCGCGCGACGCTTTATTTCGTGCTTTTGAGCGTGCCCTCGTCGCTGATTTTGGGACTGCTGCTGGCGATGCTGCTCAACAAAAGCCTGCCCGGGATCAAATGGTTCCGCACGATCTATTATTTGCCGACGGTGGTGCCGTCCATCGCTTCGCTTACGTTGTGGCTGTTCATCTACCAACCGCAATACGGCTTGGCCAACTCCCTGCTGAGACTGCTGGGGCTGCCCGAAGGGACGTGGCTGACGAGCGAAAAGACGGCGTTGCCCTCGCTTGTGCTGATCGGGTTATGGCAGGTCGGCTCGGGCGTCATCATTTTTTTGAGCGGCCTGCAATCGGTTCCGCAGGAGCTGTACGAGGCGGCGGAGGTCGATGGTGCCGTCCGGTGGCGCACGGCGCTGCATATTACCGTCCCCATGATCACCCCGATTTTGTTCCTGCAGCTGATCCTCGGCATTATCGGCGCGTTTCAGGCCTTTAATCAGGTCCAGGTGCTGACGGGCGGCGGACCGAATTTTTCGACCTCGCTCCTCAATTTCAAAATTTACAATGACGCCTTCGGCGGCCGAATGTTCGGTTACGCGATCGCGGAGGTATGGGTCCTCTTCGTGATCATCATGATTTTTACGGCTTTGACCTACCGGTATTCCAACCGGTTCGTTTATTACGAAAGCGACAACGCGAGATAAGGAGGTAAGTTCGCCATGGCGATGCATACGGAAGCGCGGTTCCGGCGAAGACGGAAGTTCAGCTTGCTGGATACGTTGCGGTTTATCATCCTGGCGGTCGGCGCCGTCGCAATGCTGTTTCCCCTGCTGTGGATGGTGACCATTGCGCTCAAAGGCAACAATGACGTGTTCAAAATCCCTCCGGAATGGTTTCCGCGGGAGCTTCACTGGTCCAACTTCGTGACAGGAACGAAAGAAATCAACTTTTGGCAAACCTTCGGCAACTCGATGTTTATCGCGGTGATGTGCACCATCGGACAGATCGTCAGCTCGGTGCTGGTCGGTTACGGGCTCGCCAGGCTGAATTTTCCGGGCCGCAAGCTGTGGTTTTCGCTGTTTGTCGGCAGCCTGATGCTTCCCGGATTCGTCGGCATGATCCCTCTTTTCAACCTGTATACCGAGCTGGGATGGTACGACACCTGGCTCCCCATTATCGTGCCCGCCTTTTTCGGCAATGCCACGTTTTCCTTTCTGTACGTCCAGTATTTGCGGACGATTTCCGTATCGTTTGACGAAGCGGCCAAAATCGACGGCGCCTCCGACCTGTACATTTTGACCAAGGTGCTGGTGCCGATGACGATGCCGGTCATCATGACGATGGTGATTTTCTCCTTCCAGGGGGCCTGGAACCAATACCTTGAACCTCTGATTTACATCATCGATCCGAGCAAATGGACGTTGGCTCTGGCGATGGCTTCCTATAAAGGCACCTATGCGACCGCCTGGAACCTGTTCATGGCCGCGGACCTGATTTACATCCTTCCGATGCTGCTCATTTTCTTCTTCGGGCAGAAATATTTCATGCAGGGGCTCGGCTCCCTTAATTCCGCATCGCTGAAATAACCCGGGCGAACCGGATCGGAGGTGGTGCGTGCCGGCTTGATGCGATGCTCAAGACATATCGGACTTTAGGCGTCATTTTATCCAATTCGTTTAGGGAGGTCTTTTTATGAAAAAGGGTGCCAGAAAATGGACCGCTGGAATGATCGCGCTTATGCTGTGTTCGAGCCTGCTCGCCGCTTGCGGGGGCAAGTCGGACACGGCGGATTCGCCGGGAACGGGGGAAGGGACGGACAGCAAGGGAAAACAGGTCGAAGTCACGATGATCACCTGGGAATCGGCCGAGATGAACGATAAAATCATGGCCGCCATGAAAAGCTTCGAACAGGAAAATCCCGACATCAAAGTCAAGCTGATCCCTACCCCGCTCGATAACTACGGCGTCAAAATCAACGGAATGCTGACCGCGAAAAAAGCGCCCGACATTTTTATGACGGGCAACGACATGCTGCTGGACAATGCCTCGAAGGGACTGCTGTACGACTGGACGCCGATGGCGGAGCAGGACAAAGAGTTTATGGACGGGTTTTATAAGGGCGTGGTCGACAGCTGGCAATTTGACGGCAAGTTGGTCGGTCTTCCGGGCCTCTTGAACACGTACGGCATTTTTTACAACAAAAAAGCGTTCAAGGACGCGGGCCTGACGGAGCCGAAAATCGGCTGGACGTACGACGAATTTTTCGCGGACATGGAGAAGCTCTCGAGCAAGGAAGGCGGCGTGGATCAGTTCGGCTATTACGCTCCGCTCGATCCGTTTTACATCTCTTTGTATTCGGTATCCGCAGGCGGGGCACCGTTTGCCGATGCCATCATCAGCCCGTCGAAGGTGGAAATCAGCGACAAATTCGTCGAAGGCGTCGAAAAATACAAAAACGCGATCGCAAGCGGTCATATGAACCCGCCGACTTTTGATTTGTCGAACGTCATGAGCTCTTTCAAACAGGGGAAAGTACCGATGACGCTGCAGGGGCAATGGGTGGCCGACGACCTGATCCGGACCGCGCCGAAAGATTTGGAATGGGGCTTCGTGCCGATGCCCGTCGTGAACGGCCAGACCGAAATTTACGATGCCGTAGGCTGGTGCAGCCCTACAACGATCGAACATCCCGAGGCCGTTTGGAAAGTGCTTAAATATCTGGACTCCAAAATGTATGAGGAAGTGCTGCCGAAAACACCGGTCGCGCCGGCCGCCTATCAGGCATCTTCCGCCGCCTACTTCGACGCTTTGAAAGCGGCGGGGCATCCGGAAGTCGGGGAAGGCATCGACCATATTTTGAAATCCCCGAGCACGCAGCCGGTCCGTTTCCTGGCGACCTGGACGGGGAAAGCGAATCCGTTCATCGAAGCCTCCTGGAAAAACGTCCTGATGGGCAAAGCGCCGACCACCGAGCTGAACACGATGGCGGACAAAATCAACAAAGTGATTTCCGAAGCAAAGTAAGCGCCTGGCGTTAAAGCATGGAGCCGATCCGGATCCAACCTTGGGCGGAGGTCGGCTTCAAGCTTTCGCAAATATGCCGCAACATAACCAGGGAGGGAATTGGGATGTCATGGAACAAATACCGCGCATGCAAGCTTTTTGCCGCTCCGCTCGCGGCGGTGCTCGCGTTCGGGGCGTTGTCCGAAACGGGAGGGTCGGCGGCCTACGCTTTTCAGGCAAGCGACGGCGACGCGGCCATCAAGGCGTTTAACGCCGCGTTCTGGGATCCGTCCGCCAACATGTTTTGGGGCAACACGAACCGCAAAGACCATCAAGGCTTTTGGGTGGAAGCCGAGCTGTGGGAAATGGTGATGGACGCGTACCAGCATACCTCCGATCCCGGCCTGAAAGCCCAGCTCCGGGCCCAGATCGACGATATTTTCGACGGCACCGTGGCCAAATACGGCTCGGATTGGACGAACAATCCGTTTAACGACGATATCATGTGGTGGGTCATGGGAAGCGCCCGCGCGTATCAAATCACCGGAGAAGCCCGGTATTTGGAGGCCGCAAAACGCCATTTCGCTTTTGTCTACGACACGCAGTGGGACGACGATTTTGCCGGCGGCGGCATCTGGTGGCTGAACAGCGAGCATAACACCAAAAACGCCTGCATCAACTTCCCGGCCGCCGAGGCGGCGGAATATTTGTACGACATTACGAAAGACCGGTATTACCTGGATGCGGCGACCCGCATCTTCCGCTGGGGCAAAACGATGCTGACGGACGGGGATGGCAAAGTGTTCGACCGGATCGAAACGGAAAAAGGCGCGATCCCGGACGCCACGCATTACAATCAGGGCACTTACATCGGGGCTGCCGTCGGCCTGTACCGGATAACGGGGGATACGACATACCTCGACGATGCGGTCAAAGCGGCCGGGTTTACCCAAAACCATCTGGTGGATGCAAACGGTTTGCTGAACTACGAAGGCCCGAACGGCGATTTGAAGGGCGGCAAAACGATTTTGATGCGGAATTTGGCTCATCTCCAAAAGGCGCTGGACGAAAGAAGCGAAAGCAAATACAAGGAGTTCAGCGCCGGGTTTG
The DNA here is from genome assembly GCF_018333375.1 of Paenibacillus cookii. Taxonomy (GTDB): domain Bacteria; phylum Bacillota; class Bacilli; order Paenibacillales; family Paenibacillaceae; genus Paenibacillus_AQ; species Paenibacillus_AQ cookii. The sequence continues at coordinate 137,126 of NZ_BORW01000005.1, forward strand.
ACGCCTGGGCGGCTTTCAACACGGAGATGGCGTGGAGCCACCGGAATCCGGACCATATCGTCGACGGCAACTGGGCCGGCCAGCTGTTGTCCGGCACGTACGAATCCTGGTCTTCGGCCGCGGCCGTCGAAGCGCTGAACGTGATCAAACCGATGGATGCGGAGCTCCGCTACGCCGTTAAGGATCCTTACAATAAAATCGAAGCCGAGCGCTATAACATCGGCAAAGGCTTCGTATTGGAGGGGGCGCTCGAAGGCGGCCTGCAGCTTGGAGGCATCCAGCCCGGACACTACGCGGCCTACAAAAACGTCGATTTCGGATCGGCGGGCGCCAAAGGTTTTATCGCGAGAGCGGCCAGCGCCACGGGCGGGGGCAACATCGAAATCCGGCTCGACGCGTTGGACGGCCCGAAAGTCGGGACGCTGCACGTGGAAGGAACCGGCGGATGGAACAACTACATCGATGCCGTCACGCTGCTGAAGGACGATCAAGGAAATCCAAGCACGATTACCGGAAAACATGACGTCTATCTCGTCTTTACCAAGACAAACGATCCGTATCTGTTTAACCTGAACTGGTTTAAGTTCACCGCGGGCGATCCGACGAAAACCGATGCCTATGCGAAGCTGAAGGCAGGAGATTTCGAAAGCAGCGAGGGGCTGGGCAAAAATGCGGAGGGCGGTTATCTCGACGGCATCCGCAATAACGCCTTTGCCTCCTATAAGGGCATCGATTTCGGTTCGGGCGCGTCCGGCATCAGCGTGCATGTATCCAGCGGCAGCCAGGGCGGCACGATCGAAGTCAAGCTGGACTCGCTAAGCGGACCGACGATCGGCACGGTGGACATCCCGGCGCTGGGAGGCTGGGACAAGTGGGTCGATATCATGGCCAATATCGACGACAAAGCGGCTGCAGGCGTGCATGACGTCTACCTCGTATTCCATGGGGCAGGCGGTGCCGACTATCCTTGCAATCTGGATTGGTTCACGTTTACGACCCTGAAAGGGAAGGCAAGGGATGCTTATGCCAAGCTCGAGGCCGAGGACAACAACGGCGGCGTCGGTTTCGGCACCGAATCGGGCGGCGGGCAAACGTATTTAGCGGGCATTAGCGCAGCCAACAATCCGTATGTCATGTACAATTACGTGGATTTCGGGAGCGCGAGCCCTTCGAAATTCCATGTCAACGCGGCCAGCGCGACCGGCGGCGGCACGATCGAGGTCCGATTGGACAGCATGAACGGCCCGGTCATCGCCGAAAACAAGATTGCGGGAACCGGCGGCTGGCAAAATTTCAAGGTGTTCTCGACCGACGTCACGGCTCCGGTTACCGGAAAACATATCGTGTTCCTGTTGTTTAAAGGAACCGACTATTTGTTCAACGTGGATAAGTTCACGTTCGGAGACCCGGCCGTATTCACGGCGCCGACGCCGCCGGTTGAACCTCCCAAAGACAACGTTCCTCCCGGAGACGTGGAGAACGTCCGGATGACGCGGGCAAACGGCCAGCTTACTTTGACGTGGGACGGTCCTTACGATATTGACGGCCAAAAGGTGCGAATCACCTTGTTTGCGGACGGGCGGCAGATCGGCGATCGGATTGAAGTCAAACGGGGCGTGCAAACGGCGGCGATTCCGGGGATCGAACCGGGGAAGGAATACAGCATTCAGTTTCAATCCGTAGACCTGTCAGGCAACGTGTCCAAGGGGATTACGGTGGAAAGCAAAGAGCAGCCCGTCTACTCGCTCACCGTGGGCGGCCATGCGCTGAAGGACGGCGACTCCTTTACCGATGATGCGGTCCTGACCCTTCAGGCGGGAGACGGTCTGCCGGCAGGCGGTTCCGTTACGCTTGGTTTGGACGGCAAAACGTATACGGTCGATTCCCATACCCCAAACATCTCCATCGGATTGGCCGGTAAACTGGGCGATCGGAAGGCGGAGGTAACGGTGAATGATGGCTCCGCGAATCCCGTTTCGAAAACGTTCCGGTTCCAAGTGACGACCGATCCGGGTTCCATCCAAAATCTGATGGCGCGTTACACGGCGGCCGGCGACCTCGGCGGTCCCCTTGTCCCGCAGCTGACTAATGCGCTCAAGCAGGCGCAGCATCAACGGGATGGCGGCAAAGCGGATCAGGCGGTGAAACATCTGCGGGATTTCGTCAAGCATTTAAACAACGATGCGCTGGGAGGCCATGTCAAAGACAGCGTCAAAGCAGCGCTCAACGCGGATGCGGAGTTTCTGATTCGCGCTTGGCGGGCAGGGGCGGAATAATCTTCATTGTTTAAAAACATCCAGTCCCAAACCAACCGCCGCCATTTATAGCCGGTTTGGTTTATGCACTCCGCTCGTTTGAGCGGGGTGTTTTTATGTTACGATGGGTAATAAAAATCCCCTCTTGACCCTCCTCTAAGGTCAGACCTTAGACTTCACTACAGAAGGGAGTGAAGCATCATGCTTCTTACAGTCAAAGAAGTGTCGGAGCTGTCCAAGGTGACGGTCAAGACGCTGCACCATTACCATAAAATCGGTCTGCTTGAGCCGGCTGAAATCACGGAAGCGGGATATCGGTTATATGGCGCAAAAGAGCTGGAACGGCTGCAGGCCATTCTGTTTTACCGCGAGCTGGATTTTTCCTTGGATCAAATCGGGCGCCTGTTGGAGCGGGAGCCGGATCGGGCGGCCATGCTGGAGGAGCAGGAGGCGCTTCTGGAACAGCGCAGGCTCAGGCTGGAGAGGATCATGGACACGCTGCGGAAAACGAAAGCGGGCCTGAAACTGGGAGATCCGCTGCCGAAGGAGGAACTGTTCGTCGGCTTCGAAACCGAAGATGAATGGCGGGAGGCGCTGCGGGAACAAAGCGAATACCTCAAGGAGCGCTACGGCGCGGAGCTTGAAGCCGAGCCCGTCGATGTGCCGGAGATGAACGAGCAGGCGGCGGAGGCGGCAGCATTCATGAAGGACATGACGACCTGCCTGCGGGGAAAAGTGAAGCATAACGATCCCCGAGTGCATCAATTCATTCGGGATCATCTGGCATTCATGAATGCCCATGGGCACCGGATCGCGGCGGGGGATTTTGCCGCACAGACCGCGTTTTTCCTTCAGGACGAGTTCCACTTGCATATGCTGGAAGGTCAGCAGACCGGGCTCGCTTATTATTTGAACGCGGCCGCGGCGGCGTACGCCGAAGCCGAATCGTAACAGCATCCGTCTGTACCGGTACAGATCAGGATTTCTGCTATTGGCAGGGCAGGGAAGCAGCTTATACAATCAAGACAAAGGCCTTTAATCCAACGGATTTTGCACGCATTCCCGAAGGAAAATCAACCAATGAAATCGACAACGAATTTTCTTTGTTCCCTATAAGATATTTGACGTAATGCCGTTGTAAAAGAGTTGCGGGCTTAAATATGAATCTGATCCAGAAAAAACATAACTTTCGGAGCGCGGATTCGCTTAAGGTATGAAACTCGTAATTCGAAAAGGGGGAACCTACCTATGTCAGGTATCACCAAAGCAGCTGTATTAACGATGCTCGCCGCCTTCCTGCTCGGCGGTTGCGCCACGAAGGGAGCGGGCACCGGAACCGCTCCCGCAGCGGCCGCCAAACCTCCTGCCGTCCAAGCGGACAGTATACAAGCTCCGGATGCGGCTTCCAACAAGGATATTTTGCCGGACTCCGATGCGGTGCCTGTAACGATCGATGGAAAAACGTATTTTTTTCCAAACCGGGATCCGAACAATAAAGAGTTTGTTCATGCCGCCGCAACGTCAAAAGGGATCGTTTGGACCACCGCCCCGGAGATGAAAGATTCGGAGTCGGAGCTGGGGAAAATTCCGCTTGAGCCGTTTGCGATATATCTTCACGCTTCGTCGGAAACGTCCGTATCCTTTCAAAACTCCAAGCTCGCGTACAAGCTTCCGCTTCAGGATGACGATGCCAATTGGTATTTTCCGTCCGGACTGTACGGAAACGTGAAGGATCATGTCATCATCAACGCCTACCGGAGAAAACCGGGCATGGCTCAGCCGAAGTACTCGGAGCTGCTGGATTTGGATTTGGCCACGGGAAAAGCAAAAACGATCCGAATCTATCATGACGCGGGCGGCAATCTGTTCGAGGCAGGCATCAATGACCGGACCGGTGATGTCGTTACCGTTCAGGCTAAGCCAAACGATGCCGATTATACGTATGGAGCGGAAGTATATCATACAGCCACGGGAAAAAGCGAAAAGGTGAAGAAATACACGAGAGGGCAGGGAGGAATTACGTATTGGATCGGCAAAACCGCATACGAAGCTCCTTTTGCCGACCTTTACCGGTAGGGTGAGCAGCATATCGTTCCCCGGCTTGTTACATGCATAAGTTCATAAACGAAGGCGGCGTATCCGCGCCCGTCCCAATATTCGCGAACCCCTGAGATAGTAGTGGGGCTTCCGTTATGTAAAAAGGCGCCTCACCGGGCGCCTTCTTTATGTCGGGCATGTTCACAGTAAATCGTTCCTTAAGTCATCACCGAGCTCCATTTATCGACTTTTTTGCTAAGAACGTCTTGAAGCTCATTTTCATCCTCGCTCAGCTTGTAAAATAGCGCCAAAGCGACCAGGATGACATTCACGCATTCTTCCTTCACGTCAGAGAGATCCAGATTTTTATACTCGCTGCCGCTCGCCTGCCTGTAAGAAAGCATCGCTTGCGAAGTTTCCCCGACCTCTTCGGTCAATTTCAGGACCATTTGCTCCAGCGTTTTCTTTTCCTTTTCACTTAATGCCTTGATTTTTTGCAGTAATTGTTCCACTAAATATGTCTCCTCTTGCAGCCATGTAGTCTTTATGTCCATGATTATACCCTATCCAGCCGTTTGCAGCCCGTTAACGCAGCGCCTTCGGCACCGGAACCGCGATCAGCTTGCCGGTATCTTTGGCCTGAATGATCAGCGTATTCCCGGAAAGCAGGGTCGGGCCGTATTGGCGAGAACCGGTGTTTACCGTAAAAGCCGGAGCTGCTGTCTGGAGGTTATACCCATGTAATACGCCGTCGCTTTGCCCGATATACACACCGTTGCCGTAGATGTCGGTTTGAATGGGCTGGTTGTCGGTTTGGAAGCCGAACGTTTGGCCGTTCGTCAGCTTCATGCCCGTAATAGCGCCGGAAGCTTCTTTACTGAAAAAGATTTTGTTGTCATGCACCGAGCCGATCAGCGATTTCCCCACGTTCGGGACGGACCATTTTTGCAGCGGCTTGGCGTCTTTTTTGTAGGCGGCAATGTCATATTTCATCACGGCGCTGTCCGTCGCTATATAAAGGTCGTTGCCGTTTAGGATCACGGAGCCGTTATTGTCCCTTGTATAAGGAGGCAAAGTGCCCAAACTCCAGCTGTAGGTTTGCGTTTCTTTTTCTACGCCCGTCTTGGCGTCGAAGACGTTAATGTTCAGTTCCCGTTTCGGGTCGGCATCGTCAAAAGGATATTCGTCGCGGAGGGAATAAACGAGTCCGTTTCGGACCGCCAAAGGCGGGTATTGCCGGAATTGCTTCCACAGCTTTTTGCCGGATTTCTTATCAAAGGCATCCAGTTGAACCGAAGTGAGCGCGCCTTGCACCATGTACGAAGCATAAACGATTCCATCCGCTTCCATGCTGACGCCCCCGGCGAATTCGCTTTGTTCTTCGATTGCCTTCCAACGCTGTTTGCCCGTGGCGGCGTCCAGCGCGATGATTGCGTTGCCTTTGGTGACGTACACCGTATCGCCGATCACGCGGGGCGAGCCTGAGTCCGTTACCCCGGCCGCGGTCTGCCACAGCCGTTTGCCGGTTTTCGCCTGCAGCGCGAATACCTGGCCGGCTTCCGTGACGCCGTACACCGTGCCTTTTTGGTAAGCGACATCCGGGCGAAGCCGGCTGCCGTAAGTATAAAGCGTTCTGCCCGTGTTCACGTTCAACGCCACAAGCTTGCCACCGTTAAAAGTGAATACGATGCCGTCGTCCGTTATGACGCTGTCGGTGTTCTTGTCAAAGGATGCCGTCCACAGCGGCTTTTGGATCGGTGCTTTAATGGCCGGCGACGCAGGAACGTTATAAGAGACGACGGGAGCCGCGGCCTACGCAGCTGACAGGTTTAAAAAGCCGACCAAAACAGCCGCGAGCAAAGCGACAGCTCCTGCACGGGCTGGTTTCAATTTTGTTTTCATCTGCATCTTGTACCTCTTTTCTATGAAATAGATTCGTATCAAACGATCAAACTCACTGCAGCGCCTTCGGCACCTGTACCGCAATCAGCCTCCCGTTATCCTGGGCCTGGATGATCAATGTGCTGCCGCTGCGCAGGGTCGGCCCGTAATTGCGTGACCCGGTGTTCACGGTAAAGGCGGGCGCGGTTGTCTGCAGGTTGTATCCATGAAATACGCCGTCGCTTTGCCCGATATACACGCCGTTGCCGTAGATTTCGGTCCGTACGACCGGGTTGTCGGCCCCCCACTGGACTTCCTGGCCGTCTACGAGCTTCATGCCTCCAATGGAATACCCATCGTAGATCGAAAAATAAATCCTGCCGGCATGCACCGATCCCGTTAAATCGATGGGGTAGGATGGTTTATTCCACTTTTTCACCGGTTTGCCGTTCTTCTCGTAGTGCGCGAAATCGTATTGGTGGATGGCATCTTCCGTCACAAGATACAGGTCATTGCCGCTGAGCAGCATGCTGCCTGCGAATCCCGCGGAACGGGAGTTGTTCGTACGGTTCCAGGAGTAGACCCGTTCGCCGACCTTTTCACCGGTTTTGGCATTGAGTACGGATAGGGTGATGTGAGGAGGTTCGTCCGGATCCTCTTCATCAAATAAAGACGCTTCCCTTCGGGAATACACCAGCCCGTCCCGGACGGCAAGGGGTTCTGCCTGGAACGGGGCCTTCCATAAGGTTTTGCCCGTTTTTTTGTCGATGGCTTTAAGCTGCGAATAGGAATATGCTCCGGAAATGCTATTGGACATAAAAATGATGCCTTCCGCTTCCAGGGACAGATTGCCTGCCGTTTCCGCCTGATCCTCGACCGCCTTCCAGCGCGGTTTGCCTGTCGCCGCATCCAAAGCGATGAGGGTTTGCTTTTTCGTGACGTATACCGTATCGCCGATCACGATCGGCTCGTCCGCATCCGACAGACCTGCAGCCGTTTTCCATAACTCTTTGCCCGTTTTGGCATGGAAAGCATACACATGTCCGTCTTCTCCGACGCCGTAGGCCGTTCCTTTCAAGTACTGCACCGAGGGCTTCAGGTTGCTGCCGTAGGCAAAGGCCTTTTTGCCCGTGGCCAGATTCAGCGCGATCAGCTTTTTCCCGGAAAAAGCAAGAACCGTTCCGTCATCGGTGACGGCGGCCTTCGAGCCGGGATCGACCGCTGCGGTCCACAGCGGCTTTTGCACGGGAGCCTTGATGGCCTGACCGCCCGAAAAACCGGCCGATACGGCCGGAGCATCGGCATGGATTGCCGCCGGCAGGGAGACCGTGCCGCAAAGCAAAGTTGCCGTCAGGGCAGTTGCATGGATAAGCTTGGTTTGTTTCTTCATGATCATTGCGCCTCGTTTCCGCCATTATTTTTGGAATTTTGATAGGGTCACGGATGCCAAAATTTAACCGATCCTTAAATTAAACGCAATTTCCAATATAAGGTTGCTGATCGGCCAGGCAAAAAAAAGGTTAAGATGGACGAAAGGCTTTCTTTCATTCCGGAAAGCGGCGGCCGGGACGATCCATTTTTTTATTGCGTTTCGAATAAAGAGGTTTTATGCTGATAAATGCATGTTTCCATATTATGAGAGGGCTTGCTTTTCAGAGATGAGATAGCAAAACGACAATTTTTTCGAAAAAATGGAAACGGGAGATGGAACGGACCACGGTTTTCTTACGTATCAAAAGACATATCGATCAATTCAGAACAAGGGGTGGAGGCACAATGGGCAACGACATGAGCGTCATTTTAATCGAAAAAACGCCAAACGGCGAACTGCGCCACATCGAAGAGCGCAATTGGAGCATGAATATGGTGGCGGCGCTGGAGCATGTGAATTATCTCGTCGTCAAAGGCCAGGAGTACGAAACGATCGAGGGCAGATTAAACGTGGACGAAGGCAAGCTGGAGCTGCTTCTCGTCCGGATTCGCAATGAATAGCCATCCAAGCGGGCAGAAAGGAGGAACGGACATGACGAACGAACAACAGCCGCAGGACAAGGACAAATACCCGGCCAAGCTGTTTACGCCGGACGGCAAGCCGGTTCGGGTGTTATCCACGTCGCTGGGCGTGGCGCTTTTAGCAAACGCTTTTTTGCTGGCGGGCGGAGTAACAGCGGACTCTGCAAGCGCGGCCGGGGAATCGGCGGATGAGCCGAAGCTCGTCGCATGGTCGACCGAGGAAGTCAAAGCCTATTTCGACAAAAATGTCGACTGGAACATCCCGCTTCCCGAAGAAATCGAAAAAGAGGGGGAACCGCAGGCCGGAAGCTCGGGCGGCAGCGGAAGCGGAGGAACGACGGTCATCAACAATTACGGCGCAAGCCATTCGGGGTTCGGCTGGGACGACTTGCTGCTGTACCATTTTTTGTTCAACAGCGGATCCAGCTACCAGCCCAGCACGTATTACGATAACCGCAAAACGTATTATACCGGCACGTCGCAAAGCTATAAGCCGCGCTCCTATTCCAGCGGCACGTTCCAAAACAAGCAGGTCGTCGGGTCGACGGTTACGCCAAAAACCTCCCGTTCGACGGGTTCGATCACCCGGCGCGGCACCTCTTCAAGCTCCGGCGGCATCGGCGGCAAATCGAGCGGCTACAGCTCGTCCGGCTCCAGCTCGAAATCCAGCATCTTTTCGGGATCAAGATCCAGCTCGAGGAGCGGATTCGGCGGATGACGGGCAGCGTATTCGAAGTGCTTAAGCCGGGCGGGCACCGCCGCCAGGAACGGGTCGAAGAGCTCGCGAAGCTAGGCTTCACCTGGGCCAACCTGGAGGATGAGGAGTATTGGCTCGATCAGCTCGTCGTGATGAACCGGGATACGTACGCAGAACTTGAACAAGCGTCGGCCCGTTTATGGCGCATCTTGGACCGGACGGTGCGTTATGTCCACGGGAACAGGGCGTTGTACGAACTCATCGGCATCCCGCCGATTTTGTGGGATATGCTCGACATTTGCCCGCTCCCCGAGGAGAACCTGATCAGCCGCTATGCGCGTTTTGATTACGCCGTTTCGCATGACGGGAGCATCAAGCTGTACGAACTCAATGCCGATACGCCGACCGGTTATGTGGAAGCATCGATCGCAACGCCGTGGATGTGCCGGGAAGCAGGCATCGATTCGCCCAATGTCCGCATGAAGGACCTTGTAGCCGCGGCTTGGGGCGCGGAGCGTCCGGATACCGCCGCATGCGTCGCTTACGGGGAGCATCTGGAGGACTCCGGTACCATCGAAGCGCTGGTGCGCCACAGCGGGCTGGACATTCGGTGCGTCGATTGCCTGGAGCTTACCATCGATCATGGCGTCGTCAAGGACGGCAGCGGACGGGAAATCAAGCGGATGTTCGCCTTGTATCCGAAGGAATGGATGGCCGTTGACGACGGGGGCGACGCGCTTGCTTATGCGATCGAGACGGGCAAGCTGACGCTGTTCAACCCGCCCCACAGCATCCTGCTGCAGTCCAAAGGGCTGATTGCCGCGGCTTGGGGGCTGTTTGAGCTGGGGTTATTGTATACCGCCGAAGAGCGGGAGACGATCGAAAAATATCTTTTGCCGACGTACAACAAGCCCGTATTTTCGGGGAATTACGTCTCCAAATCGATGTTCGGGCGCGAGGGCGGCTCCGTGCAGATGTTCGACGGCAGCGGGGAGCTGGAAATCAAGGATGAGGACGGCTTTGACACCAGCGAGCTGTTCCCTTCCGTCTATCAGATGAGGGCCAATCTTCCGGAAATCGAGACGGTGGCCGGAACGCGGCGCCTGCTGACGGGGATGTTCATGATCAACGGGCAGCCATGCGGCCTGCTGGGCAGAGCCGGAGGGCTGATTACGGGAAATACGAGCCATTTTATAGCGATCGGAGTGAGATAGATGACAAGAAACGGAAAGAAACACCCGCGTTCCGGGCATACCTTCAGGCTTGCGGCCGTTTTGGCGCTTTCCATGCTGGCCTTGCTGCTTCTGAGCGCCTGTTCGGACAATGAGCAATCCGTGTTTCACTCGGGTTCCTCGGCGGACGGGCAGGACATGGTGTCCCGCGTGCCGTGGGATTACCGGATCATTGAAGGCAGCGTCGGCGATTTGATCGGCAGCGACATGACCGTATTGCCGGACAACGAGCTGATGCCGAACGACGGGAACTATGCGACGGGGGACAAAATCTGGGTCCTGCAATACATGGATGCGGAAATGACGACGGATTCCAGCCAGCGCAGCAGCGTCCATTTGTCCTCCTGGAGCACGATCAAAACCTTCAAATCCCAGGCGGAAGCCAAAAAGGACATGGCCAATCTGAAGATCCCCGTCACGACGGAAATCGATCTGGTTGGCGTGTACAAAACGCAGTACAAGGACAAAACGCGGAACTTCGCCGTGCTGGAGCTGCCTTCCGGCAACCGGATCAAGCAGCCGATCGACGACGCGCGCTACAAAGCATTGGAGAAGAAAAAGAAAGTATCCGTGAAGCTTGAAGAGATTCATGATTTTGCCGACTACGATTCGGCATACGCAAAATTCAGGGGGTGGGCGAGTTGACCGTCGTCGTTAATCTGGTCGTAAGTGTACTTGTCATCATTGTGCTGCAGCTGCTGGGCATGCTGATTTTCAGCTGGATGACGCCGTTTAAGGATATGGAGGAACTGAAAAAGGGAAATGTGGCCGTAGGGCTCGCGCTTGGCGGCAAATTCATGGCCACGGCGATCATCTTGGGCGTTGCGGCTTATACCAACACGTCGATCTGGTTTTTGGCGATGTGGTTTGCCGTCGGTTACGTATGTTTGATCGCGGCGTATTGGATATTCGAACTGGTCACGCCGAGCTTCAAAATCTCGGAGTCCCTGAAGCAAGGAAACGTGGCCGTGGCGACGCTGCTGTGCATGGTGTTCATCGGAACGGCCTTTGCCATCAGCAGTTTGATCGTTTAACGGTGTTGCAATCATCCTGATATAAAAGCTCGTCTTCAGAAGGGAAGAGGCAAGTGCATTTTTTTCTCCAATTATCCGCACGCATGATGCGTATGCGCAAAACGACCCTGGCCCTGATCGTATTTTTTTCGTGACGGGCAGCGCAACCATCGCTTATCTCCTGGAGCAATCCACATTTGGCACCTGGTTTAACGCCCTGTATTGGGTGATGACGACCATGGCCACCGTCGGGTACGGCGACTTTTTCGCCACGACGGTTGGGGGCAAGCTGTTTACGCTGTTTTTGTACATTTTCGGCATCGGTCTTCTCAGCTTGGTCATCGGCAAAGTGATCGATTCCATCGGAAGCATTCAGCGGCAGAGGGAGGCAGGAACCTTGAGTTACCACGGACGGGATCACGTCATCATTATGAACTGGAGCAAAAAGGCGAAATCCGCCGTCCAAGAAATTTTGACGTACGACGAAAAAGCCCAAATCGTCATGATCGACGAGCTGGAGCGGCATCCGATCAAGGATCTGCACCAGGTGCATTTTATCAGCGGCGATCCATCGGCGGAGGATGTGTTGCGGAAAGCGGGGTTGGAAACGGCGAAGGCCGCCATTGTTTTCGCGGATACCCGGATCGAAGATACTTCCTTGATCGACGGCAAATCGCTGATGATCGCCTCCAGCATCGAACGGATCGCTCCGCAGGTGCATACGACGGTCGAGATCATGCATGAAAAGCACATCCAAAATTTCCGGTTCGTCCAGGTGAACGAATTTGTGCTCTCCCATGACGCCATCTCCAGCCTGGCGGTGCGCGCCGCCCTTCAGGAAGGGAATTCAGCGGTGATCAGCCAGCTGATCAGCCGCGAACAGGGGGACGACATCTACGAGGTTCCGCGGAAATCGGAGTGGCGGACTTACGGAGACGCTTTTCAGGATTTGCTCCGGCAGGGGGCAACCTTGCTCGCCGACCGTAGCGACCTGTCCATCAACCGCAGGCTGAACGACCCGATTCCTTCCGAGGCCCGGCTGTATGTGGTATCGGATGAAGCGACGTACCGGCGCATTGCGGGCAAACCATAATGGAAGAAACGGCATTGATACATTACCAAAATAGGCAGGATTCGCCCGGCAGCTTGTGGAAGCAAGTTTGGCGGGCGTTTTTATATCCGGCTTTGGCGTCATTTGTCGAACTTCAGGTAGAGCCGAAGCGAGACGCATACATATGAGACAGATGCCGGGAAATGAACACCTATAAGCGAGGGGGAGTTCGGTGGATTTACGTCCTTATCCAAATTTGTGGATTTTCATGGCGTCCAATCTATTGATGTTCGGATTGTTTTGTTTCCGGCTTGTTCTGGATATCCAGCTCCAGGTTATGCCTGCATTTGCATGGCTCTCCTTCCTTGTCTGCCTGGGCAGTTTAACGGGGATCCTGTTCACGGGAGCGGACCTGGCGACCAAAAAGCAGGAGCGTTTCCAAGGGAAAGTCATCAATATAGAAGGCCGGATCATCCATGTCTTAACGACGGAAAACCGGCTGAAACGGCTTCGAATCAACGCTGCCTGGGCGCGCGAAAGGCTGAAGGCCGATCAGGAAGTGGAAATCAGGCTGACTCATTATACAAAAATGCCGGTAAGCATATCGATTTTGAAGGATTCTGCGCGGACGGAAACGGAGTAGGCCGTGGAAAGGGCAGAGATTCGTTATTTTTTTGAAAGGATGCATGCAGCATGAACCAAACCATATATGAAGATTGGAACGGCCACAACATCAAGTTGACCTGGTTGCCCGGAGACGAGCCGCCCGATCCCGCGCTGGTGACGAGCGTGCACGGCATTTGCCTGCATCAGGGGCTTGTTCTTGCCGTGCATGTGCAGGGCTGGGGGGCGGAAGCGTGAAAAAACGGATCGTTTTATGGAGCGGCATCGGTATCGTCTTTCTTGCGGCGATCACCGCGGGTTCCTACGTCCAAAATATCGGAGTCAAAAACATCAAGCTTATGTATGCGCTGCATGCGACCGACAAGACGATCGTTTTGATGGATCAAGGTTTGAACGGAACCGTTAATTACCTGACAAGAGCTAAGAATCCGGCCGAATTAGTAAAACAAAAGATGAACAAGGAAGGCTGGAGTTATACCGAACAGGAGGGGGCGGGCTATTTTTTCGAAAAAGACCGGCAGCGCTGCATTGTGACCGTCAGGCAGTGGAACCACAGCTATTTTATACTATCGGTTGAAAAGAATCTCGTCGATCTTGCGGGATAAGTTTCCAAAAAGCGGGGAAAGAACTTGCCGGCATGGCGGCCGGCGGGTTCTTTTTTGCGTTTTATTGCGGATGGGTTCGCCCGGATTGATGCTCGTAGTTGCGAATCAGCATCCCCTGGGCTTTCCGCATGCCGAGTTTTTCGTAGAATGGCTGGAGATCGGGATCGCAGAGCAGATCCACCATGTAAATTCCTTTCAGCTTCTCGATCATCCGCCGGGTCAGCTCTTGTCCGATTCCCTGTTTCTGATAGGCGGGAACGACCTCCAGCAGCGGGATATAGGCCGTCAGCACGCCGTCCGACAACGCGGTAATAAACCCGACGACTTTCCCCGTTTGCTCATCCTTGGCTAATATGCAAGAAGACGCATTGCGGAGAATCTGCATAAAAACGGCATAAGAAGGCGGGTTCGGCCACCCGTCGAAAAATCCCTCCGCCAGCGAAGCTTCGGTAATATCGCGTAAATGATCCTGATATTGAATCATGTCATGTTCCTCCTCCTGAACCGGTTCTCTACACCTTACCTTGATTTCGCGCCGTAAACAACCGTTTTAACGATTTTTTAGGTAGCGCCATGAATCTTGGGGCTGTTATGATGGGAGGAGAAATTTGGAATGTTTCCCGCTTCGCGTTCGATGCGGGCTGAAAGAAGGAGATTCCATGAGACAGGTGATTGCGCTTGGCGGAGGCGGTTTTTCCATGGAGCCGGACAATCCGCTGCTGGACCGATATATTTTGAGCCAGTCCGCGGCCCGTAAGCCCAAGGTATGTTTTATCCCGACGGCCAGCGGGGACGCGGAAGGTTACATTGAGGGGTTTCGCAAAGCTTTTTCGGCGTTCGACTGCATTCCTTCCCATCTGGCGCTGTCCCGGCCGCCTGCAGCCGACTTGGAGGATTACGTTTTGGAAAAGGATATCCTTTACGTGGGCGGAGGCGATACCGTGCGGATGCTGGAGACCTGGCGGGAACACGGTTTGGACCGCATCCTTCGGCAGGCGTGGGAGCAGGGCGTCGTGCTGGCGGGCCTCAGCGCAGGTTCCATGTGCTGGTATGAAGAGGGAGTCAACTGCGATGATGACGGGCAGGCGAACGTTGTCCAAGGATTGGGTCTTATCCCCGGGAGCCACAGTCCGCATTACGACTCGGAGCCGGAGTACAGGCGGGGGTATCATGAGCTGCTGCGCAGCGGCCGAATCCGCGCAGGCGTCGGCGTAAGCGATGGAGCGGGCATTCATTATATCGGCTGCAGAATTCACCGGGTCGTCGGTTCGCGGCGGGATGCCCGGATCTACGGGGTCGAAGCCTTTGACGGCAAAGTCGCGGAAACGGAGATGATTCCCGAATATTTGGGAACGCTTTAAGACGGGGCGTTATGCAAAATACGACAGGCCAATCTGAAAGATCAGCGCCAATTATACATAGGGAGTGGGTTTCTCGTGTTGGATGAAGCCATGCTCTACTTAAAACCCGGGGGTGAGGACAAATGGAAAATCCGCTGAATATCGAGGAATGGATCGTGGAGCTGGATATCCGCAGCATGCAAGCTGCCATGGAATCGGGCGAAACCACCTCCGAAGAAATCGTCAAAGCCTATCTGAAACGGATTGAGCGCTACGACGGCAAGCTGAAATCCATCATAGAAGTGAATCCGGCTGCCGTGAGGATCGCAAGGGAGCTCGATGACGAACGTTACGAAAAAGGAACCCGGGGGCCGCTCCATGGCATCCCCCTGCTCTTAAAGGATAACATCGATACCCGCGACGCGATGCATACCAGCGCCGGCACGCTGGCTTTGGCGGAGCACGTCGCGGCGGAGGACTCGTTCGTAGCGGCTCAGCTAAGAAAGGCCGGGGCGGTATTCCTCGCGAAGGCGAACATGACCGAGTGGGCGAATTTTATGGCGAGCGGCATGTGGGCCGGTTACAGCAGCCGCCGGGGATTATGCCTTAATCCGTACGGACCGGGGGAATTGTTCGTCGGCGGGTCCAGCTCCGGCTCGGGCGCAGCCGTGGCGGCAAACCTGGCGGCCGCGGCGATCGGCACGGAAACGTCCGGGTCGATCATCAGCCCGGCCAGCCAGCAAATGCTGGTCGGCATCAAGCCGACGGTCGGGCTGGTCAGCCGTTCGGGCATCATTCCGATCACGCACACGCAGGATACGGCCGGACCGATGGCCCGAACCGTCGCCGATGCCGCGATCCTGCTGGGGGCCATGACCGGAATAGATGAGCGGGACCCGGCCACGCAGGCAAGCGCAGGCCGGTTTTTGCAGGATTATACGCCATTTCTTGACGCTTCCTCCTTAAAGCAGGCGCGCATCGGCATTCCGAGGCATTATTTCCGTGACCTGGATCCGGCCCGAAAGGCCGTCCTCGAAGCGGCGATCGAAGCGCTGCGCAGGGAAGGGGCAACGATCGTCGATCCGGTAGAGCTCCCTTGTCAGGATGCGTCCTGGAACGGAAACGTGCTGGTCTACGAATTCAAAAAGGGCGTCAACGATTATCTCGCGCAGCTTCCTGAAAGCATTCCCGTTCATACGCTGGCCGAAGTGATCGCGTTCAACAACGGGCACGCCGACCGGTGCCTGAAATACGGGCAGGACCTGCTGGAGAAATGCGAAGCGACCAGCGGGACCCTAACCGAACCGGAATATTTGGAGACGCTCCGTTACAATCAGGAGATGTCGCGGGCTAAGGGGATCGATTACGCGCTTGAAACTTACCGTCTTGACGCGTTGCTGTTCCTCGGCTGCGACGAAGGGGACGATATCGCGGCCAGAGCTGGCTACCCGGCGATGACGGTGCCGGGAGGTTACGCGGAGGACGGCGTCATCGCTCCGGGAGGCTACATCACCAAAGGCCCCGTCGGAATAACGTTTGTCGGAACCGCGTTCAGCGAACCGACGCTGATCAAGATTGCTTATGGATACGAGCAGGCGACCCGGCACCGCGTACCGCCGGATATGAGCAGGCTGGAGGAGCAGTAACAGCCTCATCGTTCGGATCATCGCCGGCCCTGCAAGCGGAAAGGGGATTTCTTCGGAACACGCTGGTTGCAGCTCCGCCCACTTGGAACAGAAGGGTCGCGAGATTCCGCGAAGGCCGTACCGGATTCGAATCGCTTGATCTTCCGGCCGATGAAAAAAGGAGCCGTTCCCCCGCCCATCCGGATGCCGGAAAGCGGGGGAG
Source organism: Paenibacillus cookii (assembly GCF_018333375.1). Lineage (GTDB taxonomy): Bacteria > Bacillota > Bacilli > Paenibacillales > Paenibacillaceae > Paenibacillus_AQ > Paenibacillus_AQ cookii. Next base: position 153,722 of record NZ_BORW01000005.1, read on the forward strand.
GCTCCTTTTATTATTTGTGTTCACGCAAACTGCGAACGAGGATGATGGCCTTGACGGCAACGGATGGTTAACTTAACGTATCGGCTCGAGATGGAGACCTTCCAAATTGCGGCGGATCAGGGCGCAGGAATCCTCGAACCGCTTCCGTTCGTCTTCGCTTAACTTAAGCTCCAGCAGTTCCTGAATGCCGTCGCTGCTAATGATGGCCGGAACCCCGGCGCACACGCCGTGTTCGCCGTACTCCCCGTCGAGTATGGCGGATACGGCGATGATTTTATGTTCGTCGTTCAGGACGGCACGGGTAATATGGGCGATGGCGCTGCCGATCCCGAAATGGGTCGATCCCTTCCGCGTGAAAATTTCCCACCCGGCATCCTTCGTTTTGCGCGCGATATCGTTCAAATCGACATGCTTGAAACGTTCCGGGTGCTGCTCCAAAATATCGAGGATCGGCTTGCCGCCGATCGTGACGTGCGACCATGCGACGAATTGCGATTCGCCGTGTTCGCCCAACGCATACCCGCTGACGCTGCGCGGATCGATGGAAAACACGTCCGAGAGCAGCGTTTTGAGCCGCGAAGTATCGATGGAAGTGCCCGTACCGATGACGCGATGGCGCGGAAAACCGGTAAGCTTCCAAATCATGTACGTAACGAGATCCACCGGATTGGCGGCCGTGATGAAGAGCCCCTGAAAACCGCTCTCCACGATCGGCGTCACGATTTGACGCGTAATTTCGGCGGCTTCGGCCAGGACGTCCATCCGGTTTTGCCCCGGCTTCGGATTGGCGCCGGCCGTCAGGATGACGACGTCGACGTCGGCGCAGTCCGCATAGGTTCCTGCGTACACGGTCGTCCGCGTATGCGTAAAATCGATGCAATGCGACAAGTCCAGCGCCTGGGCAAGCGCCCGGTCGTATGTGCGGTCGATCATCATGATCTCGTCGCAGATGGATTGGTTGATCATCGCGTAAGCGCAGCTGGATCCGACCATGCCGGAGCCTACGACGGCAACTCTTCTTCTTTTGCGTTTCATGTTTCATTCGCTCCTTCAACCCTATTGTACACGAGATTGTGATAAAAATCCCATAATCGGCCGCTTCGGCGGAATTCGGCCCATTACGGCCCTAAACCGATAAAAACCGGCAGCGCGGCGGCTTCCGGTGAGAGTCCTTTTGGAGCTTCGTTCAGGGGGCAGGAGGACTCCAGGGCCGCCGGATCCAAATGCCTGGCCGCAGCCTTAAAAAAAGACCCCGACAGCGTAAATATCTGCATAAATGCGTCCCGATGGAGCTCCCCAAAATCGCGATCGTTTCGTGTCCGTTGATCCGTCGGAGCCCGGCATACAGGGCGGTGCTGAACATCACGTCAACGATGACGAACTTTGCCAGATCCGCGCGCGTAAATACCCAGACCTGAAACTCCTTTTGGTGAATCCCCGCAAGCTTTCGCATGCCGCCCTCCTTCCCTTTCGCCATAAATCCCTCGCTTTTTTAGGATATATCAAAGCAAAACGTTTGAGAACACGCGGACAAGATCGAATTTTGTTCGGCGGTCATACTTTCTTCGTCCCATGGCCATATTGAAAATAATAGCAAGCTGCTTTTTATGTAAAGCATGGTAGGTCCTGCATTCGGCAGAGAAGGGAAGAAATCGGCATGAGTCCGCAAAAGCACCACACGTCCTTGATCCATTCCATCGTCCGCCAGGCGCTGGAAATCAAAAAAGCTCCGCTGCCGTAGGGCAGGGCGGTCGGCGCCGGCATCAGCCTGGGCCTGCCCTCGCTGATCGGCCTGCTCGCGGGGCGTTTCGATTACGGCCTGCTGGCGGGAACGGGCGGTTTTACCTATCTGTATGCATCGAACGAGCCGTATTTCATCCGGTCGAGAAAGCTTGCCTTTGTGATGCTGGGCATCGCCTTTTCGGTGTTTTGCGGTTCGCTGCTGTCGACGTATCCGGTGCTTTCCGGGTTTGTGATGGGGCTGATCGGAGCGGTCGTGACCTTCGTGTTCGGCGCGCTGAAATTTAAGGGGCCGGCAGCGCTTTTTTTCGTATTGAGCTTTGCGATTGCTTCCGGTACGCCGCATACCCCGTCCGAAGCGGCCATCCGGGGGACGCTGGTCCTGTTGGGCGGAGCGCTGGCTTGGCTGATCGCGATGGCCGGCTGGCTGACCCGTCCGCACGGCCCCGAAATGCAGGCCATACGCCGGATATATGCCCAATTAGCCGATATGATGGAAGCCGTCGGTACCCGCGATTACGAAAAGGCGAGGCATGAGACGTTGATCGCCATGTTGGAGGGGGAGCCGATGTTTGCGGTGAGAAGGCATGTTTGGAAGGAAACGGAGCTGATTCGCCGGCTGGAGAGACTGTTTAACCAGGCCCATGTCATCTACCAGGAGACGGATACATGGCAGCTGCAAAGAAAGGAACCCCCTCCTGACACTGTAAGCAGCGTCGTCCGCAGCGTTTCGGGGCTGGGGACCGAAACGGGGAAGCTTCGGACGGAGGGATTGATGGTTCCGGACGATGCGCAGTCCCATGCCCTGCTGCAATCGGTGCTCGGGTTGTCCGCGACTCTGGAAGGGGTCCCGGATGGCGGACGGGAGGGAGAAAGAATGACCGGGACGCCGCTCCAAAGCATTTTTCTTGAGGCCTTCGACAAAAATTCGCTCGTATTTCTGCTCTCGCTCCGATTCGGCATCATTTTGACGTTTGCCGCTTTGGCCGCCCATGCCTTTAACTTGAACCGGTCGTATTGGGTTCCGCTCTCCTGCGCTGCGGTCATGCTGGGTTCCACCGTCATTGCCACGTTCCACCGGGCCATTCAGCGCTCGCTGGGGACGATGATCGGCATATTGGCGGCAAGCGCGATTTTGTGGGCGCACCCGCAAGGCATCGTCATTTCGCTTGCGATCATGCTGTTTTCGTTTTTTGCCGAGCTGCTGATCGTCCGGAATTACACGCTGACGATGATGTTCGTGACGCCGAATGCGCTTCTGATGGCGGCGGCAGGTTCCCATATCGTACATGTGGGTTATTTTGCGGGGACGCGCATGGCGGACGTCGTGACCGGGAGCTTGATCGGCTTGGCAGGGGTGCTCATCCTTGGCAGAACATCCGCATCAAGCCGGATTCCGTACTTGATGGGCAGGGCGATCCGCAGCCAATCGCAGCTTTTGGCCGTCCTCTTTACGGGACAGATCGAAACGGGCCTGCCGGTGGAAAGCCGCGAACAGCGGTCCATGAAAACCCGTCTGGCCAACCTGACGACCGTTTACGCCACGGCGCTGGGCGAACTCCCGCGGAACGAGGAGGAGCTGCAGCGGCTTTTGCCGGTCGTTTGGGCATTGGAACAAATTGCGTATTTGCTGAACTCCTATTCCCGCTCCGAAGGGGAAGAGCGGCCCGGGTTGTCCGATCCGGAACTGGCCTGCCTGCTGCTTTGGTTTGAGAAGATGGCCCAAAGCGCCGATCGGCAGCGGCTCCTGCCGATTCCGGAGCTGCCCGGGCTTGAGGGCATCCCGAAAGTCCGCCACGAGCTGTCATGGATGCAGACCGCGCTTGAAAAAAGCCTGGCATCGTAAAAAAACAGGGTATCCCCGGTCGCCAAGACCGTGAGGATACCCTGTTTGCCGCTTCAAGCGGCCGTCGGTATGAGATTAGTAAGCCAGCGTGTACAATGCTTTGATGTGGGAGAGGTAACGGATGTTACTTGCTTCCTTCATCAGCGTTGCCGGCAAACCTTTCAGCGAAATGTTGTTTTCGCCGATGGTTGCAACGGCGTCTTTGCGGCCCAGGCTGGCCAGCGTACCGGAGTTTACCGGAGCAAACGTTTCGAACGCCTTGTCGTTCAGGAACGCATACAGGTTGTAGCCGATCAGCTCGCCCATTTGCCACGCGATTTGCGCGGTTGGAGGGTAAGGACGTCCGGTTTCGTCGAAGTATACGGCACTGTCGCCTGCAACGAATACGTCTTTATGGGACGTGGATTGCAGGAACTCGTTGACGGTTGCGCGTCCGCGGTTGACCTCCAGGCCGGATTCGCCGACAAGCGGGTTGCCTTGCACGCCGCCGGTCCATACGAAGGTGTTGGTGACGATTTTTTGGCCGTCTTTCAGGTCGACCACGTTGCCTTCCACGTTCGTTACAGGCAGTCCGGTCAAGAACGTTACGCCGCGGTTTTCAAGGCTTTGGGTCGCGCGCTCGATCAGATGGTCAGGAAGCACAGGCAAAATTTTAGGGCCGGCTTCAACGAGCATCAATTTGATTTCGCTGCGGTCAATGCCGTATTTTTTGGTCAGGTTTGGCAGGATGTCGGCGATTTCGCCCACGAGTTCGACGCCGGTCAAACCGCCGCCGCCGATCAGGATCGTTGCGTCAGCCGGATCTTTGGATTGGGAGTAAGCTTGGATGCGTTCTTCGATATGGCGGTGGATGCGTTTGGCATCGTCAGCGGATTTGAGCACCATGCTGTATTTGTCGAGTCCAGGAATGCCGAAGTAAGCGGTGATGCTGCCGAGGCCGACGACAAGCGCGTCGTAAGTCAGCTTGGAACCGTCCGAAAGCTTCACTTCCTTGTTGTCTACGGAGAAAGACTCGACCTTGGCGATTTTCAGATCGATGTCTTTGCCTTTGAACAGCTTTTCAAGCGGCATGGCGATCGCCTTTTCTTCGATGCTGCCCGCAGCCAGGCGGTGAAGCTCGGTAATGATTTGGTGAGTCGGATATTGGTTCACCACGGTCACGCGCGCTTGGTCTTTGTTCATGTATTTGCGAACGGTCAGCGCGGAGAGGAGTCCGCCATATCCTGCACCCAAAATGACAATATGTTTTGACATAGTTTTTCCTCCGTCCTTACCTAAATATTAAAGTGGATTATTTTTGTTCTTTGGCGTTTTCAGCAGAGACTTGGAGATACGCGTTCACGAAACGGAACATTTTTTGCGCTTGAGGGTCTTTCAGCATTTTGAGCAGGCCAAAAAGACCGATCACTTCTTGACTGCTTTCTGCGCGGTCTTTTGCTTCGATCACGTTTGCGGCGACGGATTTCACCGATTTGATGACCGGGGTGGCCATCTCTTGAATGGCTCCGACGGTGTCGCTTTTCAGCGTTTTATCCGTAGCGACGGCTTGTGCGAAATCGTAAGACTTTGTCAATACATTCACAAGCTCGGTCAGCTTTGGAAGATGGTTGACCAGTGTGGTCAAAGACTCCTGAACCTCGGGCTTGAGCAGCTGGTCCAGCAAATCGTGTTGATCTTGGCTGACAGGCGCATTCGCTTGTTCAGTCTTTGCATCAGTAATAGTTTCCGACATGTCCATTTCTCCTTTGCGTAAGCAGCAGTGCTTAATTTTATTTTAAAAAGGGCTAATAGACCCTTTTTGGGCAGAGGGGTCTAGAAGCAACAGACCTTCCTCAAGTGAAAAAGGCCGCAATCTAACTCATCATTACCTATGTTAACATAATGTTCACCAAAAGGATAATGAGGCATTTCAAGCCTTACGCACAAATTGTGAAGTTTTACACAAGTATACGTCTTCTTGGTCCGAATCTCTCTGTTTTCCTCCATTTTTGTGCGCAAATTGTGATAAATTCAACAAAGTGTCGCTGAACGGATGAAACATGTTGCCACTTTTTGTCCTTCTCCCCTAGGTTCTGCATTTCCATAATGCAATATACCTTTGAATGCAGCAAGATGCAAGGGGAAGGGGCTCCGTCCCGAATAAAAAAAACGCCTTCTGCGGCGGGCCGCGGAAGACGGTGAAAGGATGCGTAAATATCGTTGTTATTTTGCATTCGTCGAGGTCGGGGGTTCCGGGGACAGCGGGGGGCTTTGCAGTTCGCCCGACGCTTCAATGGAGCGGTATTGTTTCAGCATGAACACTCTCCAGCGGACGATCATGCCGAACGCCAGCAAGAAAAACAGGGCGCCGGACTGCGGAATCGAAACATACTCGTCGATCACCTGATGAAGCACGGTACGGACGATCAGCAGAACGAACAAGATGACCACGAAGCTTTTGGAACGTCTGGCGAACACCTGGCCCTCCGATACCTCGAATTTGGTGCTGCGAATGAGCGGATATGAAAATATGAACCAGCCGACAAGGAAGGCGGCCAACGCCCAGAGCCACGGAACCCGGACTTGCGGCGCCACGAACATCAGGAAGCCGGTGGCCATGCCTAGCGGCGGAATAATGATTTTTTTGATCGTTACCGGTCTGTTGCTGGCCTTCAAGCGGACAAAAATGACCAGAAGAGCCATCAATAAAGCCCCTACGGTGGATCCGATTTGAAGATATGAGGGACTGATATGAGCCACGTTCAAGACTCCTCTCTTCTTAATGATATAATTAATCACGTATAACTATATTATATCACACCCGGCAAGAAGTAAACTTGAACGCCATATGACATTCCTTACTTATGGATCGGCTTTTTGCTCGTGTGCAGCCCTTCCAAAAAAGCCCGCAAAACGTATTCCACGCTTTCATCCACCTTCAGGTCCATTTGAAACCCTCCGTGCTGCTCAAGCGACGCAAACCCGTGCAAAAGGCTGCGCAGGCCGCGGATCGCGTGCAGCGTTTCCGTTTCGCCGAGCCCGTAAGGCTCCATAATCCGCAAAAAGAGGTTCAACAGCTCCTGTTTCGCCGATTCCAGCTCTTCGTGCCGCTGCGTGTTTACCTTATAAAAGGCTTCGTACAACCCGGGGCGGGAACGTGCGAACCGGAGGTAAGCGCCGCATAAGCTGAGGATCGCATCGTCGCCCGTTTTGCCGATAACCGCGTCCCGCGTCGTTTCGACGAGCAAGCGGATGCAGTGAACGGTCAGCGCGGCCCGCAAATCGGGAAGGCCGTTCACGTGGTTATACAGGGAAGGCGAACGCACCTTCAGCTTTTGCGCAAGCGCAGCCAAGGTCAGCGAATCCAGTCCGGATTCGTCGGCGATTTCGGCAGCGGCAACGAGGAGGGTGTGACGGTCGAGGCCCATTTTCGCCATCTTATTTCACCTCCCGAAAAGCGGCTTCGGCCCGCAGAATGGCCTGGTTCATGGCAGCGGCGGGCTGCTCCAGCATCCGGCCGTGGCCGACGGCCAGCCAGGACGGCTTCAGGCCGGCCAGGCGGCGGGCGCTTGCCAATGCGGCTTCTTTATTCCAGGTCGCCATCGCGGGGAAAGGGAAAAGCGGCCGCGTGTCGCCGGATACGGCCATGCCGCCCCGGATTTGGAACGCGTCGCCGGCGATCAGGACGCCGCTCCGGGTATCGTAGAAGGCCATATGGCCGGGCGTATGCCCCGGAGAGGCGATGGCCAGGAGGGAACCGGTCCGATCCCCGTCCGCCAGGAGGCGATCCGGTTTCGTACGGATTTTTTGCGGGACGTCCCCCTTGATCGGCGTTTGCGGTTCTCCCGCTTCCAGGGCGCGGCTGCCGGCCAAAAGGGCTTGATCCCGGCGTGATATAAGCACTTCGGCGTTCGGGAGGGCTTCCTTTAATCCGTCCAAAGCCCCGACATGGTCTCCATGCGCATGGGTGAGCAAAATGCGGGTAATCGGTTTGCCGAGCGAATCCGCGGCGTTGAGAATCCCCTTCAGGCTGAACGGCATGCCCGCATCGATCAGGGTCAGGCCGTCCGCTTCTTCGACGAGATACACGTTGACGGGGAACAGGCGGGGCAAAAAGGAAAGCTGGGTGACTTGATGAACGGTCGTTTTTTTCATGAAAATCATCCTCCCATACGCTAGAACTAATCTTATTAGCATTATAACTAATGACATTAGTTTTGGCAATCATTTATTTTCCAAAATCTACCCATTTTTTGTTAAGGCATCTTCAACGTTCGATTCCGGACGCTCTCCGGGCACAACGTTATAGTTGGGCGAATGCGTTTCACGCCAAGGCTGCTTGGCGGAAAGCCGCTGCTCGGATGTTTGCAGAATTCTCTTTCAAAAAAGCGTTTTCAAAAGGACAAAATCATACTATAATGGGAATTGTAAACCCTTTCATATGTCTAATCTGATTTGGGCCCTTCATTCGGAGGGCTCCTTTTTTTCGGGGTTCCCCGCAGAAGCGCCCGAACTGGCTTGCAGCCCGGGTCCGCTTGACGGGGACTTTTTGCATAAAAAGCGAGAGGAAAAACCCGCCTCCTTCGTCTACTAGATATGTAAAATGGTCAGAGGAAGAGAGAGTCAGGGGAGGATCGTTATGATAGACCCGTCACGGGACGCTGCGCTGGTCAAACAGGTGCTTGCCGGACATAAGGACAGCTTTGCGCAGCTGGTCGATACGCATAAAAACAAAATATACGGTTTGCTTCTGGGCATGGGGGCAAGCCCGCAGGACGCCCAGGATTATACGCAGGAAGCTTTTCTGAAGGCTTACCGCAAGCTGGCAAGCTTCAGGGAAGACTCCAGCTTCGCCTCATGGCTGTACACGATTGCCGTGAACGTCATGCGGGACGCGATGCGGAAAAAAAAAGACCTGCTGGCGGATGACGGCGTCCTTGGCGAGGGAAGGCACCATGCCGAAACGCCGGAATTAGCCTTTCTGCGCAAGGAGACCGGCGGAGAAGTGCAGCAGCTCATCAACCAACTGCCCGAAAAATACCGCATCGTGCTGCTGCTGCGATATACGAACGAGCTCAGTTACGAAGAAATCGCCGGGATTGCCGGCATTAAAGTAAACCAGGTGCGGAACCGGCTTCACCGAGCCAAGAAGTCCTTATGCAAAATGGTCAAGGATAAGGAGGGGATAAAGCATGAAATGCTGGAATCTGTCTCAGACAAGAGAATTCATTCGGTCTGGAAATAACGCAATGGATGAAGAGGCGCGCCTCCATATGCAAACTTGTCCGGAGTGCCGTTTGCTGCTGCAGCTGGCGGAAGAGGGGGAAAAGGCGTGGGAAGAGCTGCTCTTTCGCAAGGCATTGCCCGACGGGTTCACGGAGCGGGTGATGGCGTCTTTGGCCGACATTGAAATCGAAGACGGGGACGGATCCATGGAGCATGGGCATCCGGCATCTTTTCGGCGCAAGCGCAGATACGGACGAATCATCCGAAAAAGCGCGCTGTGGATCGCATCGCTGGCCATCGTCACGGCGGCCCTCACCTTATATGCCCAGCCGTCCATCGCCGATTGGGTAAGGTCCATTTTTTCCAAAGAGACGACGGACAGCGGGATGCTCGATGCGCGCAAGCTGGGCATTGTACAGAATCCCCATGTGAAGGTGAAGGATAAAGGTTATGCGCTGGAAATCGACGAGGTCGTTGCGGATGCCACCAGGCTCGTCATGGGCGTGAAGGTGACGGATCCCCAAGGGAAGCCTTTGGTTTACGCGATCGATTGGCATGATCTCCATATTACGGATTTGAACGGAAATGAGGTCGCGGAGCTGAGAGGCATCGAGGGATCGGACACGGTCGAAAAATTGACGTTTGTTTTTGTGAAGGAAATCCCGGCGGATGCGCTGATCGTGCAGGCCCGCGTCGACCATCTGCAGATTCCGTACACCGGAAAGGTCGTCGACGGGAAATGGGATTTCCGGTTCGAACTGGACATGAAAAAGGCGAACGCGATGAACATCACGACGCCTTTGCATGAGAAATATACGACCCCCGACGGCCTGCGGATCGAAATGGAGAAGCTGGTTCGCACGCCAAGCGGGGTGCGGCTCGAGTTAAGCACGTCGTTAAGCCCCCGGGCGGCCCGGCGTTCTCCGGGCGAACTGGAGTCCAAGCAGCAGCTGATGTTTCATTTTGAAAACGAGCAGGGGGAAGACATTTCGAGCGTCAACAATATCAAGTTCCCGCATATGGAAACCATCATCTCGCAAAACAGCGAACTCCGGGGAGGGAAACGCCACTGGACGTTCACGTTCCGTTATCTTCCCTATGACCGCCAGAAGCTGCGCTTCGTGCTGGACGGATATTCCATCCCGGTCCGAAGCGGCGGTTCGGTGGAGCTTGTTCCAAGCGAGCTGAAACACCGTCCGGCCGTGTTCAAGGATCAAGGAGACGAACTGACGTTAAGCGATTTCTGGGTCGACAACGATCCCAACCAGAAAGAGGGGACAGGCCCGAACGTCAGCCTGATCCGGATGAAGGGCAAATTCCGCAACATGTTCAACCATGACGAATGGATCGTAAAGGATTCGGACGGAAAGGAATACCCGGTGACGTACAGAGGATCGGTCGGGTGGGGTGAATGGAACGAGGCAACGGGGGACCCGGGCTTTATCGTGAACGGAATGAAACGGCTGCCCGAAAAAGCGACGCTTATCCGCATCGTTACGGACAAATGGTACAACAACGTGGAATGGTCCTTTGAGCTGCCGAAGGGCAAATCGATCCCCGGCCTGGAGCATGCGGACCCGCCGACGTATTAACGGAATTGGCGCGAGCCTTGGCCTGAACGACAAAAGCGTACCCCTTCCAGGGAGCCTGGAAGGAGGTACGCTTTTTGGGCTAAAACATTCATTAGTAAAAATATTCATCCGATAAACGGTTTTCCCCATAAAATATAAAAATCAAACGTCAGCCTAAAGGAGCTATGGGCGAGCAGCCCCCGGACCTGTTCCTCGGCGGCTTGCCAGGACAGCGGCGTCATCCGGAGCATGGCTTCCAAATGATGCGGCTCCAGCTCGGCTTCGTATCGCACGCGGCGCTGCTTCATGCCCGGAAAATGTTTGGCGAACAACGCGGCCGTATGTTCCGCAGCCTTCGTGCGGCGGGCACGCTCCCCGTACAGAAATTGCCTGAACTCCCGCAAATACTCCGGTCCCGGAACCACTTTCGCAAGCATGCCGTTCGGTTTGAGCAGCCGCCGGAATTCCCCGTAATTGGAGGGGGACAATATATTCGTGACGACGTCAAACGCTTGATCCCGAAACGGGCTGCGGGCCAAATCGGCCACGACCCAGATGGCGCGGGCGTTTCTTTTGGCGGCCGTCACGATGCCCGGCTTGGACAGATCGGCCCCTACCGCGACGATGTCTTGGTTCATGGCAGACTCCAGTTTGGCTTGCAAAGCGGATACATGCGATCCTTCGCCGCATCCGGCATCCAGCAGCGCCAAGGAGTCGGCCGGATCCGGCCGTATGTTGCCGTTGATGACGGAAAATAAATGTTCGAGCAGCAAATCGAAATATCCGGCGTCGTTGATCAGCCTGCGCGCCGCGAACAATTCCTTTTCGTATTTGCCCGGCTTGGCGTTCGGCAGCAGATGGACGTACCCGTCGCGGGACAGATCAAAAAGGTGGCCGGCCGTGCATGACAGGCTTCGTTCGCCCGCCATGTTCATGGCCCCGCCGCAGACGGGACAGCGGAAGATGGTTGCGTGGCGGGCCAAAAGGCTCGCCAAATGATGCAGATGTTCTTTTTTGGACAACGCAAATACACCCCATTCATTTCGTTTGGTTCGGGATCTTGCAAATCCCGGGTCAAATGAAAAAGGCGCAGCTAAATAAACCTCGGCTTCAGGCTTCAAAAAAAAGCGGCCGGGTCGATTTAAACCTGCACCTCTCATTAACGCAAACGAATGTAATGGATCATGGCCTTGCGTTCAGCTCCTTGCCCCAAAATAGGCGGAAGCATTTTCTTCCGCCGTTCTATTGTAACACGAACCCGAAACAAGATAAAATCACAAGGATGGGGTTTATCTTTCCGGCGGCTTGATACACTAGAAATAAAGGTTGTAGATTTCGTGTCCGGACCCCAAAGGAACGTAAAGGAAATGGTCCGCCCAGGTTGACACCGGCAACTGTTAACCATATAATTACAGTATAAGGAGGAGCAAAAATGAATAGTGAGTTTAACATTGCCGTCCATTGTTTAACCCTTCTTAGCGTAAAAGAGGATCATATGGCTAACAGCGAGGAAATCGCCAAAAGCGTATGCACGCATCCTGCACGCATACGCAAGGTGCTCGGCCTGCTGCGCAAACATGGGTACGTGGCGACAAAAGAAGGCGTCGGCGGAGGGTATCTGCTGAATCCGGACACCGAAAACGCGACGCTGGGAGACTTGTATCGTTTGCTCGCCCGAGGCTCCTTGAAGCCGGGCTGGTGCTCCGGCGGCGAAGAGCTGAATTGCGAGGTTGCGGCCAATATCCAGGGGATCATGGATCAAATATACAGCGGCGGAGAATCCGCGCTGGAACGATATCTGGACGGGATCACGATGAAGGACGTCAAACGCCAGATCGTTGAAGCCGGAACCGCGGACCCGGTTTAATATCGCAGTAATAGACAGGCAGCTTCCGAAGAAGGGGCTGCTTTTTTGCTGCGTTTTTTATGTAGGGACGTGCAAAATCGATGGACAAAAAATAAAACCGTTTACGCTTCTGAGCTGTCTTAAATATACGGAAATGACAACATCCGTTATCGATCCTGGAATGGTTCGATGAATCTTCACCGGCCGGTGAAAATGCAGGAAAGGGGTTAAGCGTGATGAGCGACCCGGAACTTACGGCCGCTGCCTGCCAGGGGATGAAGAAGCGTTTTACGCGCTGGTATCCGGATTAAAGAGAAAGCTGTACGGCATTGCGTACAGCTATTTGGGCAATGAGGCGGACGCGCTTGAAGCCATGCAGGAAGCGGTGTGCAAAGCCTGGGCGAACTGCGCCAAGCTGAAAGAACCTTCGGCTTTCGAGGCATGGCTGGTCCGCATTCTGATCCGCTGCTGCATCGACGAACAGAAGCGGAGGAAACGGACCCTGCCGCTTACGTTCGACAAAGGTGAGCGCATGGCCGAGATGGTCAGCGACAGCAGGCTGGATTTGCATCATGCGATGAGGCGGCTGAGGCCGAAATACAGGCATGTGCTTGTGCTGAAATACTATCAGGATATGACGCTTGCCGAAATTGCCAACGTGTTGGGCAAACCGGAGGGCACGGTAAAAACATGGCTTCATCAAGGCTTGAAGCAGCTGCGAGGCAAACTGAACGCAGGGGGCGAGGTATATCATGGGGAATGAACAGGAACGGCTGCTCGAGCAATATTTCGAGCCGGCGCATATCGCCAGGCGGAGAATTCCCGAACAGCGGCTTGATGCCGCGATCAAAAACGGAATGGCGCGAGGGGGAAAAGCCCAATACCGGCGGCGGGTCGGCAGGGTGGCTGCATCCTGCGCCGCAGCATTACTTTTGCTTGTTGCGGCTGCCGTCTATGTGCCCGAGCTGACTTTTGGAGGCCGTTCGGCATCCTTGCAGAGTGCAGCCGAACGGCAAATTCCGGCTTACGTCGAATGGTCCGTCGGCAAACGGGGGATGCTGAGGGAAGCTTTGGATCAGGGAAAATATCAGGCGGTCGGCGCAACGGCATCCTATGAGGGGTACCATGTCACGGTGGACGGAATCATGACGGACCGGAAGCATGTCGTGCTGTTTTATACATCGAAAAGCGATCAAGGGGATCGGATCACGCCCGTAAATCCCGGCCTGTACACGAAAACCTACGATAAGCTGCCGTTTCGGCAATTCGTGCGCGACCATCGTCAAAAAACGGGATATTACGACGAGGGAAGCTACCGGGATATGCTGATCTTCGACCTGGCTGGCGGCACGCAGCTTCCGGACGAGTTTTATTTTTCGGGTAAGTGGAGCAACGGCGAGCCGGTAGCGACGCAAAAATTTCTGGAGGTAAAGATTCCCGTAGACCTATCCAAGCTTGCGGTGCTTGAACGAACGATACCGGCTGGCCAATCGTTTGATTTGGAAGGCCAGAAGATCAAGCTGGAAACGATGGTGCAGGTTCCCGAGCGTTTGAACTTAAAACTGACTTCGGATGCCGGCACGCCTAATATCGCCCGTTTTTTGGATTGGGGACTCTACACGAAAAATGACCGCGGAAACATGCTTCAGCCAGCCATGGGCCCGATAAAGGAAAACGGCGAGCTCATCTTTAGTTTCCATGCTCCGGACTATGTGAAGGGAGACCCGCTTGAGCTGCGGGGATCAGGGATTGAAACGGCTTTTCGGGGGAAAAGGAAGCTCGTGATCGACACGAAACAGTTTAAGCTGATTCAAGCGCCGGACAGCAGGCTGAAGCTGGCTTCCATCGAAACGTCACACGAACGGATCCGCATCACCTCGGGGTTCCCGAGTTTTGATCCGCGGATTACCCGGTTTATGAAAGTAAATCCCGAATTCACGGACGGAAAAGGAAACAAGCATAAGTTGATTACCAACAATGCCGAGGCGATTCACGAGGGGTGGAGGAAGGATGCCGATACCGGACTCGATGCGTATTATTTCGACATTCCCGGCAAGTCCTATCCGCAGCCCCTAACCTTCGAGGTGGAGGAATATCCCGGTACGTTCATCCCAAAAACATTCAGCCTTACGATTCAAAAATAACGAAAAAACAGACCGGGCGCGGCAAACCCCCGGTCTGTTTTTGGCTTCATCTATGTTACGTTTGGTCGGGCTTGAGAAAGGTTTTGACGGCCGGCGGCTCGTAGGCGCCGAACTGGTCGAGCAAACGGCCCGGGTCGGTGTCGACCAAAGCCATGGACAAATATTTTTCGTGCAGGAACTGCTCGCGGGCCATATGCTTGAAAAACTCGAGCAGAGGATCGTAATAATGGTTGATGTTCAGGAATCCGAGCGGCTTGCGGTGCAGCCCGAGCTGGGCCCACGTAAAGATTTCGAAAAATTCCTCCATCGTTCCCGGCCCTCCCGGCAGGGTCATGAATCCTTCGGACAATTCGGCCATTTTGGCCTTCCGCTCATGCATCGAATCGACGATGATCAGCTCCGTGAGATGCTTGTGGGATATTTCCCTTTTGTCCAAAAACCCCGGCATGACGCCGATCGCCTGTCCGCCTTCCGCCAGGACGGCATCCGCGACCGCCCCCATCACGCCGATGCTGGAACCGCCGTACACCAGCGTAATGCCGCGCCGTGCCAGTTCCTTCCCGAGCTGCTTTGCGCCTTCCACGTACACGTCCGACGCGCCTTTGCTTGAACCGCAAAATACGGCTACCGATTTCAATCCAATCTCCTCCTCCAAAACGTTTTCTCTCATCTAGACATTGCCGATTGCTTCGGAAGCTTACGCTTTCCTGCCGGACTTACATCAACGCGATCCAAGCCCGGAAACGCAGAGTCTCCCTCACAGCATGTCCGCATGCAAGAGGGCTCATGCGTTCACGTCCTAAAAATGGAAGAACTTGCGTTCCGATACCATTATACCTGCAAAAAGTTTCGGCATAAAGGATGGGAATGGCAGCAAAGAGAACGGGGAAGGGCGTTTTTTCGCCGCCCGAAAAAAGCGAAGTTAGCGTTGCCCCGCGGCACGGAAAAGATTATTGTTAGAGTAACGGACAAGCGACATGGACACAGCAAGGGAAAATAGAATGAAGGAGCGGGATGAAAAGGATGAGCGACAACAAAAGATGGTTTTACGCCGGTACATACGCCGGGGCGGACGAAGAAGGCATTTTTCTGTGCGCCCTCGACATGGATAACGGCAGCATGGAAATCGTGCGCGGAACGGACGGCATCGCGAATGCGTCGTTCCTTGCGCTGGATGCGGCCAAAGACCGTTTGTATGCCGTGAGCGAGACGGAGGAAGGCGAAGTGTACGCCTACGCGGTAGATGGGGAAACCGGCGAACTGCAGCTGCTGGACCGCAAGCCGACCCACGGCTCGGCCCCTTGCTACATCGCGTTAACCCGGGATGGAAGCCACGTGCTGGCGGCCAATTATTCCAGCGGCCACGTGAACGCCTACCGGATCGAAGGCGACGGGAAGCTTGCCGAGACGAGCCTCGTCCGCCATAGCGGCAGCAGCGTCAATAAGGAACGCCAGGAAGGGGCGCATCCGCATTCCGTGTTCCAGGACCCGACCGGGACATACGCGCTGGTATGCGATCTCGGCTTGGATGAAATCGTGTTTTACCGTTTGGACGGCGGCAAGCTTCAGGAGCATAACAGGGTTAAAATCGCTCCGGGGGCGGGTCCGCGCCATTTCGAATTCCATCCTTCGGGCAAATGGGCGTACGGCATCAATGAGCTGGACGATACGGTCAATGTGTATGCGTTCGATGCGGAAGCCGGGAATCTGGAGCTTTTGCAGACCTTGTCCGCATTGCCGGAAGGAGCCGCAACCGGAAGCAGCAGCGCGGACATCCATATTTCGCCATGCGGACTTTTTTTGTACGCCTCGAACCGCAGCGACGACAGCATCGGACTGTATCACGTCGACCCGTTTACAGGGCTTCTCAAGGCGGTCGAGTGGGTATCGACGGGGGGCCGAACCCCGCGCAACTTCGCGGTCGTCAAAGGCGGTTATGTGCTTGCCGCGAACCAGAACAGCGACTCGGTCGTTTCCTTCCGCATCGACAAGGAAAGCGGACGGTTGACGCCGACGGGGCATACGCTTTCGCTGCCGAAACCGGTTTGCGTCGTCCCGGTGTATAAATAATATTTTGCGTGCGGCTTCAGGCAGCTTTCGCTTGAATGCGAAGGCTGCCTTTTTATGCGGGTTCGCCGCCGTTTGAAAAAAGCCGCTTTTTTTCTAAAAAAAGGATTGACGGCGCAAAGGGTCATGATTACAATACGAATATAACATACTAAACAGGTAGGATTAATCAAAAATAACAGCATTATCCGAATCACATCGTTCCCGCCGTACAAACGGAGGAACCGCCGATCCGAATGGCAAGATGCGCTTTTTTAGCACGCGCAGATCATTGGACAGGGGTTTCTCCGTTTTTTTGTGGCTTGAAGCTTAGGCGGGGAACATCATTTAAGAAATGGGAGTGGGACCATGATGAATCGCAAGGGGATCCAAATCGCAAAAAAAGGAGCGGCAATCACGCTCGCAGTGCTGCTGACGGCGGCGCTGGCCGCTTGCGGCGCAAAAAAAGAAGCCGGTGAGTCCGCAGCGGCGGGGGGACAGAGCCAAGGCAGCGAGGCCAAAAGCGAAACCAAAAGCGAAGCCAAAGAGATTCAATTGCTGAACGTTTCGTATGACCCGACCCGGGAGCTGTATGAAAATTACAACAAGGCGTTTGCGGCGTATTGGGAAAAAGAAAAGGGGCAAAAAGTCACGATCAAGCAGTCCCATGGCGGTTCCGGAGCGCAAAGCCGCTCCGTGATCGACGGATTGGAGGCGGACGTGGTGACGCTCGCTTTGGGTTACGACATCGACGCCATCCAGAAAAAAGGGCTCATTCGAGAGGGATGGCAGGACAAATTCGAGCTGAACAGCACGCCGTACAATTCGACCATCGTCTTTTTGGTGCGGAAAGGCAACCCGAAGGGCATCAAGGACTGGAACGACCTGATCAAGGGCGACGTGCAGGTCATTACGCCGAATCCGAAAACGTCGGGCGGAGCAAGGTGGAATTACCTGGCCGCTTGGGGATACGCCCTGAAGCAGAACAACAACGACGAGCAAAAAGCAAAAGAATTCGTGCGCGAGCTGTTCAAGCATGTGCCCGTGCTGGACACCGGAGCCCGCGGGGCGACGACGACGTTCGTGGAGCGGGGCATCGGCGACGTGCTGCTTGCGTGGGAAAACGAAGCGCTGCTGTCGGTCAAGGAGCTGGGCCCGGACAAATTCGACATCGTTTATCCTTCGGTCAGCATTTTGGCGGAACCGCCGGTGGCGGTCGTGGATAAAGTCGTGGACAAAAAAGGGACGCGCGAGGTCGCGGAAGCTTACCTGAAGTATCTGTATTCGGAGGAAGGGCAAAAAATCGCAGCGGAAAACTTCTACCGCCCGACGCTTTCATCGGTGCTGGACCAGTATAAGGACACGTTTAAAACGCTCGATCTGTTTACGCTGAAGGATATTTTCGGGACATGGGACGAAACGCAAGCGAAACATTTTAACGACGGAGGGGTATTCGACGAAATTTATACGCCGGGCAAATAACGGGGACCGAACAAGGGAAGGGGTGAACGCATGAGCCGAAGAAAAACGGGTCAAAGCCGGGTGCTTCCCGGCTTCGGCCTGACGCTGGGATTCAGCGTCGCGTATTTGAGCCTGGTCGTGCTGGTGCCGCTCTCGGCGCTGCTCATCAACTCGACCGGTCTCGACTGGGCCAAGTTTTGGCAGGTGGCGACCGACCCGCGCGTGCTTGCCTCGTACCGGATCAGCTTCACGACGTCGGCCGCGGCCGCGCTCGTGGATGCCGTGCTTGGCCTGCTGCTCGCCTGGGTACTCGTCCGTTACGAATTTCCGGGAAGGAAGCTGTGCGACGCGCTGATCGATTTGCCGTTTGCGCTGCCGACGGCGGTGGCTGGCGTGTCGCTGACCGCCTTATATGCCCCGAACGGATGGATCGGCTCGCTGCTGGCGCCGCTTGGCGTCAAAGTCGCCTTTTCGCAGCTTGGCATCACGCTGGCGCTGATGTTCATCGGCCTGCCGTTTGTCGTCCGGACGCTCCAGCCGGTCCTGCAGGATATGGACCGCGATGCCGAGGAGGCTTCCGCCACGCTTGGGGCCGGCAGGTTCCGGACGTTCCGCAGCATCGTGCTGCCGGCGCTAGTTCCGCCGCTGCTGACCGGCTTTGCTCTCGCTTTTGCCAGAGGCATCGGGGAGTACGGCTCGGTCGTGTTTATATCCGGCAATATGCCGATGAAAACGGAAATCGCGCCGCTGCTCATCATGTCCAAGCTGGAACAGTACGATTACGCGGGGGCGTCGGCCGTAGCGGTGCTGCTGCTGCTCATTTCGTTCCTGATGCTGCTGGTCATCAATTCGCTGCAGCGATGGTCCAGCCGGAAAAAGGAGGCGGTATAGATGGCGGGAGGCGTACCTGGAGCCGCTGCCGTGAAGCAAGTGCAGACGTCGCGGGCCGCAACGGAAAGACCGTTCGTCAAATGGCTGCTGATAGCCGGCGCAGGCCTGGTTTTGCTGTGGCTGATCGTGCTGCCGCTTGTCGTCGTCCTGACGCAGGCGCTGAAAAAGGGATGGGACGTGTATATCACTGCTTTGTCGGACCCGGATGCGCTGTCGGCGCTGAAGCTGACGCTGCTTGTGGCGCTGGCGACCGTTCCCTTGAATACGATTTTCGGGGTGGCCGCCGCTTGGGCGATCGCCAAATTCAAATTTAAAGGCAAAGGCGTTTTGATCACGTTGATCGATTTGCCGTTTGCGGTTTCCCCGGTCATCGGCGGGCTGATCTTCGTGCTGGTGTTCGGGGCGAACGGCTGGTTCGGCCCGTGGCTGGCGGACCATGACGTCAAAATCATTTATGCCGTCCCCGGCATCGTGCTGGCGACGCTTTTTGTCACCTTTCCTTTCGTGGCGAGGGAACTGATCCCGCTCATGGAAGATCAGGGCCAGCAGGAAGAGGAGGCGGCCATCACGCTCGGCGCGAAAGGCTGGACCGTGTTTACGAAGGTGACGCTGCCGAACATCAAATGGGGCCTGATTTACGGAATCATCCTTTGCAATGCGAGGGCGATGGGGGAATTCGGCGCGGTATCGGTCGTGTCGGGACATATCCGCGGAGAGACGAACACGCTGCCGCTGCATGTGGAGATCCTGTACAACGAGTACCAGTTTTCGGCCTCGTTTGCCGTCGCTTCGCTGCTTCTGCTGCTGGCTCTCGCGACCCTGCTGATCAAGAGCCTGTATGCAAGAAAACATGAGCATTGACGCGGCCCCGGGAGCGGCCGGAGCAAATTTTGCAAAATCCGGATTGACAGCGATTTTGGCGGCATGATAATGTAACTGTAACATCATAAAACAAAGTAAATTGGTTGGAAAAGAATGAATTGATTGTGTATGGAATTCATGAATATCGTTCTGAAGCAAAGGAGGCGCTTGTCATGGCAAAAGGGCTCCAGTTAAATGAGGTATGGCTTGAGAGGATCGCCGGCCAGCTAAACGACATGGAATTCGGTTCCCTGCATATCGTCGTGCATGAAGGCCAAATCGTGCAAATGGAACGGACGGAGCGGAAGCGCTTTGAGAATACGCCCTCCAAGCCGGCGAAGGCAGGAATCGCGGCCAGGGCGAGGCAGGATTTGAAAAAGGCCGCGCCGGACCGCAGGTAGCGGCGGCCGGGCAAATCTGCTTCAGCCCCCGGAATCTTCCCAGGCGAGCACCCGAACAGAAACAGACACGGAAGGACGGAACGGAAAAGTCAAAACCCGCTGATGCAGCAAGCCGTAAACGAAGGCTTGCCGTCAGCGGGTTATTTGTTGTGCCGCGTCGGGTCGCCATGCTCCAACAAGTCGGCGGAACCCGCGTACGGACGGTCCCTCCGCGAACGTTTCGGTCCCAATCCGAAACCGCACAAAAACAAGAGAATTTGAACCGCTAATATGTAAGGGGCAGCCTCCAGGCCGGCAAGATGGGCTGCTGCCGCGGCGGTGATGCATAAGGCCAGCATCCGATAAGCGTATTTGGGCGAATCCTTGCGGGGCGTCATGACGGCAAAATGAAAGGAAACGACGGCCACGAGGCATGAAACATACCGCATCCACAGCTCGACTCCGGTCCAGGAAAACGCCGGAATACGATGATCATGGAACTGCCCGTAAAGCCCCAGGCTCCAATAGACGATGCAAGCCAACAGGAAAAAAGGCACCGCAGGCCGCACGAGCTTCCAAAAGGCCGTTCCCCACCCCGGGTTGTCCAACGAGCGGATAATGGAAGCCTGCTCGGCGATTTTTTTCTTGATCTCGCGGTCCAGCAGCCGTTCAAGCTGGGCATGGCGCGAGGCGTCCCGTTCCCTGGCATAAGCGTCGATGGCTTCGATCATCTCCGTCGTCACCAGAGGGGCAGCTTTGCATTGCTGCAGGAGCAGATGCAGCGGTTCGGGCTCATGCTCCGCTTCATCCGGAGCGGCATCCGCATCGCCGCTCAGCATGCCCGCCGCGCGGCAGTACGGATCAAGCGTCTGGCGCAGCCTTTCAAGCCGTTCCGAGGCGGCCTTTCGAAAAGAGCGGGCGGTGCGGACGTATATCCATATGAACGCGATCACCGCAAACCCCGTAAAGATGATTCCGGACTGCGTACCGGTGAGATCATCTGCATGAATCCAAGCCGCAAACGGCAATGCGCAACCCTCCTTCATCGCTTTTGATTCCACTATTGCACAATAGGCTCCGGATTTCAATATTTCCTGAATTATTCCAGCTTCGCCGACAAAATATGCGGCAAGCTGTCCAGATCCTCGAGCAGCTCCTGCAGGGTTCCGTTATATTTCGTTTTGGCATCGATTTTAAGGTGGTAAATGCCAAGGCGTTCGGGGTCCTGCTCCATTTCGTATGACGATATGGAGATTTTCCGCGACGTTAGCGACTCCAATATCGGCTTGACGGATGATTTGGAATCCAGCTCGAAGGAAATCTGCAGCGCCCGCCCGGATTTGAAAATCATGCTGAGCAGTTCCAGGCCGATCATGACAAGGACCGTCGCGCTGATGCCCGCGGCATACATGCCCGAACCGATCGTCAGGCCGATGCCGGAGGTCGCCCATACCCCGGCGGCCGTCGTCAATCCGCGCACCATTTTCCGTTCAATGATGATCATGCCTGCCCCGAGAAAACCGATGCCGCTGACCGCCTGCGCCGCGACGCGGCTCGGATCCAGCGAGACATGATCATGTTCCAGCACCTGGGAAAAGCCGTATTGCGACACAAGCATAATAAGCGCGCTGCCGACCGCGACGAGAAAATGGGTTCTGAGCCCCGCCTCCTTGGCCCGCAGCTCCCGCTCCAGGCCGATGACCGCGCCAAGCAGCCCGGCTACCGCCAAACGGATGATGTACTCTGCAACCATGCATTCATCAGCTCCTTTGCAAAATAAAGAATCGCTCCTGATCGCCGCTTTTGGTTTTGTCGGCGGCGCACCATGTGGATAAAAATGGGTTATCCCATATGATAACAGAAAAGAACAAGCTTCGAGGACGGCCGTCCTGGTATCCGAAGAAAAATTAGCGCGGATAACGGGTGTCTATATTTTTATGATTATAAGAAAGTTTAAACATAAAGAACGCTTTTATATCCGGCGAACCGCTTTCGCCGCCGGCCGAAGCGGGTAGACACCGCTTACATTTTGATTTATAATGAATCGCAAGTTCATAAAAGTGGCGGAGAAAAGGAGAACACGCGAATGAAGTCCCTCTGTGGACCGTTTGGTGTTTTTCTTTTCTCTTTTTCGTTTTATCGTAAAAAGGAACAGGGATGGGGGAGCGATATGACCTTTACGAATCAACGCATTTTGCCGGCCGCCCGTAAAGTGAAGGACCTGGAAAAACTGATGAAATTGTCGTACGAGCATATCGTCATTTTGGATACGCATATCAGCCAAATCAGTTCGATCGTTCAACTCGCGAAATCGCACGGCAAAAAGCCGCTGCTCCACGCGGATCTGATCGAGGGACTGAAAAACGACGAATACGCGGCGGAGTATTTGTGCCAGGTCGTGAAGCCGGCGGGCATCGTTTCGACCCGGGCCGGGGTCATCGCGAAAACGAAGCAAAACGGGCTGCTTGCCATTCAGCGCTTATTCCTGCTGGATACGAACGCATTGGAGAAAAGCTACGCGATGTTCAAACGGACGCAGCCCGATTACATCGAAGTGCTTCCCGGCGTCATCCCGCACATGATTACCGAAGTGTCCGAACGGACCGGGATTCCGGTGTTCGCGGGCGGACTGATCCGCACGGTGAACGACGTGGAACAGGCGATTGCCGCGGGAGCGTCGGCCGTGACGACGTCGAACGTCGAACTGTGGAAACATTTTGAGCAGAAGGAGTAAGGGGGGGACTAGGTTGCCGCAAACCTATATTATGGCCCTCGATCAAGGGACGACCAGCTCCCGGGCCATCATTTTCGATAAAAACGGGCAGGTCGTCAGCTCGGCTCAGCAAGAAATCAAGCAGTATTTTCCGGAACCGGGCTGGGTCGAGCACGATGCGAACGAAATCTGGGTTTCGGTGCTGGCCGTGATTGCCGGGTCGTTGTCGATGGCGGGCATCGGGCCCGAGCAGATCGAAGCGATCGGCATTACGAACCAGCGGGAGACGGCGGTTGTGTGGGACAGAAATACGGGGAGGCCGATCCATCGCGCGATCGTATGGCAGTCCAGGCAATCGGCCGACATTTGCGAAGACTTAAAGGGCCGGGGATATGAAGAACTGTTCCGCCAAAAGACGGGCCTCGTCATCGATGCTTATTTTTCAGGAACGAAAATCAAATGGCTCCTCGACCACGTCGAGGGAGCCCGTGAAAAGGCGGAAAAAGGCGAGCTGCTGTTCGGCACGATCGATTCCTGGCTTGTATGGAAGCTGACCGGCGGCAAGGCGCATGTGACCGATTATTCCAATGCGTCGAGGACGCTTCTTTATAACATCCACGAGCTTGCTTGGGACGACCAATTGCTTCAAATTTTAGATATTCCGAAAGCGATGCTCCCGGAGGTGCGTTCGTCCTCCGAGGTATACGGAAGCACCGTGGAGCCCCATTTCTTCGGCAGGCAGGTGCCGATCGCCGGCATCGCGGGCGACCAGCAGGCGGCGCTGTTCGGTCAGGCCTGCTTCGAGAAAGGGATGGCCAAAAACACGTATGGAACCGGCTGCTTCATGCTGATGAATACCGGGCATGAGGCGGTCGACTCCAAACACGGCCTACTGACGACCATTGCCTGGGGGATCGTCGGCCGGATCGAATACGCGCTTGAAGGCAGCGTGTTTGTGGCCGGATCGGCTTTGCAGTGGCTGCGGGATTCGCTGCGGATGCTGAAAACCGCGGCGGACAGCGAGCAGTATGCGGCACGCGTCCCGTCGACCGAAGGCGTATACGTCGTGCCTGCATTCGTCGGCATGGGCACGCCCTATTGGGACGGCGACATGCGGGGAGCCGTTTTCGGGCTGACGCGCGGAACGACAAAAGAGCATTTCGTTCGGGCGACGCTGGAATCGCTGGCGTATCAGAGCAAGGACGTGCTGGACGTGATGGCCGTCGATTCCGGACTGAAGCTGACCAGCCTGCGCGTGGACGGGGGCGCGGTGCGCAACGAATTTCTGATGCAGTTTCAAAGCGATCTGCTCGATACGGAAGTGGAGCGGCCGATCGTCAACGAAACGACGGCGCTGGGCGCCGCTTATTTGGCCGGGCTTGCGGTCGGCTATTGGAAGGACAAGGACGAGATCAAAGGGAGCTGGAGGCTCGACCGGTCTTTTAAACCGGCCATGCCCGATGATGAGAGGCGCCGCCTGTACGAAGGATGGCAAAAGGCGGTTCGGGCGGCCATGGCTTACAAATAGGGATACTGCGATCGCCGTTTGCATGCTATAATGATTACAAGTTCATACGATGGTAGGAGACGTTTGAGACAACCACGAACGCCCGCGCTTCGCGTTTTGCACGCGAAAGCCGCGGGATCTTCGTGGTTTTTTTACTTTATGGAAAGAGGGGCTGCGATATGAAGCATAGGTTTTCCGGAATGGATCGCCGAACCAAGCTTGAGGAAATGGCAAACGGGATGTATGACGTTCTGATTATCGGCGGCGGCATCACGGGGGCCGGCATCGCCCTGGATGCGCAGAAGCGGGGAATGAAAACGGCCTTGATCGAGATGCAGGATTTTGCGGCGGGAACGTCCAGCCGATCGACCAAGCTGGTCCACGGCGGGCTTCGCTACTTGAAGCAGTTCGAGGTGAAGATGGTGGCCGAGGTCGGCAAGGAACGCGCCGTGGTTTATGAAAACGGGCCCCACGTCACGACGCCGGAGTGGATGCTCCTGCCGTTTTACGAAGACGGCACGTTCGGGGCGTTTACGACGTCGGTCGGGCTGCGCGTGTACGATTTCCTGGCAGGGGTAAAACCCGAAGAACGACGCAAAATGTTAAGCAAAGAAGAGACGCTCGGCAAAGAGCCGCTGCTGCGGAAGCAGGGCTTAAGAGGCGGCGGTTATTACGTGGAGTACCGCACGGATGACGCGCGCCTGACGATCGAAGTCATGAAAAAAGCGGTGGAAGCCGGGGCGAGCGCCGTCAATTACGCCAAAGCGGAGGAGCTTATATACGAAGGCGGCAAACTGGTCGGGGCGAAGGCAAGAGACGTCATCGGCGGGGGCGTATACGAGATCCGGGCCCGGAAAGTCGTCAATGCAACCGGGCCTTGGGTCGATACGCTGCGGGAGCTGGACCGGTCCAAATCCGGCAAAACGCTGCGCCTGACCAAAGGCGTGCATCTGGTTTTCGACGGCTCGCGTTTTCCGCTCCGGCAGGCGATTTACTTCGATACGGCCGACAAACGGATGGTGTTTGCCATTCCCCGCGACGGAAAAACGTACGTGGGCACGACCGATACCGACTATGCGGGAGACACGGTTCATCCGCGCGCGACGGCCGAGGACCGGGATTATTTGTTGGCTGCTTGCAATCATATGTTTCCGGAGCTGCTGCTGACGGCGAAGGATATCGAATCCAGCTGGGCGGGCCTGCGTCCGCTGATCTATGAGGAAGGCAAATCGCCTTCGGAAGTCTCGCGGCGCGACGAAATCTTCGTTTCGCCTTCGGGCATGCTGACGATCGCCGGCGGCAAGCTGACGGGTTACCGTAAAATGGCCGAAACCATCACGGATCTGCTCGCCCGGAAGCTCCAGGCCGAAGGGTTCGGGCCGTTCGCCCCGTGCGCTACGCGGACACTGCCCATTTCCGGCGGGGATGTAGGCGGCTCGGCGCGTTTTCCCGAATTCGTTCGCGAAATGACGGAAAAAGGCAAGCAAATCGGCCTCGCGCCGGAATCCGCCCAACGGCTCGCGCTCCGTTACGGCTCGAACGTTCCGGCCGTATTCGACCGGATCCTTTCGGCGCAACAGGCCGGAACGGGCCGCGGACTGTCCCGGGAAGTGCAGGCGATGCTTCTGTACGCGATCGAAGAGGAAATGGCGGCAACACCCGTCGACTTTTTCATCCGGCGGACCGGGGCGCTGTTTTTCGATATCGCATGGGTGCGGCAGTGGAAAGAACCCGTCGTCAGCTTCATGGCGGAGCAGTTGGGCTATAGCGACGAGCAGGTTCGGAAATACGCGGAAGAGCTTGAGCTGGAACTGAAAGCGGCCGTCGTGCCGTCGGAAGAGCTGGAACCGGTGTATTCGTAACGCAGGGTTCGCCGGCTCTTTCCTCCTCCGAAGCGGTATGCGATGGCGCCGGAACGGACGCCGCGGCATAAACGAATACATGGGCTTGCAAGGCCAACGAAGGCCAAGGCGCCGCGCCTCCCGTACCCGGGAGCGCGGCGCTTTTTTGCGAGGGATAGGAAAAAAATCTTCGATACCGCTTCGAGGAAGCGCACTTGGTCATTCGGCAGACGTTGCACAAAACAACAAATGATCTTATTGAACGCCATCGAAGATTTGCGGGCATAAAACGGCTTTTGAGGGTAATATAGGAATAGCGGAAAAGCGATCATTTGGACTGAAGCTTCGGCAGGTTCAAAGCAAATTGAGACAGAGGAGACATCTTCATGACAGAAACCATTCACCCCATGAACATAACGATTTTTGGAGCCACCGGCAAAGTCGGGCAGGCCTTGGTCCGGGAGGCGCTAAACCGCGGCCATGACATAACGGCCGTCGTGCGCGACGCCTCCCGGTTAAAGATAGAGCATGAACGTCTGCATGTCGTGGAGGGGAATTTGTTGGACCCCGCGACGGTCGAAAGAAATGCGAAAGGACGCGAGGCGGTGATCAGCGCCTACGGACCGAAGCCGGGAGAAGAGGAGGAGCTGCTTGAAGCGGCGCGTTCGCTGATCGAAGGGGTGCGCCGTTCGGGAACGAAACGCCTGCTTGTCGTAGGCGGCGCCGGCAGCCTGCTGACCGATGACGGCACCCGGCTGATGGATACGCCTTCGTTTCCGGAAGAATGGTTTCCGCTGGCTGCGGCGCATGCCGACGCCTACGTGATTTACAGCCGTTCCGACCTGGATTGGACGTATTTGAGTCCGGCGGCCGCACTGGAAGACGGCCCCCGCAGCGGCAATTTCAGAATCGGCATCGACCGGCTGATCACCGACGAGCTCGGCAGCAGCCGGATCACGATCGCCGATTTGGCCGCGGCGCTCGTGGATGAACTGGAGGATCCTTATTTCGTCCGTTCAAGGTTTACGGTGGGGTATTAAGGCAAGCAAGCGGGCTCGGCTTCCCTCAAGGCGGAGCATGCGGTCGGTTTACGCGAAAATGATGGGTCGCGGACCTGCTGACAAGGAGGTAGACATGAATGCATATCGTAACTTCGGCGCAGATGCGGGAGCTTGATCGCCGCGCCATAGAGGAGATCGGCATTCCTTCCATGGCGCTGATGGAAAACGCCGGCAAGGCGATCGCGGAGGAAGTGATCCGGCTTTGCCGCGAGCGGCAGCCTGCGCGGGCAGACAGGAATGAGGCGGAAGGCATCGGCCGGCAAGCAGGAGGGCGCGGATGCATCCGGGGCGACGCCGGCCTTGCGCTGGATCAGCCGGAACGCGAGCATTGGCTGATCCTCGCCGGCAAGGGCAACAACGGCGGCGACGGTTTGGTGGCCGCGCGTCATTTGCGCGAGGCGGGCATCCGCGTGACGGTGGTCTATGCCCTGCCGCCGGAGCAGCTGCAAGGGGATGCCGCCCTGCAGCGGGACGCCGCCGCTGCCCTTGGCATCCCCTTGCTTGTCCACGGGCGCGATGCCGTGGACTATGGCGGATGCACGGGCATCGTCGATGCCCTGCTCGGGACCGGCGCCCACGGCCAGCCGCGGGGCGCTTACGCGGACATGATTGCCGCGGCGAATGCCAGCGGCAAGACCATCGTGTCGGCGGACATCCCCAGCGGGCTGGACGCCGACACGGGGGAAGCCGGCCGGCCGTGCATCGCGGCCCGGCTGACCGTTTGCCTCGCGTTCCTGAAGCGAGGCTTGACGCAGTACCCCGGCGCGGAAGCCGCCGGGGAGGTGGTGGTGCGCTCCATCGGGATTCCCTCGGAGCTGTGCGGTCAGCAGGAAGGGGGCGCCTACCTGCTGACCGAAGCGGTGCTGCGCGGCCGCTTGCGCGTAGACACGGCGCGCCGCCGCTCGCCGGACGGCCACAAAGGCACGTACGGCCACGTGCTTGTGGCGGCCGGAAGCCCGCGCATGAGCGGCGCGGGGCTGCTGTGCAGCCGGGCGGCTTTGCGCGCGGGCAGCGGCCTCGTGACCTGGGCGCTGCCTGCACCGCTGCTGCCGCATATGGCCGGGGCCGCGCCGGAAATTATGCTCGCCCCCGCTGCGGACGGGGACTGGGACGAGGCTTCGGCCGAAACGGTGCTTCAGCTGGCCGCAAGCCGCAGCGTGCTGGCCATCGGCCCCGGGCTGGGGCGGTTTGAAGGAGACGGCCGCTGGCTGCGGCGCATATGGGAGCAGTCCGAGCGTCCGCTTGTCGTCGATGCCGATGCGCTGAATATGCTCGCGGACTGCAAAGACTTGCCCGTCTGGCAGGGAAGGAAGGCGGATACGGTGCTGACGCCGCATCCAGGCGAGATGGCCCGCCTGACCGGCTTGTCCGTCAAGGAAGTCCAGCGGGACCGGATCGGTGCCGCTTCGCTGTATACGGCAACCCATCGGGTTACGCTGGTGCTCAAAGGGGCCCGAACGGTCATTGCCGGGCCGGACGGTACCGTTTATGTCAATGCGACGGGCAATGCGGGCATGGCGACGGCCGGATCGGGAGACGTCCTGACGGGCATCATCGCCGGATTGTTGGCCCAGGGGCTGGACGGCGTCCAAGCCGCCGCTTACGGCGTTTACCTGCACGGACTTGCCGGCGAAGCTGCGGCCGAAAGACGCGGACACCCGTCCTCCCTGATCGCGGGCGATTTGATCGAGGCGCTTTAATCGACGGAAAAACCGTGCTCAACTTACAGCCAAAACAGGCAGATGAGCGGAACGACCAGCGCAAACAGCGGGGTAAGCAGGGAACGGTCGGAGAACATCCGCTTTCCCAGGAAAAAAACGAGCACCGTGCATACGCCCGCGGCCGCCCCGATGTCGCGGTAACCGTCAAACGCGGGATTAGCGGCGAACAGGCCGTAAAAAGCGCTATACGCCGCTGCCGCATACAAGGCGGCCTGCTTCATTTTGCTCAGCGGCGGCAGCACGGCGAGGATCGCATCGGAGGCGATGGAAATCAGCATGGCGTAGCTGTAAACCCAAATTTCGGGCGTAATGGACATTTCGGGGTCCGCCGCGTTCCAAGGCGTTTCCGGAACGGGAAACATCCGGGAAATCAGCAGGAACATCAGCAGCGTCAATCCCGCGGAGGCCAACTTGTTCATCGTATATTTTCCCGACTTCAGCCGGGCATGGATAAAGGAATAATCCGGTTTCATCATTCGTTTTCACCTTGCCCCATCGTCATTCTCGTCAGGATTTTGCCAATCCTCATGGTACAGCATAATCACAAGCCGCGGGAATGGTTACAGGAGCAGTCCGGCTTTTAAAGGGATTACGTACCCCAAACCGATTTGCGGGCAGGTGCTTGCCGCCAAAACGCTGCTCGATGTCTGTTTTTGGAACATGGAGAAGATATGTTCTTTTTGGACGGAACCTGGATTCGGGTCTGTTTTGCGGGAACGGGATCTTGGATTCGGCTGATGAAAAGGGAGTGGGTGCATGAAGAAATTCATGGCAGGCGTCGGCCTTTTTTGCGGTACGGCGGTTGTATTGTCTACGGTTTATGTGCTGGCGGGCGGTTTGGCGGATATAGTGCTGATCGTCGGTTTTAGTATCGTGATCGCCATGTTGGGCGTCATGTTGTACAACCAGCATCGGGAGCGGGATGCAAGAAAAAGGGCGGAGAAACGCCGGCAAATGAACCGGAATTTGTAATACCAGGGCCTAATCCACGAAAGGATCATGGACCGATGGCGGACGATCCCTACCTCACATGGACAGGATGGAATCGGACTCGTCAAATCTTTGAGAATGTTTCGTCCCGGGTTCCGGGAAATCGTCGCGATTATGGAACCGCATAGAATGCAGCCTCCCGCCTAAAAAGGCGCGGGAGGCTTTTTTCTTAAGATCCTGGGCTGTTGTTCCGGATATCCTTATTCGAAAAGGACCGGGCGGTACGAAAATCACGCTTTTTTTCTTTTCGGTATGCTAAGCGTCTGCCATTCGTCGCCTTGGATCATTTTGGCGAGATAAATGATTTGGCCGACGTGGCTTGAATAATGCGACATCTGGCGCTCGATTGCTTCAAGCACGGAATGCGGCTTCTGCTTAATATAGACGGTCCGCAGCAGGTCCTCGCCTTTGAGTTCCGAAAGCGTCCGTAAAAATACGCCCCAGCCCCGGTTCCACACGGCGAGGAGCTCTTCCCGGGACGAAAGCGTGCCTTCGAATTCCTCATCCCGGTTACGTCCGGGTTTTTCGCCGTCCGTCGTCAGAAAATCCGTCCAGCGCGAGATCATGTTGCCGCTAACGTGTTTGACGATCACCGCGATGCTGTTGGATTCTTCCCCCGGAGCCCAATTCAGCCTGGCATCGTCCTTGATTTGGCTAATGGCCTTTTCGGCCGACGCTTTGAGCTGCTTGAAATTTTCGGTTGCGATTTGAAGATATAGATTTGCCACATCCTGTACGTTCGAAGGATTTTCCATCCCGACACCTCCAGCATGATTGTGAGACGTTCGCAAGCGGTGACTTGTTGTTGTGTACAACCAGTATATTCCTGAAGGTCCGGCGTCTGCAACAACAGGAAAATGCTTTGGGTACCGGTCGTAACCGGACAGGTCGGCTATGCACTTCATCGTTCAGGATCAACGGCAACCTTCATGGGAAAGCCAAAATCCCCGGCCGCATCGGGTGCAGCGCGTTGTTAGTATTGTATGAGGGGGATCCTGGTAAATGCCGGTTGAATACTTTTTCTGTCCTAAAGTTATTCCTCGGGTTCGGGCGGCGTGAGCCGATCGATGCCGCCCATGTACGGCCGCAACGCTTGCGGGATATCTATGCTGCCGTCCGGCCGCTGATGGTTTTCGAGGAGCGGGATCAGAATGCGCGGCGAAGCGACGGCCGTATTGTTTAGCGTATGGCAGTACTGGAGATTGCCGTCCGCGTCCCGGTAACGGATATTCGAACGCCGGGCCTGAAAATCCAGCAGGTTCGACGACGAGTGCGTTTCGCCGTAGGCGCCGCGGCTTGGCATCCACGTCTCGATATCATATTGTTTATACGTTTTTTGCGACATATCGCCGGTGCACACGGCCATCACCCGGTATGGAAGCTCCAGCATCCGCAAAATCGCTTCGGCATGGCCGGTGATCTCCTGCAACATAGCCTCCGATACGCTAGGGTCGTTTTGGCAGAGAACGACCTGCTCGACTTTGGCGAACTGATGAACCCGGTACAGTCCACGGACGTCCCGGCCCGCCGAGCCGATTTCGCGCCGGTAACAGGCCGACATGCCTGCCAGCCGGATCGGCTCGCCCACGTCGACGATTTCGTCGCTGTAATACGACACAAGCGATACCTCCGACGTGCCGACAAGCCATTTTCCTTCGTCCGCGATCCCGAAGGTCTGATCCTGCCCTGCGGGGAAGAACCCTGTGCGGGTCAAGGCTTCCGGCCGGACCATGACCGGTACGTCCATCGGCGTAAACCCGTGCGCCGCCAAATAATCCAGCGCCAGCCGCTGCACCGCAAGGTGAAGGTAAAGGCCTGCGCCCTTCAAATAATAATTGCGCGTCCCTGCCGTTTTTACGCCCCGCGGAATGTCGAACAAATCATGCATTTCCCCGAGGGCGACATGGTCCCGCGGCTCGAAATCAAAAACCGGCGCTTCGCCGAAACGGCGAACCTCGACGTTGTCGCCGTCGTCCTTGCCGATCGGCGTATCCTCCGACACGATATTGGGAACGAGCAGAAGCAGCTCCGATACCCGGCCTTCGGCCGCCTGAAGTTCCGTTTCGAGGGCGCCCAGCGTTTCGTTCATGTCTTTCACCTGTGCCATCAGCGGTTCTGCCGCCCCCCGGTTCCCTTGCTTCATGAGGGGAGCGACTTCCTTGCTCAGCTGGTTTCGCCGGGCCCGGATCGCTTCCGTTTGCCGGAGAAGCTCCTTCCGTTTGGCATCCCACGCGAGCAGCTCCTCCACCTGAAAGGGGATGTTTTTGTGGATGGCCGTTTGCTGCACCCGCTCTTGATTGTCGCGGATAAATTGCATGCTTAACATGATTTTGACAGCTCCTTTGTCCGAAAAATACAAAAAGCGCCCTCATCCTTTGGGACGAGGAGCGCTTGCTCGCGGTGCCACCCAAATTGACCGGTTTGACGCTGCATTAAAGCGGCAGGGACCGATCCCCTTGGTTCCGCGGTAACGGACGGAAAGCCGGTTAACTTAGAGAGCAACACATGTTATTGCTCCGGTCGAAAACGCCTCGCAGTTGGATGCTGGTCATCGGCATAATATCGGTGTTCAATTCTTGTCGCTTAGTATAGCGTAATCCGTTTTCCCGCGCAATATGCATTTGCTGCTTGCATTAAACCAAATGCGCGAATCCCGTTACAGGCGGGATGGGGGACATTCCTAACCGGTATTGCCGCTTTTGGGCAAAAGGGCGCCTCGTAAAGCTTTGCACACGGTCAATCGATGTTTCGGTGGCTTTGCTATCTTTTCCGGAGTTGGATACAATAGGGGGAGATGAACGGGCCGATCCAGGTTTGCCCGAGCAAAGGATAGGGAGGCAATAACATGGCGATTGCGGAAGTGACGGTCATTCCGATCGGAACGGCGACGACCAGCCTGAGCGCTTACGTGGCCGATATGCAAAAGGTGCTGGCGAATCAGCAGGGCATCAGTTATCAATTAACGTCGATGAGCACGATTATCGAGGGTTCGCTGGAGGACGTATGGAAAGCCATTGCGGCGCTTCATGAAGCTCCGTTCCTTGCGGGAGCGCAGCGGGTATCGACATCGGTCAAAATCGACGACCGGCGCGACAAACCCTCCTCGAGCGCGCAGAAGCTGCAATCGGTGCGGGCGAAGCTGCAATAGCGCCTCCTAAATTTTTTTTGGGATAAACTATTGCATTTCCCCGCAAAAGCTGTATAATAGTCTATGTTTCGTTTGATTGTTTGAATGAAACGCCTTGTTAAGCTGGTGTAGCTCAGGGGTAGAGCAACGCACTCGTAATGCGTAGGTCGGGGGTTCAATTCCCTTCACCAGCATCTTTCATAAGCCTTACAGGACGCGGGTTTCCGGATTTCGGAGACCGCGTCTTTTTGCTTAACCACGTCTTTTCGGAAGGGGGAAATCATGCTCGTCACGATCGGGTACACCGTCTCCATGTTGTTGTACGTCGGAATCATGGTTTATCGTATCCTGGCCAAGACATTTTCGCGGTATCTCAGGGAAGAAAGCGGTTTTGTCTTGATCTTTTTGATTTTAAGTATGGCCGTGCAAGTCCCTATTATCCTTAAGGCGTGTTATATTTTCGCCGTTGTGCTGACATTTATGTTTGGGTATATCAGGAAGGGACACCATCCTAATCGATAATTGCATTTCACAAAAAATACAAATAATCGAAACCGTTCCTATCTTTATCATAAGGAAAATTATGGTACGTTAGAAACATCTCTAGGCGAACCGGCACCATGTTATGACGCATTGCATGTCGATGAGATCAGAACTTTGGCTGCAAAGGAGCGGAAACGATGAATTTTTTCAGTGCAACATCCCTGCCTTCGATGGTGATGACCCTCATTGCGTTTTTGGTTTTATACTTTTTGTTAAGCAAGTATGCATTTGGACCGCTGTTTAAGGTTATGGAGCAAAGGGAGACCCGCACGAAACAACGTCTGGAGTCGGCTGAACAGCTTCGGGAGGAGATGCGAAGGCTCGAAGCCGAAAGAAACGCGGTGCTGCAGTCCGCGGTGCAGGATGCGAATAACGCCGTACAGCGTACGATCCGGGAAAGCTTGGCGAAAGCGGAGCAAGTCATCAAGGAAGCAAGGGACGAGTCGGATCGGCATGTGGCAGAGGCGCTGGCGGAGCTGGAGCTGGAAAAACGAAAAGCGATGGAAGCCATCCAAGGGGAGACGCAGGATCTTTCGAAGCAAATCGTGCAGAAGCTTATTCCGGACCGGATTCATTGATCTATAGTACATGGAAAAAACGCAGACCATCGGTAATGATCCCGAAGGTTCTGCGTTTTTGTTTTTGGAATTATTTCGTTTTCTGCACCGTGGAAACACTCATCAGAATGGCGTTGGTGGTTCCGCCGCCGATATTGTCAAACGAGAACAGAGAGGTTGGAAGCCCGACCATCGTGACCTCATCGCCTTCCAGGATGTCGCCGGTGGAGTTCATGTATAGGCCGACAAAGGAATTGTCGTTTTCATCCCCCACATGGATGATGGCGATCGTTCCGATCTCCGTTTCTTCCTCCTCGATGTCGATGACCGGACCGCTTACCTGCACCATTTTATCCAAATACGGGTTGATGTTTTTGAACAGATGACGGGACGTGACGCTGGCATCCACCGAAGATTTGGCGGCTTTTTTGCTTTCTGCCGTCAAGGCAGGGAACAGGTCTTTATGGCTCACTATGTAGTTATAAGTCTTTTCGGTCATTTGGCCGGCATTATCGGTTATCGACGGAATGATTTGAGCCATCATGTCAGCCAATTGCGTTTGTCCTGCATTTGCTGCGGCGTTAGCTTGGCCGGTGGACGTTTTCCCTGTATCGGCAGCAGCTAAGGCTTTGCTGCTTAATTTGAAGGAATCGACCATTTTCTGTACCGTTTCCTTGCCGCCGTTTTCATAGGATTCCTTGGTATAAGAAATGCTGAGCGTATAGGTAGAGCTGCCCGTCGGAACGATGTATTGCGTCAAAACGACTGGAACTCCCGATTGCGCCTGCGTATATTCGCCCACCAAAATTCCGCTGTTATGGGCCCCCTCGGTATAGCTGATTTTTTTGAAATCCTTGATGGCATTTGCCAGTGCACCGCCTTCATATTGGGCAACGACCATATCGGCGTTTTCTTTGGCCGTAAACGTGGAATTGTCGGCGGCAACATTCACATTATCCGCAAAGGCGGACTTCGGCGCGGGATCTGCATAGGCTGCTTTGATCGCAGGCTGGTTAAGCTGGGACAAATCGTAGGCTTGCCAGGAAGCCGGGTACGAAAAGGTGAATTCTTCGGTTTCGGCGGTAGCCAGTTTCTGATCTTCCGATTCTTTCGGGGTTTCTTTCGGCGTTTCCTTAGGCGCTTCTTGGGTGGCGGTCGTCTTCGGTTCCTCGGCTGCTTTTTCCTTCTCTTTGGAGCTGCAAGCAGTCATTACGAGGCACAGGGACAGCAATAATACGATTGATTTTTTCAAAGTGTTTCCATCCTTTTGTCGTACCCGTCGGCTGGGAGATTGGCTTTCATCGTCCTGTAGGAAGCATAAGCTCAATGCAACGATTGGCTTGTTTCGTCACCTCCCGGCTTGCTGCGGCTTGAATAATAGTGAGTCTAACGGACTACCGATCATTTCAAGCATATTCGACATTCTTTTGACTTATTTTACGGGGCAGACAATCGGTTGGTTTCAATAAAACGACAATTTACCGCCTGAAATGATTATAAATGGAATTTTAATGATATTAAATAAACATTTTGGATATAGTTCCTTCCTCCCGTTTTTCCTTTCTCCGTCCCGTGTATATAAGAAGTGAAGGAACGGGGAATACTTCCATGATATGGAGCGAATTTCTGGAGGTGGAGGCATTTTGAGCGAAAGCAGCATTACGATTCATTTTGTCGGCGGGGAGTCATTGAATATCATTTCGGGCGACGTTCCGGGAATCATTGCACGGCTGAAAAGCGAGGAATGGGTCGTGCTGAACGAACATCACGTCAAAACATCGAGCATTTCCTTTTTCAGCGTATACGAGCCGGGGTTCGAGAGAAAAAGCGACAAGACGATTCCGGGGAGCGGCTGATTCCTTTATAGGATCGAAGAGGCGTTCTAGGCACGGCTCAACCCAGGCAAAGCGCGGTTCACGAAAGTGGGCTTGCGCTTTTTTTGTTGCTGTTGGCCCGGGCCCAGCTGGTGCGCTCAGAAAGCAATTTGTTGAACCTGACCATCGAGGCCGTTCGTCTTGTATAATGAAGTTAAGGAGTGATTGGTATGATCGTGGTCAGTTCCTGCCTGGCAGGATTGAAAGTGAGATATAACGGAACGGACTGCTTGGATGAAACGATTCGGCGTCTGGTCGGGGAAAAAAAGGCGGTGACGGTTTGCCCGGAGCTGATGGGCGGATTCGCGACGCCGCGGGAGCCGGCCGAAATTCAAGGCGGAACCGGTGCCGACGTGCTGGACGGACAAGCCCGGGTCATCGAAAAATCGGGCAGGGACGTCAGCGAGATGTACGTCAAGGGCGCTTATGCGGCGCTGGAGGTGATACGCGGGTTGGGTGCCCGCCTGGTCGTGTTGAAAGAATACAGTCCTTCCTGCGGCAGCTTGATGATCTACGACGGCAAGTTTGAAAACCGCAAAGTGGCCGGAAGCGGAGTGACGGCCGCGCTGCTGCAGCGGGAAGGCATCGAGGTCATCTCGGAAGAGCAGTTTCTTGAACGCTTGCGGCTTCGCGGCGAATGACGCGAATGCATTTACGGCGGCGGAGTCAGACTTTGCCGGGAGTTATTTCACATTGCCAAAAGGGAATGATTTGGGGTATAATAAGAACGTGTGTTCTTATTTGATTAACGGGAGATGATGATAGATGAACAAACCGCATCCATCCGCTTTGATGACACCGGAGCCGGAACGCAAGGAGGCATCCCGCCCGGAGAAGGAGCATCAGGATTGGGCAAGCATCGAACGCGAGCTTACGCATTCGCTCGAAGCGCACGTCAAAATCGGCATGACGGTCGACACGCCGAACGGAAGCCGCCAGCTGCGCGGTTTTGTGACCGTCGTCAATACATATTTGAAGGAAATCAAACTGCGCGAGGAAGATGACTGGCAGTGGATCCGATTCGAGGATATCCGGGCCGTGCACGTCTAAACTTTCATATCCAGGCGGCCAGGTCGGCTCCCCTCCCAGACCAAAGTCCAGGGAGCGACTAGTCTCAGGCTCGGCGCGAGTGGCGCCTCCGACCCGTATAATGAGTACCAGATATAACCAGAGGGGTATCGGAGGGAACTCATGATGAAGAGATCATATCAGTGGGCAGCGGCCGGGGCGATCCTTTCAGGGCTGCTTTTGACGGGCTGCGCTTCCGTTAACGAAGCCGCGCAATCCGTTAAGGAGGACCTGCAGCAGGTTACGGCCGCCGCGGGGGATTCGATCGGCAACGCCGCTTCCGGGATGGCGGACCGAATCAAGCGGAGCGGTAAACCGCTCGAGTTAACGGCTCAGCATGAATCCGGCTCAGAGACGGTGCTGCGCATCGAGCATAAGGTCGGAAACATTCGCCTCGTGCCGGTGGCGGGGGACGCGGTCCAGGTGAAGACGACGATTTGGTTTTTGAAAGACAGGTCTTACGAAAACTTGGCGGAACAAGCGGAGACTTCGTTCCTTCCGGAGGGCGGCAACCTGAGGCTCGCAACCAGCCCGAAAGACGACCCGGAACGGAATTTATGGGATTGGGCGGAATCCAAATACGGCTATT
Source organism: Paenibacillus cookii (assembly GCF_018333375.1). GTDB lineage: Bacteria > Bacillota > Bacilli > Paenibacillales > Paenibacillaceae > Paenibacillus_AQ > Paenibacillus_AQ cookii. Next base: position 191,304 of record NZ_BORW01000005.1, read on the forward strand.
CCGACTTCGTCATCGACTATGAAATCGAAGTTCCCGGATCGGTGACGGGCATCGATATCGCGAGCGACGTCGGGGAAGTGAACGTGGAAGGGTTTAAAGGGAACTACCGAATCCGCAATAATGTGGGGAATATCGTCGTGCTAGACGGCCACGCGTTGGGTTCGTCCGAGATTGAAGCCGATGCCGGAAGCCTGCAGCTCCGAATGAACGGGATCGAGGAAGGCGGCAGTCTGACGGCCCGGACCGATGTGGGGAGCATCCGCGCCTCCTTTGCCGATACGATGAAATATACGCTTCAGGCGGAAAGCGACCTTGGGGCGGTCACCGGCGTGCCGGACGGAAAACGGGAGTTTAACGGGGGAGGAGCGGAGATTTTGCTTCAGACCTCCGCCGGAGAAATTACCGTCGAGTAAGGGAATCATTCGTTTCGTTGATACGTATGTACAGCGGTTTTGCGGCCAAGCCAAATCCATGCACCTCGCGAGAGAGGCAGGGTTTGGCTTTTTTCGTTTGCCTTGGTTGTTTGAAGCCATGCAAAAAGCCTGCGGATGAGCGGGGGCCGCAGGCTTTTTGCCAAGTAAGGGGAGTGATGGGTGAAGCATGAGGTTGGCGGAAAACGAAAATGTTTATAACATCTTCGTTTCTAGTAATATATTCAAAAGGTTTGAGATGTTTCGTGATAGAAACAGCAGGTAAAAAGCTCATTTATTGCGGGGGGGGATGGCAGATAAGAACAAGGAATCGGGACGATAGGAGAGCAAACGCCGTATTTAATCGCTTACATGGCATTTTGGGATCGATTCAATTTATGTTTATAATAATGATCAGTGAAAATCGGACCCGGCGAACCTGAGAGTGGGGAGCTATCATTTTGTTTATATGCTTTCTTTCGGATTATGTACGGACGCTCGGCACAACATAGGATAGGGGGAATTATTTCTTTGTTTTTGAATGGCTTGAAACAAGGTTTCTTTAGTAATGTCAGAAAAGATATTTTATCCGGCTTGACGGTGGCGTTTGCGCTCATTCCGGAGGCGATCGCCTTTTCCCTGATGGCCGGCGTGGATCCGATGGTCGGATTGTACGCATCTTTCCTGATCGCCTTCACGATTTCGTTTGTCGGCGGAAGGCCGGGCATGATTTCGGCGGCGACGGGCGCCATGGCCTCCCTGATGGGACCGATCGTAGCTAAATACGGCATCGAATATTTATTCGCGACGACCATATTGACGGGGATATTGCAGTGGGTGATGGGCGCGCTGAAATTCGGTCGTTTGATTACCTTCGTGCCGCAGCCGGTGATTGTCGGTTTCGTTAATGCGCTGGCCATCGTCATTTTTATGGCGCAGCTTCCCAACTTCGTCGGCGCGACCTGGGTCATGTATCTGATGGTGGCGGGCACGCTGCTCATCATTTATTTGTTCCCGTTCCTGACGAAGGCCGTTCCTTCGGCTTTGGTGGCGATCATCGTGATGACGGTGATTTCGGTATTGACGCATGCGGACGTCAGAACGGTGGGCGACATGGGGACGATCACGCAGACGCTGCCGTCCTTTCATATTCCGTCGGTCGCGATATCGTTCCATCTGTTCATAACCGTATTGCCGTACGCCCTGGCGCTGGCGGTGGTCGGAATGACGGAATCGCTGCTGACGGCGAATCTGGTGGATGAGCTGACCGAGACGGGAAGCGACAAAAACCGCGAGATCCAAGGGCAGGGCATTGCCAATATCGTTTCCGGCTTTTTCGGAGGCATGGCGGGCTGCGCAATGATCGGACAAACGGTGATCAACGTAAAATCCGGCGGCCGTTCCCGGCTGTCGACGTTGGTGGCCGGCGTGTTCCTGCTGTTTCTCATTATCGCCCTTGGCAGCGTGGTCAAGGTGATTCCGATGGCTGCACTGGTTGGCGTGATGATCATGGTGTCCGTCGGAACGTTCGATTGGCATTCTTTGCGGACGCTGCATAAGGTGCCGATCGGCGATACGATCGTGATGGTCGTGACCGTGGCGATCGTGGTGGCGACTTCGAATCTGGCCCTTGGCGTCGTGGCGGGCGTGATCTTGAGCGCGCTGCGGTTCGGCTGGAAAATGGCGCGGATCCATGCCTCCACGGAACGAACCGGGCAGGGAGCCAAAATATATCGTATCCATGGGCAGCTGTTTTTCGGAACCATGTCGCATTTTACCCAGCTGTTTGCCTATCACGAGGATCCCGAACATGTCGTCATCGACTTTACGGGGTCGCATCTGTGGGACCAATCGGCAACCAGCGCCCTCACCAAAGTGATCGATAAATACGAGGCGCTCGGCAAACGGGTTACCGTACAAGGACTCAATGAAGAAAGCCGGGTCATTCTGGATAAAACCGGCCGTACGCTGGATTCATCCGCATAGCGGCGAAATCAACGAAGAGGCGTTCTCCTTTGGCAGGAGGCCGCCTCTTTTTGTGTCCTGGCATGGCTTATTCCGTGCGTTAATCTGCGGCCGGTACCCGCTTTTCATAAAGATTGAACGAAGCTCCCGGGGCCGGTCCGCGATACTCGAACCCGGCCCCGCTATATAGGCGGTTGAGGGCCGGCACGGAGGCGATGCAGTCCAAACGGATCCGATCCTTGCGGGGAAAACGGATGCCGTTTACCGCCCAGTCCAAAATGGCGCTGCCAAGCTGCTCGCCGGCAAAGTCCCGGTTGATGCAAAGCCGGTGCAGGTAAACGGAGGATTCATGCCCCTCATCCCCCCATAACGAACGGTCCCACGCGCTGGCGTGTTGCTGAAGAATGACCATGCCGGCGAGCGCCTCGCCTTTCTTGAATATAAATACGTCGCCGCGGTCGATCGCTTCGGGCACGCCGTGGCGGTCCTCTCCCGCAAGCAGCTCGTGCCATTGCTTGGAACCTTTGCTTTGCAGCCAGGCCGCGGCTTGTACCATCAGGCCGTTCACCGCTGCTTTATCTTCCGCTCCCGCCTGAACGGCGCGGATTCCGGGCTTGACTTCGCCGCGAATGATGCGGCATTTCATATCGTTCATATTCATCTCTCCCCTCCGTAACCAATAAGATGCGTATATAGAGCATACACGTTCGCCATCGGCTTGCATGCTCGTTTTCGGGATTATTGCTTCTGTTATCTTAAAAAAGTTCGCGGCTTTAAGCAATACATGCGCCGCATGCCGCCGGGAGGGCGTACGTTCCATCCGTCACGAAAAGGGCTTGTATGAGATTCGGGCAAGGTATGGCCGTACAGGCCGCCTGAAGCCGGTCGGCATTGAATGGTATGAGGAGGGTTCCAAATGTCATATTTGCAAGAACGAAGAGGGGGTGTTTTTAGGTGAAACAGGAGGAGTTCATCGCCAAAATAGCTCCGCTTGCGGTTGCGGACCAGGCGAAGACGGGAGTCCCCGCATCCCTTACGATTGCCCAGGCGGCGCTGGAATCGGCATGGGGGGCAAGCAGCCTTGCGGCGCAAGCGAATAATTTGTTCGGCATCAAAGGCGAAGGACCCGCCGGGAGCATCCGTATGCCGACCTCGGAATATGTAAGGGGCGCTTGGGTGGAGATGTTTGCTTATTTCCGAAAGTATCATAGCTGGGAGGAGTCCATCCAAGACCATTCCCGCCTGATCCTGAACGGGGTTGCCGGGGACCGGCGGTACAGCGGGGCGTTGCATGCGGACGGCAAAACGGCGGCAAAAGCGGTAGCGAAAGCCGGTTATGCGACGGATCCGAACTATGCGGAAAAGCTGATGCAACTCATGGACCGGTACGATTTGTATCGTTATGATCGCAAAAAGGAGGAGGGCGAACCCATGACCCCAGAAGAAAAGGCGGCGTTCCAAGCGCTGCAGGCAACGGTCGCGCAGCAAGCCGCCTGGATCAAGCAGCAGGAAATCCTGCTGAATATGCCCTGCCCGGTTTGGGCGCAGGATGCTTACGACTTTTACAAGCCGTATATCTCGGATGGAAAAGGAAGTTATGATTTTTGGCGGCAGCTCGTCGTTCAATACCGGCACGAAAAGGGAATTCGGGTCAACCCCGACGGCCCGGACGCGGACGGCTCCCGGCAATAAACAACCTGCGGCGCAAAGCGTTTTTTACGGAAATAGGAAGGAATATCGGTTTCATCCGCAGAATGGGTAGATCAATACCTGATGAAAGCGGAGGTAAACCATCATGCCCAAAGGCGAATTGCAGTGGATCATCCCGGACGGGTACATTCCGCCGGACAGCAGCGGACGACTGGAAAGCCATGAATCGATATGCGTGCTGAATTTGAACCGGGAAGACGTCACGGTTACCGTCAACGCTTTTTTTGAGGACCGCGAGCCGTTGCTCGGCATGGAGACGACCGTTCCGGGCCAACGAACGAAGCATATCCGAACCGCGTCGCTGCAAGCGGAAGGACGGTTGATCCCCAAGGGCGTGCCTTATGCCATGGAAGTCGTCAGCAGCGGTCCCGTGTATGTGCAGTACAGCAGGCTGGATTCCACGCAAGCCGAAAACGCGCTGATGAGCGTCATGGCGTATCCGGTCAAAGACTAGCCTATCGGCTCTAAAAACAAATCCCTGCGGAAACGGCAGTTTCTTGCAGGGATTTGTTTATTCGGGCGGCATGATGCGGGACTTTAAGCTAGGGCCGGATCGTCACGCGCGTGCCGACGGGCACGTAAGAGGAAAGTTCGAGCACATCCTCGTTGTGCATCCGGATGCATCCATGCGACACTTCATGGCCGATCGAAGCCGGATCGTTGGTTCCATGTATGCCGTAGTGCGGTTTGGACAAGCCCATCCATAACGCTCCGAACGGCCCGCCCGGATTTTCCTGTTTGTTGATGATCGTAAATTCGCCCGTCGGGGTGCTGGTTACCATTCTGCCGATGCCGACGGGATAGGTTTTCACGACCCGGTTTTCGTCCAGCAAATGCAGCTTGCGGTCCGAAAGGTCGACGATGATCCGATAGTTGGGCATTTGCATCACTCCTTGTTTTCAGAGTATGTTTATTATGCAGGGAAGGTATCACCGGACAAGCGCGAAAATCATCCAAAAATAAAGCTTTTGCCATCATTAGCAATAAAGGAGTTCAAGCAAGCCATGCACCGGAAAAAAATATTATCGTACGGCACTTTCGGCATTTTATTGTTGATCGCTGTGTTGTTTTTATGGAGAGAGGGCCCGTACGTTTACCATCCGGCGCGGACCCCGCTTAAGGGAGGGGCCGGAGCGGCCCGCGTTCACGGCTTTTTCTCGACCCGGCCGACGCCAAACGCCATTTATTATAAAAATAAGGTGATCGTCCTGATGTATCACGACGTGCAGCCCCACCCCACCGACATCAAGAGCTTGGATACGGCCGTATTCAGGCAGCAGCTCGATGCGATGAAGGCGAACGGCTTTCACTGGATCACGATGGAGCAATACGCCGACTTCATCAGGAAACGCCGCCCCGTGCCGGACAACGCGGTGCTGCTGACGTTCGACGACGGCTACGAGACGTTTTACAAACATGTTTTCCCCATTCTGCAGGAGTACCGCGCGCCAGCAACCAATTTTCTGATCGTCGCGACCATCGGCAACGCCAAACATCCGGGACTGCCGAAGCTCAATTGGCAGCAAGTGCAGGAGATGCACCGCAAGGGAATCGATTTTTACAGCCACACCTACGACTCCCATGCTTACGGTTATATTCGGATGTTTGGGAAAAACAAGGACCGTGCCGAACCGATGCTGATGGGGCCGGAAGACAACAAAACGCTGCACCATGTCGAGACGCGGGAAGAATATACGCGGAGGGTCACGCGGGACCTGGACTTATCCAATCGAATTTTACGCGCCAAAATCGGAAATGACCGCGACATCCTGGCGTTTCCGTACGGCGGTTATTCCAAACCCGTGATCGACATCTGCCGCAAGCTCGGCGTTCAGGTGACGTTCTCCGTCAAACCGGGCATCAACGGCCCGGGCCAGTATATCGGCTACCGGGTCAACGCGGGAGGCATGGACAACAATCCGGTCACCCTCCTTGAATACATGAAGCGCGGCGCCCCGGTCAAAACGCCGATCAAAGGCTATCACCTCTAAAATGGACGAACCCCCGAAGACTGCGAAGGGCAGCTCCCGGGGGTTCTGTGTATTTTGTCAGGCGCAGCATGACGCCGTCTATTATTTAACCCCTGACAGCCCGAACATGGCAGACTGCAGCCGGTTCCTTAAGTATTCTTGTCGGTAAACAGAATAATGACCTTTCCAAAACAACAAAAGCCCTGCCTCTCTTTTGTCCTTGCGGCTCCGATGACCGCGCCAGTGTGAATCAGAATGCGTCTTTCATAAACTCTTACTTCGTTAGGGTCATTCAAAATAGGAATTTAATGCTTCGTCGATCCGAATGAAGGTTGCATGGATCTGAAGGGTTATTCTTCTTGCGAGGAACGTAAAAGGGGTTAAATGAAATTGTACATTCTTATACTATATCACAAAAACCAGGATTATGCAAAAGTATTCTGGATTGTAGTGGACAATGGGTTGGTTGGGGGATGGCAACACCTTAACGTTTCGATTAAAATCGAAGTATGAATGTGTTTGAGGGAGGAACGGACATGAGCGCAAATCCTAACCTTGCGGAACTGGTATCTCTTCTGGGGGATTCGTCCCGGGCGGCGATCCTGACGAGTTTGATGGACGGCCGTTTCCATACGGCCAGCGAATTGGCGCTTGCGGCAGGCGTAACCCCGCAGACGGCCAGCTTTCACTTGGGGAAAATGGCTTCCGGCATGCTGGTTGCCGCCGAGAAGCACGGACGGCATCGTTATTACAAACTGGCGAACGAAGAAATCGCGCGGGCGCTCGAGACGCTGCTCTCGATTTCCCGGCCCGCCGAAATCAGGTCGCTGCGCCAATCCGAACAGATGAAGGCCTTATGCAAGGCCAGAACCTGTTACGACCATCTGGCGGGGAAGCTGGGCGTCGGGTTGACCCGGGCCATGCTCGAGCAGGGGTGGATCGAAGAAGGCGACGGCGAATATGTCGTGACGACGGCCGGCGGGCGTTTTTTTGCCGACTTGGGGTTGGATCTGCCTGCGCTGCGCAAGGAGCGGCGGTCGTTCGGCCGAATTTGCCTGGATTGGAGCGAGCGGCAGCATCATCTGGCGGGAAGCCTGGGCCAAGCGATCGTTGCCCGTTTGTTCGACATGAACTGGATCGAACGGGCGGCTTCCGGCCGGGCGGTCGTCGTAACCGAACAGGGCAGGGAGGGAATCAAGAGATATTTCCACCTGGAATGGAAATGATTTTTAAAGTGATCCTATGAAAAAAGTCATACATTTTCATGCTTGCCCCGCTTGGCGGGGCTTTTTTTTGCCTTTGTCACAAAATGTTTCCGAAAGCGGGATGTTTCTTGCGGTTATTGTCACATATTCCGTTCTTTCGTCCGATAATGATAGTAGTATTGGACTAGCCATTTTACGAATAAGGAAGGCTTTGCTGTATGAATACCGATTCTTCTTGCTTGGAGACGCGGAAGGTATACCGGTCGTTTCTGGGCAAATTGCTGCGCAATTATTTGATCGGGTTGCTGCTTACGGTTCTCGTCGTCGGCATCGCCATCGTGCCGGCGACGCTGAGCATCGCGCCGGGGGAGTATAAGCGCCTTGCATTCGTTTTGCTCGTTTCGCTCGTTTCCATGGGGGCCGCCGAATGGATTTTTTTTAACCGCCATATCCGCTCCATCCGGGAGGGGATTGCCGCGGGCGCAAGCCTGGACGTGCTTCGCAGAGCGTTCATCCAAACGCAGCGGCTGCCGCTGCTGACCGTCTTTCGGATTTTGGTGCCGCATCAGCTGAGCTTCTCGATTCCGGCGCTGCTGTTGACGGCATGGATGCTGCACGAAGGCCTGCTGACCTTTCCGGGGTCTTATATCCTGGTGGCGGCTTTGGGGGCGCTGCTGGTGGCCGGGATGCATGCGATGCTGGATTTTTTCCTGACGACGGCGGCTATCCGACCGATGCTGATCGAATTCAAAATGCTCGCCGAAAAAAAGTTCCGGGTGGAGCTGGATGCCGATGACCATGTGTTGTTGTCGATCCGTCCCAAATTTTTGGTCAGCGGCATACTGATGGGCACCTTGCCGCTGCTGCTGTTCAGCCTTGCCGCGCATATCCGGCTGGAGCAGCTCGACGGCGGCATGTTCCAAAACTACTGGGGCTGGGCCGGGCTGATCCTGCTCATCGATTCGGCTTTTGTTTACATGGGGGCGAGGCTGATCACCCAAGACATCGAGCGCCCGATTTCGCAGCTGTACGATGCGATGAACGAAATTAAGGAAGGGCGGCTGACCAAGGTCCAGAACGTATATTCCGATGAATTTTCCAAGCTGGTTACCGGCTTCAACATGATGGTCAGCGCTTTGGAAATGCGGGAAAAGGAGAGCCGGGCCATGCTGGACAGTTATTTCGTCACGCTTGCCGTAGCGCTGGATGCGCGCGATCCGTACACCGCGGGCCACTCGCTGCGCGTCGCCGAATATTCGGAAAAAATCGGCCGGCTGTGCGGCATGTCCTCCGAGGAACTGGCGATCATCCGGAAGTCGGCGCTGCTGCACGATATCGGCAAAATCGGCATTCGCGATACCGTCCTGCTGAAGGAGGGACGACTGACCGATGAAGAATTCGATCAGATCAAAGCGCATCCGGAGCTTGGAGAAAACATCCTGCTCCAGATCGAACCGAAGGAAGTGATGGCGCCGCTGCTTCCGGGCGTCCGTTCGCATCATGAGCGTTACGACGGCAAAGGATACCCCGATGGGCTCGCCGGGGAAGAGATTCCGGTGCTCGGAAGGATCATCGCCGTAGCCGACGCCTATGACGCGATGACCTCCGACCGCCCTTACCGCAGAGGCATGGCGCCGTCCATCGCTTTGTCCATTTTGGATGAAGGACGGGGAAGCCAGTGGGACCCGGTGTTCGCCAAGGTTTTTGTGGACCATATGCGAAAACAGCTGCCCTCGATTCCCAAATGGGGGGCCTGAAGGCTAGAAAACGTCTGCCGGAACGGCAGGCGTTTTCTTGTGGAGAGGCAGGCTTCTTTGATACAATGTCAACAAAGAGGCGGCGCCATGACGTATCGGGTGCCGTTTGACATCCTTGAGCGAAAACAAAACGGGCTGGATTGAAAAATGATCAAGGCGGAGGCGGGCGATATGGGGATCGGAAAAGCTGCGGCGTGGACGCTTGAAGCGCTGCGCAGCATCATGTTTTTGGCCGTGGGATTGTTTGCTTTGGGGGCCGTCGAAAGGCCGCTGACGGACGGGAAGGAGCTGGCGCCGATCCAGATGCTGCTGTTTCTCGCCGCGAATTTGACGGTTCTTTATGTGCTGCACCGCAATTGGTTCGGGCAGCGCCGGTTTTACCGTTCCGCGGAAAAACCGAAACTGTCCGGGGCAAAGACGGTGGCGCTCATCGGGTTTGCGTGTGTTGCCATTTTCATCGTAAGCGTATTTTGACTCAAAGAGCATGATAGGGATCAAGCGAAAGGGCTGTCCTGCCGGCAAATCGGCGGGACAGCCCTTCATTGTTGCAAGCTTCTTGCTTCTTGGGGGAACCTCCATCCTACGCGGCCCGTTTTCTTGGGAAGTGCGTTGGCCGCTGTCTTTTATCGGGGGCCTCGGTCGGCGACGCTAGTTGGCCGCCGAACGGAGAAAACCCGGCAGTCTGAGCATGGCCACGGTAAGTCCGGCCAAACCGAACGTGAGAAGAATGAGGGCTGCGCCCCATACGTCCCCTAGATGTGCGCCATGGGCGATAATATCCTGCAGCGAATGCTGCGCCCAAAATTGCGGCAGGAAATGGCCGACCGTTTGCACAGCCTTCGGCAGGAGATAAGAAGGGACCCACAAACCGCCCAGCATGGCGCCCCCCATGGAAATGACCTGCGTGATGACCATGGCCGCGCCTTCGCCCGGCACGAGGAAGGAGAGGGCCAGGCCGATGCCCGTGCCGGCAATGCTGAGGGATACCACGATGACGGCGAGCGCGGCGACGTCGCCCAGCGCCAGGCCGTATACGAAATGGCCGAAGGCGAACAAAATGACGCACTGGGCGATGACGGTCAAAACGAACGGAAACCACATGCCGAGCAAATAATGCAGCGGTTTGATGCGCGTCGTTCGGATGCGCGACAGCAGTCCGGTTTTCTTTTCCTCGAAAAAGCGGCGGGCCATCGTGATCATGATGAAAAAGACGAACATGACCGTCATGCCGGGCACGACCTGATCAATCACGCTGAACTTATCGGCGGACGCCGTCACGTTTTCGATCCGGATCGGGGAGGCGAGAGCCGCTTCGGCCTGCGCTTGGGATTCGCCTTTGGCGATCAGCAGGTCCGTCAGCTTTTGCTCGCGGTATTGGGTGGAAATGCTGCCGAGAATGGCCTGGATGGGAGCGACCTCCATCTGGGCGGACGGGTCCTGATACAGCTTGACGTCAGCCGCTTTCCCCGACTTCATCGCCTGCTCGAATCCGCTCGGGATGACGAGCATGGCCGAGAATTGCCCCTGCTTGATTTTGTCGAGCTGCCCGCTTACGTCATCCGCAGGAAGCTGTTCCACGTCCATGATGCCTTTCATTTGGCCGATCAGCGCCTTGGACGCGGCGGTCTGGTCCTGATCGATCGTACGCAGCGTCACGGAGGCTCCGCCTTCGCCCTGATTGAAGACGGAACCGAACATGACGATAAAAATAATCGGCATCAAGAGGAGAAAAAAGAAGCTTTTTTTATCCTTGCCTATGAGCCGCAGCTCTTTGATAATCATCGATCTCATCGTTGGGAATCTCCTTTGTTCAAAGTTTGGAACCGAATGTTCGTTAGTCGCGAAGCGCCGTTCCGGTGACCTTCAAAAACACGCTTTCGAGCGAAGGGCGGACGATTTCCAGCTGCTTGACGTCCCATGCCTGCTGCGAAGCCTGGCGCAAAAGACGCTGCATAAGGGCCGAAGGCTGTTCCGTCTCCAGCAGCCATCCGGACCCCTCCTTGCGGGAGGAGGCGATATAAGGATCTTGAGGCGGTTCGGTCAAGCCGGGAACTTCCAGATAAATCGCTTTTTGGCCGTATTGCTCAAGCAGTTGGCCCAGCGGGCCCATCGCTTTGACCGTGCCCTGATCCATGATCGCGATTTCGTCGCAAAGGGCTTCGACCTCTTCCATGTAGTGCGTGGAGTAGATGATGGTCACGCCTTCGCGGTTCAGCTCGCGGATTATCTCGAAGATATGGTTGCGCGATTGAGGATCGATCCCCACCGTCGGTTCGTCGAGAATAAGGAGCTTGGGCCGGTGGAGCAGGGCGGCGGCAATGTTGATCCGTCTTTTCATGCCGCCCGAGAAGGTGCTGACCGCCTCGTTTGCCCGCTCGAGAAGCCCGGTCTTGGCAAGCACCTCATGGATCCTTTGCTTCAGCTCCTTGCCTTTGACCCCATAGGCTTCCCCGAAAAATTCAAGGTTCTGGTAAGCGGTCAGCTTTTCGTACAGCGTAATGTCCTGCGGAACGTAGCCGATATATTTGGCGACGGCATCCGTTTCGCTGGCGGCATCTTTGCCGAACAGCTTCGCGGTGCCGCTGTCGGCCTTGACGATGCCCGTCAATATTTTCATCGTCGTCGATTTGCCGGCGCCGTTCGGGCCAAGAAAACCAAACGAGGTGCCGGGCTTCAGCGAAAAAGTGACGTTTTCGAGCGCCTGCTTTTTGGCGTACGCTTTTCGCAGCCCTTTGACTTCTAGCATATACTCGTTGTTAGATGCATCGTGGTCAGCCGCCTTTGGCGGATGAATCGTTTGAACCATGTTTTTTCCTCCTATAAATCCAGTTTCTTTTCAAGCAAAAACGCCGTGATCCGAAGCACTGCAAAGGCCAGGATCCAGTCCACCGCGACGATGGCCGGAAGCTCCAGCGGATAAGAAACCCAAAGGCTTTGCTGCGGAGAAAAGCTTGATTCGGGAATGACGATGTCCGTCAAGGAATACGTCAGGCCGAGGGCCGCCATGAAAACAACCCACAGGATCGGCGCCAAAGGACGGATGACGGTGTGTTGAAGAATGCCCATCAGGATGCCGGCCGCGATGATCAGCGGGCTCAGCGTGACGATTAGCGACAGCCATTGGATGCCGGTTGCCATAAACTCCCGGGCCGTTTCGAACGAGTAGTAGGGAATGGTGAAGGAAAGAATCATGACGTATACGGACGCGATGACAAATAGCATCAGGATCGCTGCCCATACCTTCAGCCAGCTGCCCAGCCATTTGGCGGCGATGAGCCGCATGCGGGATTCGGGAATCGTGAGCCACCAGCCGTAGGTTTCGTTGCCCCATTCGTTTTTGACGGACCCGAATCCAAGAAAAAATACGATGTATGGAAAACCCAGGGTAATGCTCCAAATGGCATTAACCTGAAGATCGTTCCGCAGGGCGAAATAGGTAGCGGTACCGATCATGGCGACCAGGATGCATAAAAAGTAGGCCCTCCACCAACCCCGGGGAATGCGGGTCCGGTTTTGCTTTTTCCAGTTTCCTTTGCTTCTAAACTCGTGCCGTACCAAATCACGGAAAACTGCGGAAAACATTAATCGTTCCACTCCTTCGCGTACAATTTGCGGAAAACGTTCCGCAGCGAGCCGTATTCCGCCCGCAAATCCTCGGAATTGCCGGACCAGATGGCACGGCCTTCCTTCAGCATGACCGTGTAATCGAACAGCCCCTCCACTTCCTGGATGTCATGGGTGCTGATCAGGATAGACTGCTCGCTTTCTTCCAGAAAATCGATCAGACTGGCGACGATCGCTTCCCTGGACATGACGTCGATCCCTGTAAACGGCTCGTCGAGCACGACAAGATCCACGTCCCGCGCGAGGCATAAAATGAGCATGATCCGCGCTTCCTGGCCTTTGCTCATGCCGCCTACGCGCATGTCGAGGTCGATCTCCATTTCATCCGCGAGCTGAATCGCGCGTTCCATGGAGAAGCCGGGAAGGAAAGAGTTTCCCCATTCGAGCGCTTGCCGGGCCGTATGATTCGGATACCATCGGGCGCGGTCGGGAAGATAGGCGATGCTTTGGTTCGTCCGCCAGCCTGGCGTTTTCCCCAGCACCTCGACCCGTCCTTCGTCAGGTCTCACCATGCCCGTCAACGTACGGAATAAAGTCGATTTGCCGCAGCCGTTCGGGCCCAGTATGCCGGTGATCCTTCCCGCGGGAATCGCAAGTTCAAGCCGGTCCAGCGCGATTTTTTGGCCGTAACGCTTCGTTACCTGATGGCATTCCACAATGTTTGGGATCATAAACCGTCTCCTCCCGTTCCCGAATCTTTTTTCCCCCGGACGTATTTCTCGATGTCTTCCCATGAAAGTCCGAGGTTTTCCATCTGCTCCATGAAACTGTCGATATATTTGGCGGCCAGAGCCGTTCGAAAGGAGGCCACGTTGTCGGCGGAGGAGGTCACGAACGTGCCTTGACCCCGGCGTTTCTCCGTCAATCCGTCCCGTTCCAGCTCCTGGTAGGCCCGCATCACGGTATTCGGATTAATCCGCAATTCCTGCGCGAGCTCTCTGACCGATGGCATTTTTTCTCCCAAAGCAATCTCTCCTTTTGCTATTGCGCTTCTGGCTTGGTCCAGTATCTGTTCATATAAAGGTTGACTGAAATCGATCTGAAAATGCAGCGAGCCAACCTGCTGTTCTTCCATAGAGGTTCCTCCCACCGTACCGAAGTACGATTAGTGATTTAAGTGTATTATATCACTTAATACACTTAATACAATAGGCAGAACCTGTTTTTTTGAAATGGAGGGTTTATCCAACGCAAAAAACAGTCTGCTTCCGGGTGGGAAAGGACAGGCGGGGGCCTGTTGAAACCGGATACCTGGAACAGGTAGAATGAGGAAAAAAGGATGACTTAGAAAGCGGGGTGGGGAAGATCGGATTGCAGGCATTGGTGCTTGGCGCCACGGGGCTTGTGGGCGGAGAGCTGGTTGCGGAACTGCTGCGCAGCGAAGCCTATGACGCCGTTGTCGTGCTGACGAGGCGTCCGTTGGCGGTTCGCCATCCGAAGCTGCGGGAAACGATCATCGACTTGGAGACGTTGGAGGATCATGCGGAAACGTTCCGGGGCGTCAGGGATGTGTTTTGCTGCCTTGGCACGACGATCCGAAAGGCGGGATCGCAGGCGAAATTCCGCAAGGTCGACCTTGAATATCCGCTGCGGGCGGCGAAAATAGCGAAACGTCAAGGCGCCGGGCAGTTTTTGGCCGTCACCGCGATGGGGGCCGATCCCAATTCCAAAATCTTTTACAACCGGGTCAAGGGCGAGGCCGAAAAAGCCATGGCTTCCGTGGGCATCCAGGGCGTGCATTTGTTTCGGCCGTCGCTGCTGCTCGGCGAGCGAAACGAATTCCGCTTCGGCGAGGCGGCAGGGGCCTGGGTCATGAAAAGCCTGGATCCCCTCATGCGGGGCAGGGCGGCCAAATACCGGGCGATGCCGGCTAGGACCCTTGCGCGTGCCATGGTAAACATCGCTTTAACGGGGACGGCCGGCGTCCATGTATACCCGAACGACGTGATTCGCGTGCTTGGCATGGAGGCGGAAGATGGCTGCGTGAATGCTTGAAGCCCTCGCGCTCTTTTGATAGCGATAGCATAAAACAAAGCGTCCCGGGATCCGTCATGGATCCGAGGGACGCTTGTTTTTTCGCCGATCAGCAAGCGGAATGAGGGGAAGACTCAGCGCACGGCCTGCTCCTTCCGGTACTCGTTAGGGGTTTGGCCTTCCTGCTTTTTGAAGACCTTGCTGAAATATTTTTCGTCCTGGTAGCCGACCATTTCGGCAACCTGCGCGATGCGCAGCTGCGGGTTCAGCAGCAGCAGCTTCGCTTTTTCGATGCGCACGCCCGCAAGGAAATCCGAAATGTTCACGCCGAATTCCTGCTTGAAGCGGCGGGAGATGTATTCGCGGCTCAGGAAAAAGCGGGCGGCCATGTCCTGCAGCGAGATATCCTCGGCATAATGGTTTTCCAAATACGCGGCGATGTCGTAAATGATGTGGTTTTCCCGGGAATGCCGCTGCGTGAGCATCCGGCTGGCCGCCGTCAGCCGGCCTTCGTATTGGGCTTTCCAGAGCGGGAAGGAAAGCCTTCCCTGCGGGTCGAGCGGAAGCGACCGCGGGAGCTCGAGCAGCGCGTCCTTTTCGGGTCCATCTGGGGACGGGCTATCGTTGTGGTCCATCCACTGCTTCAGCATCCAGTCCCATTCGGCATTCCACTGCTCGAGCTGCTCCGGCGTCACCGCGCCGAGCTCCCCGACCCGGCTCATCCAGGCGTCCACCGCCGCACCGATTTTTTCCGCGCTGCCGCTGAGCGCGGCCAGCCGGAAGCTCTCTTCGTGCGAGCTTAGACGAAGCGGTTTCGGGGGCTGCGGCGCGTCGGCGTGAAGCCAGCCGGAACCGCTTAACGCGTTCCGCCGCCACAGGGCCAGGCGGGCCTCCTGATAGGAAGCGGCTGTTCCTTGCGGAAAAGGCAGGCACGATCCGGCCCCGATATGCACCTGACGGTGCAGCGTCAGGTCGATTCCCTGCCGGATGTTTTCAAGGACGGCCTGATGCGGCATCGTTTCGTCCCATAGCAGCATGACGATTTCCTCGGGGCGTCCCAAATGGTGAAAGGCGATGCCTTTTTGTCCGGACAGCAGCACTTCATTGCAGATATTGATCAGCGTAAAGTACAGCAGCTCCGGCATCTGCCCGAATTTATCCAGCACCTCGTGATCGAGCTGGGCGGCGCTGATGACGGCGGCACGGCAGGAGCCCGCGGAATCCGGCAGGCCGAACTCGTCCCGGAGCTGCCGGGCCAGTTCCTCTTTGCCGCCGGGGCCGCCGATGAGGTCGGTCAGCAGCTTGTCCGCATAATGGGGCCGCATCCGGTTGAGTTCCATGTTTTGGCGCGTGCTGAGGCGGTCCTGCAGCGCTTCCTTCCGTACGGCCTCCACGGCTTTTTCCAGCGCTTCGTTCAGCGCATCCGGATCGACCGGCTTCAAAATATAATCGAGGCCGCCGCTCCGGATCGTGTGCCGCACCAGCTCGAAATCGTCGTATCCGCTGATGACGATCGTTTTGACGTCGGGGCGGTTGTCCTTGATCCATTCGAGCAGTTTGGTGCCGTCCATCCTCGGCATGCGCATGTCGGTCATCACGATTTGCGGGGATTCCTCCGCGATGAGCTCCACGGCCGCTTGCCCGTCGGACGCTTCAAGAATGCCCGTCACGCCATGTTCGTCCCAATCGGCCAGCATTTTGATCGCATCCCTCACGTGCTTTTCGTCATCCGCTATCAAAACCTTCATCATTCGTTCGTCTCCTTCGTATATTTCGCTTTGGTGTGTATTCGGGCGATGATCCGGACGCCTTGCGGCTCCATGTTTTCGATATGCAGCGCCGATCCGTGCTCGTTGTACAGCTGAAGGCGCATCATGACGTTGTGCAGCCCGATTCCATACTCCCCGTTTCCGTCGGCCTGCGTCCGGTTTTGCTGGCGTTCGAGCCCGGCGGCGAGGCGGCTTAGCACGTCGGGCGGAATCGGCTCCCCGTTATTTTCGATCGTAACCGTGAGGACGCCTGCCGGCTCCATCCGGCTTATGATGGCGAGTTTTCCTTTCCCGCCTTCCGGATTGTCCATCCCGTGTTTGAAAAAGTTCTCGACGAGCGGCTGCAAAATCATTTTCGGCACCGGTACCCCCAGCGTGTCCGGCTCCAGATGGAGCGAAAATTCCAGCTGATCGCCAAACCTCTCCTTTTGCAAATCAAGATACAGCTTCACGTGTTCCGCTTCATCCTGAAGCGTGACGAGCGCGTCGTTGTTGTTCATGCTGTAGCGCATGATTTTCGAAAGGGATGTGAGCAGGGCATAAATCCGGGGCGCGTTGTGATGGAGCGCCAGCGTGCCGATCGACTGCAGCGTGTTGTATAGGAAATGCGGATTGATCTGGGCCTGCAGCGCCTTGAGCTGATTGGTTTTGTTGGCCAATTCCAGCTTGTATTCGCGCAAAATGAGGTTGTTGATCGTATCCATCATTTGCCTGAACCTGGCGAACATGATGCCCGTTTCGTCGCGGCTGCTCCAATCGATATCGACGTTCAGCTGGCCGGATTGGATCCGGTTCATGTAGCTCGTCAAACGTTTGATCGGCTCGGTGATGCGCACCGAAATGAACAGCGTGCCGAAGATGATCACGAGCAGGGCGATGACGGCGATCACCGTGTTGATTTTCGTGAGCTCGGTGGCCCGCTCATACAGCGTCGCGTTCGGGATCCGCTTGATGATCGTCCAGTCGGTATAAGGCGTTTGCATCTTTTCGTACACATGCATCGCGCCGTTCATTTCAAAATAGCCGCTGACGTTTTGGCCGATATGGTCAAGCACGGCTTGATCCTGCAGCTTTTGGCCGATTTGCTCGTCGTTGCCGGAATAAATGACGCTGCCTCCCTGGTCGACGATGACCAGCTGCTCGTTCTTTTTATTAAACAGCTGTTCGCAAATGGCCGCAACCGAATCGAGCCTGACGTCGATGGCCAGCACCCCCAGCACCTTTTCCGAAGGGATGTTGGTGATCGTCCGGTGGAAGGTGAACACCTGGCGCTTCGTATACGAGGTCGGCGACGGGGGAAAACCATAATCATGGCTGTTATGGGTCGGCTCGACGGCGGTCGTGAATTTTTCGTACGGCACGGTACTGACGTAAGGCACGGGACGGAACTCCCTTTTCGGAAAGGTGGCCGGCGTCACGAGCGTCGATTGGTTGGACTGTGAAGCATGCAGGTAGATCCGCTCGATGCCGCTCACCGTGTTTTGTATGTTTTGCAGCAGCGTAAACACCTCGGCCACGGCGCGGTAATCCTCGGGAATTTTGCGCAGGTTCCGCAAAAAATTGGCGTCGTTATACACGACGAGCGAAGCCTTGTTGATATTGTCCAAATAATTGCTCAGATTCGTTTTCCCCTGAAAAATCAAATGCCGGTTTTCCTCCAGCGCCTGCTCCTTAATCGTTTCCTTCGTATGGATATACGTGATGCTGATGGACAGCAGCAGCGGTATGGTCGTCGCCAGCAGCATGAACTGGATCAGCCGCGAGCGGATGCTGCGGAACTTCATCGGTTTGTCCCTTTCGTTTACATAATGGCCTCTTTTCGGCATATCAATATTTTCCCCCTAACGGTTCACGATCCTCCGTTTTTTTTGTAAACGCATTCCTCCATACTTAACCTACAGACAGTCAGAGTATTTTTTGCAAAGGGGAGAATCGGGATGAATCGCAAAAAAACGTCCGGGCTGCTTCAGCAGCTGGTGTTCGTGGGGCCGTCCACGCTCTTTTTTACCGTCATTATTGTGATTCCGTTCCTGCTGGGCCTCTATTACTCCTTCACGAGCTGGAATGGAGTATCCGGCGAGGTCACCTGGGTCGGCATCGACAATTTCAAACAAATATTAACGAAAGATCCCGACTTTGGGAAGGCTTTCTGGTTTACGGTCCGCTTTACGGTAATCGGCATTATTTTAACCAATCTGCTCGGATTTTTCCTGGCCTATTTCCTGACGAAGCCGCTGAAGACGCGCAACGTGCTGCGCACCGTCTTTTTTATGCCGAACGTGATCGGCGGCCTGCTGCTGGGTTTCATTTGGCAGTTTATTTTCGTCAAAGGGTTTGCCGCGGTCGGCAGCGCCACCGGCTGGCATTTCTTCAATCTGCCTTGGCTTGGCGATGCGACGACCGCCTTCTGGGGCATCGTGATCGTGTTCGTTTGGCAAACCGCGGGTTATTTGATGGTCATCTACATTTCGTCGATCAACAACATTCCGAAGGACATCATCGAAGCGGCGGAAATCGACGGGGCCAGCAGGCTGCAAATTTTGAAAACGGTCATTATGCCGCTGGTCATGCCGGCCGTTACCGTCTGCTTGTTCCTGGCGATCTCCTGGTCCTTCAAAATGTTCGACCTGAACCTGTCGCTCACGAAAGGCGGGCCGTTCCGCTCGACCGAATCCGTGGCGCTGAACATTTACAACGAGGCGTTCCAGAACAACCGTTACGGGCTGGGCACCGCCAAAGCGATCATATTCTTCGTCGTCGTGGCGGTCATTACGAGCCTGCAGGTGAAATTGACGAAATCGAAGGAGGTTGAATCCTGATGGAAGTATCCAAAAAATACCGCTTCGGAACGCTTGCGACCGAAATCGTCATGGTCGTCATCGCGCTGCTCTTCCTGATTCCGTTCTACTTCCTGTTCGTGAATTCGGTCAAAACGTTCGGCGATCTGCTCACGAATGCCGCGAGCTGGCCGAAAAGCTTCGAATGGCATAACTATGCCAAGGCATGGGACATGACGAATTTCCCGACGGCCTTCAAAAACTCGCTGATCGTCACCGTGTTCAGCAACCTGCTGCTCGCGTTGTTCAGCGCGATGGCGGCGTACCGGATGGTGCGCCACAACAGCCGTTTCAACCGGTTTTTGTTCGCCGTTTTCGTCGCGGCGATGGTCATCCCGTTCCAATCGATCATGATCCCGCTCGTGAAAGTGATGAGTTCGCTGGGCCTGATGAACAGCATACCGGGATTGATCGTGAGCTACCTCGGTTTCGGCGTGCCGCTTAGCGTATTCCTGTTCCACGGGTTCGTCAAGTCGATTCCGCTGGAGATCGAGGAGGCCGCGCGGGTGGACGGCACCAACACCTACGGCACCTTTTTCCGGATCGTGCTGCCGCTTTTGAAACCGATGTTCGTTACGGTTATCATTTTAAATACGCTGTGGATCTGGAACGATTACCTGCTGCCGTCCCTGGTGCTGCAAAGCGCCGATCTGCGGACGATTCCGATCGCGACGTTCGCGTTTTTCGGGCAGTTCACGAAACAGTGGGACTTGGCGCTGCCGGCGCTTGTGCTCGGCATCCTGCCGGTCATCATATTTTTCCTGGCGATGCAGAAATATATCGTGGAGGGCATTACGCAGGGCGCGGTCAAGGGCTGATGGATGCATGAAACGGGGCGGGGCTTCACAGGTCAATCCGCTCCCCCTGTTTGATCAATATCGTAAGTGCTCATTGGCGACGCCGGTTTTTATAATGAAGAAGTAAACGATTACAAAGATAAAAACATGGCAGGATTTCGGTTCACACCGCAAAAAGGGAGGACTCATTCATGAAAAAACGTTCCAAAATCACGCTTGCTTCGATGCTTGCGCTTTCCGTTGTTCTGGCGGGCTGCGGCTCGAAAACGGACAAAACGGCCGACGGCGGAAGCGAAGGGCAAGGCGGCACCAAAACGATTCATATTTTCCAGTTCAAAGTCGAAATCGCGGAAGCGCTCAATAAATTGAAGGCCGATTACGAGGCAAGCCATCCCGGCATCAAGCTGGATATCCAAACGGTCGGCGGCGGTTCCGACTACGGCGCGGCCCTGAAAGCGAAATTCGCGTCCGGCGAAGAACCCGACATTTTCAACGTCGGCGGGTATACGGACCTGAACACCTGGGCGGACAAGCTTGAGGATCTGTCGGGCGAAAAATGGGTCAGCGACATGGTGGACGTGTCCAAAGACCAAATCACGAAAGACGGCAAAATTTACGGCATGCCGATGAACCTTGAGGGCTACGGCTTCGTCTACAACAAGGACCTGTTCAAAAAGGCGGGCATCACCGAAACGCCGAAAACGCTGACGGAGCTGGACGCAGCCGCCAAAAAGCTGCAGGATGCCGGCATCACGCCGTTCGTCAACGGCTACCAGGAAGGCTGGATTTTGGGACAGCATACGCTGAACGTAGCGTTTTCCCATCAGAAGGACCCCGGCGCTTATATCGAAGGCCTGAACAAGGGGACGGAAAAATTCGCAGGCAACCCGCAGATGGACGGGCTGATGAAGCTGTTTGACCTGACGCTGAAATACGGCAACAAAAACCCGCTGACGACCGACTACAACACGGAAATGACCATGTTCGCAAACGGCCAGGCCGCGATGACGCAGCAGGGCAACTGGACGCAGGTGCAAATCGACGGCATTACGCCGAACATGAACATCGGACTCCTGCCGATGCCGATCAGCGATAACGCGGAAGAAAACGACAAGCTGCTCGTCGGCGTGCCGAACAACTGGGTCGTCAACAAAAACTCCAAAGTCAAAGACGACGCGAAGGAATTTTTGAACTGGCTCGTGACGTCCGATCAAGGCAAAAACTACATCACCAAGGAATTCAAGTTCATCCCGGCATTCAAGAGCATCGACGCGACGGAACAGGATCTCGGCATGCTCGGCGCGGAAATCCTGAAATACAGCAAAGAAAACAAAGTGCTCAGCTGGCAGTTCGCCCGATTCCCTGAAGGCGCTTGGAATGAATTCGGTTCGAGCATGCAAAGCTATATTGCAGGCAAATCGGACAAAGACCAGCTGCTGGCGGATTTCCAAAAAACATGGGATAACCTGAAAAAATAAAAAGAACGAAGCGGCATCGGCCGATAAGAGGAGGCTCCCTTTGAACATTCGAAAGGAGCCTCTTTCCATCCCGGGCATCCGTACAAAGGCGTCACAACTACGGTAAACGCAAGGAATCGGCATCATGTGCATCAAGAAGAAGGAGCGAGAGACATGGAAGGAAGCGAAGCAATCCGCCCGGACAAATACACGGAGGCGGGTCATACGGAAACAGGGAGATACTTGGGCGCGTTCCAAAGGGTGGAGCGGCGCGGGGATACGTTTGTTTTGCGGGCCGAACGCGGCGGAGCGGCGGTGTTGTTCCCGGCGGACGGAATATTCCGGATCAAATTTTTTTGGCAGGGAGAACCGGACTTGTCGTCGACGGTGGCGATCGACCCGGCGTTCAGGCAAAAAAGCGAAAGCGGGATCGGGCTGGAGGAAACCGGCGACCGGGTGATCCTTCGTACTTCCCTGATCGCGCTTGAAATCGACAAACCCACGTTTGCGTTCACGGTCCGCGACAAGGAAGGGAAGGTTCTCTGCCGGCAGACCCGCCTTGTGTGCCAACCGCGGAGCGGCGTGCACGCGGTATATGACATGCCGCAGGATTCGCATTTTTACGGCCTCGGGGAGAAATCCAGCTTCCTCGACAAACGCGGCGAGCGTTACACGAACTGGAACACCGACGTCTATGCGCCCCATGTGCCGGAAATCGAGGCGCTGTACCAATCGATCCCGTTCGTGATCCACATGGCCGGGGGAACGAGCTGCGGCCTCTTTTTGGATAACCCGGGCCGGACCGAGGTGGATATGAGAACGCATGCCGATGCGTTTACGATGGGCTGCAGCACCGGGGATTATGATCTCTACTTCATCGCGGGGCCGTCGGTGAAGGACGTGGTCACGCGCTATACGGCGCTGACCGGACGCATCGAGCTGCCGCCGAAATGGGCGCTCGGGTACCATCAATCCCGTTACAGCTACATGGATCAGGAGGAAGTATTGGAGCTCGCGCGCACCTTCCGCGAAAAAAACATACCGTGCGACGTCATTTATTTGGATATCCATTATATGGACGGGTACCGGGTGTTTACGTTCGATCCGCTGCGTTTCCCCGATCCGGAAGCGATGATCAGGGAGCTGCGCGGCATGGGCATCCGCATCGTGCCGATCGTCGATCCGGGCGTCAAAAAGGATCCGAAATACGGCGTGTACAGGGAAGGCGTGCAGCAGGGGCATTTTTGCACCAAGCTCGAAGGCGACATTTATTTCGACGAGGTATGGCCCGGAACAAGCGCGTTCCCGGATTTCACCGATGACCGGACGTCGAAGTGGTGGGGGGATCTCCATTCCTTTTACACGGAGAACGGAATCGAAGGCATTTGGAACGATATGAACGAACCGGCCGTGTTCAATGAAAGCAAAACGATGGACCTGGACGTCATCCACCGTAACAACGGCGATTTGAAGACGCATGAGGAGCTGCATAACCTTTACGGGCTGCTGATGTCCAAGGCGACGGCGGAGGGGCTGAAGCGGCAGCTGGACAACCGCCGCCCGTTCGTCCTCACCCGCGCGGGGTATGCCGGCATTCAGCGTTATGCGGCGGTATGGACGGGAGACAACCGCAGCTTCTGGGAGCATATGGCGCTGGCGATGCCGATGGTGCTGAACATGGGCTTGTCGGGTTTGCCTTTCGCCGGTCCCGATATCGGCGGCTTTGCCCACCATACGTCGGGACAGCTGCTTGTGCGGTGGACGCAGATGGGCGCGTTTTTCCCGTATTTCCGCAACCATTCCGCAATCGATACGCTGCGTCAGGAGCCTTGGGCGTTCGGTGCGGAGACGGAGGAGATCATCCGGAAGTACATCGGTCTTCGCTACCGCTGGCTGCCGCATATCTACAACCTGTTCCAGGAAGCGGCGGCCACAGGCCTGCCGGTGATCCGCCCGCTTGTGCTGGAATATCCGGATGACCCGAACGTGACGAACCTGTGCGACCAATTCCTGCTCGGCGATGCCGTGCTCATCGCGCCGGTTTATCGCCCCGATACGGATCACCGCGCCGTTTATTTGCCGGAAGGCCGATGGTTCGATTATTGGACGGGCGAAAAGCTCGAAGGGGGACGGCATATTCTGGCCGCCTGCCCGCTGGATACGATGCCGATGTACGTCAAATCCGGGGCGATCGTGCCCGAGGGCGCGCTTGCGCAGCATGCGGACGACCAGACGGACGGGAACCTGACGTTCCATATCTACGGCGCGGAAGCCCTAAGCGGATTCCAGGCGGAGTACAGCCTTTACGAGGATGACGGCGCCACCTACGATTACCGCGACCAAACCTACTCCCGTTTGAATGTGCGCCTTGAAGGCCAAGAGGGAGGCCTCAAGCTGTCGTATGCCTATGCGCATCGACAATACGAGGCGAACCGGAGCCTGCTGCGGTTTAAGCTTTGCCGTCCGGAATTCGCTCCGAGCGGGGTGCAGGGGCTGCCTGCCATTACGGCCGAGCAGCTCGGCGAAGGAGCCGAAGGCTGGCATGTGGACGGAGAAGGCAGCCTGATCATCCAGGCGGCGGACCGGCCGTCCGGAGCAAGCTGGATGATCACAGCCGCAAACTAACGCATGAGCCAAGCCTGTTTTGAACCGGAATCCCGGGGAGAACAGGCTTGGTTTTTTTATGCAAGACCGTTTCCCTTTCGCGTTCGAAGCCGTTTGCAGAGGCAGGGCCCCGCCGCGCCGCCGCTCCCAAACAAAACTTCGTCACGCGCCGAAAAATAACGATTGAGGTTTTTAAATTCGGAGGTTTTCGTATAAGATGAAGATATTATGTTTAATCACGGAAACGACAGGAGACAACCATGAATCAACCGCTATATGGCGTATGGCTAGGAGACGTGTTTTTTTGTTTTTCGGGAGAAATGTCCGAACCGAAGGTAGACGCGTGGAGCAAGGTCGTCAAATCGCTCCAGCTTCCGGACGGGTCGAAGCCGTTTAAGCAGGCGGTTCTCCGGCTGGCGGAGCTTCGGTACCCTTCGCCGTCCGCCGGCCAGCGAACGGCCCGGCGCGGCGAAAAGCGGCAGCTGATGGGCAGAACGCTGGAGGGGCTGGCCCTTTCGCCGGCCGATGCCTTTCACATGCTGCTCGCTTTGGATGAAGCCGCCTGCTCGCGCCTCGGCCTTCGGCCGGGAGCGGAGATGGGCTATTGGGCCAAGGCTGCGCGTTTTGCGCTGGAGCTGCTGCTTCGCGGCCAAATCGCGCCGGGAACGGCCGAGGTATCCGCGGGAGGCACCCGGCGGCGCGCGGGCGTGCTTGCGCTGACGGGCAGCTGGAAGCCAAGGCTGCGCGAGCCGCATGACGTGGAGCGTTTCAGGCAGCTTGCCGGCGCCATGCCGCCGGTCGGGCTTGGCGTGCCCGCGCTTCTTGGGAGCGAGCCGATGACGAAACATGAGGCGGGGGCAGCGGTGCTGCATTCGTTTCTCAGCGCGATGATCCATGCCAGCGTGCAGGAAATCGTGCGGGCGCAGGAAGGCAAGCTGTCGCGATACCAGGCCGACTACCGGCGCGGAACGTCGCCGCTGGCCGAGCTTTGGTGGAACAGCCTGCTGACGGCGAGCCGGACGATTTCCGTTCAGGGAACGACGGAAGAAATCGCGGGTTTGGCCGAGGACGTGGCGGCCGCGGGGTTTACTTCGGTTCCCGAAGGCCCGCAGGACGAGGAGCGTTCCCGATCCGGCCGGCTGCGGCTCGGATTTCGCCTCGCTCCGAACCATACGGAGGAGCAGGAGCGCTGGAAGGTTACCTTTTGGGCGGAATTTCAGGACGAATTCGGCGCCTGGCTGCCGGCCGCGGCGATCTGGGGATACAAGGAACGCGACATTGAGCGGCGCGGGAAAACCTATATAAACGTGCAGGAGCAAATGCTGACCCTGCTGGGGGAAGCAGCCGAATTCTCCCCTGAAATCGCAGCGGCGCTTACCGTGCCTGCGCCCCAGGGGCTGGAGCTGTCGAGCGAAGAAATGGTGGCGTTCGTAAGGCATTCGGTTCCGCGGCTGAACAAGGCGGGAATGGCCGTGCAGATGCCGTCCAAATGGAGCCGGAAGGGCCGGCGGCGGGTCGGGTTGTCCTTAAAAATGCAAACCGACGACCATAAACCGGGCCTCCCCGTGGTCGGCATGGAGCAGCTGGTCTCCTTCCGCGTGGAGGCGGCGCTTGACGGGCTAACGCTGTCAAGCGAGGAGCTGGCCGAGCTGGCCGAAGCTTCCTTGCCTTACGTCAAGTTCCGCGGGGAATGGATCGAGCTGGATTTGAAGGAAATCCGCCAGGTTCTCCGCTATTTGAAAAAACATGACGAAGGCGAAATGGACCTTTCGGAATGGCTTCATTTATCGGCGGAAGAAGGCGGGGAGCGGTTCTGGAAAGGCATTCCGGTGCTCGGGCTTGAAACGGCAGGGTACCTTGAGTCGCTGCTGGGCGAAGACGGCCCGCGCAAAGTGCCGGCCAGACCGGTGCCGGCATCGCTGCACGGCGTGCTGCGCCCGTATCAGGAGCGGGGATTTCAATGGCTGTCCGCCATGAGGGACATGGGCTTCGGCGTCTGCCTGTCGGATGACATGGGTCTGGGCAAAACGATTCAGGTCATTACCTGCTTGCTGGAACAGCACCGGAAGGGCATGAATCCGGTCCTGATCGTATGCCCGACGTCGCTGCTCGGCAACTGGCAGCGCGAGCTGCAGCGGTTCGCCCCGGATTTGAACCTGTATATCCACCACGGCAACCGCCGGCTGCACGGCGAACAGTTTTTGCAGGAAGCCGGCAAACACGACCTGGTGCTGACCACGTACCACTTGGCGGGAAGGGACGGAGCAGACCTGGCCGCCATGGCCTGGACGTCCGTCGTGTTGGATGAAGCCCAATACATTAAAAACCACCGCACCAAACAGGCGCAGAGCGTGATGAAGCTGTCGGCCCCCCACCGCATCGCGATGACGGGAACGCCGGTGGAGAACCGCCTGGGCGAGCTGTGGTCGATTTTTCACTTTTTGAATCCGGGATACCTTGGCACCGCGACATCGTTCCGGCAGCGTTATACGGCCAGCGATGCAGGGACGGAGAAACTGCAGGAGCTTCATAAGCTGGTCGCTCCCTTTATGCTGCGGCGCCTCAAAAGCGACCCGGATATTCGCAAGGATTTGCCGGAGAAGCTGGAAATCAAGTCGTATTGCGCGCTCACGCCGGTTCAGGGTGCCATGTACCAGGCCGTCGTCGAGCAGGTGATGGAGCAAATCGGGAACGAAACCGGCATTGCCCGCAAAGGACTCGTGTTGTCCTCGCTGACCAAGCTGAAGCAGATTTGCGATTCGCCGCAGCTGCTCGGCAGGGAAGAAAAAGGGTCCAAGGGCGAATCCTCCGGCAAAATGGAGCGGCTCTGCGAGCTGCTTGACCAGATTCAGGAATCGGGGGAAGCCGCTTTGATTTTTACGCAATACGTGGCGATGGGGCATCTGATCGTGGCGCGCCTGGAGCAGCGGTACGGCGTCAAACCGTTCTTTTTGCACGGGGGCGTCTCCAAGCAGGAACGGGACCAGATGGTCAGCGCGTTCCAGAACGGGAAGGGTTCGCCGTTTTTCGTGCTTTCGCTGAAAGCGGGGGGCGTCGGCTTGAACCTGACCCGGGCGAACCATGTGCTGCATTACGACCGGTGGTGGAACCCGGCGGTGGAGAACCAGGCGACGGACCGCGTATTCCGCATCGGCCAGCAGAAAAACGTCCAGGTCCACAAGCTGATCTGTCAAGGAACGCTGGAAGAGCGGATCGACGAGCTGATCGAACATAAAAAGGCGTTATCCGAGCAGGTCGTCGGCTCCGGGGAAACGTGGCTGACCGAAATGTCCGACAGCGAGCTCAGGGAACTGATTACGCTTCAGGGAGAAGATTGGATGTAGCCTTCAAGAAGTAAGAACACAGCAGACCGGGAGGGGTACGGGTGACCAATAACATGGATACGTTCGAGCTGAGCATTGTCCCCGGCTGGATTCATGCCACAGCGGCGCCGGCCAAGGAGAACAGGCAAGGTGCGCCCTGGGAGGCCCATATACCGGCAGCTCCTTTTGCCGCGGAGGAAACCGCGGACATTCTTAGGGAGCTTGCCGGACATCCGCTTGAACTGCATGCTTTGCTGAAAGGGAAAATGCCTTTATGGCTCGAGGAGGACGTCATGTCGCGGTATGTGCCGGATTTGGATCGGGCGACATGCGCATGCGGGCAGGATGGCTGCGATCATATCCGGCTGGTCTTGGAAGAAGCGGAGCGAAAGTTCCGGGCGGAGCCGCTGCTCCGTTTGGCGCTGCTGGGGCTGCCGAGGGACCGGCTGCTGAACGCCGTCTTCCGGGATTGGGCCGAGCGGGTGCCTCCGGCCGCCGAATCCTCGGACGGCGATGCCTTGGGCAAGCTTGAGGAGAAAGGAAAAGGCGGTCCGCTGGCGGGAGAATGGCTGGCCGAGGCTGCGGAGCAGGGGAAACTGCATGAGCCGGGAGCGGGGTTTCGCGACGTGGCTGTTTCATTGCGGACGGAGCCGGTTGACGAATTCGAAGTCGACGATTGGGCGGCGCTCCTGCCCCGGGTGAAAAACGTGAAGCAGATCATTCGTCAAATCGCGTCCGATGCAGCCGATAAAGCGCGGGAACGCGCGGACAAATTAAACAATCCGGCTCCATGACCCGCTGACGGGTTCCGCAGTCTGCTTTCGGTGTTGACGAACGGCCCCGCGACGATCCATGCGCGATGCGCTTGTTCCCAAAATTCGACTTGTTTTGCCGCAACCCCAAGAATCAAGTACAATGGACATAAATGACTGGCGAGGCAGAGTTAGGAGAATGGACATGAGCATGCAAACATGGAAAAAGGGATTATGGACGTGCCTGCTGGTAACCGCACTTGTGCTTCCGACCGCCGTGCTGAGCGGCTGCGAGAAGACCGGCGGTTCCGGCAGCGAGCAGGGACAAGCCCTGAAAGGGGCGGGAAGCAGCGAACAGGAAAATCAGGTTCCGGCGGATCCCGTCATGCAAAAACGCAGCGAAAGCTCGCTGCAGGCGACGATCAAGGAAGAGGACGGAAAAGAAGTGGTCACGAATCCGGAGGCGATGACGGTCATCGTCAACAAGCAGCGGAGCCTGCCGGAAGGATACGAACCGTCCGACCTTGTGGAGCCGAACGTGCCGTTTTCCTTCGACGGGCCGCACGAGAAACGGCATATGCGCAAAGAGGCGGCCGAGGCCCTCGAAAAGCTGTTTGCGGGCGCGAAAGAGGACGGCATCGAGCTTCGGGCGGTCTCGGGGTACCGTTCGTACAAGCGGCAAAAATCCATTTACGAAAACAACGTACGGACCAAAGGCGAAGAATATGCTTCCCGCGTAAGCGCGGTGCCGGGAACGAGCGAGCATCAGACCGGCCTGACGATCGACGTATCCAGCCCGAGCGTCAACAATGAGCTGGAGGAAACGTTCGGCGACTCGCCGGAAGGCAAGTGGCTTGCCGAGCATGCGCCGGAATACGGCTTCGTGATCCGGTATCCTAAAGGCCGCGAGGACATTACGGGGTATGTGTACGAGCCGTGGCATATCCGCTACATCGGCGTGGACTTGGCGGAAGACGTGGCGAAAAGCGGCCTGACGCTGGAGGAGTATTTCGACGAGGCGAATATCAAGCTGTAGGCAAGAGGATGGAAGGTATCGCTTTCTTGGATATAGGAAAAGGACGGACAGGCATGTTAGCCTGATCCGTCCTTTTTTGTTTAGGCTTTAGCCAGTTGAGCTCGCGAAGCGTGCGAAACAAAAAACCACCCGCTATGCGGGTGGAGGGAACGAGGGTTTGACCAACAAGACCATCCCGATAAAATTGAGATGTTCAGGCTCAATTG
>NZ_BORW01000006.1 GCF_018333375.1 Paenibacillus cookii
TAAGTGAAAGAGACAAATTACACTGAGCCTGAACAATTTATTGTCAGGCTAGCGTCTTTAGGCGCAGTTTGGCAACAGGGGGTTATACCCCAAGTGCAAACCACCCGTTGGACGGGTGGTTATGATTATTTTTTTATCATGCTAAGCACGGCCCATTTTCGTTCCTGGCGTTTCTTGTATTTCGGAAGGGAGCGGTAAATGTCGATTGCTTCCTGAAAAGCTTCCTTCGCCTCTTCCTTGCGGTCAAGCGACTTGTACATCATGCCGAGCAGGTAATAACCTTCGCAGGATGAAGAATGGATTTCCTGAAACCGGCGTACGTAATCCATCGCTTTATCCCGGTCGCTGTTTTTGTAGACGTCGGCCAAACGAAGGTAAGGCTGCCCGTATTTGACGCGCGGATTCAGCTCCAGCGCTCTCAGAATGGAGGTTTCCCCCTCCGCGATTTTGCCCTGCCGCAAATAAACGGTCCCGAGGTCATCCCAAAATTCGGCCGAATCTTCCGATTGCGACTGGATCGATTCCAGCAGTTTCAACGCTTCGCCGTCTTTTTTTCGTTCGATCAACAGCCTGGCCAGCTCATGTTTCGAAGAGACGTCGCTTGGGTTCATGCCGATTTGGGTGCGGAGTTTGGAGATTTGCCCCATCCGTTTGAAAGGTTTGGTCACGCTCGGAAGGATGCCGACAAAACGCCGGTCCAGCAAATAAACGATGACCAGCAGGACAAGGATGGCCAGGAAAGGGTTTCCCAGCAATCTCCATAACAGCACAAAACCTAAAATTTTGCCCATATATAACCTCCATGAGTTCGATGTCGACCGACTGTAACGCCCGGAAGTGATGTTCCGCGCGGTTTGTGTTCGTCAATGGCTCCGCCAATTCTCTGATTCGAATTCGGTCGTATAACGGCTCCGTATAAAATAATAGCCTCTTTTTCCAGATTATTCTACATTTTGCGATGAAATTATCCGGGGACGGCGAATGCGAAATGCTCCCAAATGATGGTTATGGCCCGAACGGGACGCATTTTTCCCGTGCAGAAAATCGGATTAGCCTGTTTTCGGAACCCGCTGCGATATATACTAAACGGTGGATCATTCAATAGAGTAACAACGGGGGGGGCGGTTCGATTGAACGACCGATTAAGCCGGCAAATCGCGTTTATACGCGAGGTCGACAAACTGAAGACGATTTTTCGCCAAACCTATTTGATGGATGCGGCACGGCATGAAAACGATGCGGAACATAGCTGGCATATCGCGCTTATGGCCTGGCTGCTTGAAGAGCATCGAGGGCCCGAAAAGCTCGACGTGCTGCGGGTCATGAAAATGCTGCTCATCCACGACATCGTGGAAATCGATGCAGGTGACACGTTTGCATATGATGTGCAAGGGCATGAGAATCAATTCGAACGGGAGCGGCAGGCTGCAGTTCGGATTTTCGGGTTGCTGCCGTCCGACCAATCGGCCGAAATGATGGAGCTTTGGCTTGAATTTGAACAAAGGGAAACGGCTGAAGCCCGTTATGCCGCAGCGATGGACCGCATACAGCCGCTGCTGCACAATTATTATACGGAAGGCAAGGCCTGGCGCGAGCACCGGGTGACGTCCGGACGCGTGCTTGAACGGATCCGTTTTCTTGAACGGGAAATGCCGGAGCTGCATGCTTTCGTCGCCGGACTGATCGATGATGCGGTCAAGCAAGGGTATCTGCTGCCATGAATCCGAAGTCATAATTCCAGAGAACGATTCAATAGACAAAAACAAGGAAAATGTATTTGATTTCCAATATAAACAAGGGTCTTTAGAACTATTTGTGTGATAATAATGAAAAAAAACAGGCCATCCGCCGATAAAGTAGTTGAGGTGATACGGATGGCCAAAAAGGGACAGACTTTCTGTTCTTACAGTTTGGATACCAAGAAGAAAGCTGTGGACATGCGTCTTCAAGGAATGACGAAAAAAGAGGTCGCCGAAGCGTTGGGAATTGCCGATATCGGGCGTTTGAAGGTATGGATGAGGAAGTACCGAGAGCAAGGGGATTCCGGATTAATAGACCAACGGGGACGTTCCAGAGGAACGTTCCGTTATTAAAACGAATGCGTTTACTTCTTGGGGAAAGGAGCCTTTATTTAAGGGCTTCTTTTTCTATGCTTCAAGCCCTGCTTTTCGCCCGGGATTCGCGCAAAGGGCACGGATCCAATTTCCGGATTCGGCGAGGAAACGTCCAAACGGGGGAATGGGAGCACACATAATTATATATACGCGCAGACCGGGCGGTCTGCAGACCAACGCGGAGGTGTTGCTGTGCAAAGCCGAAACGGCAATCATGCCAAAGGGATCGACGTATCGCATTGGCAGGGCGTCATCGATTGGAAACGGGTTAGAAGCGCAGGGTATTCTTTCGCATTTTTGAAAGCGACGGAAGGGCCGAAGCTGGTGGACGACCGGTTCAGGGTCAACTCGCAAGGCGCTCGGTCGGCCGGCCTGTTGACGGGCGCCTATCACTTTACCCGGGCCCGCAATGAGGCCGACGTCAACGCGGAGCTGGAACATTTCGTTCAGACCGTCGAAAGCGCCGGGGGCTTAAGCTCGTTCAAGCTGCCGCTGGCCCTTGACGTCGAAACGAAAGAAGGCGGGACCCGGGCGAACATCACGGCCATCGTGCGCGAATGGGTAACCCGATTCAAGCTGCGCACCGGCAGAACGCTTATGATCTACACGTACCCCGATTTCATCGACACCTCCCTGGACGGCACGCTGGGAAACGTTCCGCTATGGTACGCTTACTACAACAGCGGGGTCCCTGCGGATAAAGGCGGTTGGACTTCGTGGGAGTTTATCCAATATACGAACAAAGGCCGCGTGCCGGGGATCAACGGAGATGTAGACTTGAACGAATATAAAGGAAGCGAGGCGGATCTGATGGCCGCGTACAACCGGAACGATCAGGGAAAAGAGCCGGACGCGCCGGAATGGAAGGAAGCAGGCCGGCAGTGGCTAATCAAGCATGCAGGGATCAGCCCGGAATGGCAAGCGGAAGATCCGCTCGATATCGGCACGCTGGGCGCGATTTTGGCCAAATATGCCGCGTCCGGGAATAAGTAAACAGGAGGGATAAGATAAGACAGGCATTTGCCCTCGAAATTAGGCTCCCGCGCAGCCCGAAATGGGGAGGAGTCTATGCCAAAAGCCAGGCAGGCCACATACTTTAGAGTATGTTAGATGGAAGGAGGGAATGGAATGAGCGGAGTTGTTGGCGGAGTAGGTTGTTACAATCCTTTCGCTTCTACAGGTGCCATTTTGGTTCTCTTTATTTTGCTGGTTATTATTTTGCGCTCTTGCTGGCTGTAATCGGCTTGATTTCTTCAGCGGATCGCTAATGCCGGAAAGATCGCCTGAATGCGGCTTGATGGGAGCCTGCTTTCAGGCGATTTTACATAAGCGGCCGGCATGGAAAAAAAGCGCAGGCCCCGTTTTCGTACGGGACCTGCGCTTTCGTCACGGTGAAACCTTGCGCGGAACACAGGTGAAGGACGCCCCTGTTGGCCTAACGACGTAACTTTAAGCCTGCAACGCTTGACCTGCCGTCAATCCTTGGCAGACAGGGTGATCAAATTGAGAAGAACGGTTACCGCTCCCAAAATGATGCTGCTCCACATGACATTGGACTCGACGGTGTAAACAAACGGAAAAACAATAAACCAAACGCCGGCAAGCAGGGATATCCAGTTTTGCCAGGAGCCCCATCCGGACCCGGAAAAAGCCCACAAGGAAGCGATCAATTGAACGGCCCCGACAATGACACTCGTCCATAACGCTCCTTTGTCATCGGAATAACCCGCAATCCACGGCGCAATGATAAACCAGATCCCGATGAGGGCCACAATGGTATTATCGACGCTTCTTAGCTTCATCCAACACACCTCCGTTTATAATCGATGCCAACACGAGGGTACGTAAAAATCATATGCAGCAAAAAAGCGATCATTACAAAAGATGTAACGAAAGTCATGGCCGCGCGAAAAATTTTGGCGTACCCGCTCGATAAACCGCGATTCGGCCGGATCCGCTCCCGCCGGAGGAGAAGGGATTCGCGGATCAAGGGAGGCGGCTCCAGGCCGCCTTCCTTCCTTTGGCGTTATGATTTGGCGCGCCGCCCTCCGCCTTTCGACGTCCCGCCGCGATGGCCGCCGCCGTATCCCCCGTGACCGCCGTATCCGGGAGAGCCGTGATGTCCTGGGGAGCCATGATGTCCGGGAGAACCATGATACCCTGGATAACCGTGATGGCCGCCATAGTAAAGCCACCATGGGAACGAGTAAGGATAAGGGTAGGGGTAATAGGGGTACGGATACGGGTAAGGATATGGATAATAGGAAGAGGATGGAGCGTAAGGGGTGTAAGACATATGCATTCCTCCTGTAAGTTTGCGATTTATTACAGCCTATGCATATTCTGAAACCCGTGATCATCGCCCGGGAAAAATGGGCGCAAGCGGAGGTTGGCGGGGTCTGTCTGCCGGAGGGACTAGCGTTTTAGCTGATTTTATTTCAATTTAATGATCGCATAAGGTTGTTTTCATGTTTCAGGACGCGCCATTCTGTATATTTATATATATAACCCCCCTTTGATATATATAGTTCGGATTGGGCCCTGACGATGCGGATCGCCGGGGCCGCTTTTTTTTGTGATCGGCAGGCCGTTTGTCCGCAGCGAAAAAACGGATATGCCCTGGGGCATATCCGTTTTCCGTTTCGAACCTTATTTCAGGTAAGCTCTCGTTTTTAACCGGTCTTTGTGAAGAAGCGACTTATATAGTTGAGGGTGAATTTTGTACCAGCTTGCGTGCCTGAAAACCAGGGCGTAATCGTCCACCGGGATTGTAAAGGCGTCCTGCCCTTTTTGCAAATCCTCGCGGTTGATCGCGAGGCAAACCGTTTCTTTGGTCACGTTTTTGCCGTTTGCGGGCTCCGGATTTCCGTACAAGCAGACCTCAACCGTTCCGATGCCTTTGTTCTCGAGCAAGATGCCGCTGTATGAAATCAGCGTAGCCGCCGCATCGCTCATCAATCGGTCCGGATCCGGCGATTCATGTTTGAGGTCGACCGTGACCGTCTTGTTGTTGGCTCCCTGGAGCTGGATGTCTTTGATTTGCGCCGCCGGGATGGCGCCTTCGTCTAAGGGCTTTTCAAGGACAAGCTTGATGTTCTCGCGGGTGACTTCAGCTTGGGACCAGACATCCTTTTTTTGTGCGACGCCAACCTTGGCCGGCTCGGAGTTCCTTGAACAGGAAGCCAGCAGGAAACACGCCGCCATCATCATGCATACAACCTTAAAAGGCGATCTGGGCTTCAACTTCATCCCCCTTTCTCTAAAGCATGATACAAATGAAGTCTATCAGAACCTTGCCGAGAATGGAATAGAATCCCCATTTATGACAATGATGACAAAAAGACGTTACAATTCTTTAATCTGCTTCGAGTCCGCTTTCTTCGTTCAAGCATGGACCCTGCCGGGCCGCGTCGAAGTTTGCGCCGACGGCCCGGCACGGTTCATGGCCGGGTTTGGTGCTTCCGGATCCAGTCGAACATCCGGTTGATCGCGTGCATGTGCATTTCGTAAGGCATGTGATGGCCGTATCCTTCGTACCAATGCAGCTCGGCGTCTTTTCCCAAGGCCTGAAGCCGTTCGTACATCCGGATGCCGTGCCCCGGGTCCACCTGTTGATCTTCGCTTCCGTGAACGATGAGGACCGGACAGCGGATGCGTTCTGCCATGTGGAGAGGGGAGCGTGCTTCGTAAGCCGAGGGGATTTTGCGCGGATTGCCGACGACCCGTTTTAACATCCTCCGCAAATCCACCCGCTCCTCGTACGTTTGGGCGAGATCCGAGACGCCGCCCCAGAGGACGAGCTGCGAGATGAAATCCGTGTCCGCAGCCGCGGACGCGGCGTTTACGGAGCCCCGGGAAAAACCCATGGCCGCTATCCGTTTCGGATCGACGAACGGAAGCCCGGCAAGGAGCCGGCACGCCGCGGGAACGTCCTCCAGGTCGGCGCCGCCGAATTCGTCCCGTCCCTCGCCGCCTTGCGTCCCCCGGTAAACCGGGGCAAAAACGATAAAACCGCTTTGCGAAAAACGCTCGAGCCATTCGGTTTTGACCTGCCCGACCCTGCCGATGCCGCCGCGGCAATAAACAAGAACGGGCCATTTCCGTTCATGGATATCCAGCCGCTCCCGCTTGGCATTGTTCGCGATGACGGTCATGGGAAGCCGCTTCCCGCCGTATATTTTCCGGATATGCGCTTCCAGCGTTTCCGGTTCGATTTCGTATCCATACGGAAGGGAGAGATAACCCTTTACCTTATATTCGCCGGAGCGGTATGTCATATGAATCATCATGTAGATCAGCTGCCTTTTTCGTTTGCTTGTCCTTATTGCTTCATGTTCGGATATTGAGGGCGGTCACCCAAGACTTAGAAAAATCCAATCGGGCCAAATTCTCGCGGCGGATAAAAAAATTGCCGACGCCGGAATCCGCCAATTGTATCCTTTCTTTTTCTCGCATGAGGAAACCAAACCTACGTGTATTTTAGCCGAGCGGCGGATGGTCCGCAAACGGGCGGCCGATGCGTATCCGGAGCATGAATTACCCGGGGGCAGCTTCAATCTTTTCGTTGCATTTATTAAATTTGTCATTTATATTCATAGTGTAGTTACATAAAAAACGAATATTTTCCTTTTTTCTCAAAATCATAGGTTTTTCCTTCCGCTTTTCCTACAAGAATCGCGGAAGTTTTATATGATACGACATCGTACGATAATGGCAAACCCACTGAAAAGTGGCGACGCAAAGCTACAGGGGCTAAGGCGGATCCCATCCGCTATGCCAGCCAGTTACCGAATACGACGGAGGCCTCCGTCTATTTCTTTACGCGCATAGACGGGGGCTTTTTGTGTTTTCTATTAAAGTACGGTGTTCCTAATCAGTTCTACATAAGGGGGGAAGCAGTTCTCGTTAAGGTGTTGTCGTAGCCGGTGTCAGTCAGCAAGCCTCAAAACGAACGATAATACAAAGGAGATGGATGATGGTGATTCCAAACCAGGTTAGTCGATTATTGAAGGACAAAATAACGCTTGTTAAACTGCCTGAAGGTTCCGATCTCGCGCTTGTCGGTCCTGTTCGGCTCCCGGTACAACTGGAGGAACGGGAGGTTACATTCAACTGGTATACTTGGTTAAAAACGGAAAGCGCTTCATTTCAGGCGGAAGATGTTCTCCATACCCTGCCGTTTGCCGATCTTGCCTCATACCAGCAATCATCCGTGCTTGTTTACGGTGATTTTGCCAACGCGGAGCACACGTTAATTCGGATGCACAGCATTTGCCACACCGGGGACATCTTTGGAAGCAAACGATGCGATTGCGGGTACCAGCTGCGCCGATCCATGAACATGATCGTCGACAACGGCAGCGGAGCGCTCTTTTATTTGGCCAATCACGAAGGACGCGGAATCGGGCTTTTCTCCAAATCGTTGGCTTATCTGCTGCAGGAAGAGGGATACGATACGGTAGAAGCCAACCACGCTTTGGGCTTTCCGGATGATCTGCGGTCTTATGACGAGGCGATACAGGTTCTCCAGGCATTGCGGCAGAAACCGGTAAGCCTCATTACGAACAATCCGCGCAAATTGCAATCATTGCGGGAAAAAGGGCTTGCATCCGATCATCACGTATCGATTTGGGGCGATGTATCCCAACATAATACCCGGTATCTGGCAACGAAAATCGAAAAATCGGGCCATATTTACAATCCCCTGAACGAAACCGTTCAGCTCGGCTAAGGAGGCCCCGCATGAACCCGGATCAACATTATATGAAGCTGGCGCTGGACCTGGCGGCCACGGCAAGCGGAAAAACGAACCCCAATCCCGTCGTCGGCGCGATCCTTGTGAAGGATGGACAAGTTGTCGGCGTCGGCTTTCACCGAAAAGCCGGAGAACCCCATGCGGAGGTACACGCGTTCCGTATGGCGGAAGGACACACGAACGGTGCAACGCTTTACGTGACCCTTGAGCCCTGCTCCCATTACGGAAAAACCCCTCCCTGCGCAGAGCTGGTCGCCAGCTCCGGAGTAACCCGCGTTGTGGTGGCTATGCAGGATCCGAATCCGATGGTCGCCGGACGGGGGATTCAACTGCTCCGAGATAAAGGGATTGAAGTCGAAGTGGGCGTGTTGGAAGAGGAAGCCAAAAGACTCAACGAACGATTCGTCCATAATATGACCAAACGGCGGCCGTTCATTATTTCCAAGGTCGCCATGACGCTGGACGGGAAGTTAGCTGCATCTTCGGGCCATTCGAAGTGGGTTACGGGCGAAGAAGCGCGCCAGGAGGTGCATCGGTTGCGAAACGAAGTCGATGCCATCTTGGTCGGCATCAACACGGTGCTGGCTGATAATCCCCGCCTGACTACCAGACTGCCGGAAAAGGGGAAAAACCCTGTACGGGTCATCCTGGATTCCAATTTGCGGTTGCCCGAGGATGCCCATATAACCGACTGCACCGCGGCTAAGACATGGATTGCCACGAAGGAGGATGCGGATCCGGAGAAAGTCAACAGGCTGAAGCAAAAAGGGCTGGAGATTCTATTCGTTCCTTCGACCCGGCTCGGGCTGGACCTCCGGCGATTATCGGAAATGTTATACGAAAAGGGAATTACCGACCTGCTTGTCGAGGGCGGCAGCGAAGTCAACGCCTCGTTCCTTCGCGCCAGCCTCATTGACAAATGGTTGATTTATATCGCACCCAAAGTTTTGGGAGGACGCGGTTCCCTCACGCCATACGGCGGTCCGGATTTGGAAACGATGGATGAAGCATTGAACGTGCGGATTCACTCCGTCCGGCAAATCGGAGAAGATCTTTGCATCACGGCGTATCCGAAGTACGGCTGATGATGAAGGGGCCAGGTCTCCGAACGGGTATTGGCGCTAACGCCCCCTTTTTAGGTCTAGGATATTTTAATATTCAATGAATTTACTTACATTGACAATGACGAGCCGCCTATGGCCGTCATTTTTTTTCTCTCGGAATGAACGGCGGTGAAGGGGAATAAGCGGAAAATGGATCAAGACCGGAAAAATGAAAATGATCATTGCGGAAGGAACAACAACAATGGAAAAGGTTCTTTAGAAATAAAATCGGGCGCCCCTTTCGGGACGCCCTTTCATGGGAGAGGAGAAACCGGACGAAGAGCTTATGGGGAAACGTAAGCTTTCCGCGGTTGTCTACGACATTCATTGATGTCGATAGTTAAAGCATTCCCCGTAATCCCCGGTTTATACATCCCTTGCCAAAAAAAATTGTCCGAGGTCTTCGTTTTTCAAATTTGGGGTGATTATGGTACGATATCGTCAGAAATGAGCAGCATTAGACAAATATTCTGATTGACGAAAATGGGTGAAGCAACATGAGAGTAGTATCGGGAAGCGCCAAAGGAAGACCGCTGAAGGCGGTTCCGGGCATGGGCACGCGTCCGACGACGGATAAGGTGAAGGAAGCGATTTTCAGCATGATCGGTCCTTTTTTTGACGGGGGAGTCGCCCTCGATTTGTTTGCGGGAACGGGGGGGCTGGCCATCGAAGCGCTGAGCAGGGGCATGGAAAAGGCGATTTTTATCGACATGGACCCGAAAAGCATCGAAACGGTCCGCGCCAACCTGAAGGCGACGAAGCTGGAGGGGCAGGCCGAGGTCTACCGCAATGAGGCGGAACGCGCGCTTAAAGCGCTTGAAAAGCGTGGGGTCGTGCTGGACGTCGTGTTTTTGGACCCGCCGTACCGGATGAAAAACGGGGACAAGCTCATGGAAACGATGCATGAAAAAAACATGCTGGCAAGCGGGGCGACGATCGTTCTCGAGCATGAATCGGGTTACGAATACCCGGCAGAGTTCGGTCCGTTCGCCTGCGTCCGGCATGCGACATACGGGGAAACGGCAGTTTCCATTTACAAATACGACGGAAATAAAGCGGCCTCGCCCGAGGGCGAAGCCGCTAAGGAGGCCGATCATGGGTTCGACGAATAAACGTATCGCAGTATATCCCGGAAGCTTCGATCCGGTGACGATGGGGCATCTGGACATTATCCAGCGCGCGGCAAGGCAATTTGACGAGCTGGTGGTGGCCGTGCTGATCAACCGGAGCAAGCAGCCGCTTTTTTCGATTGAAGAACGGATGGATTTGATCCGGCGGGTTACTACGCATCTACCCAATGTGCAGGTGGACAGCTTCCAGGACTTGACGGCCAATTACGTGCGCCTGCGGAATGCGCAGGCCATCGTGCGCGGGGTGCGCTCCGTGACGGATTTCGAATACGAGCTTCAAATGGCGTCCGCCAACCATAAGCTGAATCCGGATGCCGAAACGGTCTTCATGATGACGAATCCGAAATATTCCTATTTAAGCTCGAGCATCGTCAAAGAAATCGCCGCCTATCACGGGGACGTAAAGGACCTGGTTCCGCCCGAGGTGGAGGAAGCGCTAAAGCGGAAGCAGCGCGGTTAACCCGTATGTTTGCGGGAAGGATGAAGCAGCTTGAACAACAGCGAGCAGGCGATCATCGCCGCGAGCAGCGCCCCTTGCCACTGCAGCAGCTGCGGCACGGCTTTCCATAGGGAAAAATAGGCGTTCCAATCGGACGGGATCGCTTCGCTCCCAAGGAATGCGTGATCCGCGTTTTTCGGGAAATAGCGGACGAGCGGCCAAACGAGCCAAGCAGCCGCAAAAGCAAGCGCGCCGTGTAGCAAGCGGACAAGCGCAAAGGGAAACCAGCGCATGCCGGCTTTTCTCAGCACCGACATCGACTGCAGCAGGGCGCTGATGCCGCTGAAGCCAAGCAGGGCGGATATGACGGACCACTGCAGCCGTTCGGCGGCGAAAGCGGCCGTGCTCGCATCGTTCGTGCCGAGATGAACCTCGAACGCTCCGGACAGCCAATAGGATGGAAGTCCGGGAGGGAGAAAGCGGCCGGCGATTTGGATGACGACCGCAAAAATAATGATATACCCGCCGACCATCATCAAGGTTTGAACGGCATTCGTCACCGAATCGCCCAGCAGCCTGCCGAATCCGCGGCCGTCTTTGGCATGGGCCGCTTTGGCGGCGTGCAGGGAGCGGCGCAGCATGGAAGGTTTGTTTTTGCCCTCGTCCGGCTTTTCGGCAGCCTGCGAAGCGGCGTCTTTACCTGCGCCTCTGTGGCCGATCAGGAGATAGGCGAGCAGTCCGGCGAGCCAATGCACGGCCAGCACGACATATCCTGCCGCAGGTTCATGCATCAGCCCGGTCGCGATGACGACCAGAATCAGCATCGGATTGCAAAAATGGGAAAGGGCGGCCAATTTGCCGGCATCCGGACCGCTGAGATCCCCTTGGTCGTACAGCTGTTTGGCGGCCTGGGCGCCTCCCGGAAAACCGGTGGTCATGCCCATGGCAAGAACCCACCCGCCGACGCCGGGAAGCTTGAACAGCCGTTTCATCAGCGGCTCGAGCCATGTGCCCAAAGCGTGAATAAAACCGTAAGCAGTCAATATTTCAGACAAAACGAGAAAAGGGAGCAGCGCCGGGAAAACGATCTGCCACCATAATTTGAGACCCTGCAGGGAGGCCTGAAAGGCCGGAGAAGGGGAACTGACGATGGCAGCCACCAGCGCAAGCGCCCCCGCGCCGAGCACCAGCGTGGCGGCAGCGGGAGTGAAGCGGAGAGGGGCCTTTTTTTTCATGATTTTCACCTCTTCTGAGTAAACATAGCTAGTACCCAATCTATGCGGGTAAGACAACCATAAGACCAGGGGAGCAGGATGGAATGAGAGAAGCGAATAACATGCAGCGCACGAAAAAGCGGGAAGCGTCCCGCCTGATCCTCTATATTTTTGCGGTGGCCCTGCTGGTTTACGTAACGGTATACATGCCGACGCCGTACATCATTTATCAGCCGGGAAGCGCCGATGAGGTCAAGCCGATGCTTTCCGTGCAAAAAGGGGACCCCGACGAAAAGGGGGCTTTTATGATGACGACGGTATCGGCGAGTTATGCCAACCTTGTCATGTTGGTGGTTTCCGCGTTTAACCCGAATGCGGAAATTGACAAAAAGGAGGCAAGGCTGGGCGACCGGAGCGAAGACGAATATGCGGCCGAGCAGGTGTATTTGATGAGCGATTCGCAATCTTCGGCGATGGAAGCCGCGTACCACGAAGCGAACGTCCCGTACAGCATCGTTCCGCAGTATTTGTTTATTTTTTCGACGCCGGAAGGGGACGAAGCGCGGAAACATTTCAAGCCGGGCGACCGCCTTTCCGAAGTCGACGGGAAGCCGGTGACCGACAATGCGGCATTGACCAACCTGCTGAAGACGAAAAAGGCAGGCGACCAGGTCACGGTCAAATTGATCCGGGACGGCAGAACGCTGGAGGAAAAAGTGAAGCTGATCGAACTCAGGGACAAGGACACGAACCGGACCCGCCCGGGGCTCGGCGTAACGATCGCGACCATGCAAAAAGTCGTCTCCAAAGATCCGGGGCTCCAGGTGAATTTCCAAAATACCCGCGTCGGGGGACCGTCCGCCGGACTGATGTTCACGATGGAAATCTACAACCAGCTGACGGACGGCGATTTGACCAAAGGTTACCAGGTTGCAGGGACGGGGACGATCGACAAGGAAGGGAACGTAGGCCCGATCGGAGGCGTGCAGCATAAAATCGTCGCGGCCGACCGGAAACACGCGGAAATCTTTTTCGTTCCGAAGGACAATTACGCGGAAGCCAAAGCGAAAGCGGACAAAATAAAAACCGGCATGAAACTTGTGCCGGTGGAGAAGCTGGAGGATGCCATCGCTTACATGGAGAACCTCCGGGTTAAATCTTAAGGCAACGCGCCGGTTTCATTCCCGGGCGTATAACGGATCGGCGCCTCCAGATAATCCCTGAACATGCTTTGGGTATCCGGATGCGGGAAAACGTTGGCGTAGGCCGCAGAGGCGCGGAGATCGAGCGTGAGCTGAGGGTGCTCGAACGAAGACGGCTTGACGATGACCGGAAGGGCGGCCGTCTTCTTCATTTGCTTCAGCAGCCGCTGCCCTTTGCCGTTAAAGCCGAGCACGCGCAAATACCCCGGTCCCTTGGCAAGCGCCCCGGGCGACATCTCCCGCTTCGTGTGGCGCAGCAAGATCTGGGCGAGCATCCGCTGCAGCTTCGTATGCGTGTACCGTTTCGTTTTGAGCGCTTTCAGCAGCTCGTCCACGTTCGGCTCTTTCAGGCTAAAGACGGCCTTGCGCAGACGGTGCTCCAGCCCTTCCGTGACCTCGTGATACTCCGCCAGGTTTTCCGGGGAGCTGGTGAGGAGGATATGCATGAGCGCCCCGCGGAAGGAATTCCAGGTGACGGGGCCCCGGCCTTCGCGGAATTCCCGGTCGAGAATGCGAAACGTGGTTTCGGGCACGTAGGGCCGGACCGCGGCTACCCCCTGCTCGAGGATCATCTTCCGCACGGCCGTCGCGCTGGCGACGGCCGCGTGGGAGGGCTGCTGATCGTGGTA
This sequence comes from Paenibacillus cookii, assembly GCF_018333375.1. Classification (GTDB taxonomy): domain Bacteria; phylum Bacillota; class Bacilli; order Paenibacillales; family Paenibacillaceae; genus Paenibacillus_AQ; species Paenibacillus_AQ cookii. Next base: position 13,587 of record NZ_BORW01000006.1, read on the forward strand.
ACCGGCATGGATCCTCGGGATGGTGAGCGGCCGGATGGGGCTGTCCAGGCGGTTCAGCGCGATGAGATAATGCAGCCCGAGCGTATGGTTCGGCTGCTGGATGATCCGGAGAACGTCGCTTTCCTCCCGCGGGAGTCCCGCCGCCTCGGCGGCCGCCCTGCTGTAGGCGGCAGGATAATTCATTCCCTCCCCTAGATGGCAGGCGATCCGCTCCCGGAGCTCTTGGCTTTCTTCCGACAACGCGCGGGCGAGGGGGAGCAGCAGGTCGAGGGAGCCGCTTTCCGTCCCGAAGCAGAGGCTGTCCACGACGCCCGTGGCATGAAGGAGGGAAACGGCGCCGTAAGCGAACCATTCCGCCGGCTGCACCGCATAGGCGGCAGGCAGCTCGATGACGAGATCGGCCCCCATGGCCAGCGCCATCTCGGCGCGGGCGAATTTGCTGACGATTCCCGGTTCGCCGCGCTGAAGGAAGGGGCCGCTCAGCACCGCAACGGCATGTTCCGCACCGGAAAGCCTCTTCGCTTCGTTGTAATGATGGACATGACCGTTATGCAACGGGTTGTATTCGACGATGATTCCGACGGCAGTCAAGGCGATTTCAACTCCATCCGCGTGGTTAGATTTTTATCCAATATAACATAAAAGCCTGCCAACCCTGCAACAATAACCGTGATGGAGCCGTTCTGGATTTGGCGTTTGACCGCGACGCCAAAAAAAGCAAAGTAAAGGTCAAACTATTGACAAAGCTTCGAAGATATCGGTATAATAATTTTTGTTTGTTTGGAGTGATGTTCATGCACTTTCAATTTAGAAAAATGGCAGCCGGCAGTGAGCCGCTGCAGGTCCGACAGCAAGTGGATGTAAGCCGTTTAGTTCAAGGACTTGGCGATATAAGAGCGCCCCGGCCGCTTTTGGCGGAGCTGGAGGCCACTTATGTCGGACAGGATGCGGTGGATGTGCAAGGAAAGCTCTCGATCGAGCTGGACATGGCATGCTCCCGCTGCTTGAAACCCGTGCATCAGCATCTGAACATTCCATTCCACGAGCGGTTCAAGCTTATGAAGTCGACTGAAGAGATTCAGGATGAAGATGACGATACCATTTACGTGGACGATGACACGGTGGATCTTGTTCCGTACGTGGAGGAATCATTCGTACTTCATATTCCGATGACCGCAGTTTGCAAAGAAGATTGCAAGGGCCTGTGCCCGAAGTGCGGAACGGACTTGAATGAAGGAACCTGCGACTGCGATACGGAAGCGGTCGATCCGCGGCTTGCGGCGCTAAAAGATTTTTTCAAATGAGTATGCAAGCATTACCGGAGGCTGCGGCCCCCGGTTGATTGAAATAAGGAGGTGGGAACATGGCAGTACCTCAACGGAGAACGTCCAAAACACGTCGTGACAAACGTCGTACTCACTTTAAACTGGCAGTGCCGGGCATGGTGAAATGTGAACAATGCGGAGAATTGAAGCTTGCTCACCACGTATGCAAAGTGTGCGGAACGTATAAATCTAGAGAAATCATTTCGCAGTAATGCGGCAAATCAAGTAGTACTTCATCTATGGTGAGGTGCTATTTTTTTTGTCTCCTCTTCCTTTTTGGCTTGCCATGCTATATACTGTTTTAGTACCAGGTTCTAAAATGATCGGACGAATTTGATACGGAATTCGTTTTTATAACAGGAGTTAACGCCGGATTTTACAAAATGCTTAGGAGGTGCCTCTGATCGAACGGTTGCCCAAGAAACAGCGACATCAGCAGTTATTGAAAATCATTGAAGAAAACCCGTTTGTGACGGACCGCGAATTGACCCGCGAGCTGAAAGTCAGCATCCAAACGATCCGCCTCGACCGAATGGAGCTCGGCATCCCCGAACTGAGGGAGCGCATGAAGCAGATGGCCGAGCATTCCTACGACCAGGTGCGTTCGCTTCCGTTGGATGAGGTTGTCGGCGATGTTGTGGATCTGCAGCTGGACAAGAGCGGCATCTCCATATTCGAAATCCGGGAAGAGCATGTCTTTTCACGGACGCATATTGCCCGCGGACATTACGTCTTCGCCCAGGCGAACTCATTGGCGGTAGCCCTGATCAACGACGAAATCGCGCTGACGGCTTCGGCGGACATTCGCTTTTTGCGGCAGGTCCATTTAGGCGAGAAGTGCATCGCCAAAGCTTACGTCAGATCGATGAACGGACACAGGGGAAAAGCCAAGGTCGAAGTGTTTACCTACGTCGGCGAAGAAATGGTGTTCCAAGGCAATTTCGTCATTTATCGCTCAACAGGGGAAGATCATATTGAAGGAGGAATGTAGTATGCGGATCGCCATTGACGCCATGGGAGGCGACAACGCTCCCGAATGCAACGTCGAAGGAGCTTTGGCCGCTGCTGCCGAATGGAAAGATACGGAAATCGTATTGGTGGGGGACGAATCGAAAATTCAAGCGCTGCTTCAGAAAAGCGGCGGCCAGCTCCCTTCCAATCTGGGCGTCCGCCATGCGGGCGAAGTGATTGGTCCGGAGGATGAGCCGGTCAAGGCGGTTCGGCGCAAAAAGGATGCCTCCATGGTCGTGGCCGGACGCATGCTAAAGGAAAAAGAAGCCGACGCGATGATTTCAGCCGGCAACACCGGCGCTCTGATGACGACGGGGCTTCTGATCGTCGGAAGGATGGAAGGCATCGAGCGGCCGGCCCTCGCGCCGATGATCCCGACGCTGGACGGAGCCGGCGTCCTGGCGCTGGATTTGGGCGCCAATATGGATGCGAAGCCCGAGCATCTTGCGCAATACGCGCTGATGGGGAGCCTGTACAGGCAGAAGGTGATGGGCGTCGAACGGCCGCGCGTCGGCCTTCTGAACGTCGGCACCGAACCCGGCAAGGGGAACGAGCTGACGAAGCAGACGTTTCCGCTGCTGGAGCAGATGCCGATCCATTTCGTCGGCAACGTGGAGGCCCGCGACATCATGATGGGCACCTGCGACGTTCTCGTTTGCGACGGCTTTGCGGGCAACATTTTGCTTAAGGCCGTCGAAGGCACGGCGGGAGCGATGTTCAAACTGTTGAAGGAACAGTTCACGGCCAACCTCAAAAGCAAGCTGGGAGCCGCGCTCCTCATGCCCCAGATGCGCGGGCTGAAGGAAAAGCTGGACTACAAGGAACACGGCGGCGCTCCGCTGCTCGGCCTGAGCGGGTTGATCGTGAAAAGCCACGGCTCGGCCGACGGAAACGCGATCAAAAATGCGGTCCGCCAAGCCCGGATTGCCATTCAGAACAAGCTGGTAGAAAGCATTTCAAACGAAATTAGCGGGAAGAGAGTGACGATATGAATACATTGCGGCCAGTAGGTATCATCGGCACGGGAATGTACGTGCCCGAGAAGATTTTGACAAACGCCGACCTGGAAAAAATGGTGGACACCAACGACGAATGGATCGTATCCCGCACGGGGATCCGCGAGCGCCATATCGCGGCCGAAGACCAGGCGACGTCCGATCTTTGTTATGAAGCGGCGGTAAAAGCGCTGGAGTCTGCCGGCATGACGGCGGATCAGCTGGATCTGATCATCGTGGCGACGATCACGCCGGATACGTTCTTCCCGTCCACGGCGTGCATTTTGCAGGATAAGCTTGGAGCGAAAAAGGCAGCAGCCTTCGATTTGTCCGCAGCCTGCTCCGGGTTCGTGTACGGGCTGGCGACGGCCAGCAATTTCATCGGCACGGGCATGTACAACAATGCCCTCGTCATCGGCGCGGACTGCCTCTCCCGGATCACCGACTATACGGATCGCAACACATGCGTCCTGTTCGGCGACGGGGCGGGCGCCGTCATTCTCGGCGAAGTTCCCGAGGGCCGCGGGTTCCAATCCTTCGACCTGGGCGCCGAAGGAGCCGGAGGCACCTTGCTTAAGCTGGAAGCGGGCGGTTCCCGGTTGCCGGCATCGGTCGAAACGTTGGAAGGCAAAAAGCATTACATCTACATGAACGGCCGGGAAGTCTTCAAGTTTGCCGTCCGCGTCATGAACACCGCTACCGAGGACGTGCTGAAAAAAGCGGGCAAAACGAAAGCGGATATCGACCTGTTCGTGCCTCACCAGGCCAACATCCGCATCATCCAATCCGCGATGGAGCGCTTGGAGCTTTCGGAGGACAAGGTCGTCATTAACGTGGATAAATATGCGAACACGTCGGCGGCGTCGATTCCGCTCGCGCTCGTCGAAGCGGCGGAGCAGGGCCGGATGAAGGAAGGCGACTGCGTGCTGATGGTCGGTTTCGGGGGCGGCCTCACTTGGGGAGCTTCCGTTCTGGTATGGTAATCACCCTTATAACAATTTAGGGGACGCCGGATGATCCCGCGACCCCGTTTCATTACGTAGGCCGAAGCTGCCGCCGACCGTTGCTTTAAGGGAAAACACGGCCGGCGCCCGCAAGGCAACACAAGTTAGTGGGAGGAGCCGAAAGATGGGGAAAACGGCATTTATATTTCCTGGACAAGGAGCCCAGTCCGTCGGAATGGGCAAAGACTTTTACGAGGCGCATGCCGCCTCGCGCGAAATTATCGACAGCGCGGACCGCGCGCTGGGATTTCCGCTTTCGAAGCTCATGTTCGAAGGCCCGGACGGCGAATTGAAGAAGACGTTTAATACGCAGCCGGCTTTGCTGACGGCAAGCATCGCCGCGTTAACGGCGCTCCGCGAGAAAGGAATCGAGCCCGATTACGTCGCCGGCCACAGTTTGGGCGAATACAGCGCGCTTGTCGCTGCCGGAGTTCTTGTCTTCCAAGATGCGGTGAAAATCGTGCGTGCCCGCGGCGAATTCATGGAGGCGGCCGTTCCCGGCGGACAAGGAGCCATGGCGGCCGTGCTCGGCGCGGACCGTTCGGCTCTGGAGCAGCTGTGCCGCAGCGTCACGGAGGAAGGCCATCTGGTGGAAATGGCCAACATCAACTGCCCGGGACAAATCGTCGTTTCCGGCACAAAAGAAGGCGTTGCCGCAGTTGGGGAACGCGTGAAGGAAGCCGGGGGCAAACGGGCGATCCCGCTCGAAGTCAGCGGACCGTTCCATTCCTCCTTGATGAAGGAAGCGGCGCAGAAGTTGGCGGCGAAGCTTGAGGAGGCCGCGTTCAGCGAACCCGCCGTTCCGGTCGTTGCCAACGTAACGGCCCGTCCGGCCGAAAATGCGGACCGGATCCGGGAGCTTCTCGTCGAGCAGGTGTATTCTCCCGTCCTTTGGGAAGATACGGTGGCTTACCTGATCGCCGAAGGCGTCGACACGTTCGTCGAGATCGGACCGGGCAACGTGCTGACGGGGCTCGTCAAAAAAATGGACAAGACCGTGAAGCTGATCAACATCAATACGCTTGAAAGTCTATCCGCAAGCTTCTAAAAATACGGGATGAAAGAAATGCCCGTATACTAAGAAGAAAGGAGAATTCGCATGTCCAAACCATTGCAGGGACAAGCCGCGCTCGTTACCGGCGCATCCCGCGGGATCGGCCGCAGCATCGCGCTTGCGCTTGCCGAAGCCGGAGCGAACGTTGCCGTCAACTATTCGGGCAGCGAAGCCGCCGCGCAGGCTGTCGTCGATGAGATCAAGCAGCTGGGCGTCGAGGCGTTCGCCGTTCAGGCCAACGTCGGGCAATCGGACCAGGCCGAGAACCTTATCAAAGAGGTAACGAACGTATTCGGCCGGATCGACATCCTGGTAAACAATGCGGGAATTACGAGAGACAACCTGATCATGCGCATGAAAGAGGAAGAATTCGACCAAGTGATCGAAACCAACCTCAAAGGCGTGTTCAACTGCCTCAAATCCGCCAGCCGTCCGATGATGAAACAGCGCTACGGCCGGATCATCAACATCTCTTCGGTTGTCGGCGTGCTCGGCAACGCGGGGCAGGCTAACTACGTGGCGGCGAAAGCCGGCGTCATCGGCCTGACCAAATCATCGGCGCGGGAGCTCGCTTCGCGCGGCATTACGGTGAACTGCGTGGCTCCGGGATTTATCGATACCGATATGACCCGCGAGCTTTCGGATGAACTGAGAGACAAAATGATTCGGGATATTCCGCTCGCCCGTCTCGGCCGGCCGGAGGAAATTGCCAAGGTCGTGGTTTTCCTGGCCTCCGAAGGGGCATCCTATATGACAGGACAAACTCTTCATGTAGACGGCGGCATGTATATGTAACGCCCGCAAAACAGGCTAAACGGCCAAAAAGAGAACCGTTTTCATAGCCTCTGGCATTTTGAAAACTTTTCTCGTATAATACCAAGGAGGAGGTGAACCGGATGTCCGATGTATTGGAGCGTGTAAAGCGCATCGTCGTGGATCGTTTGGGTGCTGACGAAGCTGAAGTAACACTGGAAGCATCTTTTAAAGATGATCTTGGTGCTGATTCTCTCGACGTTGTTGAACTCGTCATGGAATTGGAAGACGAATTCGATCTGGAAATCTCTGATGAAGACGCAGAGAAAATTACGACCGTAGGTGAAGTTGTAAATTACATACAATCTCATACCTAAGTCATTTGATAAGTCCCGTACTGCTATACAGGCGGGACTTCTCCTCATTTTGAAAGTGAAATGCGAATGGACATGAATATTTGCACCGGACGGGCTTCTATCGTTCGTGCAATCGATATAGAGGTGAACGTACTTGAAGCATAGAGTGGTTATAACCGGGATGGGCGTTGTGACGGCACTCGGCCATGACCTGGACACGTTTTGGAATAACTTGATGGCGGGCAAATCGGGGGTTTCGCGGATCGAATCTTTCGACGTCAGCGAATATCCTACGCAAATTGCGGCTTCGGTCAAGGATTTTAATCCCGAAAACTTCATGGATAAGAAGGAAGCCCGCAAAATGGACCGCTTCGTCCAGTTTGCGGTAGCGGCCGGAAAATCGGCGCTTCAGCACAGCGGGCTGGACATCGCGAAGGATGCGGATGCGAATCGCGTCGGCGTGTCCATCGGGTCCGGCATCGGCGGTCTCGGAACTTGGGAAGACCAGCACAACATTTTGCTCGAAAAGGGGCCGAAACGCGTTAGCCCGTTTTTCATCCCGATGATGATCGCCAACATGGCTTCCGGCCAATTGTCCATCATGCTCGGGGCGAAGGGGCCGAATACGACGCCGGTCACGGCTTGCGCCACCGGTTCGCATGCCATCGGCGATTCGTTTAAGCTCATCCAGCGCGGCGACGCGGACGTCATGATCTGCGGCGGTGCCGAAGCGACGATCCGTCCGACGGGGATGGCCGGATTTTGCGCGATGCGCGCGATGTCCACTCGCAATGACGAGCCGGAAAAAGCGAGCCGTCCGTTTGACACGGGCCGCGACGGGTTCGTCATGGGCGAGGGGGCCGGCATTCTGGTTCTGGAATCGCTTGAGCATGCCCAAAAACGCGGCGCGCGCATTATCGCCGAGGTCGTCGGCTACGGCCTGAGCGGCGATGCTTACCACATTACCGAGCCGGATCCGGACGGGCCTGCACGCTGCATGACGATGGCGCTGCGCGACGCCGGGCTTGACCCCCAGGCGGTCGACTACATTAACGCCCACGGGACCTCGACGCCTGTCGGCGACCGTTCCGAAACGATCGCGATCAAAAAGGCGCTTGGCGACCATGCTGCCAAGGTAGCGGTCAGCTCGACGAAATCGATGACCGGCCATCTGCTGGGCGCGGCCGGCGGCGTCGAAGCGGTCATTTGCGGATTGTCGCTCGAACATCAAAAAATCGCGCCGACGATCAATTTGGAAAATCAGGATCCGGAATGCGATCTGGATTATGTTCCGAATCATGCCCGCGACGCGAAGCTGGACGTCGTCATGTCCAACTCTTTTGGTTTTGGCGGCCATAACGCCACCATCATTCTTAAAAAATTCGATGAGTAAGGGGACGATTTGTTGAGTGGAGATCTGAAGCAGTTACAGCAGAAACTTCAAATCCAATTTCACAATCGGCTGCTGCTGAAACAGGCCTTTACCCACGCTTCTTATGTCAACGAACACCGCTTCAGCCAGCAGCAGGATAACGAACGCCTTGAATTTCTGGGCGATGCCGTGCTGGAGCTGACGGTATCCGAATATCTGTACCGGCTTTTTCCGAACCGTCCCGAAGGTGAGCTGACAAAGCTGCGCGCGGCCATCGTCTGCGAGCCGTCGCTCGTGAAGTTTGCGGAAAGTTTGGAATTCGGGCAGTACGTGCTGCTCGGAAAAGGGGAAGAGCTGACCGGCGGGCGCACCCGCCCGGCTTTGCTCGCGGACGTTTTCGAATCGTTTGTCGGCGCCCTTTATCTCGATCAGGGCCTGGAAGCGGCCCGTTCGTTTTTGCAGACCTACGTTTTTCCCCAAGTCGAATCCGGGGGCAATCTCCATATGAGCGATTTCAAGACGGAGCTGCAGGAATTGACGCAGCATCATAATATGGGCGCTTTGGAATACCGGATCGTCGAAGAACGGGGTCCGGCGCATGAACGTGAGTTTGTCTCCGAGGTATATATGGGAAATGAGCGCGTAGGAAGAGGAACGGGCCGCTCCAAGAAAGAAGCCGAGCAGCAGGCTGCGGCAGTCGCCCTGAAGCAGCTGAAGCTCGCGGGAACGGACGGCTCCCTGTAAGTATTCAAGGACAAACAAAGAGCAAAGAGCAGTCGCACATGATGAACGGCAGTAGCCTTCAGACTGCTTTTTGCTCTTTCTTCGTTGAAGGCCGGCCGAGCTCCCAATGAGGCGCGGGGTTATGGTATTATAAGGTTTAGAGGTGATTTGGATTATATGTTTTTGAAGCGGATTGAATTAGCGGGTTTTAAATCGTTTGCCGACAAAACCGAAATGGAATTTGTCCGCGGCATCACGGCGGTCGTAGGTCCGAACGGCAGCGGCAAAAGCAATATTTCCGACGGCATCCGCTGGGTTCTTGGAGAACAAAGCGCCAAATCGCTGCGCGGAGGCAAAATGGAGGACATTATCTTTGCGGGGAGCGACGCGCGTAAGGCGGTCAATTTCGGCGAAGTGTCGCTGACCCTCGATAATGAGGACCATGCCCTGCCTCTTGATTTTAACGAGGTAACGGTGACGCGCCGGGTACACCGGAGCGGAGACAGCGAATATTTTATCAACAGGCAATCGTGCCGGCTGAAGGACATCACGGAGTTGTTCATGGATACCGGCATCGGCAAAGAAGCGTACTCCATTATCGGACAAGGCCGGATCGAAGAGATCTTGAGCACAAGGTCCGAGGACCGCAGAGGGATTTTCGAAGAGGCTTCCGGTATCGTCAAATATAAATCGCGAAAAAAGGATGCGGTCCGCAAGCTCGATGAAACCGAGCAGAACCTGCTCCGCATTCACGACTTGGTTACGGAACTAGAAGACCAGATCGGGCCGCTCAAGGAACAGTCCGAAAAGGCCATCCACTATAAACAGCTGCGCGAGCAGCTCAAAACGAAGGAAATTTCGCTGTACGTGCACCAAATCGAACAGATCCACGCCGCCTGGAGCGAAGCCAACGCGAAGCTGAAGGTGCTGCAGGAGGAGCAGCTTCAGCTGTCCACGGTCGTGTCCGCGCATGATGCCAAGCTGGAAAGCGACCGGGCGGCGCTGCGCAAGCTGGAGTCGGAAGTCGAAACGCTGCAAGGCGAGCTTCTGCAGTACAGCGAGGCCTACGAGAAAAGCGAAGGTTATGCGGAAGTGCTGCGGGAGCGCAAGCGGAACCTGGAAGCGAACCGGGAGCAGCTTTTGAATACGCTGAGCAGCGGAGATGAGCGTTTCGAGGACCGCAAGGCGGAAATCGAACTGCTGAAAACGAAGCTGGAAGCGTCGCAGGACGAATTGAAGCAACTGCGCGAGCAGCTTTCGAACGAGGAGTCAAAGCTGGCCGGCTTGACCGGGGGAATCAGCCAGCAGCAAGAGGAGAGCCTGAAAGGCAACTTGCTCGAGCTGATGAACCAAATGGCTCAGGCGCGCAACGAAATCCGTTATGCGGACCAGCAGCAGGAAGCTTTGGCCCGCCGCATGAGCCGCGCCGACGAGGAAACGGGCAAATGGGAAGGCAAAAAGGAAGAACTGATGGGCCGCAAGCAGCAGCTCGACCAAGCGATCGAAAAAATCGGGCAAGAGATTCGGGATCTTCGCGGCAGTTACATTACCGAAAGCGAACGGTACCAATCGCTTCAGCGTCTGCTGGATGAAAGCCAAAGCATGCTGCGGAAGTGGGAGCAGAAGCGCGAAGCGCAAATTTCGCGCCGGGATACGATGAAGGAAATGGCCGATGATTTTGACGGCTTTATGTTGGGCGTCAAGGAAGTGCTGAAGGCTGCGCGCAAATCGGTGCTGCATGGCGTACACGGGGCCGTCGCCGACCTCATCCGCGTACCGGAACGGCTGGAGCTTGCGGTTGAAACGGCGCTGGGCGCGTCGCTGCAGCATGTGGTCATGGATAACGAGGCGGTGTCCCGCCAAGCGATCGCATTCCTGAAGCAGCGGCAGCTCGGACGGGCGACGTTCCTGCCGCTCGACGTCATCCGCGCGCGGAACATTTCCTCCGGCGACCGGTCCATGGTCGAAGGCGTGGAGGGATTTGTCGGCATTGCGGCGGATCTGATCCGATACGAGGACAGATATGCCCCGATCGTCGGCAGCCTGCTCGGCAATGTCATTCTGGCGGAAAGCCTGGAAGTAGCCAACAAAATCGCCGCCCGCTGCCAATACCGCTATCGGGTCGTAACGCTGGAAGGCGACGTCGTGAACGCCGGCGGTTCGATGACGGGCGGCAGCCAGCACAAGAAAAACAACAACTTGCTCGGCCGCAAACGCCAGCTCGAACAGCTGGACCAGGAAATATTGGATACGGAAAATCAGCTGCGCAAGCTGACCCAAAGCATCCAGGACGTGAAAAACCAGCTGGCCGAAACGCAGGAGAAGCTGGATAAGCTTCGCCAAACCGGCGACGAAAAGCGGATCGAAGAGCAGAACCTCTCCGGCGACCTGAAGCAGTTGGAGCATGAGCTTCGGCATGTGCTGGAGCAGGTGCAGCTGGCCGGCCAGGAACGAACCGGCTTCAATGAAGAAAACGAACAGCTGCAGAAAGCGCGCGATGAAGCCGTCAAAAAGCTCGCGCAGCTGGAGGAGGAAGAAAAGGCGACGCATCAGGCGATCCAGGCTGCCGAATTTGCCCGCAAAGCCAGCGAATCGGCCAAGGAGGAGCTCCAGACCCAGCTGACCCAGCTCAAAGTCCGGGAAGGCAAGCTGGACCAGGAATGTTTCTCGCTTGAGGAACAGCTCCGCCGGATGCAAAACGAATTCAACTCCCACGATAAGGAGCTGCGCCAATCGAAGACGCTGCTGGCATCGATCGAGGCGGATCTCGAAAACAATGCCAAGGAATCGATCCAGCAAATCGAGGACCTGAACCGCTACAAGCTGAAGAAGGAGCAGGCATCCGAGCAGCTTGATTTCAAGCGTGCGGCCCGGATGCAGCTTTCGAAAAAGCTGGAACAGGACGAAAGCGAAACGAAGGAGCAGCGGACGCGCCTGAAGGCGGTGGAAGACCAGCTGCGGCAAACGGAAATCGGCGTGAACCGGCTTGACGTCGAATTGGAGAATATCCTCAAAAAGCTGAGCGAGGACTATGAGCTTAGCTATGAGCTGGCCAAAGCGAGATATCCGGTTCCGGAAGACGTGCCTGCCGTGAAGGCCGAGGTCCGCGAATTGAAGCGCGGCATTGCGGCGCTCGGTGACGTCAACTTGGGCGCCATCGAGGAATATCAGCGCGTCAACGAACGGTATCAGTTCCTCAGCGAGCAAAAGGCCGATCTGGTCGAGGCCAAAACGACCCTGTACGAGGTCATCCGGGAAATGGACGATGAGATGTCCAAGCGGTTCAAGCAGACCTTCGATGCCATCCGGCACGAATTCGGCACGGTGTTCGTCAAGCTGTTCGGCGGCGGCCGGGCAGACCTCGTGCTGCTGGATCCCGAGCATCTGCTGGAAACGGGCATCGACATCGTCGCGCAGCCCCCGGGCAAAAAGCTGCAAAACCTGCAGCTGCTTTCCGGCGGCGAACGAGCGTTGACCGCCATGGCGCTGCTGTTTGCCATTTTGCAGGTCAAACCGGTGCCGTTTTGCGTGCTCGACGAAGTGGAAGCGGCGCTCGACGAAGCGAACGTCGTTCGTTTTGCCCAATATTTGCGCGAGTTTTCCGAACAAACGCAGTTTATCGTCGTGACGCACCGCAAAGGCACGATGGAAGAAGCCGACGTGCTGTACGGCGTAACGATGGAAGAAGGCGGGGTATCCAAGCTGGTATCCGTCCGCCTCGAAAACGATGAAGCCGAGATCGCCTGACATCAGGCAATGACGACAGAGATGGAGGAGACATATGAGCTTTTTCAAAAAGCTGAAAGAAAGCATTTCCAGCAAAACCGAGGCGGTGACAAGCAAATTCCGCGACGGCCTGGAAAAAACCCGCAAGGGATTTGTCGAGAAAGTGGCGGACCTGATGATTCGCCGCAAAAAAATCGACGAGGAATTTTACGAGGAGCTCGAAGAGATTTTGATCGGGGCCGACGTCGGCGTCAATACGGTCATGGAGCTCATCGACGATCTGCGCGCCGAGGTGAAGAAACAGCGGATCGAAGACGCGTCCGAGCTGCAGCCGATTTTGTCGCAAAAGCTGATGGAGCTGCTGCGCGGAGACGACGATAACGCCATTCGCATGAACCCGGACGGCATCACCGTCATTTTGTTCGTCGGGGTCAACGGCGTCGGCAAAACGACGACGATCGGCAAGCTGGCCCACCGTTTTAAGCAGGAAGGAAAAAAAGTGATCCTGGCCGCAGGCGACACGTTCCGTGCCGGGGCCATCGAGCAGCTTGAAGTGTGGGGGGAACGCGCCGGCGTGGAGGTCATCAAGCAGCATGCCGGATCGGACCCTGCCGCCGTCATGTTCGACGCCGTGCAGGCCGCCAAGCAGCGGCAGGCGGATGTCCTCATTTGCGATACGGCAGGACGTTTGCAGAACAAAACGAACCTGATGGAAGAGCTGAATAAAATTTTCCGCGTCATTCAGCGGGAAATCCCGGGAGCGCCGCATGAAGTGCTGATGGTGCTGGATGCGACGACCGGGCAGAACGCGCTCAACCAAGCGAAGCTTTTCGGCGAAAAAAGCGGCGTCACCGGCCTGGTGCTGACGAAGCTGGACGGCACCGCCAAAGGCGGCATCGTCGTAGCGATTCGCCAGGAGCTGAACCTGCCGGTCAAATTCGTCGGCCTCGGCGAAAAAATGGAGGATCTGCAGCCGTTTGATTCGGAGCAGTTCGTGCATGCGCTTTTCGCTGGGCTGATCCAGGAACAAGAGCAGGGCGAAGAAACCGGAGCGTCAAACGAATAAGGAGTTAACTGACTTAGCCAACTTAAACTTACTCCCGTAACGATATAAAAAGACTTTGCCATGGAAGGCCGGGGTTCCAGCTGGAATGCCGCTTCCGTCGCAAAGTCTTTTTTCTGTCATAGAAACCCACGGGGTTGTTTTTTGCGGGAGGTTTCATTTTTTAACGTATTTTTGGCATAACTTTGAACCGGACCCGCCCCCTCGTTCGCCTATAATGCATAGGACAAACGCAATATCCCGGGAGATTTTCAAATACTGAAAGTTGCGTTCGGGCCAGTTTCGCCCGGAGCCGGAACCCTTATCCGGCGGGACTAAAAACGGCAGTCACCGGATCCATTCCGGCGGATTGCCGTTTTTGTTGCGTTCCCGAAGCCAGGGAGAACGATACCGGTCCCGCGTACAGGCACACCTCTGCCGCGATGTTCATAAGCTTTATCAGGCTTCCGGCGAGCACGGATACATAACTTCTTGCTGAATCGGATTCCAAAATCGTTTTTGGTTCCGGGCATCTTTTCAGCTTTTCAGAAATGGCGAGCGATGACGCATACCTGACCCGTGTTGCTCTCGAATTCCATCTTTGTCCTTCGATCGGAAAAGCCCGGATGACGCCGGACCCCGCAAAAGTGGAAATGGCAGAGGAGGGAAGGTTATAATGATAAGTAAAGAAACCATGAGAGGGTTGTTTATGGCGAACACATATACCTACAGCCGGCGGGAAGAAGTGGCCAATGCCATTACCCACGGCATCGGCGCGCTGCTTAGCGTAGCCGCTTTAATCGTTCTCATCGTCTTTTCGACGATGAAGGGAACGGCGTGGCATATCGTCAGTTTTTCCGTTTACGGCACGACGATGCTGATTTTGTATTTGAATTCCACCCTGGTGCACAGCTTTAAGGAAGGAAAAATCAAAGACCTGTTCGAAATTTTCGACCACTCTTCCATCTACTTGTTTATCGCCGGCACCTACACGCCGTTTATGTTGGTGGCGATCCGCGGACCGCTGGGCTGGACCTTGTTCGGGATCGTGTGGGGGATCGCCGTGTTGGGCTGCATTTTCAAAGCTTATTTTACGAAACGCTTTTTATTTATGTCGACGATATTTTATCTGATGATGGGCTGGATGGTCGTCGTTGCCTGGGGGCCGCTTACGGCGGCCGTGGCGTCCGGCGGAATCGTTTTGCTCGCGGTCGGGGGCGTGCTTTATACGCTCGGAACGATATTTTACGTCTGGCGCGGGTTCCCGTTCCATCATGCCATTTGGCATTTATTCGTGTTAGGCGGCAGCATCGTCCACTTTTTCGCCGTGCTGGTTTATTTGCTCCCCTGGTCGTAAAACGCTTGATAGCAAGAGGTTCGAGCCGGTTGGAGGGCCGATGGGAAAAAGATCGGAGGATGACAAGGAATAATGCTTGACATCTTTCTTCGTTTTATGTATGATAATGAACGTTAATGAAGTGTAAAGTGTTTTTCCTTGACGAAGGGAGTGCCCCTAAATGAGTCAGGAGAATCGGCTCGAGAAAACGAACCGGATCAATCTGTTGTTTGACTTCTATGAACTTTTGCTGACGGAAAAGCAGCAGACGTTCCTTAAATATTACTTTCACGATGATTTTTCCCTCGGGGAAATCGCCGCCGAATTCGAGATCAGCAGGCAGGCGGTATACGAACATATCAAACGGGCCGAGCAGGTGCTGGAGCAGTATGAGGAAAAGCTCGGGCTGCTCAAAAAGCATGAACGGCGCGTACAGGATTTAGAGAAGCTGCGCGAGCTGGTGAATGCCAGCGCGATGGCGCAGAGCGATAAAACGAACATTAATGATCTAGTGGATCAATTGGAAGCATGGGAATAAATCAAATGAAGGAGGTGTCGGTTCATGGCATTTGAAGGATTGACCAGCAGGCTGCAGAACGTATTCAGCAAGCTGCGCGGCAAAGGGAAGGTCACCGAAGACGACGTAAACGAAGCGATGCGCGAAGTGCGTCTGGCCCTTTTGGAAGCGGACGTCAACTTTAAAGTCGTCAAGGATTTCGTGGCGAAGGTGAAGGAAAAAGCCATCGGCACGGAAGTGATGCAAAGCTTCACCCCGGGCATGGTGATCATCGACATCGTCAACAAAGAGCTTACCGAGCTGATGGGTGGAAGCCAGGCGAAGCTGGCGAAAGCCAACAAGCCTCCAACCGTGATCATGATGGTCGGTTTGCAGGGTGCCGGTAAAACCACGACTTCCGGCAAGCTGGCCAAAATGCTGCAAAAGCAAAACCACCGTCCGCTGCTCGTTGCAGGCGATATTTATCGCCCGGCGGCGATCAAGCAGCTCCAGGTACTGGGAGAACAGATCCAAGTGCCGGTATTTTCGCTCGGAGACAAGACAAGCCCGGTGGAAATCGCAAAGCAGGGCTTGCAGCATGCCAAGGACAACGGCCATGATTATTTGATCGTCGATACCGCCGGCCGTCTTCACGTCGACGAAGAGTTGATGGAAGAGCTGCGGCAAATCCACGCCGAAATCAAGCCGGACGAAGTGCTGCTCGTCGTCGACGCAATGACGGGTCAGGATGCCGTCAATGTGGCGGACACGTTTAACAAGCAGCTCGAACTGACGGGCGTGGTCCTGACCAAGCTGGACGGCGATACGCGCGGCGGTGCCGCGTTGTCCGTCAAGGCGGTGACCGGTTGCCCGATCAAATTCGCCGCGTTGGGCGAAAAAGTCGACGCGCTTGAGCCTTTCCATCCGGAGCGGATGGCTTCGCGGATTCTCGGCATGGGCGATATGCTGTCGCTGATCGAAAAGGCGCAGTCCAACATCGACGCCGAAAAAGCCAAGGAAATGGAGCGCAAAATGCGCAACGCCGAATTTACCTTCGACGATTTCCTGGAGCAGATGGAGCAAGTGAAGAAGCTTGGCCCGATCGACCAGATCATGGACATGATTCCCGGCATGGGCAAGCTGAAGCAGGTGAAAGACTTGAAGGTCGACGAGAAACAGATGGGCCGCATCGAAGCCATCGTGTTCTCGATGACGAAAGAAGAGAAACAGAATCCGGACATCATCAACCACAACCGCCGCAAGCGGATTGCCGCGGGCAGCGGAACGTCGCTCGCCGAGGTGAACCGGCTGATCAAGCAGTTCGACGAGATGCGCCGGATGATGAAACAGTTCTCGGATATGATGGGGCCGAAAGGTCCTAAAGGCAAGGCCTTAAAACAGTTAAAAGGATTGGCCGGCAAAGGCGGACTTCGGTTCCCGTTCCGTTAATCTGAACAGATATATATTTTGTTGAAGGAGGTGAATTTCGTGGCAGTACGTATTCGTCTGAAACGCATGGGTGCTCATAAAGCTCCTTTCTACCGCATCGTGGTATCGGATTCCCGTTCCCCGCGTGACGGCCGTTTTATCGAAGAAATCGGTTACTACAACCCGGTACAACAACCGGCTGAAGTAAAAATCGATGAAGATAAAGCTCTTGCATGGCTCCAAAATGGTGCGCAAGCATCCGATACGGTTCGCAACTTGCTGAGCAAAGCGGGCGTGTTGAAGAAGTTCCATGAGCTGAAGCAACAGAAATAATGACTGATGGTGAGGGTTATCTATGGAAGAATTAGTCGGAGTCATTGCTAAGGCTTTAGTGGATCATCCCGAAGATGTGACCGTGAGAACGGTGGAGAAGGATCACCTGATTGTCTATGAACTGACCGTGCATCCGGACGATGTAGGGAAGGTCATCGGCAAGCAGGGCCGGATCGCCAAGGCGTTCCGCACGGTCGTCACTTCCGCAGCAGTCAAAATGGATAAACGCGTAACCGTGGATATTATATCTTAAAGGTACGAAGGGGGCTAGGATGCATTTCCTAGCCCTTTTTTTCGAATGATCGGATCGATCTGTTTCCGGCGGAGCAAAATAGGCAAGAGAGCCGGAAATTTGCCGTTCAAGAAGGAATTATGCCTTATCCGAGGTATTATATAGGATGGAAGCAAATGCCGCCGGGCAAGCGGCGGTTATTTGTTTAAATATTCGGTTTTATTTTTCGGAGGCGCCAACACGGCGTTTTTGACTGCGGTCTACGGGACCGGAAACAGCAATGAATGCAGGAGGAAAGTATGCCGCAAACCATGTTAAACGTAGGCAAGATCGTAAACACCCATGGGATCAAAGGCGAGATCAAGGTATTGTCGCACACGGATTTTCCCGAAGTCCGTTTTGCCAAAGGCAGCGAGCTGTTGATCGTCCCGCCGGACGGGAAAGCGCCCTTACCCGTCACGGTCCAATCCTCGAGATTCCATAAGAATATGTACATCGTGAAGCTGGAAGAGTACGATAATATCAACGACGTTGAAAAATTCAAGGGCAGCATGCTGAAGGTCAACGGCGAGGATTTGGTCGAGCTGCCGGAAGACGAGTTTTATTTCCATGAAATCATCGGCTGTCACGTCATGACGGATGAAGGACAGGAGCTGGGCGTCATTACGGAAATTCTTACGCCGGGAGCCAACGACGTATGGGTCGTGAAGCCGAAAGAGGGAAAAAGCATCCTGATTCCGTACATCGACGACGTCGTTTTGGACGTGAACGTCAAAGACCGGAAAGTGGTCGTTCATTTGATGGAAGGGCTGCTGTAATATGATGAAGGTCGATGTGCTGACATTGTTCCCGGAAATGATGGACGGCGTATTCCGCGCGAGCATACTCGGAAAAGCGCAGGAGAAAGGCATCGTCAGCTTGAATGCGATCAACTTCCGCGAGTATTCCAACAGCAAACACGGGACGGTGGATGATACGCCGTACGGGGGCGGGGGAGGCATGGTGCTGAAGCCGGAGCCGATTTTTTCGGCCGTGGAGGATTTGGTGTCCCGGACGTCCACGACTCCCCGCATTATTTTGATGTGCCCGCAAGGCGACACCTTTACGCAGCGCAAGGCGGAGGAGTTTGCCAAGGAGGAGCATCTTATTTTTATTTGCGGACATTACGAAGGGTATGATGAACGGATCCGCGAGCATCTGGTGACGGACGAGTTGTCGATTGGCGACTATGTGCTGACCGGCGGGGAGCTTCCGGCCATGGTAGCCATCGATTCGATCGTGCGTCTGCTGCCGGGAGTGTTGGGCAACGAAACCTCGGCCGTAACCGACTCGTTCAGCACGGGGCTGCTCGAATATCCGCATTATACCCGTCCCGCCGAGTTCAGAGGCTGGAAGGTGCCCGATATTCTTCTGAGCGGACACCATGCCAACATTGAGCTGTGGCGTCGCGAGCAGGCCTTGAAACGAACGCTGGAGCGCCGTCCGGACCTGCTGGACAAGGTCGAACTTACCGATCAAGACCGGCAATTCCTTAAGCAGCTGCAGAACGAGCGGGAAAGCGGCCGATAGGCCGGTTTCCTGCTTGCTTCATCAAAGCCGGGGCTCAAATCATCTTATCTTTAGAAGGAGGATCTCCATGGATTACAAAAATTATTTCCAGGGCAATAGAGACAAACATTTGGGCGAATTGAAGGAATGGTTGTCCATTCCGAGCATTTCGGCTTTGTCCGAACATAAACCGGATGTGAAGCGTGCTGCCGAGTGGCTTGCCGAGACGATGACCCGGGCCGGGCTTGAAAACGTTACAATTCATGAAACCAAAGGACATCCCATCGTGTATGCCGATCATCTGCATGCCGAAGGCAAACCGACGGTTCTCGTATACGGCCATTATGACGTGCAGCCGGTCGATCCGCTGAACCTGTGGCAAACGCCGCCGTTCGAGCCGGATATTCGCGACGGCAAACTGTTCGCCAGAGGAGCGACGGACGACAAAGGCCAACTATTCCTACATATCAAAGCGGTCGAAGCGATCCTGGCACAGGAAAAGCAGCTGCCCGTGAACATCAAATTTTGCGTTGAAGGCGAAGAAGAAGTATCCAGCCCGAACCTGCCGACGTTCCTCGAGGAGAATCAGGATCTGTTGAAAGCGGATATGGTACTTATTTCCGATACTTCCTTGCTCGAAAAAGGAAAACCTGCCATTTGCGTGGGCTTGCGCGGGCTTTGCTCCCTCGAAGTGGCCCTACACACCGCCAATACCGACCTGCATTCCGGTTCGTACGGCGGGGGCGTTCCGAATGCGCTGCATGCCATGGTCAGCTTGCTGGACTCCCTGCATGACGAAAAGGGACGGGTCAGCGTCGAAGGATTTTACAAAGGCGTGCTGGAATTGACGCCGGAGGATCGCGAAGAATTCAAAAAGCAAAATGTAGACGAAGAAAAGCTGAAGCAGGATCTGGGTCTGGACGCCCTGTTCGGGGAAGAAGGATTCACCTTTGCCGAAAGAACCGGAGCGCGCCCAACGCTGGAGCTGAACGGCGTTTACGGCGGCTTCCAAGGGGAAGGCAGCAAAACGGTCATTCCGAAGGAAGCGCATGCGAAAATTACCTGCCGCCTCGTTGGTCATCAGGATCCGCAGGACATTCTCGACAAAATCGAGAAACATCTTTACAGCCATGTGCCGACCGGCGCTAAGATCGTCGTGACCCCCATGGAAAAAGGCAATCCGTTTACGATCGATCCTTCCACGCCCGTCCTGCAAAAAGCGGCCGACGCCTATGAGCATGTATACGGCACGCGCCCTGTCTTTACCCGCGACGGCGGATCCATTCCGATCGTCGAAACGTTCTCTCGCGTTCTTGAAGCTCCTGTCGTGTGCATGGGCTTTGGCCTTCCGGACGAAAATCTTCATGCGCCAAACGAACATTTCAATCTTGAAAACTTCGATTTGGGTCTGCTAACCATCGTTGATTTCCTGAGAAGAGTGTAAGTGCGATACAAGCAAAACAGCCTGCCGCAAAGGTTTCCTTTGCGGCCAGGCTGTTTTTATTTGAATCACTGAAGCTTGGTCTGTCCATATTTATTTATCAGGTTTGCAACTACCTGGCGGATCTCCTGCAGCAGCTCAGGGCTATGTTTCAACGTCGCTTCATCGCCCAACCCGACGATGAATTTCGCGAAATAAGGAAGGTCTTTGCTCGGCACGCGGCCTTCAAGCCAGCCGCTGCCGTCCTCCCGGATATGAAGCAGGTTCTCGCTCCACACCTCGGCCTCGCAGATTTGAACCCCCGCCATCGTTAGTTCGGCGTACACCGGAACTAGATCCGGGCTGGTATGTGTTGAGGGATGGTAGTTTTCCAGATGGATATGCCGGAGATTTTCAGGGGGTCTTTCCGAAGGAACGGCGGACTTGATCCGGTCGCAGCGGAACACGCGAAAATCCCGGCTATTGAAACAATAGGCGGGACAGTACCACAAACCGCTCCTCGTATTGATGCCGATCGGCTGGATGTCGCGCTGCGATTGCTTTTGCCTGGAGGCATAATCGATCGTTAATACCTGCTGGCGAACCGCGGCGTTCAGTAGAATGCCCAGGAAAGGGGAGGACGCTTGTCTTTTTGGCGTGACAAAATCGACCCGATGCTTCATCTGATCGATCCGCTCCCGCGTGTCCTCCGGCATAAAACGGTAAAATTTTTGCAGCGCGGCAGAAGATTCCGCTTCAAACGGCAGCGAGGAATAATGGCGTAACGCATGAACGGCAAAAAACACCGACACCGCTTCCTCTTCGGTGAAAGCGATCGGAGGGAGCATTCGCTGGTTCAGCAATCGGTAGCCGCCGTGGGGACCAACCTCCGAATAGAGGGGCACGCCAAGCTAGCTCAGCTCCTGAAGGTCGCGCAATATCGTTCGGGGCGACACGTTGAATTCCGAGGCAAGCTCCTTGACGGTAAAGCTGCGTTTCCGGTTGACCGCCATCATGAGCTCCATGAGTCGTTTCGATTTGGACATAACATCTCTCCATTCGAGCAGGATCGGAAACGGCTTGTGTTATCCCGCCCTTTGCATAGGTTCATTTTATGATCAAATCATGACAATCCTTGTCACTATTATGAGCTAAACTGAAGTCAACGTCCAGAGGGACGCTGCGCCAAACCATCCTTCAAATAAACCAAAGGAGCTGGTCGATGGCGGGCATAAGGTTTCTTGCGATGCCTCTTTTTGATTCATCCGTTTCCAAGGGAGGCTCGGCCTGGTGACGGATCCAGCGGTTTATTTCCGGTAAAGGTTGATGCGAAAGCGAATTTAAAATATAATCACATTATGAAATAAAATTTTATATCTTGATCGAAATTTTGAAATATTTATTCTACTTTTCCGGGGGGACTTCATGTGAACATCATTCCGCTGCATGAGGATTGGCTGGCTGCCATGTGCGAGCTTTGGAATCGGGAGCTTGGCGGGCTTTTTCCGATGCGCGAGCAGCTCATGCGCCAAAATACGTTCCAGGATCAAAACGTTTACGCAGCCGGCTCTAAGCTGGCGGTCGATGACGAGGGCCGTCTAGCAGGTTTCGTCATTGCGAAAATATGGCAGGAAGAGCAGCGCAGCATGAAGCTTGGCGACGGCGGAGGCTGGATTCAGGCGATCGTGGTCCGCAGCGATGTCAGAGGGCAAGGCGTCGGCAGCCGTTTGCTGGAACAGGCGGAGCAGGCGCTCCGTGACGCGGGCGCCCAGCTGGCTTATGTCGGACGGGATCCTTGGCATTACTTTCCGGGGATTCCCCATGAGCTGCCCGATGCCAAAACCTGGTTTGCGCGCAAAGGTTATGAAGTGCTGTACGACGTATATGACTTGGTGAATATATCGGGAGAACATGAAGGACGCCAGCAGTACGTCGACGGGGCTTACGCACGCCTGCTCGAAGTGGGGGACCGGGACGAAATGCTGCGCTTTTTCAAACGCTGCTTCCCCGGCCGCTGGCTATACGAAGCGGAAACGTATTGGGAACGCGGCGGTACGGGGCGCGAGTTTGTCGGATTGTTTAAGGACGGCGAAATGATCGGCTTTTGCAGGGTCAATGACGATCAATCTCCGCTGATTGCCCAAAACACGTATTGGGCCCCGCTGTTTGAGAGCCCGCTTGGCGGCATCGGACCGCTTGGCGTGGACGACCGTTTCCGCGGAAAAGGCTACGGGCTGGCGATCGTCAAAGACGGCGTTGCCGAACTCGCAAGCCGCGGCGTCAAAAACCTGGTCATCGACTGGACCGGTTTAATCGACTTTTACGCCAAGCTCGGATTTACGGTATGGAAGGGTTATGACCTTGCCAAAAAAGATTTGAGGTAATCGATTCGGGCAGGCGTCAACGCCGGGAACACAAAAAAACCTCGGCATGCCAGCCGAGGTTTTTTCGCATTTAGGCTTCGGGTCAGACCTACCCGCACGACCGCATGGGAAAACGAAACCCGCCATTCCCAAGGAATCGAAACGCGTGCGTGGATGTACCCGTTTAATCGTCCGTCCATTTGGTAATCGTCGTAAAAATATCGTATTTTTCTTGGCCCTCATGTTTGCGTTTATGATGCTCTTCCACGAAACGATTGATTTTTTCGAAAAATTCCTTCGCTTCCTCTTCGGTCAGGTACACTTCGGAATGCGTCAAATTGCCATGGGGCTGATCCATGCTTTGGGCCTTCAAAAATCTTTGCTTGTTTTCTTCGTACAAATCCGAAAGGAGCTTTTGCGTTTCCGAGATAAAGATCTTTTTTGCGGCTTCGTCGGCGCCGTCGTCGCGTTTGATCCGTACCGCCCCTTTGAATGCCTCGTAATATTTGGCGTTTATGCCGTTGATTTCCTTCGTGCTTACCACGTGAATCATCCCGATGCTTTCCAGCTTTTTGGCGTGATAATAGACCTTCGCGGGCACTTCGCCCATGTCGTCGGCTATTTCTTTGATGGTCGCCGGGTGATCCATCCGCTGGAAGTGGCTTAATATTTTCATTCGGTAAGGGTCGGAATAAATCCGGATTTCCTCAATCGTGCTCAGTTCCTTCGTTTCCAATACAATCGCACCTCATTATTTCCTGCTTTTACGATCAGAGCATTTTGTCAATAAGCCTATTATATCGCCCGAAGGGATAAAGCACAAAGAATGTTTGTTTGCCTCCGGCGATTTAGATGCTCATGAAGCTTTTCTGGCTCAGGAGCAGCAGTCCGGGAACGATCATCAGCAACCCGAACACGAGAAACACCACGTTGGCGCTCAGCAGAGTGCCCGCAAAGCCGGCGATGACGCCGCCCAGAGGGATCATGCACGTGACGATCATGCTGGACAACGCCCCGACGCGCCCAAGCATATGCTGCGGCGTAACCTCCATCGTATACGTTGACATCGGCGTGTTGACGAACGAAATGGCAAAACCCATGCCGAAGCTGAACAAGGCGGCTGCATACAGCGGGTTATGGGCGAACAAAGGCGGAACGTACAGAAGGCTGTAGGTCGCCCCAAGCAGCAGAAAGCCAAAAACGATGAGGGAGCTTTTTTTGTAACGTGAGCCTTTTTGGCTGATCCATACACCGCTGAGGATCATGCCGACGACGAGCGTAATGCCGAGCAGGCTGAGCCCGAACGGACCGGAGCGGAGCACTTCTTTCACATAGACGGGCTGCAGCACGTTCCAAGGACAAAGGCACAGGTTCACGAACGCGCCGGCTAGCATGGTCATCAGAATGAGCCGTTTTTGCTTAACGAATCGCAGGCCGGAAACAAACTGCTTCCAATAAGAACTTTTGGCCGTCGCTGCGGCATCTCCGGTTTCTTCATCCGCCTGTTGCGCTTCCGGCTGCGGCCGCACGAAGAAAAACAGCAGGGCTTCGATCAAAAAAGTGGCGGCATCGACGACCATCGTGCCGGAAATGCCGACCAGGGCAATGAGCCCGCCCGCGGCGGCCATCCCTCCAAGCTCGGCGGTCCGGGAGGCGGAAGAGGTCAGCGAATTTCCGGTCAAAAGCAATTCTTTGGGCAAAAGACGGGGAACAAGCGACATCTCCGCAGGCGTCGAAAAACATTCGAAAGAAGAGTTGATCAGCGTCACGACAAATAAATGCCAAGGCTCGAGAAGGCCTGTAAAATACAGCAGCGCGGTCAACGATACCATGACCCCCCGTCCGGTGCCGGCGATGATGACGATGCGTTTTTTGGACCAGCGGTCAACCAAAACGCCCGTAAAAGGGCTGAAGGCGATCCCCGGAATAAAATTGACCGCAAACAGCGTGCCCATGAGCACTTCGGACCCTGTCAGCATGTAAACCATCCAGCTGTACGCGATGGAATCGACCGAATCCCCAAAACGCGAAATGATTTTTGCAGCCATCATGACCAGGTAAGAGCGGTGAGCGCTTAACGCCCGAATCCCCTGACGGGGGCGCGATTGAACCAAAACCGTTTCACTCATGTCCACAACTCCATTCAAAAATTATTGACGATAAAATTATTTTAACGTTAGATTTATTTTATTTATATTCAAGCGAATTTCAAGAGGTTTTTGGAAGAACGTCAAAATTTTTTTAATGATTGATTCTAAAGGCTTTGTCGGAATCACGATGCTTAGATGAAGCGTTCGTAACACGCAAAACCCGCGTAGGTTTGGACACGAGGGGAAACCGGCCGAAGCTTGTTCAATTCATGGTTGCAAACCGGGATGCCGGTATGATACAATTAACGCTGTTGTGTGGAATACGGTGGTCCGCTGCGGATGATGAAGGAAAACGGAGGGTTTTCCGGAAGAGGCAAGAACACCTGTACGGAAGGAGGGAGTCCTAGATGAATATCCTACAAGCGATCACTCAAGAACAGCTTCGTAAAGATATCCCAAGTTTTCGTCCTGGAGACACTTTGAAAGTGTACGTAAAGGTTATCGAGGGATCTCGCGAACGTATCCAGCTGTTCGAAGGTGTTGTTATTAAACGTCGCGGTGGCGGAATCAGTGAGACTTTTACGGTTCGTAAAATTTCTTACGGTGTTGGCGTGGAAAGAACTTTCCCGATCAACTCGCCAAAAATCGATAAAATCGAAGTGGCTCGCCGTGGTAAAGTGCGTCGTGCGAAGCTTTATTATCTTCGTGAACTTCGCGGTAAAGCAGCGAGAATTAAAGAAATTCGCCGTTAATATGCGGTGCAGCGAAAAGGGCTTGATTTCAAGCCCTTTTCGTTTTAGGATAAGAAATGTTACGGCTCCGTATAGGAGCTTTTCTTTTCGGCAAAAAATGAAAATGCGGCAAGCTCATGAAAATGATGCGAGGAGAGGACGGTGACGTATGCAGCAGGACATTCAGAGCGACGGGGTGGAATTGCAGGAGCGGGATCAGAAACCACCCAAAAAAGCGAAAAATGAAGTTGTGGAATGGTTAAAAGCGATCGTCATTGCTTTAATTCTGGTAGCTCTCATCCGCTGGCTTCTCTTTAAACCGTTTATTGTGGACGGGCCTTCGATGAAACCGAATTTCCATACGGGCGAACGGCTGATCGTCAATGAAATTTTATACGACATCCGGAAGCCGCAGCGCGGAGAAGTCATCGTGTTCCACGTTCCTTCCGAAGGCAAGGATTTCATTAAGCGGGTCATCGCCGTTGCGGGCGATACGGTGAAGGTCGAAGGCGATACGGTAACGGTAAACGGCAAGCCGGTCAACGAAACCTACATACAGGGCGCGATTGAAGAAAGCCATAAAGAGGGTAAACTGTATAACGACAAGGATTTTCCGAACACCGCGTTCCCGGACGGGAAAGTTCCGGAAGGCCACGTGTTCGTGATGGGCGACAACCGTTCCGACAGCACGGACAGCCGGATGATCGGATACGTGCCGCTTAGCGATATCGTCGGACGCGCGGATTTGATTTTCTGGCCGATCAAAGACATCCAATTGATCAAACATTAAAACCATCTACCGGTCAAGCGGCTGGTTAAGGCAAAAATGAGGTGATGACGGTGACGATTCAATGGTTTCCAGGTCATATGACAAGAGCGCGCCGCCAAATACAGGAAAAGCTGAAGCTGATCGACGTGGTCATCGAACTGATCGATGCCCGTCTTCCGCTGTCCAGCCGCAATCCGATGATCGATGAAATATTGCAGGGCAAGCCGCGGCTGATCATTATGAACAAGGCGGATTTGGCGGATGCCGCGGTCACGAAGGAATGGCAGCTTTATTTCAAGGAGCAGGGGCATGCGGCATTTCCGGTGGACGCTTCCAGCGGAACCGGGGTCAAGGACATTCCGGGCCAGCTGAAGCTGCTTTTGAAGGAAAAGATCGATAAGCAAATCGCCAAAGGCATGAATCCGCGGGCGATCCGGGCGCTGATCGTCGGCATTCCGAACGTCGGCAAATCGACGCTCATCAACCGGCTTGCCGGGCGCAGCATCGCGGCGACGGGCGACCGTCCGGGCGTAACGAAAGGCCAGCAGTGGATCAAGGTGGGCGGCGAAATCGAGCTTTTGGATACGCCGGGCATTTTATGGCCGAAATTCGAAGACCAGAACGTCGGTTACAAACTGGCGGTCACGGGAGCGATCAAAGAGGAGATCCTGAACGCCGAGGATATCGCTTTTTTCGCCGTGCAATATTTGGTCAGATACTACTGGGACGCGTTCCGGGAACGCTTTGAGCTTGACGAGAACACCCCGCATAACCCGGATGACAGCGATGAAATCGTGGCCATCATGGAAGCGGTCGGCCGCAAACGCGGCTGCTTGGTGAGCGGGGGAAGGGTCGATCTGGAGAAGGCTTCCCGGACATTGCTGCGGGAGCTTCGCGCAGGCAAAATGGGCCGCTTTTCCTTGGAATCGCCTTATTGATCTTGATAGCATATGGAAATCGAGCCAGCCGCCGGAAGGCGGCTTTTTTCTGTTTCAAGGGGAGAGCCGGCCAGCCGGCTCTTTTTTTTGCCGCAATCGTTTCCGCGAAGCCAAGGTTCGTTTCTGCGCGCCAGGATGCCGGGCGACTTTTTCTAGCGGACTTTGAATATAAAAATATCAGCAGCGATCAAACGCCAGGAAAAAAGGGCAAGGGCTGCCGGGATCTCAGGGGTTTACGGGAACAAGCGAAACTAAGGCGCAAGGGGAGAGGCGTTTGAAGCGGAAACGGCTGGTGACGGCAGGAGCGGTTGCGGTGCTCATCATTGCGGCAAGCTCCCTGCCGATGGAAGGGCAGGCAGCTGCGGAGGGAGTGTTCGTGCAGCCTGCGCCGATGATGACGGCGGTTCAGTCGGCAGAAGTGAACGGCCAAGCGCTCAGTGAGGCAGCCAAAACGGGAGTCGGGACGGGGCCGATTCAGGAGGAGCCCGGGGGTGGCAGCGTTCAGGCGCCGCTTCGGGATACGTCTTTTCAACAAGAACATCCGGCTAAGGTTTATTACCGCGATAAGGTGATTGCGTTAATGTACCACGAGGTGACGCCCGGTCAAAAAAACAAGCAGAGCTTGAATGCAGCCAAGTTTGAACGGCAGCTGATTCTGATGAAGGAAAGCGGCTTCCAATGGATCACGATGAAGCAATACGCGGAGTTTGTTTTGCATGGCAAATCCGTGCCCCCGAACGCGGTGCTCATGACTTTCGATGACGGATACGAGTCGTTTTACGAGTATGTCTACCCCCTTTTGCTCAAGTACCGGGTCCCTGCGACGAGTTTCCTGATCGTCGGCACGATCGATCATCCCCAGCATGCCGGGATTCCGAAGCTGAGCTGGAAGCAGGTGCGGGAAATGCACGCCAGCGGCGTCGACTTTTACAGCCACTCCTTCGATTCGCATCAGTATGCGCCGTTGGATGCCGCAGGGAAACGGTCCAAAGCGATTTTAAGGGGGCCGGTTTACAGCAAACAGCTTGGCCGAAAGGAGACGCAAGAGGAATATGCCGCCCGGGTGCGGCGGGATCTGGAAAAAGCCAATGCCGTGCTGCGCGAGAAAATCGGCAACGACATGAATGTCATCGCCTTCCCTTACGGCGTGTTTTCGCCCTCATTGCTTCGGATATGCAAGGACCTGGATATGCGGGTATCCTTCACGGTGCTTTCGGGCATCAACCGGCCAGGGGGGCTCAACGGATACCGCGTAAATGCAGGGGGCGCGGACAATGATCCGGAACGCCTGATTGAAGTGATGAAGCGGGGGGCGGTTCCCGGGGGAAAAACAACCGCCGGCGGCAAAGCGGGGGCAGGGAGACCGGCCGCTTCGCAGCAGAAACCGCCGAACCCGCAAGGCGTCCATCTGCGGATTGCCGAGGACTAAAGCGGAAAATAACGGGAAAGCCATGCAGCTCCGCGCCGAATCCAGTATAATGTGGAGAGCGAAGCTTGAGCGGACAGGGAACCCTGGCCGCCTATGGGAGCAGGGAGGAACAGCATGACGGACTTGTTGAAGCATGAAAAAGAATATTGGGAACAATCCTATCGATATATCGCCGGCATTGATGAAGTCGGGCGCGGTTGTTTGTTCGGGGACGTGGTCGCCGCGGCCGTCATTCTTCCGGCCGGGCTGGTGCTGGAAGGCGTGGACGATTCCAAAAAGCTGAGCGAGAAAAAACGCGAGGCGCTGTACGAACAGATCCTGGATCAAGCCGTGGACGTGTCGGTAGGTTATGCGGATGCCGAGACGATCGACCGCATCAACATCAAGCAGGCGGCCAGGCTGGCGATGAAAAGGGCGGTTCTCGGATTGTCCGTGGCGCCGGACGTATTGTTCATCGACGCGGAGAAGGTGGACGTCGACCTGCCGCAGCTCTCCATGATCAAAGGGGACGCGAGCAGCCAATCCATCGCGGCGGCATCGATTGTCGCCAAAGTGACGCGGGACCGGCTTTGCAAAGGGGAATGGGAAGCGAAATATCCCGAATACGGAATCGCGATACATAAAGGTTACGCCACCAAATTTCACCGGGAGCAGATTCTTGCCCTGGGGCCGACGCCGATGCACCGGCGCAGCTTTTTAAAAAATCTGGAAGTCGTTCAGGAAACCTTGTTTTAAGGCGTTTCTTCACAGCCGGAAGGCTGGCGCCGATATATAGATAAAAGGGTTCGTACGACTGAAGGAGGAAGAGGCGTGAATATCGGTTCGTTGATTCGCGGCATGCTCGGCGACGCCAAGACGGGGGATGCCAAGCAGCTCGAGGTGAAAACAGGCCAGGTGGTCAGAGGCATGGTGCTCAGCGTCTCGGAGGACGGCCAGGAGGCCGTCGTGCAGATTCAAGGGGTCAAGGTGAGGGCGATGCTTGAAACCCCGCTGCAGGAGGGGCAGACAACGCTCCTGCAAGTGCAGCCGCCTGCGGCCGGAGGCATGCTCGTATTGAAGCCGTTGTCCGGCTCGCCCAATGCCTCGCTGCCGGCGAAATCGGTTGCCGACGTGCTGAATGCGCTTGGGCTTGCGGACACGGAAGAAAACCGGACGATGATTCAAGCGATGCAATCAAGCGGGGTAGCGCTGACAAAGGAAAACGCGGAGCTGTTCGGCCGGATGCTGCAGCAAAAGCCGGCGTCCGTGCCAACGGCGGAATGGATTCAAGCCGCGGCGATCGCGCTGCAGCGTGGCCTGCCCGTGACCGGCGAAAGCGTCCGCGGCTTGCAGCAGGCCGTGTTTGGCGCGCCGGTTCACGAACTGCTCTCGCAGCTGGAAGGGGCGCTTGCTTCGTCCGGACAAGCGAAACCTGCTGCGGGAGCGGGGACGCCGGGGGCGCTTGATCAGGCTGCGCTGTCGTCCGGAGCTAACGGCATGGCGGCCGCCAAGGGAACGGAGCCGCAGCAAGGGATTTCTCCGGCGAAAGAAGGCGCAGCCGGGCAGGAGCAAGGAGCTGCTGCCGCAAAGTCCGCTGCTCTCCTTGCTGCGGATCGCGGGCTGCAGCCGCTGCTGGACAAGCTGCAGCAGGTGCTGCTGCAGCTGCGCGCCGCGCCTGCCCTGGCCGGGCTTCAGGGCAGCGGCGTAGCGGCCGGCGCCGCAGGCGCGCCGGCCGGGGGAGCGGCGCCGCCGCAAGAGCCGGCGGCGCAGGCGGCCTCTGGCGGCCCGGCGGCGCCAGAGGCAAAGCCGCCCCAGACCCCCGGCGCGGAGCCGTGGGTCGGGCGGCTTCTGAAGCTGCTCGGTGCGGAGCACGAGCAGCAGGGCGTGCGCGGGGCGATGCAGCCCGCGCAAACGGCGGCCGCGGCGCAGAGCGCGCGGCCGGAAGCCGCTGCACCGGCCATGGGCCAGGGTGCAGCGCCGGAAGCGGGCCCGGCGGCTGCCGGCATACATCCGGCAGCCGCGCAGATCCCGGCCTCGGAAACGGCCGGGGCTCGCGCCGAGCATGCCTTGCATGGCCCGGGCACGCAGCACGACACGCTGAAGGGCATTTTGCTTCAGCTGGTGAATCACGACGACGCGCCGCCGCAGCTCAAAGAAGCGGCGCAGCAGCTCGTTTCGCATTTGACGGGCCAGCAGCTGCTATTGAATACGGACCGTACGGCCCCGTTCGCGCAGGTAACGCTTCTGCTGCCGCTGAACGGGCCGGACGGGCAGGAGACGGCATCCATCCAGATCCAATCCCGCCGGGGGGCCAAAGGCGAGCTGGATGCGTCCAACTGCCGTTTATGGTTCGACCTGCAGATGAAACATCTTGGACAGACGCTCGTGGACGTGCAGGTCGTCGACCGGATCGTTTCCTTAAAGGTCCATAACGGGCACGAATGGGCCGGAGAGCTGCTGGAAAACCACAGGGATGAAATTGCCGGCGCCATCGAGTCGATCGGATATCAGCTGCTGAGCTTAAAGGCGGAGCCCCTGCCCGAAAAGGAACCGGATTCGCCGTCCGCCATGCTGGCGAAAGCGGCGGTCAGCGAATACGTGCCCCAAAGCTACAGAGGGGTGGATTACCGGGTATGAACGCAAAAGGACAAGAGCCGCCTTATACGATGAAAAAGGCGGTGGCTTTGAAATATACGCCGGATGAAGCCGCGGCGCCCGTGGTGGCGGCCAAAGGCCGGGGCAAGGTGGCCGAGGCGATTCTGGAAAAAGCCAAAGAGCACGGCGTTCCCGTCCAGGAGGATGCCGCGCTGGTGGAGGTGCTGTCCAAGCTGGACCTGGACCAGCAAATTCCTCCCGAGCTTTACCAGCTTGTGGCGGAGGTGCTGAGCTATATTTACCGGACAGACCGCTTGGCACGGGAAAAGGAGAAGGAATGGCTGAACGGATAAAAAGGGAAAAGGATAACCGCCGCGAAAAAGGAGCGGCGGCCGAGCAGGCTGCATGCGATTATCTGGCGGCCCAAGGTTATGCCATACTAGACCGCAATTGGCGCTGCCGCAGCGGGGAAATCGATATTGTCGCCGAGCTCGGGCGTTTGCTGGTCATCGTCGAGGTTCGAAGCCGGAGCGGCAGCCGTTACGGCACCGCCGCCGAATCGGTGGATTACCGCAAAATCCGGCAGGTTCGCGGCATTGCGTCAACGTACCTGCACTATAAACGGCTTGAGGATCGGGAGATGCGGTTCGACGTCATTGCCATCGAACTGGATGCGGCGCGGAACGTCGTCTCGCTGCAGCATATTGAAGGGGCTTTTTAAAGGAGGCTTATCTTCAAAATTCCAATCAGAAAACAAGAGAACACCGTGCCGTACAACATCAAATGGACTTCATCCGCCAATCATTTTCCGAATTCTGGTTCGAAGAATGGATCCCAGCCTAAAAAGACTTCCTGAAACGCGTTTCAGGAAGTCTTTTTTCACACCGGCGTTTCGGTTTGGGGTCGGTCCAGATTCCGGTATTGGATCGCCTCCGCGACATGGGAGGAGAGGATGTTTTCCTTTCCGTCCAGATCGGCGATCGTTCGGGAAAGCTTTAAAATCCGGTCATAGGCGCGCATGCTCAGTCCCAAGGCGTCGATCGTCCGATGAAGCATGTCGGCCGTATCCGGATCGAGCTTCGTGAACCGCCGGAGCGCTGTGCCGCTAAGCTCGCTGTTCCAGTTCATCTGGAGCATCCGGTAACGCCTTACTTGCCTTTCATGCGCTTCCAGCACTTGCGCGCGCATGTCCGCGGAGGAAAGGCTGAACTTTTCTTTCGTCCATTCCCTGGGCCTCGGCACGTCGACCTGCAGATCGATCCGGTCCAGCAGCGGGCCGGAAATTTTGGAGCGGTAATGCGCGATCCTTGCCGGACTGCATGTGCACGGATGACCGGGGTGATCGCTGCCCCAATACCCGCACGGGCAAGGGTTCATCGATGCGGCCAGCATGAATCTTGCCGGGAAGGTATGGACCGCCCTTGCCCGGCTGATCGTCACGCATTTGTCCTCCAGCGGCTGCCGCAGCACCTCCAGCACCTGCCGGTTAAACTCGGGCAGTTCGTCCAGAAACAGGATGCCGCGATGCGCCAGACTGACCTCCCCCGGCTTCGGTATCGTTCCGCCGCCGATCAAACCGCCGGCCGAAATCGTATGATGCGGGGAACGGAACGGCCGGGTCCGCAGCAGGCCCGCCGCCGGTTCCTTCAGTTTTCCCGCGGCGCTGAAAATTTTGGTCGTCTCCAGCGCCTCCTGCTCCGTCATGGGCGGGAGAATGGTGGGCAGGCGTTTGATCAGCATCGTTTTTCCCGTTCCCGGCGGACCGATCAGCATGATGTTATGCATGCCTGCCGCCGCAATCGTTAATGCCCGTTTCACGTGATGCTGTCCGAGAACGTCCGCATAATCTTCGGCTTGATGCGCTTCTTGACCGGGCGGATGGCCGGATACAAACCGCAGGCCCGCCAAAGACGAAATCCGCAGCGGAGCGTTCTTGTCCGCGGCCTCCTTTTCCCCGAGAGCGAATAGCTCTTTCAAATGGTCAAGTGCATAAATATTCATATTT
This sequence comes from Paenibacillus cookii, assembly GCF_018333375.1. Classification (GTDB taxonomy): domain Bacteria; phylum Bacillota; class Bacilli; order Paenibacillales; family Paenibacillaceae; genus Paenibacillus_AQ; species Paenibacillus_AQ cookii. The sequence continues at coordinate 46,640 of NZ_BORW01000006.1, forward strand.
TCGATGAGGGATGCTTCGGCGGCGTTATCCTTGGGGAGCAGGACGGCGGTAAATCCCTCGCGTTTGGCCCGGTCCACCATCGACAATACGCCCGTCACCGGCCGCAGGCTTCCGTCCAGCGCCATTTCCCCGATCATGAGGAGCTTTTCGTCTCCGGGAAGCACGAGCTGACCGCTGGTGCACAAAATGCCGAGGGCGATGGCCAGGTCGAAGGCGGAGCCTTCCTTGCGCAAATCGGCCGGCGCCAGGTTGATGGTCGTACGCTGCAAGGGGAAGGTGAACCCGCAGTTTTTGATTCCCGCCCGAACGCGTTCCACCGCCTCGCGAATGGCCGAATCGGGCAAGCCGATGATCGACGTTTGGGGAAGACCGTTCGAAATATCGACCTCAACCTGGATCAGAACCCCATCAATTCCGTATAAACATGCACTGTACATTTTTCCGTACATACGACAAAAGCACCCTTTCCAAACAGATCGGTTCTACTGCCCAAATGCAGCGGCGTGTCTGTCGAAAAAAGGTGCTTCCTTATTTTCGAACATGATATTGATCAAATTGTAATTTTGCGGCAGGGAAAAGTCAAGGCTGCTGTTTAGGGGAACTGCGGATATTCTTCGGGAACGTCATTGCAAAAGCTTTAGGTCGAAGAGGGATGGCCGTTGCCTGAAGCGGATGGCGGTATCTTAAGGTGGCATGCCCTGTTTGCCAAAAGATTAATATTTTCCAAATGTTGTGGTAATATAAGCCGGGAAGCGAGGGAAAAGCGCCGAAACCTAAGGGGAGCGGCCGGCAGGTCTAAAAGTGTCGATTTTTCAGGCCCGGTTGGAGTAGACAAGCGAAATCCTGAGCCGGAGAACAACAAAACGAATGATTATGGAAAAAAATCCCAAATATTCTCTCAAACGGATTAAACCGATATCAAAAAGCTGTCGATATTCCCTCAGTTTCTTAAGGTAAGCGTTTTAAAAACGTGGTACAATAGCTTGGGTTTATATTATTTTCCAAGAGAAAAGCCCGCCTTGTAGCAGTCATGTTGATAGGAGGATTCCGTAAATGAATATCCATGAATATCAAGGAAAACAGGTATTGAAGCAGTATGGGGTTACCGTTCCGAACGGAAAGGTCGCTTATACGGTGGAAGAAGCCGTCGAAGCGGCGAAAGAGCTTGGCAGCCAGGTCACGGTCGTCAAGGCCCAGATCCATGCGGGCGGACGCGGTAAGGCAGGCGGCGTCAAGGTAGCGAAAAATCTGGACGAAGTCCGCGCCTACGCCGAAGAAATCCTCGGCAAGGTTCTCGTTACGCATCAGACAGGTCCGGAAGGGAAGGAAGTAAAACGTCTTCTCATCGAAGAAGGCTGCGATATCCGGAAGGAATATTACGTGGGCGTCGTCGTCGACCGCGCAACGGGCCGCGTCGTGATGATGGGATCGGAGGAAGGCGGCACGGAGATCGAAGAAGTGGCTGCGAAAACTCCGGAGAAAATCTTCAAGGAAGTCGTTGATCCGGCCGTAGGACTGCAGGTTTTCCAAGCCCGCAGACTTGCTTATGCCATCAACATTCCGAAAGAATTGGTAAACAAAGCCGTTCAATTTATGATGGCCCTTTATACGGCTTTCGTGGATAAAGACTGCTCGATCGCGGAGATCAACCCGCTGGTTGTGACGGGTGACGGCAACGTCATGGCGCTGGACGCCAAACTGAACTTTGACTCCAACGCATTGTTCCGCCACAAGGACATTCAGGAGCTCCGCGATCTGGACGAAGAAAACGAAAAAGAAATCGAAGCATCCAAATACGACCTGAGCTACATCGCCCTTGACGGCAACATCGGCTGCATGGTTAACGGCGCGGGCCTTGCCATGGCAACGATGGATATCATCAAATACTACGGCGGCGACCCTGCCAACTTCCTTGACGTTGGGGGCGGCGCAACCACCGAGAAAGTAACGGAAGCGTTCAAAATCATTCTCTCCGACGAGCAGGTCAAAGGCATTTTCGTCAACATTTTCGGCGGCATCATGCGTTGCGACGTCATCGCCGAAGGCGTGGTCGAAGCGGCGAAACAGCTTGGTTTGACCCGTCCGCTGGTCGTGCGCCTGGAAGGCACCAACGTGGATCTCGGCAAGAAGATTTTGGCCGAATCCGGCTTGAACATCGTTCCAGCCGATTCCATGGCCGACGGCGCGCAAAAAATCGTCTCGCTCGTAAAATAAGGACCTTTAAATAAGATTAGGGGATGTGAACGAATCGTGAGTATTTTGGTCGATAAAAATACAAAAGTGATTACCCAGGGCATCACCGGGAAAACCGCCCTTTTCCATGCAAAAGGAGCCCTTGATTACGGAACGCAAATGGTGGGGGGCACTTCCCCGGGCAAAGGCGGCACAACCGTCGACATCGAGCTTGAAAACGGAACGTCCGTCAGCCTGCCCGTGTTCAATACGGTTGCCGAAGCCAAAGCGGCTACAGGCGCCACGGCGAGCGTTATTTACGTACCGCCGGCATTTGCCGCGGACTCCATCATGGAAGCGGTTGAAGCCGAAATGGAGCTCGTCATCTGCATCACCGAAGGCATTCCGGTGCTTGACATGGTCAAGGTTGCCCGTTACATGGAAGGCAAAAAGACCGTCCTGATCGGACCGAACTGCCCTGGCGTCATCACGCCCGGCGAATGCAAAATCGGCATCATGCCCGGCTACATCCATACGCCTGGACACGTAGGCGTCGTATCCCGCAGCGGAACGCTGACGTACGAGGCCGTCCATCAGCTGACGACCCGCGGCATCGGCCAATCCACGGCGGTGGGCATCGGCGGCGACCCGGTCAAAGGCACGGAATTCATCGACGTGCTGAAGCGTTTTAACGAAGATCCGAATACTTATGCGGTCATCATGATCGGCGAAATCGGCGGCACGGCCGAAGAGGAAGCCGCGGAATGGATCCGCGACAACATGACGAAACCTGTCGTCGGCTTTATCGGCGGCGTTACCGCTCCTCCGGGAAAACGCATGGGCCATGCAGGCGCCATCATTTCCGGCGGCAAAGGCACGGCGAAAGAAAAAATCGCCAAAATGGAAGAGTGCGGCATCAAAGTCGCTCCGACGCCTTCCGAAATGGGCTCCACGCTGGTCGACGTTTTGAAGGAACGCGGCCTGCTGGATAAATGCTTGACACACTAATCCGCATTCGGGTTATTATAGGATCAAAGGTAAGCAACCTTTTATTTCCTCCAGAGGGAATAAAAGGTTGCTTTTTGCATTTCAATTCGTTGCCTGAGGTGAAACCATGATGAATAAGCGCTGGCTGCTGATCGGTCTGCATGAATTCAAAGGGCTGGGCAGAAAAAGCATCGCACGAATCCTGTCGGAAGGTATGCTGTCGGAAGAGATGATCCATTTTAATAGTAGGGATTGGGAAAAATGCGGTTTTTCCGCCGGCCTGTCGGAGCGGTTGGCAAAAGAGCTCACGGCCGACTATATTTTGCGGAAACGGGAAGAAAAAGAAAGGGATGCGGGCACCCGCGTGGTCACCATTTTGGATGAGCATTATCCGGAGCTGCTGAAGGAAAGCCCCGATCCTCCGCACGTGCTTTACGGAAAAGGGGATCTCCGGTTGCTCCATGTGCCGTCGGTTGCCATGGTCGGGACAAGGGTTCCGACGGCGTACGGGCGGAAAATGGGGGCGGAGCTGGCGCAGGGATTATGCGAAGCGGGACTGGCCGTCGTCAGCGGGCTCGCCAGAGGAATCGACAGCATTTGCCACGAAGCTGCGTTATTATGCGGAGGCGGGACGGTTGCGGTCATTGCGACGGGCATCGATATCGTTTATCCGCCGGAAAACAAATCGCTTTTTGCCAGAATCGGCGATCGCGGATTGATCGTGACGGAATATCCTCCTGGGACAAGACCTCATCCGGGATTGTTTCCGCAGCGGAACCGCATCATTGCCGGCTTGTCGCTGGGCACGATCGTGGTGGAGGCGGATGAACGGAGCGGATCGCTCATTACGGCGGACGCGGCGCTGGATGCGGGGCGCGACGTTTTTGCCGTGCCGGGCCAGGCGAATTCCCCGAAAAGCAGGGGGGCTTTAAACCTGATCCGGCAGGGGGCCAAAATGGCCTGCAGCGCGGACGACGTTCTCGAGGAATATGATTCATGGTTGCCAAACCGGCACGAGAATACATACAATAGGGAACGCCAGGTAAAAGAGGCCGCGAGCGGAACGGGCCATTTGACAACCGACGAGCTGCAACTATACCATATACTGGAGCAGGGGCCGTTCACGCTGGACGAACTGCTGCTACGAAGCCGATGGGATTTTGGACATTTGCATTCAGTTCTGTTATCTTTAATCATAAAAAAGCAGATTACCCAATTACCTGGTGCTATATATAAGATCATCTGAACATTGAACGTTTGAACCGCAAAAAATCAAGCGAAACTTTTGACTGTAGGAGAGGAGGATGAGCCGATGGCTGATTCACTGGTGATCGTGGAATCGCCCGCCAAGGCGAAAACGATCGGCAAATATTTAGGCAGCAAATTTATCGTAAAGGCTTCCATGGGCCATGTTCGCGATTTGCCAAAAAGCCAAATCGGAGTTGAAATAGAAAACGAGTTCAATCCGAAGTACATTACGATCCGCGGAAAAGGTTCCGTGCTCAAAGAGCTGAAGGATGCCAGCAAAAAGGTCAAAAAGGTTTATCTCGCAGCCGACCCCGATCGCGAGGGGGAAGCGATTGCCTGGCATTTGGCGCATGCGCTTGAACTGGACGATACGGAAAACTGCCGGGTCGTATTCAACGAAATTACGAAGCAGGCCGTGAAGGACGCGTTCAAAACGCCGCGCAAAATCAACATGGATTTGGTCAACGCCCAGCAGGCGAGGCGGATTTTGGACCGTCTGGTAGGCTACAAGATCAGCCCATTATTATGGAAGAAAGTCAAAAAGGGACTGTCCGCGGGGCGGGTCCAATCGGTCGCCGTCAAAATCATCCTGGACCGCGAAAACGAAATCAACGCTTTCGTTCCCGAGGAATATTGGTCCATCACCGCTAAGCTTGCCAAGGGCAGCTCGGTGTTCGAAGCGAAATTCCATCAGCTTGAAGGGCAGAAGAAGGAGCTTTCGAAGGAAGAAGACGTCCAGGAGGTTCTGAAGGCGATCAAAGGGGCTACCTTCAAGGTGGCCGAGGTCAAGGAAAAAGAACGCCAGCGGCATCCGTCGCCGCCGTTTACGACAAGCTCCCTCCAGCAGGAAGCGGCCCGCAAGCTGAACTTCCGCGCTGCCAAAACGATGTCCGTCGCCCAGCAGCTGTACGAAGGGGTCGAACTCGGCAAGGAAGGCACCGTCGGTTTGATTACTTACATGCGTACCGACTCGACGCGAATTGCCGCGTCCGCGCAGGAAGAAGCAAAAGGTTACATCGGCGAAAAATTCGGCGGCGATTTCGTGCCGGAAACCCCGCGCGAATATTCGAAGAAAGCGGCAAACGCGCAGGATGCGCACGAAGCGATCCGCCCGACCTCGGTGCTCCGCGATCCCGAATCCGTCAAAGCCTTCATGAGCCGCGACCAGTTCAGGCTGTATAAGCTGATTTGGGAGCGCTTCGTGGCGAGCCAGATGGCTTCCGCGGTTCTCGATACGCTGTCGGTGGATATCGCCGCCGGAACGGCCGTATTCCGCGCTTCCGGCTCCAAGGTGCGTTTCCCGGGCTTCATGAAGGTGTATGTCGAAGGAAACGACGACGGCACGACCGAAGAAGAGAAATTCCTGCCCGAGCTGACGCCGGGAGATAAGCTGAAGAAGGAAGACATCGAGCCGAAGCAGCATTTCACCCAGCCTCCGCCGCGGTATACGGAAGCGCGTCTCGTGCGCACGATGGAGGAGCTTGGAATCGGACGGCCGAGTACGTATGCCCCGACGCTGGAAACGATTCAGAAGCGGGGTTACGTGGCGATCGAAGACAAGAAATTCGTTCCCACCGAGCTGGGAGAGCTGGTCATCGAGCAAATGGAACAGTTTTTTCCGGAAATTCTCGATGCGGAGTTTACCGCCCATATGGAAGAAGATCTCGACCATGTGGAGGAAGGCTCCGAGGATTGGGTGAAGGTGCTGAAGGAATTTTACGAATCCTTCGAAAAACGCCTGGAAGTCGCCGAGGAGGAAATGAAGGAAATCGAAATCGAAGACGAGGTTTCCGACGAAATCTGCGACAAATGCGGTAGGCCGATGGTTTACAAGCTGGGTCGGTTCGGAAAGTTTCTGGCATGCTCGGGATTCCCGGATTGCCGGAACACGAAACCGATCGTCAAGGATATCGGCGTGACTTGTCCGAAATGCAAGGAAGGCCACGTCGTGGAACGCCGCAGCAAAAAAGGGCGCATCTTTTACGGCTGCGACCGTTATCCGGAATGCGGTTTCGTGTCCTGGGACCGCCCTTCCAGCGTTCCTTGCCCGAAATGCGGCTCGTGGATGGTGGAAAAGCGGAACAAGCAAGGAGCCCGGCTGCAATGCACCTCCTGCGACCACACCCAGGAAATCGAAGAAAACGATGAAGACACAGTCTAACAGCATGTTGTATGCACAGTAGGAGGTAATGAAATTGACCGAAGCAAAACAGGTGACCGTCATCGGCGCGGGTCTGGCAGGCAGCGAAGCTGCCTGGCAGATCGCGAGCCGGGGCGTACCCGTGAAATTATATGAAATGCGTCCCGTCGTCAAAACGCCCGCCCACCATACGGACAAGTTTGCCGAGCTCGTCTGCACGAATTCCCTTCGGGCCAACGGCTTGACCAACGCGGTCGGCGTGCTTAAAGAAGAAATGCGGATGCTGGATTCGATCATTTTGAAATCGGCGGACAAAAACGCGGTTCCCGCCGGCGGCGCGTTGGCGGTGGACCGGGACGGTTTTTCCGGCGATATTACGAGCATCCTGCACAACCATCCGCTGATCGAGGTCGTAAACGAAGAAATACAGCATATACCTGAAGAGGGGATCGTCGTCATCGCGACAGGCCCTCTGACATCCCCTGCTCTCTCTGCCGAAATCAAAGCGCTCATGGGCGAGGAGTATTTTTATTTTTACGATGCGGCAGCGCCGATCGTCGAAAAAGATTCCATCGATATGAGCAAAGTGTACCTGGCTTCCCGCTACGACAAAGGCGAAGCCGCCTATTTGAACTGCCCGATGACCGAAGAAGAGTTCAACGCGTTTTACGATGCGCTCGTTTCGGCCGAAGTCGCGCAGCTGAAGGAATTCGAGAAAGAAGTTTATTTCGAGGGCTGCATGCCGATCGAAGTGATGATGAAACGCGGCAAACAGACGGCTTTGTTCGGTCCGATGAAGCCCGTCGGCCTGGTGAACCCTCATACGGGCGAACTTCCGTACGCGGTCGTGCAGCTGCGCCAGGACAACGCGGCGGGAACGCTGTACAACCTCGTAGGGTTCCAGACCCACCTGAAATGGGGCGAGCAAAAACGGGTGTTCTCCATGATTCCGGGACTCGAAAATGCCGAATTCGTCCGCTATGGCGTCATGCACCGCAACACGTTCATCAATTCGCCGCGCCTGCTTAAGCCTACATATCAGCTTAAGACGAACGAGAATCTGTTTTTTGCCGGGCAAATGACCGGGGTGGAAGGATATGTCGAATCGGCCGCATCGGGGCTTATAGCGGGCATTAACGCCGCCAGAAAGGCCAAAGGCGAGGAGCTCGTCGTTCTACCCGAAACCAGTACGATCGGAAGCATGGCGCATTACGTCACGAATGCCGATCCGAAGCATTTCCAGCCGATGAATGCGAACTTCGGTTTGCTGCCGGCACTAGGCCAAAAAATCCGCAACAAAAAAGAGAAAAACGAGGCGCTTGCCAACCGGGCGCTCGCCAGCATTGCCGAATTCGTCAAAGAATACGGCGCCTCGAAAGCAGGGGCAGGAAGCATAGAGTAGGAGGCTTGACGGACATGGAGATGTCATTTCACGCAACGACGATTTGCGCCGTGCGTCACAACGGGAAGGCGGCCATCGCCGGCGACGGGCAAGTGACGTTCGGCGAGAACATGATCATGAAGCAAACGGCCAAAAAGGTACGGCGGCTCTATAGGGGGCAGGTCGTAGCCGGTTTCGCCGGATCCGTGGCGGATGCCATTACCCTTTTCGAAAAGTTCGAAGGCAAACTGGAGGAGCATCACGGCAATCTGCAGCGCGCGGCGGTGGAGCTTGCAAAAGACTGGAGATCCGACCGCGTCCTCCGCAAGCTCGAAGCCTTGATGATCGTCATGGACAAGAGCGGCATGCTGCTGATCTCCGGAGGCGGAGAAATCATTGAGCCTGACGACGACGTCATCGCGATCGGGTCGGGGGGCAGCTTTGCGCTGTCGGCCGCCCGGGCGCTGAAACGTCATGCGCAGGATCTCGAAGCGAAAGACATCGCGCGCGAGGCGCTGAAAATCGCTTCCGAAATTTGCGTCTACACGAACGGGAATATCATCGTGGAAGAGCTGTAAGGACAGGGGGATGAACATGGTGAATCAGAACATGACGCCAAGACAGATTGTCGCCGAATTGGATAAATATATCGTCGGGCAGAAACAAGCCAAAAAATCCGTAGCCGTCGCCCTACGCAACCGGTATCGCCGCAGTCTTCTTCCCGACGAGGACCGCGACGAGATCGTTCCGAAAAACATTTTGATGATCGGGCCGACCGGCGTGGGCAAAACGGAAATCGCCAGACGTTTGGCCAAACTCGTCAACGCGCCGTTCGTCAAAATCGAGGCCACGAAGTTTACCGAAGTCGGCTACGTCGGCCGCGACGTGGAGTCCATGGTCCGCGATTTGATCGAAACGTCGATCCGGATGGTGAAAGGCGAGCGGATGGAAAAGGTCAAAGACCGCGCGGAGGAGCTTGCCAACGAACGCATCGTCAAAATCCTCGTTCCAAGGAACGCGAAAAACAAAGGCCAGCGCAATCCGTTCGAAATGCTGTTCGGGAACGGGAACAACGAGCCGCAGGATGAGGACGAAGACCAGGAGCTTGAAGGTTCGATCGCCGAAAGACGGCGCCAGGTCAAGTTCAAGCTGCTGTCCGGCAGCATGGAGGACGACCTGATCGAAATCGACGTTGAGGATACGACGCCGACGATGATGGATATGCTTGCCGGCCAAGGCAACGATCAAATGGGCATGAACATCCAGGAAATGTTCGGCAGCCTGCTGCCGAAACGGACGAAAAAACGGAAGCTCACGATCAAGGAAGCACGCAAGGTGCTGATTCAGGAAGAAGCGACGAAGCTGATCGACATGGACGACGTCATCGCCGAGTCGGTGTCCCGGGCAGAGCAATCCGGCATCATTTTTATCGATGAGATCGACAAGGTGGCTAGCCAGGGCAAAGGAAGCGGCCCTGACGTGTCCAGGGAAGGCGTGCAGAGGGATATCCTTCCCATCGTCGAAGGTTCCACCGTCATGACCAAATACGGCCCCGTAAAGACGGATTTCATCCTGTTTATTGCGGCCGGCGCTTTCCATATCGCCAAACCGTCCGATTTGATTCCGGAATTGCAGGGACGTTTCCCGATCCGTGTCGAATTGAACAGCCTGTCGCTGGATGATTTCGTGTCGATTTTGACGGAACCGAAAAACGCGATTACGAAGCAATACAAGGATTTGCTGAAGACGGAAAACCTCGAAATCGACTTTTCGCCCGAAGCCATCCGGGAGATTGCCAAAATTGCCGCAACCGTGAACGAAAACATGGAAAATATCGGCGCGCGCAGGCTGCACACCATCCTGGAGAAGCTGCTGGAGGATCTTTCGTTCGAAGCGCCGGAGCTGACGCTGGAGCACATGACGATCACGCCGGAGTATGTGCGGGAGAAACTTGCCGGTATCGCGCAGGACCGCGATCTCAGCCAATATATATTGTGATCATAGACATAGATAACCCGATCGGAAGCCTTAAAGGCTTATATTCTGATCGGGTTATTTGTCGTTAAAACCGGTCGTTTAGTAACGGATCGGGAAAATATGAAAATTTTTTGAAAATTTATACTTTCGCAAATCGGAAAATCCGGGACTATTTCGCATCGTTTTTGGCGAAAACTGGCGATGCGCAAGGTTGTCCTAAACCTCTAATCCCTTATACGGAGCAGAATCACAAAGATTTCGACGCAAAATAAGAAAAAAGCCCCTCTTTTAGTCAAAAGATAGGGCTTTTTTCTTATTGTAATAAATCCCAATCTCTAAGAAACTTAGGATATACGACAAGTTAGTAATTTTTTCTACTTAAGTCCCAAAAATCTTGTTTATTTTGATTGGTTTTGTCGAAAAAGACAGGATTTCGGAGGATGAAGTGGAAAAATTTCATATGTAAGATCTTTTGAAGAGGGGGGCAGAACATGGATTTGTTGAACAGCACCAGCTTTCGGCTCATGGAGGCTGGACTGCGTGCGGCTAACATTAGGCAAAATGTCATTTCCAACAACATCGCGAACGAGGAGACGCCTTATTTCAAGCGCTCGGACGTGTCGTTCGAAAATTTGCTGCAGCAGGAAATGAACGACGGTGCGATGCCTCGGTTGCGCGGCAAAGTAACGGATCCCCGGCATTTTGTCATAGGACCTGCCAATTCGATTCCGGAGCCGGTCGTCACCACGGACCGGTCCACCGCGATGAACAATAACCGGAACAATGTCGATGTCGACAGCGAAATGGCGAATCTGGCGGCAAACCAAATTCAGTACAATTCTTACATCCAGCAAATCAATGAACAAATCAAAATGATGCGCGTCGCGGTAGAAGGGAGATAAGAATAGATGAATTTGAACAGCAGTTTTGGCATCAGTGCATCCGGCCTGACGGCGCAGCGCCTCAGAATGGATGTCATTTCTTCGAATATCGCCAATGCAGAAACGACCAGGGCATCCATCGTCAACGGACAAGCCGTGCCTTACCGGCGCAAGATGGTCGTTTTAGCGCCGAATGAGTCGAAATTCGAGAATATGCTGCAAGCACAATTGAATGGGGAGGGAAGCTCGGCTCGGGGAGTGAAGGTCAATGCGATCCAAGAGGACCAGACCCCTTTCAAGCCCGTATATAATCCGAGCCATCCGGACGCGGATGCAGAGGGGTATGTGTACATGCCTAACGTGGACCTCACCAAGGAAATGGTGGACCTGATTTCGGCGTCGCACGCGTACAACGCGAACGTAACGGCGTTAAACGCTTCGAAAGCGATGATTATGAAAGCTTTAGAAATCGGCCGGTAGTTCCATAGAACCATAAATGCATTAAGGAGGGACATTGATGATACAGAACACCATGTTCAACACGCTCAACGTACAACCGCTTAAACTTCAGGAAACCACACCGGGCGGAAAAGATACGCCGGCGGAATCGCTTAGCAAGTTCGGTACATATCTGGAAAATGCCATCAGCCAAATCGCAGACCAGGAAAAAACGTCCAAGGACATGAGCACGAAGTTCATGCTCGGGCAAGTGGACGTGGACCAAGTCATGATTTCCTCGGAAAAAGCGCTGCTGAGCCTGCAGCTTGCGTCCCAAGTCCGCAATAAGGTCATCGAGGCCTATCAGGAAATCATGCGTACGCAAATCTAATCGTAAATGGCTAAGATTCGGGTAGGGTGGGTGACGTTGTGAATGAAAGAATCGCCCAATATAAGGACAGAGTCGTCCAATATTGGAATCAGTTCAGCAAGAAACAGAAAACCATTTTTATTTCAACACTCGCATTAATCGTCATTGCCATCGTGGTATTGACCATTCAGCTTTCCAAAACGGAATACGAGGTCGCCTTCAAGGATTTGAACGCCAGCGATTCCGCAGGCATCATGAATTATCTGGACACGAACAACATTCCGTACAAGCTCGGTCCCGACGGAAAAACGATCTCGGTGCCTAGCGCGCAGGCTGCCCGCATCAAGGTGGATGTCGGCTCCCAAGGCATCATACAAAACGGTTCGATCGGATTCCGCGCTTTCGACAATTCCTCTTCGATCGGAACGACGGACAGCGAGTTTAACGTAAAGTATAACAACGCTTTGAACGGCGAGGTCGAACAGCTTCTCAAGCAAATGAACGGCATTTCCAACGCGAAGGTGCTCGTCACTCTGCCAAAGGAAAGCGTCTTTGCAGGAATGGACGACCAGGAAAAAGGCAACGCATCCGTCGTGTTGACCTTCAAACCGGGTTACCATCCGAACCAGGCGACGATCGACGGATATTTCAACCTCGTCAAAACGGCGGTGCCGAATCTTCCGATCGAAAACATCACGATGATGGAAGGCGAAAGCAACACGGAGCTTCTTCCGTCCGCCAGAGGCGGGCAAGGAACGCTGAGCAGCTCGGTGGAAGAAAACTTCGCGCTGCAAAAGAAATTCGAAAACGAGGTGCGCCAAAACGTCAAGCAGTTCCTGGGCCAATTTATGGGTCCGAACAAAGTCGACGTGCTGGTCGTGTCGAAGCTGAATTTCGACAAGGTTCAGAGCAAGGAAAACCTGGTCACGCCGGTCGATGCCGAAAACATGAAGGGCATTGAAATCAGCGTGCAGGAAATATCGAAAAACTATACGGGCAAAAGCAGCCCCGAGGGCGGCGTGGCCGGAACCGGCCAAACGCAGGTGCCGTCCTATCCGGGAGACGCGTCCTCAGGCGACGTCACTTCCGAAGATTTGTCCAAAACGATCAATTACGAAGTGAACCGGATTACGAAGGATATCGTCTCGAGTCCTTATACCGTTAAAGATTTAACCATTAATGTAGCCGTTGAACCGCCTACCGGACAAAAAACGGTGGATCAGCAAACGAAAGATGCCATTCAAAACATTTTGGTGAACATCGTCAGGGCATCCCTTGCGGATTCGGGCTCTACATATACAGACGCAGATCTGGCCAAAAAAGTTTCGGTTTATTCGCAACCTTTTGGCGAGGAACAGACCCCGGCGAAAGGCTTGCATCTTTCCAAAGGAGTTCTGTGGGGCATCGGTCTCGCCGCGCTTGCTCTGCTTGCGGGAGGCGCGTTCCTGATTTTCCGCCGCCGCAAACAGAACGAAGAACTGGAAGAGGATCTTCCGCTGCCGGCTCCGACAGAGTTTCCGTCCATCAGCTTGGAAAGCGTGACGAACGAAAGCCAGGTGCGGAAGCAGCTTGAAACGCTGGCAAAGAAAAAGCCGGAGGAATTTGTCAATCTGCTGCGTACATGGCTCGCTGACGAATAGAGGTGAAATGACTTGGTAAAACCAAACAGCCAGGGGCTCAGCGGGAGGCAAAAAGCGGCGATCCTGCTGATTACGCTCGGGCCGGAAGTCTCGGCTCAAATCTTCAAGCATTTAAGGGATGAAGAGATCGAGCAGCTAACTTTGGAAATTGCAAACGTACGGAAAGTGGACAGCGTGGAAAAAGACATGATCCTGTCGGAGTTCCACCAAATCTGTCTCGCTCAGGAATATATATCCCAAGGCGGCATCAACTACGCCAAGGAAATTTTGGAGAAGGCGCTCGGCCCGCAAAAAGCGATCGAGGTCATCAATCGCCTGACGGCGACGCTGCAGGTGAGACCTTTCGATTTTGCGCGCAAAGCGGATCCGAACCAGATTTTGAACTTCATTCAAAACGAAAACGCGCAGACGATCGCGCTGGTCCTGTCCTATCTGCAGTTCGAACAGGCGGCTGCCATCCTGTCGTCCCTGCCGCAAGAAAAGCAGGCCGACGTGGCAAGGCGAATCGCCGTCATGGACAGCACGTCTCCGGAAGTCATTGCGCAAGTGGAGCGGGTTTTGGAACAGAAGCTCTCGGCTACGGTCACGCAGGATTATACGAACGCCGGCGGCATCGAGTCGATCGTCCAAATTTTGAACGGCGTCGACCGCGGCACGGAACGGACCATCCTCGACTCCCTGGAAATCCAGGATCCGGAGCTGGCCGAAGAAATCAAAAAACGGATGTTCGTGTTCGAGGATATCGTCAACGTGGACAACCGTTCCATTCAGCGGATCATCCGCGACGTCGAAAACTCGGACCTGCAGCTTGCCCTCAAGGTGGCGAGCGAAGAGGTGCGCGACGTCATTTTCCGCAACATGTCCAAACGGATGGCGGAGACCTTCAAGGAAGAAATGGAATACATGGGTCCGGTGCGGCTGCGTGACGTCGAAGAAGCGCAGACCCGCATCGTAAGCACGATCCGCAGACTGGAAGAAGCCGGTGAGATCATCATAGCTCGCGGCGGAGGAGATGACATTATTGTCTAATCTAATCAAATCTTCCCAATACGTTCCGGTCGAAGCGCTGAAAAAGCTGGACCTCGGGCATCGTTACGTTCCGCAATCGGAAGCTTCTCCGATGGAAGAAAAAGCGTCCGAAGAGATCAGGAAAATCGAAGCGGACGAAGAAGCGAAGCGGCTCAGCAAGGAGATGCTCGAGGATGCCCGCGAGTTCGCCGAACGGCAGCTGCGCGAGGCTTCGGAGGAAGCGGAGCGCATGCTGGCGGAAGCAAGCGGGCAGATCGACAGCTGGTGGCAGGAGCGCAGGCTTCAGGACGAACATTTGGTCGAAGCGCTCAAATCCGAAGGTTACGACACAGGGTACCGGGAAGGCTCGGAGAAGGCGATGGCGGATCTTCGGGACCAAATCGGCCGGATGATGGACGAAGCGCAGACGGTGCTGAAGCAAGCTTATTTAATGAAAGAACAGATCATTCAGGAGGCCGAGCCGTTTCTGGTCGAACTCAGCTGCGCCATCGCCGAGAAAGTGATCGACAAACAGCTGACGCTCGAACCGGACTACGTGATCGAACTGATCAAAAACAATTTATCGCGCAAGCGGGAGCAGGGCGTCATCACGCTTTGCGTGGCGCCGAAACATTTCGCTTTCGTTCAGGCTGCAAGGGAAGAGCTTGCGGCCGCGATCGACTCCCAGGCGGAGCTTCAAATTTTGCCGGATTCGACGGTTCACGACCAGGGCTGCGTCATTCGCTCGTCCTTCGGCAGCATCGACGCGAGAATCGATACGCAGCTGACCGAAATCAAAAAGGAACTGATTCGGATCGCGCTGGATGACGAGGAGCGGAGCAACCAAGATGAAGATGCTTAGCAGCGAACGATACAAGGAACATCTGCGGAATTTGGACCCGGTCAGAATCAACGGCAAAGTCACCCAGGTGATCGGGCTGATGGTGGAATCCGAAGGACCGGACGCCAGCGTCGGCGATGTCTGCTACATTTATCCGACGAAAAGCTCTAAACCGCTGCAGGCCGAGGTCGTCGGCTTCCGGGACAACAAGGTGCTGCTGATGCCGCTGGGGGAGCTCCATTCGATCGGTCCGGGCTGCGACGTCGTGGGAACGGGCAAGCCGCTTAGCGTTCAGGTCGGCTCCGAGCTGCTTGGCAAAGTTCTTGACGGGCTCGGGCAACCGCTCGACGGATCGCTGATCCCGACCCGGATGCCGTACAGTTCGACGTACAACGAGCCGTCCAATCCTTTGACCCGCCCAAGGGTCAAGGAACCGATCAGCATCGGAGTGAGGGCCATCGACGGACTGCTGACGATCGGCAAAGGGCAGAGGGTCGGCATTTTCGCCGGCTCCGGCGTCGGCAAAAGCACGCTGATGGGCATGATTGCCCGCAACACGGACGCGGACGTCAACGTGATCGCCTTAATCGGGGAACGGGGACGCGAGGTTTTGGACTTTATCGAAAGGGACCTGGGGCCGGAGGGGCTGCAGCGTTCTGTTGTCGTCGTCGCGACGTCGGATCAGCCGGCGCTTGTCAGGATCAAAGGCGCCCTGATCGCGACGACCATCGCGGAATATTTTCGCGACCGGGGGATGAACGTCATGCTGATGATGGACTCGGTAACCCGCTATGCCATGGCGCAGCGCGAGGTGGGCCTGGCCGTCGGCGAACCGCCGGCCATGAGAGGCTACACGCCTTCCGTCTTTGCCAGTTTGCCGAAACTGCTCGAACGGGCCGGAACAGGACCGACGGGTTCAATTACGGCCTTTTATACCGTCCTGGTCGACGGCGACGACATGAACGAACCGATTGCCGATGCGGTCCGGGGGATTTTGGACGGCCATATCGTGCTGAACCGCAACATCGCCAATAAGGGGCATTTTCCCGCCATCGACGTGCTTGCGAGCATCAGCCGGGTGATGAAGGATATCGCGCCGAAAGAGCAGATCGAAGCGGCGGACAATTTAAAAAGGCTGATGGCCGTTTACAAAGACTCGGAGGATTTGATCAACATCGGCGCCTACCAACGAGGCTCCAACGAGCAAATCGACGAGTCGATCGATTATATCCAGCAGATATGGGACTTCACCAAGCAGAAGGTGGACGAGAAAGTAACGCTGGAGCAGGTGCAGGAGCGTTTGATTTCCGAATTTTCAAGGAGATGACCTTAAGGGATGAAATTTCAGTATGCGTTCCAGAAAATCGTGGATTTGAAAACCAATGAGAAAACACAAGCCGAATGGATGCTATCCAGCGCGATCGGAAGATTGCAGGAAGAAAAGAAATCTCTTGAAGAGCTGCTTGAAAGCAGGGAACGGATGGCGAAACAACTCCAGGAGGCTGCCGAACGGCGGGCGCCGGTAGCGAAAATACGCGAGTTTCAAATGTATGCCGATCATTTGCAGCAATGCATCGCCAAAAAATATTCCGACGTCGAGCGGGCGGACAGCAATGTCCAAATGAAAAAACATCAGCTGACCCGCAAAATGCTGGACGAACAGGTCTGGCTCAAAGCACGGGATAAGGCTAAAAGTTCCTTTCAGCAAACCATGCTCCTGAGGGAACAGAACGAACTGGATGAAATGGCAACAGTCAGGTTCGCCATGAGAGCGAGATAGATGGAACGAATCGAAACGATGCTGTGGCCTCGGGGGTGGATTGATTGTGGCAGATAAAGATTTTGATATAGAGAAAGAGTCTGCGGGAGGGTTTGAAAAGTTTCTGTTTTTCATGATCCCGATCATTTTTACGGTCGTGCTGATCGGCGTGCTGCTCACGCTATTTAACGTCGATGTTCGAAACAGCGTGCTGAGCGTTGCGGATAAAATTCCGGTCGTCAAAAACTGGGTTCCCGATCCCGTCAAAGACCCTGAAAAAACGAAGCTTCAAAACGCGAAAGATCAGGTCAAAAGCGCAAACGCGACGATCGACGAGCTCAAAAACAAGCTGGCGGCCAAAGAAGCGGATCTGCAAAAGGCCAAGGAAGAAAAAGCCGAGCAGGAACAGAAAGTGAAAAGCCTGCAGGACCAGCTGGAATCGGCGCAAAACGCGGAAACCGCAGCGCAGGGCGCAAATCCGGAAAACGCCGATCCCTATGAAAAGCAAATCAAGGATTTGGCCAAAATGTACGCCGACATGAGCCCGAGCAAAGCCGCGCCGATCATGCAGAACATGACGACCGAAGAAATGGTATTGCTCCTCAGCAGCATGAAAACCGACAGCCGGACAGCAATCCTGGCCAAGATGGACCCGAAGATTGCGGCGGATGTATCGATGAAACTGAAGGATGCCGTTTCTTCGAGCGATTTGGCGATCGCGGCGCTGCAATCCCGGATCAGCAAGGATGCGGCGGAGGAAAAAACCGGCTCGTCGAGCGGACTCGACAAAACGCAAATCAGCCAAACCTTTGCGAGCATGCCTGCCAAAAGCGCGGCGGAGCTCCTCCTTGCGACCTATAAAATATCGCCAGACAAAGTATTGAAAATTTTGAACGAGGTGGCTGACTCGACCCGTTCCGGAATCCTGGACGCGATGAACGCCAAGGATCCCAAAACGGCGGCCGTCATCTTGAACAAATTGATGATCAAGTAAGATCAGCCCTTTTCGGTTCGTGAAAGGAGGTGAAATCATATGAGTCTCGTTTTTCAAAACGTGGCCGCCGGAAACTCCCCAAGCGGAAAAACAGCGGCTGCCGGCGGCAAGCAGGCGGCGGGAACGGGGGCCGTCGCGGGCGTATTCAATCAATCGCTGGCGCAAATGATGTCGGGGGATGCCTCGCAGCCAAGCGCCGCGATCGTAAATGCAGGCACGCTGCTCGAAGGCCTCCTCCAACTGGCGGGGATGGGCGCAACCGGCGAAGAAGCCGGAGGCGATGAGCAAGGCGTCCTGGACCTGCTGCAAAGCCTGACCGCCGACATGGACAAGCTGGACGAGGCGGTTGCGGCCGATCCCGAGCTGCTTGCGGCGCTTCAGGGCTGGCTGCAGCAAGTTCAAAACCTGCTGAACCAGGCCAATTCGGCGGGGAATGCGGCGCAGGCGGAAAACGCGGATGCGCTGACGGGCCCTCTTTCCGAAAGTCCGGCGACGATTCGATTTGTCGTGCAGGACGGGATGGAACAGCTCGCCTCCCTGCTGCAAAAACGGCAAGGGGCGCCAGGCAAGACGCAGCATCAGGCGCTTCAGCTTCTCCAGTCGTTCCAGGAGCTGATCAACAACGGGCAGGCGGCGCCATCGAAGCCGCTAGAGACACAGACGTTTGCGGCCCAGAGCAAAAATGCCGTGTTCGAACCCCGTATCAGCGTTTTGTCTAAAGGCGTACAGCCCGCAGGCACCGAGCAGACGGCTGCCGGGGACCGCCACGAGCAGCCTGACGACCCGTTTGCTACCCAGCATACGGTAACGGCCGGCCAGCTGGCATTGCGACACGGCATCAACGCTTCGGCGAAAGCCGCGGCACCGGTACCGGTCGAGAAATTTTCGGAAGAGATGAGCGGATTTGTCGTCAAAAATCTGGAATTCGTGAAGCAGCAAGGAATTTCGGAGGCAAGAATCACGCTTTATCCGGAGCGCCTGGGCCAAGTGGACGTCAAGCTGACGATGCAAAACGGCCAGCTGATCGCGCAATTTTCGACCGAGCATGCGGCCACAAAGGACCTGCTGGAACAACAGATGAGCCAGCTTCGTTCGACGCTGCAAACGCAAGGCGTGCAGGTTGAAAAGCTGGTCGTAACCCAGAACCCGTCGCCGCAATCGCAAATGTATCAGGACGGCGGACGCCAGCCGGGAGCAGGTCAGCAGCAGTCCAACCGCCGCTCCAAGGAGAAGGAGACGCCTACCGACGACGCGATCACAGTCGCGGAACTGGGGGAAGAGCTTAGCGAGTGGCTGGCAGCCCGGGAACAAGCGGACGGCGGCAACATGTTTACGGCAAAAGCTTAGCCAGACGGAGGTGAAAACAAATGGCTTCGGAAATTTTTTCTACACCGAATGTATGGCCTAATTATTCGGCCGAAAACGTCGCAAGAGCGAGCAACAAAAAGCAGGAGCTGGGAAAGGACCAGTTTTTGAGCATTTTGATCAAGCAGCTGCAAAACCAGGATCCGATGCAGCCGATGGAGGACAAAGAGTTCATCGCGCAGATGGCCCAGTTTACTTCGGTAGAGCAGCTGATCAACATTTCCAAACAGCTGAATGCGATGAGCCAGTCCCTGGGCAACGTCTCCGGCCTGATCGGCAAGGAGATCAGCTGGATCGACGACGCGAACAAGGACCAGGGCGGCGAAAGCAAAAGCGAGATGAAATCGGGCGTCGTGGACTCCATCATCGTGAAAGACGGCGTTCAGTACGCGTCCGTTGGTTCGCTGGCGATTCCGTTGGACAAGGTCATTGAAATCAAAGAAGCGTCCAAAACCGAAGAACATCCGGCGCCGGATCAAACGCCTCCTGGAGATGATCCGAAAGGTGCGGAGCCTGCTGGCGCTGATTCGAATACCGACGCACCCGGAAGCGGTGAATCGGCATGAATGAACGCATAACCATCGGGCAGCTGTATCCTTCCAAGATGTATCCCGCAGTCAAGAACGCCGCTCAGCGAAGCTTGCAGCGGGAAACGCCAGCAACCTCGTTTGACCGGTTATTCCGACATGAGCTGCTGAAATTCAGCAACCATGCGGCCAAGCGGCTGGAGCAAAGAGGCATTGAACTGCAGGGGGACCAGTTGGCCAAAATTCAAGATGCCGTTGACAAAGCGGCGGCGAAAGGAAGCAAGGAATCGCTCATCTTGCTGCAAGACATGGCGCTGATCGTCAATGTGGCAAACCGGACGGTCGTGACGGCGATCGACGGAAATTCGATGAAGGACAACGTGTTTACGCAGATCGACAGCGCGATCGTTATATCTTAATCTGGCTGGCCCGACAGGAAGCCAGTGGACCGCTGACCGACAGACGCGGTCCTTACACGACGAGGGAGGAATAAAACTATGATGAGATCCATGTATTCCGGCGTATCAGGCATGCGGGGGTTCCAGACCAAGCTTGACGTCATCGGCAACAACATCGCAAACGTGAATACGATCGGCTTCAAATCCGGACGGGTCATGTTTAAAGATGTCATAAGCCAGACCGTGGCAGGTATTACGGCCCCGGAAGACTCTGTTCATGGCGGCGTGAATGCCAAGCAAATCGGCCTTGGCGTATCCGTTGGTTCCATCGATACGATGCATCTGGGCGGCAGTGCCATGATGACGAATAATCCAACGGACCTGCGCATCGATGGGGACGGATTTTTTCTTGTGAAGCTGGATCCGGCGCAGGACCCGCCTTTTTTGACCCGGGCTGGCGATTTCCATATTGATGCTTTGCAGCAGCTCGTTACTTCGGATGGCCTGTTTGTATGCGATACCGACGGAGCGCCGATCAAGCTGCAAAGCAACACGGTCTCTTTTTCAATCTCTCAGGATGGAACGATCATCCAGAAGCTCGATGACGGGACGACGGACAACGGAACGAAGATCGGCGTAGGCAAAGTGCCCAACCCGGAAGGCCTGGAGAAAATCGGCGGGAACCTGTTCCGGATGACGCTCAACGCCAAGGAAGACGGACTGGTCGACTTCCCGGCCGACGCCAATGACGCCACGAAGGGCACGGGCGCGGTCATCGCCGGGCAGCTTGAGATGTCCAACGTGGACCTGACGAGCGAGTTCACGGAAATGATCGTGGCTCAGCGTGGCTTCCAGGCCAACTCGCGGATTATTACAACGTCCGACGAGGTTCTTCAAGAGGTCGTCAATCTGAAACGTTAGTAAATGATCGTAGCGGGAGAGGGACCGCCTCTCCCGAATTTCCATAGGAGGCTCTGCTATGATTTCTGTTACCCGGTTAAACGGCTCACCAATATGGCTGAACGCTTTGCTTATCGAAACAGTGGAAGAAACGCCAGACACCTATATTACGTTGGTCACAGGCAAACGCATGATCGTTTTGGAAAAAGCAGCTGAGGTCATTTCCTTGGTGAAACAATACAATCAGGAAATCGGCGTTCACAATGCCACAATCAAAGTGCAACAAATGGAGGAAAACTCATGAAAAAAATGCTGCCCTGGCTGATTACTATACTTCTGGCGATAACACTGATCGTGGTTGCTGCTGTTTTGCTAGCGCCTCAATTCGGAAAAGACTCCACTTCGAATGCTGCGGCTCCGGCGGCCGAGGGGAAAAAATTATCAGCGGATGAACTCGTGGAAATGACGTCTGAAATCAAAGATATCAAAACCAATCTTGCAGATCAGGATTATATCGTATTGATGAATTTTGCGTTCCAATTGAACGATAAGAAATCCAAAGAAGCATTCGACAAGATCAAGGAGTTTAAAATCAAACCGATTATTATCAAAACCCTTGCAGACACCAAGCCGGAAGAATTAAAGGGCTCGGAAGGCAAGGACCAATTAAGCGCAAAATTGATCAATCTGATCAATAAGACCCTGACTGAAGGGAAATTGAATCAGATCGAAATCACAGAGTACCTGGTAACGCCGATCTAAACGAAGGATTCTCCCTAACATGCTGTAGAGAACCCAAGACAATCCTTTAAGGGGGTGAGATGATTGGTTGACGTATTATCGCAAAATGAGATCGACGCCCTGCTTGCCGCGCTTTCGTCCGGCGAAATGGATGCGGAGGAGCTGAAAAAAGAGGATACCCAGAAAAAAGTCCGGTCTTATGACTTCAAACGGGCGGTCCGCTTTTCCAAAGACCATATCCGGAGCCTCACGCGCATCCATGAGAACTTTGCCCGTTACCTGACGACGTATTTCTCGGCACAGCTGCGCACTTTCGTGCAAATCAGCGTCGTACAGGTCGAGCAGCTTCCTTATGACGAATTTATCCGGTCGATTCCCAAAATGACGATTTTGAACATTTTTGAAGCCGAGCCGTTGGAAGGAAGAATGGTGCTCGAGGTTCACCCCAACGTTGCGTACGCGATGCTGGATCGT
The DNA here is from genome assembly GCF_018333375.1 of Paenibacillus cookii. Classification (GTDB taxonomy): domain Bacteria; phylum Bacillota; class Bacilli; order Paenibacillales; family Paenibacillaceae; genus Paenibacillus_AQ; species Paenibacillus_AQ cookii. Next base: position 68,881 of record NZ_BORW01000006.1, read on the forward strand.
TTGCTGGGCGGAGTAGGCAATGCGCCCACGAAGATCAATACCTTGACGGAGATTGAGACAACCATCATGGAGAAGATTTTCAGCCGGGCTTTCGACAGCCTCGCCGAGGCCTGGAAGACCGTGCTGGATATCTCGCCCCGGATGGAAGCGATGGAAACGAATCCGCAATTCATGCAAATCGTGTCTCCGAACGAAACGATCGCGCTCATATCGCTGAGCACCAAAATCGGGGATACGACGGGAATGATCAACCTCTGCATACCGCATGTCGTGCTTGAGCCGATCATGTCCAAGCTTTCGGCGCACCAATGGTTCGTCTCGGAGAAAAAATCAAGCATCCCTGAAGAAGCCGAATCGCTCAAGTACCGGATCAGTCAGGCGAAGCTGAATATCGTGGCCGAACTCGGCACGAGCCATATTTCCGTATCCGAATTCCTGAGCCTCAGCGTCGGGGATGTCATCAGCCTCAACAAAGCGGTGGGCACCGGCCTGTCGATCCGGGTAGGAGACCGCCTGAAATTCATCGGAAGCCCGGGAACGCTGAAGGATCGGGTAGCGGTTCAAATCGACGAAATTGTCAGCGAAGGAGTTGAGGAATTTGACGAGTAACGAATATTTGTCGCAAGAAGAGATAGACGCTTTGCTTAAGCAGTCCGAATCGGATTATTCCAAAGGAGCGGGCACGATGACGGTGGACGATTATTTGACGCCGCTGGAACAGGACGCGCTCGGCGAGATCGGAAACATTACGTTCGGCAGCGCCGCGACGGCTCTTTCCACGCTTCTCGGCAAAAAAGTGGATATCACGACGCCGAAAGTGTCCATCATCACGCGCGAGCAGTTTGAATCCGAATTTCCCAAACCGCATGTCGCCGTTCACGTGACGTATGTCGACGGATTCGAAGGGATCAATTCGCTGGTCATCAAAACGCGCGACGCCCAGGTCATTGCCGACCTGATGCTTGGCGGCGAAGGGAACCCCGAAGATCAAGAGCTGAACGAAATACATATCAGCGCGGTTCAGGAAGCGATGAACCAGATGATGGGCTCGTCCGCAACCTCGATGTCCACGATTTTCAACCGTTTCGTGAACATCTCGCCGCCGGGGATCGATATTTTGGACGTGGCCAGCGGGGATGGCGTCAGCAGCCTTCCCGCGGACGAGACGCTCATCAAAATTTCGTTCCGGCTGACGATCGGGGACTTGATCGATTCGACCATCATGCAGCTTCTGCCGGTGCAATTCGCCAAGGATATGGTCAACATTTTGATTCACGGCGCCGATTCCGTCGAGCAGCTGATTGAGGAAACGGCCGCAGCGGCCCAGGCTCCCGAAAAGCCGGCTCCGAGCCCGCAGCCGACGCCGGCCCAGCCGCCGCAGCAGCAATCGGTGCCGCAGCAGCCGCAGGCCCCAAGCCAGCAGCCAACGGGCTATCCGGGAGAATATCCGGCCGCAGGCCAGCCGATGCCCGGCTATGAGCAGAACCCGCAGATGCCGCCGTACGGAATGCCTCAGCATTACGGCACGCCGTATAACCGGAACGTGAACGTGCAGCCCGTGCAGTTTTCGAATTTGCAATCCCCGGCCTATGGTCCGGTCGATCAAAATAATTTGAACTTATTGATGGACATTCCTCTGAAGGTCACCGTAGAATTAGGAAGGACCCAGAAGCAAATTAAGGATATCTTGGAAATGTCCCAAGGTTCCATCATCGAACTGGACAAGCTTGCGGGCGAGCCGGTGGATATTCTCGTAAACAACAAGCTGATCGCCAAAGGCGAAGTCGTTGTCATCGATGAGAACTTTGGCGTACGCGTCACAGACATTCTCAGCCAATGGGACCGAATACAAAAATTACAATAGCAAAATTTAGGGAGGATTTTTAATCAATGGCAAACCGTATTCTTATCGTGGATGATGCAGCATTTATGAGAATGATGATCCGTGATATTTTGACTAAAAATGGTTTCGAGGTCGTCGGAGAAGCGCAGGACGGGGCGCAAGCGATCGAAAAATTCAAGGAACTCCGCCCGGACCTGATTACGATGGATATCACCATGCCTGAGATGGACGGCATCGCCGCCCTGAAGGAAATCAAGAAGCTGGATCCGAGCGCGAAGGTCATCATGTGTTCCGCCATGGGCCAACAGGCGATGGTCATCGACGCGATCCAGGCCGGGGCCAAGGACTTCATCGTGAAGCCGTTCCAAACGGACCGCGTCATCGAAGCGATCAATAAAACGTTGGGCGTTTAATCTTCCATGTTCAGCGCCGATATGCAAACGCCCCAAAACCCGGGAAATTATGCGCTTAATCTGGTGTACGTCATCGTTGTTCTCGCGGTCATCGTCGCACTCATCGTGCTGTTGATCCGTTTTCTCGGAAGAAAAAACAAAACATGGTTCACCAGCCGAGCGGTTCGGACCTTGGGAGCCGTCGGACTTGGACCGAACAAATCCCTTCAGATCATTGAAATCGGCAGCAACCTGTATCTGGTCGGCGTAGGCGAGGACATTCGCCTGGTCGACAAGATTACGGATCCGGAAGAAGTGAAGCTGATCATGGAGGCCTTCGAGCAGGAAGCGGGCGCCCGGTCGGGCGCGTTTTCCCCGGTGCTTGAAAAGCTGGCCTCCAGGTTCCGCAAGCAAGGGACGTTGTCGGAAGAGATTACACTCGAGGATTCATCCTCTTTTCACGAAGTCTTCGACGAGAAGCTGCGAAAAATGTCCAGCCGAAAAGAAAAGATGGAGGAGCTTCTTCGCGAAGACAATACTACAGATCGGTTGAGGGATCCATGAAAAAGAAGGTTTTGCTAGCTTTCATCGTTTTATCGGTTATCAGTTTGCTGGCCTTGACGGCGGCATTTGCCGATCCCATTCCCAACATCGATATCCAGGTAGGCGATTCAGGAGGAAAACCGAGCACCAGCTCATTGTCGGTTTTGCTTCTGATCACTGTCATCAGCATCGCGCCGGCGCTGCTGGTGCTGATGACAAGCTTTACCCGGATCGTGGTTGTGCTGGGGTTCGTGAGAACGTCGCTTGGCACGCAGCAAATGCCGCCCAATCAGGTGCTTGTCGGCCTGGCGCTGTTTTTGACGCTGTTTGTGATGACACCAACGTTTTCATCGATCAACGACGTTGCCCTGCAGCCGTATCTGAAAGGCGAAATTACCCAAACGCAGGCGCTGGAAAAAGCGGCGGAGCCGATGAAAAAGTTTATGTTTTCGCAAACGAGGGAAAAAGATTTGCTGTTGTTCATGAAATACACCAAAACGGAAAAACCCAAAACGTACAAGGATATCCCGCTCACCGTCATGGTGCCCGCCTTTGCGATCAGCGAGCTGAAAACGGCGTTTCAAATGGGATTCATGATATTCATTCCGTTTTTGATCATCGATATCGTCGTGTCAAGCACCTTAATGGCCATGGGGATGATGATGCTCCCGCCGGTCATGATTTCGCTGCCGTTCAAAATATTGCTGTTCGTGCTGGTGGACGGATGGTACCTGGTCGTCAAGTCGCTGCTGTTGAGTTTTAATACATGATGGATGAGAAAGGCGAAGGAGGCCGGCCATGAATTCTGATTTTATTATCGGCCTTGCGGGACAAGCGGTATATACCGTGCTGAAGGTAAGCGCGCCGATGCTGCTGCTGGGGCTGATCGTCGGCCTGATCGTGAGCATATTCCAGGCGACGACCCAAATCCAGGAGCAGACCCTCGCGTTCATTCCTAAAATCGTGGCGGTGCTGCTGGCGCTCCTGCTGTTCGGGCCTTGGATTTTAACGACGCTTGTCGATTTCACCTATAACATCTTCGACAACTTATATAAGTATATCGGTTAGGCGGTAGCGATCGATGAACATGCTGCTGAATAGCTTGCCGGTTTTCATGCTTATTTTTTGTCGAATCACCTCTTTTTTTGTTGTAGCGCCTGTGCTGTCTTCCAGGGGAGTCCCTAACGTTTTCAAAATTGGCATGTCCTTTTTCCTGTCCGTTCTCGTATTTCTCACGTACGGCGTCCATCATGAGCTGCCGGCCGACCTGACTTACGTGCTGCTCATCATCCGCGAAATCCTTATCGGCTTGGTGCTGGGGTTCGTCGCGTATCTGCTGTTCGTCGTCATTCAGACCGCCGGCGCGTTTATCGACATACAGATCGGATTCGGCATCGCCAACGTCATCGACCCGATGACCGGGGCATCGGCACCGGTTCTCGGAAACTTTAAATACATGTTCGCCCTTTTATTGTTTCTTGCGATGAACGGGCATCATTACTTGATCGACGGGATCATACGGAGTTACGACTGGGTTCCGCTGTCCAACGATTTTTTTATGAAGCTTTACAACGGAAGCATATCCGACTTTTTGGTTAAAACCTTCGGCCAATCGTTTGTGCTGGCCTTTCAGATGTCGGCGCCGATCGTTACCGCGTTGTTTTTGACGGACGTGGGACTCGGTTTTTTGGCCCGGACCGCTCCGCAGTTTAACGTATTCGTGATCGGGATGCAGCTTAAAGTGATTGTCGGCTTGATTGTGCTGCTGCTGATCGTGCCCAGCTTTTCGTATTTGTTCGGCGATTTGTTCGGGATCATGTTCGAATCGATGCAAAATCTGCTGGGGCTGATGGGGCGCAAGCCGGCCTAAGCAGGAATAAAGGAGCGACTGGAGTGTCCTACAGATATCGGCTCGATTTGCAGTTGTTCGCCGGCGAAAAAACCGAAAAAGCAACGCCTAAAAAACGCCAGGATACCCGTAAAAAGGGCCAAGTCGCCAAAAGCCAGGAAATTTCCGGCTCGGTGGTGCTGCTTGCCTCCTTTTTAAGCTTGTTGATGTTCGGCGGATTTTATAAGGAACGGCTGGTAGGGCTGTTCAAGGACGTGTTTTTGCACCGTCTCCAAACCGGCATTTCGATCGGAAACGTGATGAACCTGGCGATGGAGTACTCCATTCAGATTCTCATCTTGATGGCGCCGATGTTTATCATCACGATCGTGCTGGCTCTCGTCGCCAATGTGGCCCAAGTCGGATTCATGTTGACGGGCGAGATGCTCAAACCCAAATTCAGCAAGCTGGATCCGATCAAAGGGTTTAAAAATATTTTTTCGGTCAGGTCGCTTGTGGAATGCTTGAAATCGATTTTTAAAGTTACCGTGATCGGGCTGCTCGTTTACCAGACATTGTCCGGCGCCTTGCCGAAGATCGGCAGGTTGTCGGAGACGAACATCGAGCAAACCTTTCATTTTGTCGCCAGCCTGACGATGAATCTGGGGCTGAAAATCGGCGCCGTCTTGTTTGCGATGTCGATACTGGACTATTTGTATCAACGTTACGAATTCGAAAAAAGCATCCGCATGTCCAAGCAGGACATCAAGGACGAATACAAAAAAATGGAGGGAGACCCGCTGATCAAAGGGAAGATCAGGGAGCGTCAGCGCCGGATGGCGATGCAGCGCATGATGCAGGAGGTCCCCAAGGCGGATGTCGTCATTACCAACCCGACGCATTTCGCCGTCGCCCTGAAATACGAGGGTTCCAAAATGGAAGCTCCGCAAATCATCGCCAAAGGCCAGGATTACGTGGCTTTGCGGATGAAGGAAATAGCCAAAGAACACGGCGTCATAACCATGGAAAACAAACCTCTCGCCCGGGCCCTGTTCCACAGAGCGGAGATCGGGGATTCCATTCCCGCCGATTTGTTTCAGGCCGTGGCTGAAGTTTTGGCATATGTATACAAACTTAAAGGCAAGGTTAAATAATCTCAGGGATCGGAGGCAGTGAAGCCATTGAAAGCAAAGGAAATTACGGTATTACTAGGTGTCATCGGCATCGTTCTCATGATGATTCTTCCGATCCCGACATGGCTTTTGGACGTTCTGCTCGTCATCAACATCTCGCTTGCCCTGCTCATTTTGCTGGTAGCGATGAACACGAAGGAAGCGTTGCAATTTTCGATATTTCCTTCCCTTTTGCTGATCACGACGTTGTTCAGGCTTGCGCTGAACATCTCGACGACGAAACTGATCCTGTCCGAAGGGTTTGCCGGAACCGTGGTATCCACGTTCGGCAGCTGGATCGCCAATGGACAAATCGCCGTCGGGTTCATCGTTTTCCTGATCCTCGTCGTCGTTCAATTTATCGTCATTACGAAAGGTTCGGAACGGGTTGCCGAGGTGGCCGCGCGTTTTACGCTTGATGCGATGCCCGGCAAGCAGATGAGCATCGATGCCGATCTGAACGCGGGGCTCATCAACGAGCAGCAGGCGCGGGAGCGCCGTCAAAAAGTCGAACGCGAAGCCGACTACTACGGAGCGATGGACGGTGCCACCAAATTCGTCAAGGGCGATGCCATCGCCAGCATTATCATTCTCATCATCAACCTGGTCGGCGGTTTCATCATCGGGATGTCGATAAACGGAATGGATTTCAAAGATGCTTTGTCTACCTATTCGGTATTGACCATCGGCGACGGCCTGGTCTCCCAAATTCCGGCGCTGCTCATTTCGACGGCATCCGGTTTGATCGTGACCCGTTCCTCATCGGAGGGCAATCTTGCCAGCGATCTGACGCAGCAGCTGATGTCTTATCCGAAACTGCTGTACATCGTAGGCGGCACGGTTGCCATGCTCGGCTTTTTCACGCCTATACATATCATTACGACATTGCCGCTGGCGGCCATCCTGCTGTATGCAGCCTACCGGATGCAGAAAAACATGGAGCGCAAGCAAATCGAAGTGGAGCAGCAGGAGGAGGAGCAGCAAATCGAAGAGGTCCGAAGCCCCGAAAGTGTCATCAATTTGCTGCAGGTCGACCCGATCGAATTCGAATTCGGTTACGGCCTGATCCCGCTTGCGGACGTCCAGCAGGGCGGCGACCTGCTCGACCGGATCATCATGATCCGCAGGCAGTGCGCTTTGGAGTTAGGACTTGTCGTGCCGGTCATCCGCATTCGCGACAATATTCAACTAAAACCGAATGAATATGTCATCAAAATTAAAGGGAATAGCGTCGGCGGCGGTGAACTATTACTTAATCACTATTTGGCCATGAGTCCCGGGTATGAAGACGAAAGCATATCGGGTATTGAGACGCAGGAACCGGCTTTCGGCCTTCCGGCCCTTTGGATCGACGAGGCGACGAAAGAAAGGGCGGAATTGTCGGGTTATACCGTGGTGGATCCGCCTTCCGTCGTGGCCACGCATTTGACCGAGCTCATCAAGAAACATGCGCATGAGCTGCTTGGACGCCAGGAAACCAAAACGCTGGTCGACAATTTGCGCGAAAACTATCCGGTGCTGGTCGACGAGCTGATTCCGAACGTGCTGGCGATCGGGGATGTCCAGAAGGTGCTGGCGAAGCTGCTTCGCGAAAAAGTTTCCATCCGCGATCTCGTCACCATTTTCGAAACATTGGCCGATTACGGGCAATACACCAAAGACCCGGACGTGCTTACGGAATACGTAAGGCAAGCCCTCTCCAGGCAGATTACCCAGCAGTTCTCCCAGGAAGGGGAGACGCTCAAGGTCATTACGGTCGGTCCGACGCTGGAGAAAAAAATCGCCGAAAGCGTGCAGCAATCCGATCAGGGGAGCTATTTGGCGCTGGATCCGGTATCGACCCAGACGGTATTCCAAAAGCTCAGCGAGCAGGTCAACCGCCTGCTGCAATCCGGGCAGCAGCCCATTCTCCTGACGTCGCCCACGATCCGCATGTATTTGCGGCAAGTGATCGAGCGGACCATGCAGGATATTCCGGTACTATCTTACAGCGAGCTGGAGCCAAATGTTGAAATTCAAAGTGTCGGAGTGGTGAATTTATGAGAGTGAAGCGTTATCTGGTCGATACGATGCCCGAAGCGATGCTCCAGATCCGCCATGACCTCGGCAGCGACGCCGTGATCCTGAGCACGAAGGAAACGAAAATCGGCGGCTTTCTAGGCATGTTCAAACAAAAGAAAATCGAAGTCGTCGCGGCCGTCGAAGAGGAGGCGCAGAAACCTTCCAAAGCCCAGCCTTCCCCGGCCGCACCTTCCCTCGCCGTTCCGAAACAAGCGGTGCCCAAAGCTTACCAAAAAACGGCGGAAATGACTTCGGGCGCAGGGACGTCGCAGAGCCAAACGGCTGCGTTGAAAGCAACGGATGCGGGGCATCCGGAGACGTTCGCGGAACAAGCCGCGGCAAACGAAAGCATCGCGCCGCCTGCGGCTAATCCCGCGGAAACGGGCAAAGACGGGCGCTCGCAGGCCGTTGGCATCATGCCATCGCCGCAGCCGGAAGCGCCGCCCATTGCTCCGCCCCGCATGCAGCCTGCCCTGATGCCGGAACGCGCCTTGGATGAAAAGGGAAGATCCTCGGCCGAAGACAAGCTTTTGGAGGAGCTGCGCGAAATGAAGGCCTGGATGGCCAAAATCTCGCGCCAGTCCGCCATGCAGCGCACGCTTCCGGACGTGCTGGAAAAACTCCAGGACCGGTTGTTCCGGCAGGATATCGAAGCCTCGCTTATCCAGGAATGGATCGGCGAAGCTTTTGAGCATTGGGAGGAGAAGGGCCGGAGCTTAAGCGACGCGGACATGGAGTCGTTTATCCGCGACCGCATCAAGGGGTTTTTGGCGGAACGTTTCGGCGGAGGCATCGCACCCAGAACCAAAATGGTCTATGTCGCCGGCCCGACGGGGGTCGGGAAAACGACGACGATCGCCAAACTCGCTGCCGAACAACTCTTCCGCTACCATCGCAAGGTCGGATTCATTACGTCCGATACGTACCGCATTTCCGCGGTCGAGCAGCTGCGGACCTATGCATCGATCCTGAACGTTCCGCTGGAGGTGGTGCAGTCTCCGGGGGACATGCAGCGGGCCATGGAGCGTCTGGACTACTGCGATCTTATTCTGATGGATACGGCCGGGCGCAACTACCGCAACGAGCTGCTCGTTTCCGAACTGCAAAGCCTCCTGCCACCGGTGGAACGCAGCGAGACGTACCTTGTCCTCAGCTTGACTTCCAAAAGCCAAGACATGAAAAAGATCGCCGAGCATTTCAGCAAATACGGCTTGGACAAGGTGATTTTCACCAAATTGGACGAGACCGGAAGCTACGGCCCCATCTTGAATTTGCTGAAGGAATTTCCTTTCCGCCTATCCTACATGACCAACGGACAAAACGTTCCGGATGACCTGCTCCTGCCGGGGGAAAAGCTGCTTAGCGATCTGCTGTTGGGAGAAGAAGGCGCATGACGGATCAGGCACAAACGCTAAGAAATTTGGTCATGATGCGCGAACGCGAACGCGCTGCCCTGGGGAGCGGCGAGCAGCCGCGGCAGGGAGCCAGGCTGATCACCGTGACAAGCGGAAAAGGAGGCGTCGGAAAGTCCAACTTTACGCTTAATTTCGCCTTGGCGCTGCAGTCCATGGGCAAGCGGGTGCTGGTGTTCGACGCCGATATCGGTATGGCTAACATCGACGTGCTGATGGGGATGTCCGCCAAATATAACCTGTATCATTTGCTGCGGCGCGAGAAACGGATCGACGAAATCATCGAACGAGGTCCGGGCTCCCTGTCGCTGATTGCGGGGGGTTCAGGTTTGAGCGATTTGTTCTCCTTGTCGCAAAGCGATCTGAATTACTTCATGCAGCAGATCGAAACGGTTGCGGACGGGATGGATTTCGTCATTTTCGATACCGGCGCCGGTTTGTCCCAGGAAAACTTCAACTTTATCCAATCGGCGGACGAATGCATCGTCGTAACGACGCCGGAGCCGACATCGATCACGGATGCCTACGCGCTGATCAAGGTAGTCAGCTCCAGGGAGCGCGGCACGATGTTCAAGCTGATCGTCAACCGTGCAAGCGATGAAAAAGAAGCCGCTCAGACGGCGGACAAAATCAGGGTAGCGGCGCAAAAGTTTTTGAACGTGGACGTTCCGCTGCTTGGATACATAAGCGATGACTCCCATGTCGTGCAGGCAGTAAAAAAGCAAGTTCCTTTTTCCATGGCTTTTCCGGGCTGCGCAGCGGCGCGCGAAATACAGCGGATCGCCAGGCTGTATGCGTCAGTCCCTGCTTCCCCGGAACCGGGCGCCTTGACAGGAATCAAAGGATTTATGCAAAAGTGGCTTCGTCGAACAAAATGATTCTTCTGTAAAAAGGAACAAGGGGTGGAAATGGCATGGCGCCATATAAAGTCCTAGTTGTTGATGACTCGGCATTTATGCGTAAAATTTTTTCGGATCTGATCGAAAAGGATCCCGCGTTTCAGGTCGTGGACACGGCCGTAAACGGGCGTGAAGCCGTGGAGAAAGCCGTCGGGCTGAAGCCGGACATCGTGACGATGGATGTGGAAATGCCCGAAATGAACGGCCTCGAAGCCTTGAAGCTGATCATGGCCAAGCAACCGATGCCCGTCATCATGCTGTCGGGCATCAATGAAGAAGGCATGAAGGAAACGATTAAGGCGCTCGAATCCGGAGCGTTTGATTTTATACGCAAACCTTCCCTGACGTATTCCCAGGACATCGGGCAGGTCGGGGATGCGCTTCTGGTGCAGTTGAAGGCGGCCATGGCCGCCAAGGAAAGAAGGGCTGCCTTTGAAGCCGAGGAGGGGAAGCGGCGCCTGCAGAAGGAAACGCTGCGGCCGTACACCCCTCCGGGAGGAGCCGTCGTCGAGTCGAAAAAGGCTGCATCCGAGCCGCTCAAGCGGCCGCTTCCTCCTCCTGCCGTGAAACAAGAGACCCCGCTTGAAAAAACCGGGCGGAGGATGAAGGAGCCGAAAAAAGCCAAGCCCGAAGCGCCGCCTCCCGTCATAGTGGCCGAGACCGCGGCAGCGCGGGAATATAACGCGGCTTCGGCCCCGCTCGAGGAACGCCGCGAAAAGCGTAACGAAAAGCGTCACGAACAGCGCAACGAAAAACGCAGCGGAGTGCGGCATGCCTTTAACGACATCGTCGCCATCGGATGTTCCACCGGCGGCCCGAGAGCTCTGAAAGAGGTGCTGGAGCATATCCCGGCCGATCTACCCGCTCCGGTCGTCATCGTCCAGCACATGCCGCCTAATTTTACCCGCTCCCTTGCGCAGCGGTTGAATTCCTTCAGCCCGCTCGAGGTCATGGAGGCGGAGGACGGCATGAAGCTGCAAGCGGGTTCGGCCTACATTGCTCCCGGCGGGAAGCATTTGAGAATCGTCAGGGACGCCGACGGCAGCTTGATAACGTCGTTGTCCGACGACAAGCCGCTGAACGGCCACAAGCCGTCTGTGGACGTTCTTTTCGAATCGCTGCTGCCACTGGATTCCTTGGAGCGCCATGTGGTGCTGATGACGGGAATGGGCAGCGACGGGGCGAAAATGATGAAACGGCTCTATGATGCGGGCGTCAAAAGCACGTTTGCCGAAAGCGAAGAAACGTGCGTCGTCTACGGCATGCCGCGTTCGGCCTTCGAGCTTGATTGCGTGAGCCACGTGTTGCCCCTGCAGGACATTGCGGCCGGCGTGGTCCGTGCCGTAGGCCACGGGAAGTGAACTTATAAAGGAGGTGTCTCGCAATGGACATGAACCAATACTTATCCATGTTTATTGATGAGTCCAATGATCATCTGCAATCACTGAACGAAAATATGCTGCTTCTCGAAAGCAGCCCAAGCGATCTCTCGATCGTGCAAGTGATTTTCCGTTCGGCGCACACCTTGAAAGGGATGGCCGCGACGATGGGATTCGAGGATCTCGCCGCGCTGACCCACCAGATGGAAAACGTGCTCGATCTGGTCCGCAACGAAAAGCTGGCCATGCAGGATTTTATTTTCGATACGCTGTTCAAAGGCTTGGACGCTTTGGAATCGATGGTGCAGGACATTACCGAAGGCGGGGACGGAAAAGCCGACGTATCCGCGATCGTGTCCGCGCTGCAGGCGATCGTCAGAGGGGAAGATCCGTCCGCCAAGCCGCAAGGGGCAAACGCGCAGGGCGAAGCCCGCGCCTCCGACGTCAATACGGCCCTTAAGCTGGACGAATTCCAGTATGCCGTGCTGAACCAATCCATCGAAGCGGGGCACCGCGTGCTTTACATCGACGTCCATATCCGCGAGAACTGCCAGCTGAAAGCGGTCAGGGCTTACATGGTGTTCGAATTGCTGGAGAGATCGGGCGAGGTCGTCAAGTCCTTTCCGTCCACCCAGGACATCGAGCAGGAAAAGTTTGATTTCAGCTTCTCCCTTTATTACATAACGACCAAAGATCCCGCCGAGCTTCAGCGGCAAATTATCGGCATTTCGGAGATCGAAAAAGCCGACGTGACGGAGCTTGACGCGGAAACGTTGCAGCAAATGAGCGAGATCGGCGCCGCTTCGCAGGAAGTTGCAGCCGCCGTCGCTGCGCCCCCGGCCGCCGAGAAGGGGCAGGAAGCTCCCCCGGCCAAACCGGAGCAGGCTCCCGAGAAGGCGGCCCCGGCAGCCAAAACCCCGGCCAAAACGGGAGGCGCCGTGCCGACCCGTACCATCCGCGTCGACATCGAGCGGCTGGATGTGCTTATGAATTTATTCAGCGAATTATTGATAGACCGCGTTCGCCTGGAACAGCTTTCCAGCGAGATCCAGAACCATGCGCTGACGGAAACGGTAGAGCATATGACCCGCGTCAGCTCCGATCTGCAGGATATCGTCATGAAGCTGCGCATGGTCCCGGTCGACACGGTCTTCAACCGCTTCCCGCGCATGGTTCGCGATTTGGCCAAATCGCTCGACAAAAAGGTCGATTTGATCATCACAGGCGCCGACACGGAGCTTGACCGGACGGTCATCGACGAGATCGGCGATCCGCTGGTGCATCTGCTGCGCAATGCCGTCGACCACGGAATTGAGCCGGTGGCCGACCGGATCAGCGCGGGCAAGCCGGAAACGGGCACCGTGCACCTGCGGGCTTTTCACAGCGGCAACCATGTTTTTATCGAAATCGAAGAAGACGGACGCGGCATTTATCGCGACAAGGTGCTGAAGACGGCCCTCAAGAAAGGCGTCGTGACGGAGGAGCAGGCGGCGGGCATGTCCGATGAGGAAGTGCATCAGCTTTTGTTCGCTCCGGGCTTCAGCACGGCCGAAAAAATTTCGGACGTTTCCGGACGCGGGGTCGGGCTTGACGTCGTCAAGGCCAAAATAACGTCGCTCGGCGGACAGGTCACGATCTATTCCACGCCGGGCAAAGGCACCAATTTCTCGGTACAGCTCCCGCTGACCTTGTCGATCATCGCGGCGATGCTGGTGAAAATGGGTTCGGAGAAATACGCGATCCCGCTGTCGTCGATCGTCGAAACCGGCATCGTCAAAAAAGGGCAGATCCGCGCCGTGCACGGCAATAAAATGGTAGAGTTCCGCGGATCGCTCATTCCGTTAATATCGCTAAGCCGCATTTTCAATATCAAAGATTTTGACGAAACCGAAGAGGAAGAAACGGAAATCATCGTGATCCATAAAGGGGAGCGCTTGGCCGCGCTGGCCATCGACCAATTTATCGGGCAAAACGAAATCGTCCTGAAAAGCCTCGGCAAATATTTGCCGCCGATCAAAGGCATTTCGGGCGCCACGATCCTGGGCGACGGGCAGGTCGCGCTCATTCTCGATCCGAACGTGTTCATCAAGTAATTCCCGGCAACGTATAAAAGGAGGTTTTTTTCATGGGAGAAGAAATCAAGGTCATCGTCTTTAAACTCGGCAGCGAAGAATACGGCATCGAAGTGGACAAGGTCCAAACGATCGAGCGCATGCTTCCGATCACCCGGGTTCCCAAAACGTACGCGTTTGTCAGAGGCGTCATCAATCTTCGCGGCGTGGTCATCCCGGTCATCGATCTTCGCGGGCGTTTCGGCCTGGAAGAAACCGAATATACCGACCAGACCCGGATCATCATCGTGGCCGTAAACGAGATGGAGGTCGGCTTTATCGTCGATTCCGCCAACGACGTCATCGATCTGCACAAGGACAAGATCGAAACCCCGCCTGAGGTCGTCGGCGGCATCAAAGCGAAATATTTGGACGGCGTGGCCAAAATCGGCGACGACCGCCTGCTCATCATGCTGAATCTGTCCGAAGTGCTGAACAAAAACGAAATCATCCAATTGGAAAGTTTAGAGGAATAGTCCCGTGGAGGTCTTTAAGCATTTCAAGGAGTTTAAAATGGATGTCCTGCGGGAGGTCGGGAACATCGGCGCGGGGAACGCCGCCACCGCTTTGTCCCGCCTCCTGAACAAACCCGTCGATATGGCCGTGCCCAAGGTGCAGCTGCTTCCTTTCGAAGAAATTTCGGAGAAGGTCGGAGGGGCCGAGCAGGTCGTCGTCGCCATTTTCCTCCGCGTCGAAGGGGAGGCACCGGGGAATCTGTTTTTCATATTAAGCCCCGAGGCCGCCAAAAGCCTGCTGAATCGGCTGGTCGGCTTACCTCCCGAAACGGACGGCATGTTTAACGAGATGGAGCAGTCCGCTCTCTGCGAAATCGGCAACATTTTGGCAGGCTCTTATTTGTCGTCGCTGGCGGATTTCACGAAACTCAGCATGTACCCTACCGTTCCGGCGCTGGCGATGGATATGGCGGGCGCCATCCTCAGCTTCGGCCTGCTGCAGTTCGGGCATATGGGGGACGATGCCCTGTTGATCGATACGACGTTCCTGGAAGGCGACCACGAGGTGGAGGGCCAGTTTTTCCTGATTCCCGATCCGGATTCATTCGCCAAGATCTTTAAATCCCTGGGAGTACCAATGGATCATGATTGAAGAGCAAAGCATTGTGAAAGTAGGCATGGCCGACCTGAACGTGGTGCAGCAATCGGGAATCATCCGGACGGTCGGCCTGGGCTCATGCGTCGGCCTTACGATGTATGATCCCGAGCTCAAATTGGCGGGCATGGCGCACGTGATGCTGCCCTCTTCGGACATCGCCCGAGAGGGGCAGCTGAACGTCGCGAAATACGCGGACACGGCGCTGCCCGCGCTGTTGGCCAAGCTCCGGGAGCTTGGCGCTTCTCCTTCGCGGATCGTCGCCAAAATGGCCGGGGGGTCGCAGATGTTCGCATTTGCGGGCGCCGGGGACACCATGAGGATCGGACCGAGGAACGTGGAGTCCTGCAAAGCCAAATTGGCGGAGCTTCGCATTCCGCTTATAGCAGAAGACACTGGCGGCAATTACGGGCGCACCATCGAAATGGACGCCGGCACGGGCATATTGCTTATCCGCAGTGTACAAACAGGTGTAAAGGAAATGTAGCCATGAAAGGAAATCTGCGATTTAATCTGGTATTCGGCGTTATAGGATTGGTTTTGACCCTGTTGTTTTCCCTGATGAACAATAATTTGTTCATGACAAGCTTGATTCGCGCGGTGGTGTCGTTTGCCGCATGGTTTGCGCTTGCGTTCGTGCTCCGGTGGGCATGGACGATCGCCAGCGCCCCGCAGGCTGAATCGGAGTTCAATGACTGGAAGGCTGAAGACGCGCAGACCGGTACGCGTTTGGACTTGACGACTCCCGACGAGAGTGACGAGCTGAATGAGCTGTTGAAGCCAAAAACCGACCCGCCCCAAGGAGGGGATGCCGGTTTTACTCCACTCAATCCGCCAAAATTGGTCTCGAAAAAGGATCCTGAAGAATTGGCCAAGGCAGTTCGTCACCTGACAGAAAATTAAGGAGGGTGAGGGTAGTTGAGCGAGCGAAAAACTTCACATCTGAACCATGCCGGACTTTGGGAAGAGTGGAAAGAAAGAGGGAACCTGGAAGCTAAAAAAAGGTTGATCGAAAACTATCTGCATATCGTGGATTACGTGTCCAGCAGGCTGGCGATCGGGCTCCCGAAAAACGTTTCCAAGGATGATCTGGCCAGCAACGGCGTGATGGGCCTCATCGACGCGGTCGACAAGTTCGATTACAAGCGCGGGCTTCAGTTCGAAACGTACGCATCCTTCCGCGTCAGGGGGGCGATTCTCGATTCGCTCCGCCAGGGCGACTGGGTTCCCCGTTCCGTCCGCGAAAAGGCGAAAAAAATCGAAGATGCGTACCAGCAGCTGGAACAGAAGCATCTCCGGTCCGTAACGGATGCTGAAATGAGCGATTACCTGAACGTCTCGGAAAAAGAGTTCCAACATATGCTTCAGGAAGTGGCGGTGATGTCACTTTGCTCACTTGAGGATCCGATCAGGGAGGAAGAATCCGAAACGAGATTATCCGTCATGGTGGACGACAAAGCCAAAAACCCTGATTACAAGGTCAACGAATTTTTTTTGAAGGAATCGCTCATCAAAGGGTTGGAAAAGCTTACCGAAAAAGAGCGAACCGTTGTATCATTGTTGTATTACGAAGATTTGTCCCTCAGCGAGATTGCCGAGGTGATGTCGCTTTCGCCTTCGAGAATTTCTCAACTGCATTCCAAAGCCATTTTAAGGCTGCGCGGAACGCTGGAAAAACATCGGGAATTGCTGATGCAAAACGATTAACCGCTGTAGAAATGGAAGGGAGGAAAAGGATTGACAGCTCAATTAGGGTTGGACAGCTATCTAAACGTCACGTTTTCCGATGACAAAAGCGTCGCCTACATCCAATTCTCGAAACGTGATGAAAACTTCAAATGCACCGAAGACGATTTGATGCTGTTTTTGCGCAGCCACCAGGTTCAGTTCGGGATTGAAAAAGGGGTCATCAGCCGGATCGCGAGCCATCCCGAAGAGTATATGTTCAACCGCACGCCCGTGGCGATGGGGGAGCAGCCGGTCAGCGGCAAGGACGGATATATCGATTATGCGTTCAAGCTTAAGGACGAGCATCAGCTTCGGCCGCTGGAAACCGAGGACGGCAAGGTGGATTTCAAAGAGCTGCTGAGCCTGAACAACGTCATCAAAGGACAGCTCATTGCCAGGAGGATCCCGCCGGAGCCGGGAAAACCCGGCACTGCGGTCACCGGGGAACCGATCCCGTTCAAGCCCGGGAAGGAAGCCTATTTTAAAGTAGGCAAAAACGTGGTTCTCGATCCTGAAGGAACTTCGATGTATGCAGCCATCGACGGACTCGTCACGACGACGGACAAAGGCAAGATCAACGTGTTCCCGGTGTATGAGGTCAACGGCGACGTGGACTACAGCGTAGGCAACATCGATTTTGTCGGCACCGTCGTCGTTCGGGGCAACGTGCTGACGGGGTTTCGGGTAAAAGCCGCCGGCGATATCCGCGTCGTGGGCGGGGTCGAAGGCGCCGAGCTGGAGGCGGAAGGATCGATCGAAATTACGAGCGGAATTATCGGATACAACAAAGGCTGCGTCCGGGCGGGCAAAAACGTCAAAAGCTCGTTCATCCAGGACGGCAACGTCATTGCGGGCGAAGACGTCATCGTCTCCCAAAGCATCATGCATTCGAATATCCGGGCCGGCAAAAACATCATCTGCAACGGAACGAAAGGCCTGATCGTCGGCGGAAGCATCCAGGCGGGGGAACGGGTAACCGCCCGGACCATCGGCAACAGCATGTCGACGACAACCTCGATCGAAGTCGGGGTGCAGCCCGAGCTCCGAAACGAACTTGCGGAACTTCGCCAGCGTTCGAGGCAGCTCATGGAAGCGCTCGACAAGGCGGACAAGGCGCTCCACCTTCTTAACCAGCTGGCATCGACGGGACAGTTGTCTTCGGACAAAATGGCGCTCCGGGTGAAGCTAAGCGCGACCAAAAAGTCGACGCAGCGGGAGCAGGAGGAAGTCAAGGGGCGGATTTTGGAGATCGAAAAAACGCTGGAAGAAACCGTCAGAGCCCGGGTGGATATCGTCAAAAGAATTTACGGCGGTTCCAAAATCGTGATCGGAAGGTATACGAGATTTATCAAGGACCCAGTCGAAAGGGTATCCTTTTATTTCCACGAGGGCGACATCACGATGGTCCCTTACCTATGACGGAGATGACGGCTTGCGGGATGCATAACAAATAGCGATTGTTGCAGGCAGGTGAATGTTCGTGAGTATGAAATCGGTAGAGATGCAAATTGCCATCCCCCGAACGACGGAAGCGGGCAGAATACAAAACGATATTCATCATCGGACCTCGCAGGAGCAAGAATTTTTGGCGGGGCAGCAGCAAAAGGAAGCCCAGGAGCTCCGGCAGAAAAGCGCGGGAGTGGACGAAACGGCGAATGCCGCGGTGCGGGACGAAGGCAAGCGCCACCCTTCGCGCCAGAAAGATCCTTCACGCCGGGCGTCCAAGCCGGAGGAGACGGGTGGGCACAAGGATGCGGAACATCCTTATAAAGGGCACCGCCTGGATGTGTCCCTTTGAACGAAGAAATCGGACCCGGCGGCGGGGCCGTGGCGAAAAACGTATTTAAAGGAGAAAAAAAGCTTTGGAACCGTGGATGATTGTCGTTATTTTAGGCGCTGCCGCCATTGTCTATGCTCTCATGCTGCCTAAACGGCAAGTCGGGAAATCGGCGGACAAGGAGCAAATGGTCCGGGAAGTGGAAGCAACCCTGGAGCAGTACATGGCGGATATCGAAAGAGAAAACGAAGAGCTGGTGGAATTGATCGGCCAAATGAAGCAGGACATCGCCTCCAAGCAGCTTGCGCACCAGGAACAGCTGAACGAGATGAGGCAGCGGTTGCTGCAGCTCGAGCAGCAAAACGCGTCGCATGAAGCGCGCCTCTCCGACATCGAGCAAAGTGACCGCCAAGCGGCGTCGGCGCTGCTTGCTGAACGGGAGGGGGCGGCCGCCGCGGAGACGCGGATCCCCGGGGACCAATCCGTGCAGGAGACGGCTACCGAAGAAGAGACGAAGGAGCCGTCCATCCGGGAACGTTACCCCGAGCTGTTCGAGCTTCACGCCCAAGGCAAATCGATCGAAGCCATCGCGAAGTTCACGGGCATGCAAAAAGGCGAAGTGACGCTGATACTGCAGCTGGCGAAACGGGAGGGATCGCTGTGATCAAAAATCGTTCCTTTATGATCGGACTCGGCAGCGGGCTGCTGGCCGGCGCTCTTCTTTTGCAGCTTATGAACGCAGGAACCGGGGCGAACGTCGTGCCGCAGGCTTCGGAGGTTGTCAAACCGACAAAAGAGCAGTTGCAGGAACAAGCCGAAGCGTTGGGGCTCAAATTGGTTGAAGCGGACGACAAGCGGATGACCGAAGAAGAATGGAAGCGGCAGATGATGGACAAAAGCGCGAAACCGCAAGGAAGTCCCGCAAAAGCGCCCGAAGCCGGCAAAAAGGCCGAAGCGCCCAAGACGCCCGAAAAACCGGCAGCCCCGGATTCGAAGGCATCCGGCCAGCCTGCCGCCAATGCAGCCGCAGACGGCATAAACAAGCCGAAAACGCCCGAGGCTCCGCTTATTTCCGTCAAAATCGCCAGCGGAAGCAATTTAACCGATGTCGCCGACAAGCTGAAAAAATCAGGGGTGATTTCGGATGCGGCCGCGTTCGTCGAAACGGGCAGGGGACTGAAAATGAGCACGAAAATCCGCTCAGGCACGTACGAATTTGCTAAAGGCGAGGATTTTGACAGCATCATCGCCAAAATTACGACAAAACCGCCACGCTGACGTGTAAGGCGCAGCCTGACGGTTTTTTGCTGTATCCGGGGGCTAGCGAGCTTGCCGCACCTAACGGTAACCTGCTTTGAAAGGTCGTTCAAGCGGGGGCTCATAATACGCTAACGGCGCGGCTTTGCAGCACGATTCCCTCCGCGGCGAAAATCCCGCGAATAGGCGTTGCATCGGGCATTCACTTATGGTATATTAATTGACGGTGTTAAAACACACGCTGTCGGATTTCGTAAAGGGTGCTTTCCTGATGGAAAGTCTTGACGGAAAATGAAAACAGCGGAGGACACAAAAAAACCAAATTTAGGAGGTGTGTGAAGATGGCAGTTATTTCCATGAAACAGCTTCTTGAAGCTGGCGTTCACTTCGGTCACCAAACTCGTCGTTGGAACCCGAAAATGGATAAATATATCTTCACCGAAAGAAACGGTATTTACATTATCGACCTGCAGAAAACTGTGAAAAAGGTCGAGGAAGCTTTTAACTTCGTTAAGAGCGTCGCTGAAGAGAACGGAACGATTCTGTTCGTCGGCACGAAAAAACAAGCTCAAGACTCCGTGAAAGAAGAAGCGGAACGTTGCGGCATGTACTACATCAACCAACGTTGGCTCGGCGGAACTTTGACTAACTTCGAAACGATCCAAAAACGTATCAACCGTTTGAAAGAGCTCGAGAAGTGGGAAGAAGACGGTACTTTTGCCGTTCTGCCTAAAAAAGAAGTCATCATTCTCCGCAAAGAGAAAGATCGTCTTGAAAAATTCCTGGGCGGGATCAAGAACATGAAAGGCCTTCCTAGCGCCCTGTTCATCATCGATCCTCGCAAAGAGCGCATCGCTGTTGCCGAAGCCCGCAAATTGGGTATCCCAATCGTTGGCATCGTCGACACGAACTGCGATCCGGACGAAATCGACTACGTCATTCCTGGTAATGACGACGCGATCCGTGCCGTTAAACTGTTGACTGGCAAAATGGCCGACGCCGTGGTGGAAGCTCATCAAGGCGAAGAAACAACTGCCTAAGATCAGCAGAAGCAAGCAATTGACATGAATTAAATGAAAAGGGTGGTTGGTAGGTGTATAACCTCTCACTGCCCTTTTTTTAAGATATAAGGAAGATGGCTTCGGAGAATACTCTTCTTATATCGCCCAAAAAACAACGAATTAACTTTTGGAGGGAAAAATCCTATGGCAGTAAGTGCTAGTGCGGTAAAAGAGCTTCGTGAAAAAACAGGCGCAGGTATGCTGGATTGCAAAAAAGCGCTGGAAGAAGCAAACGGTGACATTACGAAAGCGGTCGAACTCCTTCGCGAAAAAGGCCTCGCAGCGGCAGCGAACAAAGCGGGCCGCGTAGCGACGGAAGGCGTCGTTGAATCTTACATCCACGGCGGCGGCCGTATCGGCGTCCTCGTCGAAATCAACTGCGAAACCGACTTCGTCGGCAAAACGGATCAATTCAAAGAGTTTGCGCGCGACATCGCTATGCACATCGCGGCTTCCAGCCCGCGTTACGTAGCTCGCGAAGAAGTGCCGGCCGAAGAGATCGAAAAGGAAAAAGAGATCCTGAAAGCCCAAGCCCTGAATGAAGGCAAACCAGAAAAAATCGTTGAAAAAATGGTTGAAGGCCGCATCGGCAAATACTTCGAAGAGTTCTGCCTGTTGGAACAGCCGTTCATTAAAGATCCGGACAAAACCGTCGCTACGCTGCTGAAAGAAAAAATCAGCACGATCGGCGAAAACATCTCGATCCGCCGCTTCGTTCGTTACGAGCTGGGTGAAGGCATGGAGAAAAAAGTGGATAACTTCGTTGAAGAAGTTATGGCGCAAGTTAAAAACTAAGCAAGTAACATGCGCGGTTGACGCGCCTTTGATGAATATTGCGGGATGAAGAGCGGAACACGCCAGTGTTCCCTCTTTTTTCAGAGATCAGAAAAACAACAGCTTTGCGTGGAATGCCGCCTGATCTCGTAAGAAAAACATCCGCTGTCAGGCCGCTACAGCCGGCATCGGAAGTTTTTCTTTTGAGTATGAGCATGACATCAGTTCTGGTAGCTCCGCCCCGCGGAGCGGGAAGCAAAGTCGGTTTTCTAAACGGGCACCAGACAGGTGCTGTCTTAAAGTGGAGGGTAAACATTTTGAAAGAGCCAATTTTTAAACGAGTTGTCTTGAAAGTCAGCGGGGAATCCCTCGCGGGCCAAAACGGATATGGTATCGATGCGGCGACGATCGCATCCATCGCTGAACAAGTGAAGGAAGTTGTGGAGCTGGGCGTTCAAGTCGCGATCGTTTGCGGCGGCGGGAACATTTGGCGCGGAATCGCCGGCAGTTCCAGCGGCATCGACCGTGCAACGGCGGACTACATGGGCATGCTGGCCACGGTGATGAACTCGCTGGCGCTGCAGGACGCCTTGGAACAGATCGACGTTCCGACGCGCGTGCAAACTTCGATCGCCATGCAGCAGATCGCCGAGCCGTACATTCGCCGCAGAGCGATCCGCCATCTGGAAAAAGGACGCGTCGTCATTTTTGCGGCGGGCACAGGCAACCCGTTCTTCTCGACGGATACGACAGCCGCGCTTCGTGCAGCTGAAATTGAAGCCGAGGTCATTCTGATGGCCAAAAACAAAGTGGACGGCGTCTATTCCGCTGATCCTTTCAAAGACAGCACGGCAGAGAAGTATGAGCAGCTGACGTATTTGGACGTACTGAACAAAAACTTGGGCGTGATGGATTCCACGGCATCTTCCCTCTGCATGGACAACAACATTCCGCTTATCGTATTTGCGATTACCGAGCAAGGAAACATTAAACGGGTCGTTCAAGGCGAAAAAATCGGAACGATCGTTAAAGGGAGTGTAGATTAATGCCTCAAACAGTAAAAAAACATGCGGAAGACCGCATGGAAAAGGCGATCTCCGCTTTGAAAAGAGATTTGGCGACGCTGCGCGCGGGACGCGCCGCTCCGGCCCTTCTGGACCGGGTACAGGTTGAATACTACGGAACGATGACTCCGCTGAACCAGTTGGCCAACATCAACACGCCGGATTCCCGGACGTTGTTGATCCAGCCGTGGGATAAGTCCTCGCTGGCCGACATCGAAAGAGCCATCCTGAAATCCGATCTCGGGCTGACGCCTGCGAACGACGGGAACACGATTCGTTTGGTCATTCCTCCGCTGACGGAAGAACGCCGCATGGAACTGGTGAAAATGACCAAAAAATTCGGCGAAGAAGCGAAGGTGGCCATCCGCAATATCCGCCGCGATGCGAACGACGACATCAAAAAAATGGAAAAAACCGATATATCTGAAGATGAATCCCGCCGTCACCAGGATGACATCCAGAAAACGACGGATAAATTTATCGCGGAAGTCGACAAAGTGCTCGTAGCTAAAGAAAAAGAGATCATGGAAGTATAAGAGACTTTCGGCCCCTCCTTTTATGGTGGGGTTTATGTCTTTTTTTGCAGAAACCCGCATGGAGGAACTAGAATGATCAAACGAGTTCGATCGTGGTGGACACGGGAATCCAAAGTACAGTCGTCGGAACGATCAATAGACAATGTTCCTGAACATGTCGCCATCATCATGGACGGTAACGGACGCTGGGCGAAACGCCAAGGGCTTCCGCGTATCATCGGGCATCAAAACGGGATGAAAGCCGTCAAACGGACGACGATTGCAGCGGATAAGCTGGGGATCAAATATTTGACGCTGTATGCCTTTTCGACGGAAAATTGGAAACGTCCGAAGGACGAGGTTGATTTTCTGATGCGCTTGCCGCAGGAATTCCTGGCACTCGAGCTGGATGAATTGGTGGAAAAAAACGTGCAGGTCCGGATGATGGGCGACCGCGAAGGACTGCCGTCCTACACCATCAGCGCCATGGAAGAAGCCGTCCGCCGCACCGAAGGCAATGACGGGCTGGTGCTGAACTTCGCGCTCAATTACGGCAGCCGGAAGGAAATTACCGACTGCATGCGCGAATTGGCGCGGAAAATCGAAGCTGGTGCGCTGAATCCGGAAGACATTACGCCGGAATTGGTGGATCGGCATTTGCTTTCCAGCGGGCTGCCCGATCCGGATTTAATCATCCGTACCAGCGGGGAGATGCGGATCAGCAACTTTATGCTCTGGCAAATGGCATATAGCGAAATGTGGTTCACCGATATCTATTGGCCTGATTTCAATGAACATTATTTATACGAAGCTGTTGCCGAGTATTCGCGCAGAACGCGGAGATACGGCGGCTTGACTTAAGCCATATGGAGGGTGGATTATCGTTGAAACAACGACTGATTACCGGAATCATTGCTGGAGTTGTCTTTTTGGGATTATGCCTGATCGGGGGGCTGCCGTACCATCTGATCGTGCTGGCGATGGCCATGATCGGATATTATGAATTCGTGCGCATGACCAAGGTTTCTCCTTTTGGCGGTACGGCATGGCTGGGATATCTGGGCGTGCTTTTGTTCGTTTTTCCGTGGAAACCGCTTGGCATCGATTTTCCGCTGTCATGGGATCACTTCATTTGGCTGCTTTTGTTCCTGTTCATGCTGGTCACGGTCATAACGAAAAATAAAATCGCAATACAACAGGCGGCCATGCTGTTTCTGGGCGCGGTATACATCGGGGTCGGATTTTCCTATATCGCCGGCTCCCGGGGCGCGCCGGACGGGCATGGACTGTTTTGGACGTTCCTGCTGCTCGTTTCGATTTGGGCGAGCGATGCAGGAGCTTATTTCGTCGGGAAATGGATCGGCAAAAACAAGCTTTGGCCGGCCATCAGCCCGAACAAAACGATTGAAGGAGCTCTCGGCGGCGTCGTCATTTCCATGATCGCGGCTGCGGCGTTTTCCCTCTTTTCCGGGGGGATCCTGACGTTCGGACGCGCCGTGGCGATCGGACTGGCCTGCGCCGTGACGGGACAACTGGGCGATCTGATTCAATCCGCTTATAAGCGCGTATACGGCATCAAAGATTCCGGCACTCTGCTGCCGGGGCACGGAGGCATTTTGGACCGCTGCGACAGCTGGATTATCGTCTTTCCGTTCGTACATATCGTGATGCTGATGCCTTATTAAAACGAGAGAAGGTTTCGATATGAAAAAAATTAGCGTGCTCGGCTCCACGGGCTCGATTGGAACGCAGACGCTGGATGTGGCGGCAAAGCATTCGGAGCATTTTCAAATCGAAGGTTTGGCCGCGGGAGGGAACATCGCCCTTCTGCTGGAGCAGGCGCGGCGATTCAAACCGCGGAAAGTTTCGGTGGCTACGCGCGAGCTTGCCGAACAAATCAAAGCCGAGGTTCCGGCCGGCACGGAAGTGTTTTACGGGGACCACGGGCTGATCGAAATCGCCGCCGGGACCGATGCCGATATCGTGGTCACGGCCGTCATGGGGAGCCTGGGGCTCCCTTCGACGCTTGCGGCGATCGAAGCCGGAAAAACGATCGGGCTGGCCAATAAGGAAACGCTGGTGACGGCCGGCCATATCGTGACGGCGCGCGCACGGGAAAAAGGCGTGAAGCTGCTCCCGATCGACAGCGAGCATTCCGCCATTTTCCAATGCTTGAACGGGGAAAACCTCAAGGATTTGGCATCCATTACGCTGACGGCTTCCGGCGGTTCTTTCCGGGACCGGACGCGCGATGAGCTGAAACACGTGACGGTGGAGGATGCGCTTAAGCATCCGAATTGGTCGATGGGGGCCAAAATTACGATCGATTCGGCGACGATGGTCAACAAAGGGCTGGAAGTGATCGAGGCGCACTGGCTGTTTGGCTTGCCCTACGAGCAAATCAACGTGCTTCTGCATCCCGAAAGCATCATCCATTCCTTTGTGGAGTTTCGCGATACCAGCATCATTGCCCAGCTCGGCAATCCGGACATGAGGGTTCCGATCCAGTATGCCCTTACGTACCCGGAGCGGTGGGAATCGCCGTCGCGCCCGCTCTCGCTGGCCGAGGTCGGCAAACTTCAATTCCGCGAAATGGACTTTGAACGCTTCCCTTGTTTAAGACTGGCATATGAATGTGGTAAAATGGGTGGTACAGCCACAACCGCATTTAATGCCGCCAACGAGGTGGCGGTTGCGCGGTTTTTGCGCAAAGAGATTTCATTTTTGCAAATTGAGGATATCATCGAAAGAGTGCTTGATCGGCATCACAACATTCCAGAACCAGAGCTTGCGGAAATCGAAGCGTGCGACAAGCGTACCCGGGAGGCTGCAGCCAAGCTCTGACATTTGGGGAACGCGGGCAAAAACCGCAAGAATCCACTCTTCTCCCTTATCTAAAAAATGGCTCAAAAGTGATTCTCTTGTGCGGGTCCGGAGAATAATGATAATCTATATAGACTGAATCGAGACGAGCCTTAGCGGCGAGGCTGCAGGGCAGAAAGGCCGGAACGGCCGGTTACGGACCATCATTCATTCTATGGGGGGCGGCATGGCTTGCCGGTCCGCGGATTATGAAGCTTCGGTCTCAGACAATAAAGGGGGATGCGACGAATTGGAAATGGTGCAGGTAGTTTTTTTGACGGTGCTCATGTTTTTCGTCATTGTCACCGTGCACGAGTGGGGGCATTATTATTTCGCCAAACGTGCAGGCATACTGGTTCGGGAGTTTGCGATCGGTTTCGGTCCGAAACTGTTTTCTTATAAACGGGGGGAAACCCAATTTACGCTTCGTTTGCTTCCGTTCGGCGGATATGCCCGGATGGCGGGCGAAGATCCGGAGCTCGTGGAGATCCACCCGGGACAAACGGTTGCCGTGCGGGTCAAGGACGGGGAAGTGAAAAAGATTTATCTGGATCAGCTGGATAACCGCAAAAACGTCATCCGCGGCGAAGTGGAGTTCATCGACTTGACCGACAGCCTGAAAATCCGCCTGAACGTGGATGGAGAAATCCAGCAATTTCCGGTCCATCCGCAGACGATGCTCGTCGCCAAGTCCCAGGAAACGCAAATCGCCCCAAGGGACCGGCAGTTCGCGAGCAAAACGGTCGGGCAGCGGGCGATGTCCATCTTTGCCGGACCGCTGATGAACTTTATCCTGGCTTTTATCTTGTTCGGAGTCCATCTTCAAATGGCGGGCATTCCGGTCGAAAATCCGACGTACATCGTGATCGGGGACGTTTCGAAGGGAATGCCGGCGGATGAAGCCCATTTGAAAAAAGGCGACATCGTCGAAACGATCGACGGCGTCAGCATCGGCACGGATTATGAGAAGATGATCGATATGACGGCCAAGTCCGAGGGCAAGCCGATGAAGTGGACCATCCGCCGCGGCGACGAGGTGTTCAATGTGACGCTGACCCCTCGGGCGATGGAAGGGCAAGAGGGCGGAAAAATCGGCATCACGCCCGCACTCCCTACGCGCAAGGCCGGCATCGGAGAGACCTTTACCGGAGCAGGTTCCGCCATGGTTAATGGGACCAAAATCATTTTCCAGGGTTTCGGCAAGTTGATCAAACAGTTCAATATGAACGATATCAGCGGACCGGTAGGGACCTTTGAGATAACGGGCCAGATTGCCAAGCAAGGAATCGCCCAGCTCACGCAATGGGCTGCGATATTGAGTTTGTATCTGGGGATTTTCAACCTGCTGCCGATTCCGGCCATGGACGGAAGCCGTCTCGTGTTTCTTGGCGTGGAAGCCGTCCGCGGGAAGCCGATCGATCCGAGCCGGGAAGGCATGGTGCATTTCGTCGGATTTGCGATGCTGTTCCTGTTAATGATTGTTGTAACTTATAATGACATCTTGCGTTTAATCAACGGATAATTGACGATACATTGGGAGGAAGTCCATTTTTATGTCAAACGATAAACAATTTGTGACCGAGATAACGCCGCAGGGGGAAGACTTCTCGCGCTGGTACATCGACGTGATTAAAAAAGCGGATCTTATGGATTACTCGCCTGTGCGCGGATGCATCGTGTTCCGCCCGGACGGTTACGAAATTTGGGAGCATATCCAACAAGAGATGGACCGGCGTTTCAAAGAAACGGGCCACCGCAACGCCTATTTCCCGCTGTTCATTCCGGAGAGCTTTTTCCAAAAAGAAAAAGAGCATGTCGAGGGTTTTAACCCGGAACTGCCTTGGGTAACCGAAGCCGGCGGCGACAAGCTCGAGGAGCGGCTGGCGATCCGCCCGACCTCCGAAACGATGTTTGGCCACATGTATTCGAAATGGATTCAATCCTATCGCGACCTGCCCGTGCTGATCAACCAGTGGGCCAACGTGGTCAGATGGGAAAAACGCACGCTGCCTTTCTTGCGCACGAGCGAGTTTTTGTGGCAGGAAGGCCATACCGCCCATGAGACGGAAGAAGAAGCGCGCGAGGAAACGATGAAAATGCTCGAAGTATACCGCAGCTTCGTGGAGGAATTTTTGGCGATTCCGGTCATCACCGGCCAAAAAACGCCGTCCGAGAAATTTGCGGGCGCGGTCGATACGTTCTCCATCGAAGCGATGATGAAGGACGGACGCGCCGTGCAGGCGGGAACGTCGCATTATCTTGGAACGAACTTCGCGGTTGCTTTCGATATTCAATATTTGAGCCGCGAAAACAAACAGGAATACGTGCACACCACCTCTTGGGGGACGAGCACGCGCCTGATCGGTTCGATGATCATGGTGCACGGGGATGACCGGGGACTTGCGCTGCCGCCGAAAGTGGCTCCGACCCAGGTCATCATGATTCCGATCGGCCCGCCGAAGACGTGGGAAGCCGTCGTGGGACGCACGGACGAGCTGTTCGCCGAGTTGAAGAAAGCCGGCATTCGCGTGCGCGTCGATGACCGCAACGACGTTCGCCCGGGCTGGAAATTCAACGAGTATGAAATGCGCGGGGTGCCGGTGCGGCTCGAAATCGGTCCGCGCGACATGGAAAACGGCGTCTGCGTGCTTGTGTCGCGGATTAGCGGCGAGAAAAAAGTGGTTCAGCAGGCCAACCTCGTGGAAGAGGTTCAAGCGATGCTGGATCAGGTGCAGCGCGAAATGTTCGAACGAGCCAAGCAGTTCATGGACGACCATTTTTATTCCGTGAACACGCTGGATGAAATGAAGGCGAGCATGGAAGAAAAACGCGGGTTTACGCTGGCCGGCTGGTGCGGATCGGAAGCATGCGAAAGCAAGGTGAAGGAAGAAACCGGCGCGACAAGCCGGAACATTCCTTTTAACCCTTCCGAAGAAAAGCATGCCTGCCTCGTTTGCGGACAACCGGCCAAACATACGGTCGTTTTTGCCAGAGCTTATTAAGCCGGTGTCATGTGCTTTGCCGCCCGAGCCGGCGGCGGAGCGGTTGTTTCAGGAATAGACGTTGAGGAGCTTCTGCCCAGAAATCGGTCCGGTGTTCGCGAACCCGGTTGATATGACTGGATTCAGAAGCTTTTCATTTTTAGCAGTGGAGCAAGGGGGAAGAGAGCATTGGACAAGACTGGCGAAAAAAGAAAACGGTTCGAGCTTCTGATGAAGCAGGGCGAAATCCCCCCCGGATTGGTCGACCCTTATTTTTTGGACGGTTATATCGAGCAGGTCGAAACGAGCCGAAGCAATAAGGAATGGATCATCACGATCGTCAAGGAAACGCTTGTGCCTGCGGAGGTATACCGCAACTTTTGCCTGAAGCTTAGGGAAAAAATGCAGCATATCGCCAAAATCACGTTTATCTTCAAATACGGTCCTGCAGTTGGTCACGGGGAAATCGTCGATACGTATTGGAATCTGTTCTTGGAATGGGTTCACAGGGAAATTCCGTCGGTCAACGGATGGATGGCGAGAGCCGGGCATGAGCTGGACGGGGACATGCTCCTCGTAACGATGTCGGATTCCACTTCGCTTGAACTGGCGCGCAAAAAACAGATCGACCAGGCCATCATCCGTTTTTATCAGCAATATTTTGCGCTCCCGCTCAGGGTAAAGGTTCAGGTCGGGGAAACGAACCGGGAGGCGTACGAAGAATTCGAGCAGAAAAAGCGGGCCGAAGAGCTTGAAGTCATTCAGAAGATGATCACGAGCATGGAAGCCGAAGCGCGCGAGATCGAAGACGACGGAGAAGAAGTCCGCCTGCAGGTCGGTTACGACATCAAGGAGCAGCCTGTGCCGATCCAGGAGATTCAGGACGAGGAGAAGAAGATTACGATCCAGGGAACCATCTTCGGCCTGGACAGCAAGGAGCTCCGCAACGGCAGCACGCTGTTTATGTTCAACCTGACGGACTTTACCGATTCGCTGCAGATGAAAATGTTTGCGAAAACCAAAGAGGACTTGAAGGTTTTGAGCCTGTTGGCCAACGGCAAATGGGTGAAAGCGCGCGGACGGGTGGAATACGACCGGTTCATGCAGGTGCCCGAGCTGGTGATGATCCCTTCCGATTTGGTCGAGGTCCAAGCACCACCTGCACGGAAGGATACCGCTTCCGAAAAACGCGTAGAGTTTCACCTGCATTCGACCATGAGCACGATGGATGCCGTGACGCCCGTCGACCAATATATCAAAACGGCGGCCAAATGGGGGCATAAGGCGATCGCGATTACCGACCATGGCGGCGTGCAAAGCTTTCCGGACGCGGCCAAGGCGGCGAAAAAGAACGGCATCAAAATGATTTACGGCGTCGAAGCCAACGTGGTCAACGATTCCGTTCCCGTCGTCATGCAGCCGAAACCGATCGAGCTGAAGTCCGCGACGTACGTCGTATTCGATATCGAGACCACCGGTTTGTCGATCACGAACAGCAAGATTACCGAGCTTGCCGCGGTCAAAATGCATGAAGGCAAAGAAATCGGCCGGTACGCGACGTTCGTCAACCCGCACGAAAAAATTCCGTACCATATCCAGCAGCTCACGAACATTACGGATGAAATGGTTAAAGATGCGCCCGACCTGGAGCCCGTCCTGAAGGAATTCGTCGAATTCGTCGGCGACGCGGTCCTGGTTGCGCATAATGCCCGATTCGACGTGGGTTTCATCCAGGCTTCGTTAAAAGAATACGGCATGCCGCCGCTGGACAATCCGGCGCTCGATACGCTGGAGCTTGCCCGCTTGCTGCATCCGGGAATGAAAAACCACCGGTTGAACACGCTCGCGGATAAATACAAGGTACTCCTCGAAAGCCATCACCGGGCGATTGACGATACGGTGGCGCTGGCCGGCATTTTGAACGGATTGTTGGCCGATGCGGAAAAAATCAAAGGACTGACGATGCTCGACCGGCTGAACGATTACGTCGGCAAGGATCTGTCCAATACCCGTCCGTTCCACTGCGGCATTTATGCGCTGAACCCGACCGGCAAAAAAAATCTGTTTAAGCTGATTTCGTTGTCGCATACCGAATATTTCATGCGGGTTCCATGCATTCCGAGATCCAAGCTCGTCGAGCTGCGGGAAGGGCTGCTTGTCATCTCCGGCTGCGAAAAAGGCGAATTTTTCGAGACGGTGCTGAACAAGACGGTCGAAGAAGCGATGGAAGTGGCGGAATTTTACGACGTGCTGGAAATTCAGCCGCTGACGATGTACATGCACCTGGTCGACAAAGGGCTGGTCGGAAGTCCGGCCGAGCTGAAGGCGGCGATCAAGACGATTTGCGATATCGGCGAAAAACTGAACAAACCGGTTATCGCCACAGGCAACGTGCATTATCTCGATCCGCGCGACAAGCTGTTCCGCGACATTACGATCCACGGCATCACGGGGTTCAGTCCGCTGAAGGATATCCGCAAGCCGGACGCGCACCTGCGCACGACGGATGAAATGCTGGAAGAATTCGAGTTTCTGGGCAAAGACAAGGCCTTTGAGGTCGTCGTAAAAAACACCAACGAATTGGCCGACCGGTTCGAAGAAATCGAGCTGTTCCCGGACAAGCTCTTTACGCCGATCATCGAAGGCGCGGACGAGGAGATCCGGAATACCTGCTACGAAACGGCCCGGTCGATTTACGGGGACGACCTGCCGGAAGTCGTCGTGGCCCGGCTGGAGAAAGAGCTCGAGCCGATCATCAAATACGGCTTTTCCGCCAACTACTTGATCTCCGAACGGCTCGTGAAAAAATCGAACCGAGACGGATATCTGGTCGGCTCGCGGGGTTCCGTCGGTTCCTCCGTCGTCGCCACGTTCCTCGGCATTTCGGAGGTAAATCCGCTCCCTGCCCATTATATTTGCCGGAACGAAGCCTGCAAATACAGCGAATGGTTCCTGGACGGCAGCGTGCCGAGCGGCTTCGACCTTCCGGACAAGGAATGCCCGAAATGCGGGCAGATGCTGAAGGGCGAAGGGCAGGACATTCCGTTCGAAACCTTCCTTGGCTTCAAAGGCGACAAGGTTCCCGATATCGACTTGAACTTTTCCGGCGAATACCAGCCGCATGCGCATAACTACACGAAGGAAATTTTCGGCGAAAAATGCGTGTTTCGGGCAGGAACGATCGGTACCGTCGCGGAGAAAACGGCGTTCGGCTACGCGAAAAAATACGAGGAAGACCATCATAAAAGCTGGCGCGGCGCCGAGCTGAGCCGCCTTGCGGCCGGCTGTACCGGCGTGAAGCGCAGCACCGGCCAGCACCCCGGCGGGATCGTCGTCGTTCCGGATTACATGGAAGTTGAGGATATAACTCCGGTCCAATATCCGGCGGACGATACGAGCGCGGAATGGAAAACGACCCACTTCGATTACCACGCTTTTGACGCGAACCTGCTGAAGCTCGATATTCTGGGGCACGACGATCCGACCATGATGAGGATGCTGCAGGATTTGACGGGGGTCGATCCGACCACCATCCCGATGAATGATCCGAAGGTCATGAGCATGTTCAACTCGACCGAAGCGCTCGGCGTCACGCCGGAACAGATCCGGACGCCGGTGGCCACGTACGGCGTGCCTGAAATGGGTACGAAGTTCGTCCGCCAGATGCTGATCGAATCGAAGCCTTCGTCGTTTGCGGACTTGCTGCAAATTTCGGGTCTGTCCCACGGGACGGGCGTATGGCTCGGAAACGCCCAGGAGCTGATCAAAAACGGCACCTGCAACATCAAAACGGTAATCGGCTGCCGCGACGATATCATGCTCTACTTGATCTACAAAGCCGGCATGGACGCCAGCCTCGCCTTTAAAATTACGGAAAGCGTCCGTAAGGGCAAAGGGTTGACGCCGGAATGGATCGAGGAAATGAAACGGTGCAAAGTGCCGCAATGGTACATCGATTCATGCCTCAAAATCCAGTACATGTTCCCGAAGGCACACGCGGCCGCATATGTTATTTCAGCGGTCCGGACCGCGTATTTCAAACTGTATTATCCGATCGAATATTACGCCACGTATTTTTCGGTCCGTGCCGAGGATTTCGACATCGAGCTTTGCTGCCAAGGTTACGAGGCGATTTACCGCCAAATCGAAGAAATCGAGCAAAAAGGCTTCCAGGCTACGACCAAAGAGAAAAGCATGCTTCCGGTGCTTGAAATGGCGCTCGAGATGACCGCGCGCGGATTCACCTTCAAAAACCTGGATCTGTACCGCTCGGAAGCCACGCGGTTTATCGTGGACGGAGATTCCTTGATCCCGCCGTTTTCGGCGATGCAGGGGATCGGGGAAAACGCGGCGCGAAACATCGCCGCCGCCCGCGAGCAGGGCGAGTTTCTGTCGATCGAAGACTTCCAGCAGAAGTCGAAGGCAAGTAAATCCATTATCGAGCTGCTGACCCAGATGGGCTGCTTCCGCGGCCTGCCGGAAAGCAACCAGCTCTCGTTGTTCTAAAGCCTCAAACCGATATATCCGTTTTTTTATCCGCCCTTGACAAGACTTGACGAGGACGCGCACCCCTTGCTGCGACTGGAAGCAGTCAAGGAGCGATACTTGTCAGTGTTGCCAGACTATGTTATAATTTTTTTGGCAATCATGGAGATAAAACCGTTGTTTAAAGAGTGGGGCGACCCACTCTTTACTCTTTGGTATATAGGATATTGAAAGTCTTGGAGGTAATAATCTTTGAGCACACCGAAGATCAAGGGAATTGTAGAAGAAATGGTCCAGCCTTACCTGGATGAGCATAACTTTGAGCTTGTTGACGTGGAATACGTGAAGGAAGGCAGCAATTACTTCCTGCGCGTCTATGTCGACAAGGAAGGCGGCATTGACATCGATGACTGCGGCATGATCAGCGAATACCTGAGCCAGAAGCTGGATGAGAACGATCCGATTCCCACCGCGTATTTTCTGGAGGTATCCTCCCCTGGCGCCGAGCGTCCGCTGAAAAAAAGCGAAGACGTGGCTAAAGCCGTCGGCAAAGATGTTTTTGTGACCGTGTACGAGGCGGTGGACGGCCAGAAGGAATTCGAAGGCCGGCTTCTTTCGTTCGAGAACGACGAGCTTGTCATCTCCGCGGGAAAGAAGCAGCACACCATCCCGTACGCAAAAGTTGCCAGCGCCAGACTGGCCATTATTTTTTAAAGTCCAGGAATGGACACCGCTTACTCGAACGCGGATTCCTGGGTTTTACGTCGCGAAACGCAAACTTCACCTGTCATAGACGGCGTAGCCGTTTACGCTTGGGTGCATGTAATGAAAGGGGGAACTGATTTCCAATGAGTATGGATTTTATCGAAGCAATGAATGAACTGGAAAGAGAAAAGGGAATCAGCAAGGATATTCTGTTTGAAGCGATTGAAGCCGCGCTGATCTCCAGCTACAAACGCAATTTTAACACCGCGCAGAACGTGCGCGTGGATATGAACCGCAATTCGGGCGTCATCAAGGTGTATGCCCGCAAGCTCGTCGTGGAAGAGGTGCTGGATCCGCGCACCGAAATTTCCCTGCCGGCGGCTAGGGAGATCAACCCGCATTTCCAAATCGACGATATCGCGGAAATCGAGGTTACGCCTCGCGATTTCGGCCGCATCGCCGCGCAAACGGCGAAGCAGGTCGTCACCCAGCGCATCCGCGAAGCGGAGCGCGGCTTGATTTACAACGCGTTTGTGGATAAAGAAGAGGATATCGTGACCGGTACGGTGCAGCGCCAGGATCTCCGCAACTTCTATGTGGATTTGGGCAAAATCGAAGCGGTGCTTCCGCTCAGCGAGTTGATGCCGAACGAAAAGTTCAAGCACGGCGACCGGATCAAGGCATACATCACCAAAGTGGAAAACACGACCAAGGGGCCGCAAATCATGTTGTCCCGTACGCATCCGGGTCTCCTCAAGCGCTTGTTCGAGCTCGAAGTGCCCGAAATTTTCGACGGCGTGGTCGAAATCCGCTCCGTGGCCCGGGAAGCCGGCTTCCGTTCCAAGATCGCGGTCTACTCCCGCAACCCGGAAGTTGATCCGGTCGGCTCCTGCGTCGGGCCTAAAGGCCTCCGCGTGCAGACCATTGTCAATGAGCTGCGCGGGGAGAAAATCGACATCGTTCGCTATTCCGAACAGGTTGAGGAATATGTGGCTAACGCGCTTAGCCCATCGAAGGTTCTGGAAGTGATCGTGTTCGAGGAAGAGAAGATGGCACGCGTCATCGTGCCTGACTACCAGCTTTCCCTGGCGATCGGCATCAAGGGCCAAAACGCCCGTTTGGCCGCCAAGCTGACAGGCTGGAAAATCGACATCAAGAGCGAAAGTCAGGCGGAACAGGAATTCGGCAGACCGAAAACTTCTTCGGTGGAAATGCATCAGGATTCCGTCTCCGTCGATTGACCGCAGAACGACATTGACGGGGGGCTGCGCCATGATCAAGCAAAGAAAAGTGCCGCTGCGCAAATGCGTGGCGTGCCAGGAAATGATGCCGAAAAAAGAACTGATCCGCATTGTGAAGACTCCCGACGACGAGGTGCTGATCGACCTGACCGGCAAGAAGTCGGGGCGAGGGGCCTACCTTTGCGGTAAAGTTTCCTGCTTCAAGCTGGCACAAAAAAACAAGTCGCTGGACCGTGCCCTGAAGCACCACGTCAAGCCGGAAATATACGAGCAGCTTGCCGAAGATTTCATTTCGGTGGAGGACGAGTTTCTGGCGGTCAAGGAAAGCACGGCCGATGAATAAATTTTTCTCCCGACTCGGTCTTGCCATGCGTGCGGGGAAGATGCTGACAGGCGACGAGATTGTGCTGAAAGCGATACGTTCTTCGGAAGCAAAGCTAGTTATCCTTGCGGGAGACGCCTCAGCAAATACACAGAAAAAGTTCCGCGACAAATGCGGAACGTACAACATCCCTCTGGTGATCGGATTTGACCGCGAAAGTTTGGGCGCAAGCATCGGGAAACCCGAAAGAGTTGTGCTCGCAATTACGGATCAAGGATTCGCAGAAATGATCTCCAAAAGCTTGGAGATAATGTCGGAGGTGGAGTATATTGAGTAAACAAGACAGTAAAGACAAACTGCGTGTATACGAATATGCAAAATCATTAAATATGAGCAGCAAAGAAATTATAACCATTTTAAAGCGGCTGAACATTCCCGTTAACAACCATATGAGCGTGATGGAGAATGATTCGGTCGCAAAAGTGGAACAATTTTTTCGAGATATCAAATCGAATGCCGCTGCGAAAAGAGAAAGCGGGGAAACTCTTACGACAGTTAATACTTCTTCCATAAAAAACGACAATCGGGCAGAGAAAAATCAGGGGGGCCGGCCGGCAGGCCAGGGCCAATCCCAAAAACAACAGGAAAAGCAGGTAAGTATGAATAATAAATCAAATCAAACCACTCAAAACGGTTCCCAGCGAACCCAAGGCGGGCAGGATTCCCGTCAAGGCCACTCGAATCAGGGAGGCCAGAATAACGGCAGAACGCAAGGACAACATAACGGAGGCGGACGCAGCCAGGGTACAGGCAACCGCAGTCAAGGTTCTTCCCAAGCCGGCCGCAATCAAAGCGCAGGCCAGGGAGGCAACCGGAGCCAAGGCGGCGGCCAGCAATCCGGCGGCCAACGCCAGAACCAAAACCAAAACCGTCCGCAGCAAACGAACCCGCGCCCAACCCAAGAGCGTGGAAATACGGATGACAACTTCTCGAAAAACGACAACCGCGGAGCGGGCCGTACCCAGAATCGCGGCAAAGGCGGAAACAAACGGTTTGAAGACGGAAAATCCGGCTTTAACCGGGGCAACAACCGCGGCGGAAAGAACAACAAGGGAAGATATCAGAACCAGCCGCCGCGCGAGAAAATCGACAACACGCCGAAAAAAATCATCGTCCGCGGCACGATGACGGTTGGGGAAACGGCCAAACTGCTTCATAAGGACGCGTCCGAGGTCATCAAAAAGCTGATGCTTATGGGCGTCATGGCGGCCATTAACCAAGAACTCGACATCGACACGATTCTACTGCTCGCCGGCGAGTTCGGCGTAGAGGTTGAAGTGAAGATCGTCGTCGAGGATGACCGTTTCGAGACGATTGAGGAGAATGACGATCCTGCGGATCTGAGAACCCGTCCGCCGGTCGTGACGATCATGGGTCACGTTGACCACGGTAAAACGACGTTGCTCGACGCCATCCGTTCCACGAACGTTACCGGCGGCGAAGCAGGGGGCATCACGCAGCATATCGGTGCCTACCAGGTGGAGATCAACAACAAAAAAATCACGTTCCTGGATACCCCGGGCCACGAAGCCTTTACGGCCATGCGGGCACGCGGCGCCCAAATCACGGATATCACGATTATCGTGGTGGCAGCCGACGACGGCGTCATGCCGCAAACCGTCGAAGCCATCAACCACGCCAAAGCGGCCGAACTGCCGATTATCGTAGCCGTGAACAAAATCGACAAACCGTCGGCAAACCCGGACAAAGTGAAACAAGAGCTGACCGAATACGGTCTTGTGCCGGAAGAATGGGGCGGAGACACGATTTTCGTCAACGTTTCGGCGAAGCAAAAAATCGGCCTGGAAGATCTTCTCGAAATGATCCTCCTGGTAGCCGAAGTCAACGAATACAAAGCGAATCCGGACAAACGCGCGCGCGGTGCCGTCATCGAGGCCGAGCTGGATAAAGGCCGCGGTCCCGTAGCCCGCATCTTGGTTCAGCACGGCACGCTGAAGATCGGGGACGCTTTCGTAGCGGGCAACTGCTTCGGACGCGTTCGGGCGATGGTGAACGACAAAGGCCGCCGTCTGAAGGAAGCCGGTCCATCCACGCCGGTCGAAATTACCGGCCTGACCGAAGTTCCGCAAGCCGGCGATCCGTTCATGGTCTTCGAGGACGAGCGGAAAGCACGCTCCATCGCCGAAAAACGCGCGATCACCCAGCGCCAGTCGGATCTCGGCAGCAACGTGCGCGTGACGCTCGACGATTTGTTCCAGCACATTAAAGACGGCGAAATCAAAGACCTGAACGTCATCATCAAGGGCGACGTGCAGGGTTCGGTCGAGGCTCTGAAAGGCTCCTTGGCCAAAATCGAAGTGGAAGGCGTACGCGTGAAAATCATTCACAGCGGCGTGGGCGCCATAACCGAATCGGACATTATTCTGGCGGCAGCCTCGAACGCGATCGTGATCGGCTTCAACGTTCGTCCGGATCCTCAAGCGGGCGCGACGGCAGAGCAGGAGAAGGTCGACATTCGTCTGCACCGCGTCATCTACAACGTCATCGAAGAAATCGAGCAAGCCATGAAGGGCATGCTTGATCCGGAATATAAAGAAGTGGTCGTCGGCCATGCCGAGGTCCGCAACCTGTTTAAAATCAGCAAAGTCGGCACGATCGCCGGCTGCATGGTTACCCAGGGCAAAATCGTACGCAACGCGGAAGTGCGCCTGATCCGCGAAGGCATCGTCGTTCACGAAGGCAAGATCGATACGCTCAAGCGCTTCAAGGACGATGCCAAGGAAGTAAATCAGGGGTATGAATGCGGAATTACCCTTCAGGGCTATAATGACCTTAAAGAAGGAGACGTCATCGAAGCATTCGTCATGGAGGCTGTCGAGCGCAAGTAGGTAAAGAGGTGAACAGCTATGGCCAAAATACGTGTAGGACGGGTTGGAGAACAGATCAAAAAGGAACTGAGCCAGCTCATCCAAAGTGAATTGAAAGACCCCCGCATCGGTTTCCTGACCGTGACCGGCGTGGACGTAACCAATGATTTATCCCAAGCGAAGGTTTACCTCAGCGTGCTGGGAGACGAAG
This sequence comes from Paenibacillus cookii, assembly GCF_018333375.1. Taxonomy (GTDB): domain Bacteria; phylum Bacillota; class Bacilli; order Paenibacillales; family Paenibacillaceae; genus Paenibacillus_AQ; species Paenibacillus_AQ cookii. Next base: position 107,502 of record NZ_BORW01000006.1, read on the forward strand.
AGCAGAAAGAAAACTCGCTGAAAGCTCTGGAGAAAGCCAACGGTTTTCTCCGCTCCGAGCTCGGCAAGCGGATTCGCCTTCGTCACATTCCCGAGCTTATTTTCAAGTTCGATGAATCCATTGCTTACGGCAGCCATATCGAAAAGCTGCTGGGAGAGATCAGCAAAAACGATTCGAACTAATACAGTTTAAAGGAGAAGGCTATGCAGACCTATGAACAGTCGCTTGAGCAGGCAAAGCGGTTTCTGCTGGAGCATGATGATTATTTAGTAGTGTCGCATATTCAGCCAGATGGAGATGCAGTCAGTTCCACCGTAGCCGTGGGCTGGCTTCTCTCATGTCTGGGCAAAAAATTCACTCTGATCAATGAGGGCCCGATCCCGGAGCGGATGCGTTTCTTGCTGCTGGCAGACCAAATCGTGAACATGGAGGAGCAGCCGCTTGACCGTACCTTCAAGCATGTCGTTTGCGTGGACTGCGCCGATTTTGCCAGGGTGGGACAGACGGCCCGATATTTTGAAGAAGATGCTTTGATCCTGAACATTGACCACCATCCGACCAACAACGGTTACGGGAGCGCGGCTCTCGTGAAACCGGATGCTGCCGCGACTGCCGAGATATTGCATGACCTCATCGACGCTTTCGGATTCAAGTGGACGACCGATATCGCATCCGCCATCTATACCGGACTTTTGACGGATACGGGCGGATTTCGTTACTCCAATACGTCGCCGCGGGTGATGAGCATTGCTTCGGAACTGCTCGGCTACGGCGTAAACGGGCCCGAATTATGCGAAACCTTGTTGGAATCGATGACGCTGCCGCAAATGAAAGTGCTTGTGAAGGCGCTCAGCACGATGGAGATGACGCCCGACGGGAAAATTTGCTGGGTTTACGTTACTCCGGAACATATGAAGGAAGCGGGAGCGGCAAACGAAGATTTGGAAGGGATCGTCAACTATCCGCGGAACATCCAGGGGGTCGAAGTCGGCATTTTATTTAAAGTGATCCATGACCAGGCCGTGAAAGTCAGTCTTCGTTCGGCAGGAAAAGTCGACGTTGCCGCGCTGGCCCAAAGCTTCGGGGGCGGAGGCCATGTTCGCGCCGCAGGCTGCAGGCTAGAAGCTTCCCTGGAGAGCTCCATTGAACAGGTAATAGAACGGGTGAAATCATTGTTATGAATCTTGAAGGCATATTGGCCGTTCACAAGCCGGCAGGGATGACTTCCCATGATGTCGTAGCGAAGACGCGGCGCATTTTGAAGATGAAGCGGATCGGCCATACCGGCACGCTCGATCCGGAAGTGACGGGCGTACTCCCGCTCTGCCTCGGCAGGGCGACAAGAGTGGTCGAATACATGCAGGAGCTTCCGAAGGAATACGAAGCGACGTTAAGGCTGGGACTGGCCACAGACAGCGAAGACCTGACCGGCAACGTGACGGAAAAGGTCGACCGGGTCACGGTCACGCCGGAGGAGGCGGAGAACGTGCTGCGGTCGTTTCGGGGCACCATCTCCCAGGTTCCGCCCATGTATTCCGCCGTTAAAGTCGACGGCAAAAGGCTTTACGAACTGGCGCGCGAAGGCAAAACGGTGGAGCGCAAAAGCCGGGAAGTGACCATTTACGAAATTGAAATGAAAGGCCATGAATGGCAGGGGCCGTATCTCGATATTTCCTTCAGGGCGCTTTGCTCCAAAGGAACGTATATCCGTACGCTTTGCGTGGATATCGGCAAGGCGCTTGGTTTGCCTGCGACGATGGTTCGGCTGACGAGAACGATGTCCGCGGGAATTCCAGCCTCGGCATGCTTGACGCTGGAAGAGGTGGAGCGCCTGATGCAGGAGGGAAGTCTGCAGGAACATCTGATTCAGATCGACCATGCCGTCAGACATTTGCCGGCGCACACCGTAGCGGACGACAAGGCTGCCGCGGCGCTGCAGGGCCAGAGGCTCTCCGGCAGGGCCGTTTCCCCGGAAGTGCGGACTTCCGGCTGCATTCGTCTGTACGACAGCGCAGGCGTTTTTCTCGGGATCTTTGAAAAGCAGGAAGAATCAGGCGCCATTGCCCCGGTAAAGGTGTTTTTGCCGGAGGCATAAGCGGCTGTAACGGATATTTCTAATCGAATTGCAGGTGAGAACGCTGTGAAGACTATACATTTAACCTATCCCTTGTCCGCCGGCATCCTCCGGGAGCATGCGGGCCCGCAAATCGTGGCGATCGGACAGTTCGACGGCGTGCACCAGGGGCATGCAAGCGTGATCGGTTCCGCCGTCCGGCTGGCACGGCAGGAGGGCGTTCCGAGCGCGGTCATGACTTTTCATCCCCATCCAAAGGACGTCATGAAAAAAGGCAACTACGAGGGCAGTTTGACGCCGCTGCCGGAAAAGCAGGAACTGCTCGCAGGGCTGGGCGTGGATGTCTTGTACGTCGTGGAGTTCAGCGAAGCCTTCTCCAAGCTGAGCCCGCAGGAATTCGCCGTGGGCATGTTGTTGTCGCTCGGGGTGCGGACGGCGATCGTCGGCTTCGATTTCCGGTTCGGCCACAAAGGAGCGGGGGACGCGAAAATGCTGCGCGAGCTCGGGCAAGGAAAAATGAGCGTCGAGATCATTCCGCCTTTCGAGCAAGGAGGCGGGAAGGTGAGCAGCTCGGAGATCCGTAAAGCGCTGCACGGCGGAGATCTGGAACAAGCGAACCGGCTGCTCGGGAGGCCGTACCGGCTGCGGGGCGTCGTCATCGACGGGGACAAGCGGGGCCGGACGATCGGATTTCCGACGGCCAATTTGCGCCTGCTCGACCAATACGTCGTGCCGGCCAAAGGCGTGTACGCGGTCCGTTCGTTCATTGAAGGCGAGTGGATCCCCGGCGTGATGAATTTGGGAGTCAAACCGACGTTCCAAGAGAACGTTGCCGCGCCAAGCTTTGAGGTTCATCTCCTGGATTTTGACCGGGACATCTACGGCGAGCAGATGATCGTAGATCTGGTGTCCTATATCCGGCCGGAACGGAAATTCCCTTCCATCCAGGAGCTGATCGCTCAAATCCGGTCCGACGCCGAAACGGCCGGAAAGATTTTGAGCCTGTCCAAATAATCGGACATGGAGAACATTTACTTTTGCCGCCCATGTATGTTATACTGATAAACGTCGCTGGGAACAGCGGCAATAACCTTGGCTTGGTTACACGATCTCACCGACGGTAACGAGGCTAACGGCGATTATTTACTTAAGGAGGTGAACAGGATGGCATTGACTCAAGAACGCAAACAACAACTGATCGAAGAGCACAAAACTCATGAATCCGACACAGGATCCCCAGAGGTGCAAATTGCTATCCTTACGGAGAACATTACGAACCTGACTGATCACTTGCGCACGCACAAGAAAGATCATCATTCCCGCCGCGGACTGCTGAAAATGGTCGGTCAACGCCGTAAGCTGTTGGCATACTTGAAAAACAAAGATGTTAAACGTTACAGCGCGCTGATTGAAAAACTCGGATTGCGTCGTTAATATCCGTATGGTCTACTTAAAGCAGCCTGGTTGTTCACCGTTGTCCTTTTCGGAGTGACAGCGGAGCAACCGGGTTGCTTTTTATGCAGGCCTTATATGAATTGACCCAAACCTGGGAATAATGTGTATTGAAAAGGAGGGATTTCATGGAAAGTCGTGTCGAAATGCAGTTGGGCGGAAGACCCCTCGTTTTGGAAACCGGTCGACTCGCCAAACAGGCCAATGCAGCAGTGATGGTCCGTTATGGGGAAACCGCCGTGCTTTGTACTGTGACTGCTTCCAGTGAACCTAAAGATTTGGATTTTTTTCCGCTGACCGTAAACTATGAGGAAAGATTGTATGCCGTCGGCAAAATTCCGGGAGGTTTTATCAAACGCGAAGGGCGTCCGAGCGAAAAGGCGATTCTTGCCAGCCGTCTTACGGACCGTCCGATCCGTCCGCTGTTCCCTGAAGGATTCCGTAATGATGTACAAGTCCTTAATCTCGTCATGAGCGTCGATCAGGACTGCTCTCCGGAAATCGCCGCGATGATCGGTACCTCGGCCGCGCTGAGCATTTCCGACGTTCCGTTTAACGGACCGATCGGCGGAGTTATCGTTGGCCGCGTGGACGGGGAGTTCATTATCAACCCGACGATCGCCCAGCAGGAAATCAGCGATATTTACGTGGTCGTGTCGGGCACCAAAGACGCCATTATGATGGTGGAAGCCGAAGCCAACGAAGTGCCTGAAGAAGTCATGCTCGAAGCGATCATGTTCGGTCATGAGGAAATCAAAAAAATCGTCGAGGTCATCGAGGAACTGGTGGCCAAGGCCGGCAAGCCGAAGATGGAAGTCAAACTGCACACGGTGGACGCCGAAGTCAACAAGCAGGTCCGCGAATATGCGGCAGCCCGTTTGGTCGAAGCCGTTCGCATTGCCGAGAAGCATGCCCGCCAAGATGCGATTGACGCCATTAACGATGAAACGGTGGCTTACTTTGAACAGCAATACATAGAGACGCCTGAGCTTTTGAGCGACGTCAAAGAAGTGTTGCACGATATCGTCAAGGAAGAAGTCAGACGCCTGATCACGCATGATAAGGTTCGTCCTGACGGCCGCAAGCTGGATGAAATCCGTCCGATTGAATGCGATACGGGCATTTTGCCTCGCACGCACGGAACGGGCCTGTTTACCCGGGGTCAAACGCAGGCGCTTAGCGTATGTACGCTTGGTGCGCTCGGCGACGTGCAAATCCTGGACGGCATCGACCTGCAGGAATCGAAACGTTTTATGCACCATTACAACTTCCCGCCGTTCAGCGTAGGCGAAGCCCGCCCGCTCCGCGCTCCGGGACGCCGTGAAATCGGCCATGGCGCGCTTGGCGAAAGAGCGCTGTCGAAGGTCATTCCTTCCGAAACCGAGTTTCCGTACACGATCCGTCTTGTGTCCGAGGTGCTGGAATCCAACGGCTCCACTTCCCAGGCAAGCATTTGCGCAAGCACGCTGGCCATGATGGACGCGGGCGTGCCGATTAAAGCGCCGGTTGCCGGGGTGGCCATGGGTCTGATCAAAGACGGGGAACATGTCTCCATTTTGACCGATATCCAGGGCATGGAAGACCATCTGGGCGATATGGACTTCAAAGTGGCCGGAACCGCGGAAGGCGTTACAGCCATCCAAATGGACATTAAAATCGACGGCATCGACCGCCAGATTTTGCAGGACGCTTTGAAGCAAGCAAGAGAAGGCCGGATGTTCATCCTGAGCAAAATGATGGAAGCGATCCAGAAGCCAAGGGAAACGCTGTCCCCATATGCGCCTAAAATTATCGTCATGAACATCAATCCGGACAAAATCCGCGACGTCATCGGCGCAGGCGGCAAAATCATCAACAAAATCATCGAAGAAACCGGCGTGAAAATCGATATCGAGCAGGATGGCCGCGTATTCATCGCTTCGTCGAACGAAGAAATGAACCAAAAAGCGCGTTCCATCATCGAAGGCATCGTCCGCGAGGTACAGGTCGGCGAAATTTACGTCGGCACCGTCAAACGGATCGAGAAATTCGGGGCATTCGTGGAAATTTTGCCGAACAAGGAAGGTCTCGTTCACATTTCCCAATTGTCCACCGAACGCGTAGCGAAGGTTGAAGACGTCGTGGCGATCGGGGATTCGATTACCGTGAAAGTGACGGAGATCGACCAGCAGGGCCGGATTAACCTGTCCCGCAAGGCAGTTTTGACTGCGGAATCCAAGCCGCAAAAAGCTTAACAATCTAAAAGAGACCTGGAAGGTCTTGCGAAAGAGGCAGAACGTAACCACTTCTGGCTCTTTTTTTTTCCGGGATGGAAGGGCCCGGGTCTTCTTTTCCTCCATTCATAATCCGCTGGACTTGCTCATATGATGGGACAAAGCGGGTAAGGGAGATGAGCGGGGGAATGAATGGAAGAAAGGGCGCGGTATTGATGGCCTGTTTTGCCGTCGTCGTAGGGGTCGCGCAGACCGGCGTCGTCGGCGAATATATCAGGGAAGCCAGGCATCAGGCGGCGGAGGTTCGTGCGACGGGGGTCCCGGCGGCAGATCAGGCGCAGGATCCGCTCTACAAAGAGCTTCTGGAAAAGCGGGAGCAGACGAGGATCCAGCCCGTCGACGCGGTTGTGGACCGTGTATGGAAGGCGATTCCCGGTTATAATGGAATAGAAATCGATGTGGATGCAACCTATAAGCAGGCAAAGGCGGCGGGGGCGTCCAAGCCGTTTACATACGTGTATCGCCAAATCCCTCCGAAGGTCAGCCTGGACGATTTGGGGGCGGAGCCGATTTACCGGGGAAATCCGAACAAGCCGATGGTCGCGCTTATGATCAATGTGGCTTGGGGGAATGAATTTATCGTGCCGATGCTGGATATTTTAGACGAGGAGAAGGTAAAGGCTACCTTCTTTTTTGATGGAAGCTGGCTGAAAAAAAATCCCGAGCTGGCCAAGGAAATCCAAAAACGCGGACACGAGCTTGAAAACCATGCGTACACCCATCCGAACATGAGCCAGCTGAGCGAATACCGGGCCACGATGGAGATCAGCAAAACGCAAAAGCTCCTGAAGGAAACCCTGGGCGTCGACAATAAATGGTTTGCCCCGCCGTCGGGGGATTTTAATCAGCAAACGGTGCGTATCGCCGCAGGCCTCGGCCTGAAGACCGTCCTATGGACGCTCGATACGGTCGACTGGAGAAATCCTTCCCCGGAATCGGTCGTAAGCAAAATATCGAAGAAAGCGGAGGCAGGATCCCTTATTTTGATGCATCCGACGTCTTCGTCGTCCAAGGCGCTCCGGGGGATGATCCGGGGCATCAAAGCCAAGGGGCTGATCCCGGGAACGGTGAGCCAGACGCTTTCGCCCGAACGCATTGTTCCGCAAAGCGGTTGAGCGGGGCGTTGTTTTTTGGTAGGATAGGGGATGCGTTGAAGGCAGTGATTGATATTATTTTAGGAGGGCCTAGCCGCGTGAAAAAAATAAAGCTTACCAACGGCCTCAGAGTAGTCATGGAGAAAATCCCGACCTGTCGGTCGGTTTCTTTCGGGATCTGGGTAAAAACGGGTTCGCGTCATGAAACACCCGATAATAACGGCGTATCGCATTTTATCGAGCATATGCTCTTTAAAGGGACGGAGCGTTTCGACGCCAAAGACATAGCGGAGCAATTCGATGCCATCGGCGGCAACGTTAACGCGTTTACGTCGAAGGAGTATACATGTTATTACGCCAAAGTGCTGGATGAGCATTTGCCGATCGCCGTGGACGTCCTTTCGGACATGTTTTTCCGGTCGGTTTTGGATGAAGGCGAACTGGCCAAGGAGAAAAACGTCATTCTTGAGGAAATTTCGATGTACGAAGACACGCCGGACGATCTGGTGCATGATTTGATGGCAAAAGCCGTTTACGGGGAACATCCGCTGGCTTATCCGATTTTGGGCACGAAGCAGCAGCTTGACCCGATGGGACCGGCGGAGCTGCGGGCGTACATGGAGGAGCATTACACGGTCGAAAATACGGTCATCAGCGTGGCCGGCAACATCGATGACGGCGTCGTGGAGCTGCTGGAGCGCCATTTTGGCCATTTCGGGAACAAACGCCGGGTGAAGGAAATTGCGTCACCGGGGTTCCACAGCGATGTTTTGTTCCATAAAAAGAAAACCGAGCAGAACCACATCTGCCTGTCGCTGCCGGGATGTTCGATCCATGACCCGCTGCAGTACGCGATGATTTTGCTGAACAATACGATCGGCGGGGGCATGAGCTCGAGGCTGTTCCAGGAAATCCGCGAAAAGCGGGGCCTGGCTTATTCCGTTTATTCGTACCACAGCTCCAATGAGGACAGCGGCTTGTTTACGGTATATGCGGGCACCGCGCCGAAACAGACCAAGGACGTGCTTGATCTGACCAAAGAGGTGCTTGCGGACGTTGCGCAAAACGGCATTACGGAAGACGAGCTCCGGAAAGGCAAGGAACAGCTGAAGGGCAGCCTGATTTTGAGCCTGGAGGGAACGGGCAGCCGGATGAACCGTCTCGGCAAAAACGAATTGATGCTGGGCAAGCACTATTCCCTGGACGAAATGATTGATAAAATAGAGCATGTCGGCATGAAGGATATCGACGACGTGCTGGACAGAATGTTCGGCGTGCCTTTTGCGCTGGCCATGGTCGGAGCATCGGACAAAGCTATCGCCGGATTAAGAAGGGATGATTTGGTTGCATTACGTTCAAATTCATAAGCTTCCGGGACATGACGACGTGAAACTTCCGGAAAAAATGTCCTCGGGCGCTTCAGGTTACGACCTGCATGCCGCCGTCGAGGAACCTGTCGTGCTCCATCCGGGGGAGCGCAAGCTGATTCCGACAGGATTTGCCTTAGCGATGCCGGAAGGGCTGGAAGCCCAAATCCGTCCGCGCAGCGGACTCGCCTTGAAACACGGCATCACTTGCCTCAATACGCCGGGAACGATCGACGCGGATTACCGCGGGGAAGTGAAGGTGCTGCTCATTAACTTGGGACAGGAGCCTTTTGAAATCGCCCGGAACGAACGGATTGCCCAAATGGTATTCCAGGAGGTTCCGCCGATCCGTCTCGAACAAGTGGAACGTTTGTCCGAGACCGTTCGCGGTGCCGGAGGATTCGGCCACACGGGCAAATAACCAACCAAGATCCGCCGCATGTTCGCCGAAAGCGAAGTGACGGCGGATTTTTTTGCGTTCAATCCCGTTTTAGGGTCCCTCCGAAAACCGCTGACCAAAAGGCCAAAGCACTGCAACCGCCCCGGGTTTCGGGGTTATTTCCTCCGCGTTCTCACCGAATGATAGGCTTCGGCATAAGATGTTCCATAACAGTGTTTTTTGAAAGGAGTGACATCCTTATGCTGACAGGAGTCCAAATCGTATTCCTAGGCGGGGATGCGCGGCAGATCGAGGTGATCCGCAAATGTTCGGAGATGGATGCCACCGTCAGCGTCGTCGGTTTTGACAATCTGAAGGAAAAACTCCAGGGAGTGACCAGGGATCATCTGACGGCTGAGCTGCTCGCTGCTGCGGATGTGCTGGTCCTTCCTGTCGTGGGCTGTGATGACAACGGCATCATCCATACGCAGTTCTCGAACGAGTCGCTAAAGCTGCAGGATGAGCATATGGCCGCGCTCCGCAGAGGGTGCAAAGTATACACCGGCATGGCCAAACCTTATCTGCGAAGCTTGTGCGCTCATCACGAGATCAAGTTGATCGAGCTGCTGGACCGGGATGAGGTCGCGATCAGCAATTCCATTCCGACATCCGAAGGCGCTCTGGTGATGGCTATTCAGAATACGGATTTTACGATACATGGATCGAACTGCATGGTGCTTGGACTGGGCAGGACCGGGTTTACGATGGCGAAAAGCCTGCAGGGTCTGGGAGCGAAAGTGAAAGTGGGAGTCCGCAGCGAAAAGGACGTCGCCCGGGCGGAGGTGATGGGCTGGGAGCCTTTTCTGACAAGGGATTTGGCGGATCACGTGCGCAACATCGACTTGATTTTTAATACGATTCCGACTATGATAGTCACAGCACAAATCCTGTCTAGAATGCCCCAAAGCGCCGTCATTATTGACCTTGCTTCCGCTCCCGGAGGATGCGATTTCCGGTATGCGGAGAAGCGGGGGATCAAGGCGCTGCTTGCCCCCGGGCTCCCTGGAATCGTAGCTCCCAAAACGGCTGGTTCGATTATCGCGAACACGTTGGTACAGTTGATTTCGGATGAGTTCAAGACTCGGGGGGATGGACAATGAATTGGCAGGGTAAAACGGTAGGTTATGCAGTTACGGGATCACACTGCACGCTTGAGGAAATCATGCCGCAGGTGAAGCGGTTCGTGGAAGCCGGCGCGAACGTGGTGCCGATCGCGTCGGGTTCGGTGCAGGTAACGGATACACGTTTCGGAACGGCTCAAAATTGGCTTCAGCAATTAAAAGACATTACGGGCAATGACATCATTACTACGATTGTCGAAGCGGAGCCGCTGGGGCCGTCCAAATTGCTGGATGTGCTGGTCATCGCCCCTTGCACCGGAAACACGACGAGCAAGCTGGCAAACGCGATGACGGACAGTCCGGTGCTTATGGCCGCCAAGGCCCAGATGAGGAACCAGCGACCGCTTGTGCTCGCGATTTCGACCAATGACGGGCTTGGACTGAATGCGTCCAACATCGCCAAGCTTTTAATTACGAAAAACATCTATTTTGTTCCGTTTGGCCAGGATAATCCTTTTCAAAAGCCGAATTCGCTTGTGGCCCAGATGGATTTGATTCCCGAAGCCTGCTACGCAGCGCTGGAAGGAAAACAGCTTCAGCCCATGATCCTTCAACGGGTGTTCTCGGCCTAAACGGCCGAACATCCTGTATGGCTTCACCATTTTAATTCGAAGGCTGCCGCATGGCGATCCGGGCGCTGAATCAGCAAGGCGGATCCGTCCATGCAACGGCCGCTTGTGCCCGCATTCCTGTCGTTTGCGGTCACATAAAATCTGTAATTGTCGAACTTGAGAGAGACTATGAACTTGAAGACGCGTAATTTTGGAGGAAGCGCCGGGAATTTGGCACGCGCAGCCGCCCCGCTTCCTGCCCTTATCCGCCTGCGACCCATGCCGCAGGAAGCCGGACGTTTTTGCAGGGCGTTTGCGCCGTGATCTTGTCGCGGGCAACAAAACCTCCAATCGATGCAACGATAATTCCGTGAGGGTGCGGCTCTAAACCGTGCTGTCCGAAAGACGAGATTGCTGCAGCCAAACGTTCCGCGCGTTCTTAGTCGTATGGAGGAATGGAAATGAGTATTTTAGTACAAAAATTTGGCGGTACGTCGCTGTCGACGCCGCAGGCAAGAGAGCTTGTCATTGGCCACGTCAAACGCGAGCTGAATGCTGGATACCAGCTCGTTGTCGTTGTGTCCGCAATGGGACGCCGAGGTGAGCCTTACGCTACGGACACGCTCCTTGACTGGGTTGCCCAGAATGGCGATGCGCTGCCTGCGCGCGAAAGGGATTTACTGCTGTGCTGCGGTGAAATCATCTCCGCGGCTACGCTTTGCAGCCTGTTGGAGTCCGAAGGCATTCGCGCAACCGTGCTGACGGGGGCGCAGGCCGGATTCGTCACGGACGATCAATTCGGCAATGCCCGGATCAAGGACGTGCGTCCGGACCGGGTGATTTCCGAACTGGAGACGCATCAGGTGGTTATCGTGACCGGTTTTCAGGGACAGGCGGAGTCCGGCGACTTTACGACCCTGGGGAGAGGCGGAAGCGATACTTCGGCTACGGCTCTCGGCGCTGCGCTTCATGCGGAAATCGTTGACATCTATACGGACGTCAACGGCATTTTGACTGCGGACCCGAGAATCGTCGAAGACGCCAAACCGCTGCCCGTCGTAAGCTACGCTGAAATTTGCAACATGGCGCAGTACGGCGCCAAAGTGATTCACCCCCGGGCCGTTGAAATCGCCATGCAGGCCCATATCCCCGTTCGGGTGCGGTCTACGTTTTCCGAGGATGAAGGGACGCTGGTGACCCAGCCGGAGGGCTTCAAGGACGTTCAGCTGGGCTTTATGGACCGTTACGTGACCGGGATCGCCTATGTAAGCAACGTGACGCAAATTACGGTCGATTGCGAAGGCGGAGGCCATAATCTTCAGCTTCAGGTATTTAAAGCGATGGCGGAAAATTCCATCAGCGTGGACTTTATTAATGTTACCCCAACCGGGGCGGTCTATACGGTGTTTGACTTTGATTCGGATCGGGCGTTGACGGTTCTCCGCGAGCTTGGATTCGAGCCCAAGGCGTTGTCCGGCTGTGCCAAAGTTTCGGTCATCGGCGGGGGAATCAACGGGGTTCCGGGAATCATGGCCAAAATCGTCGAATCGTTAAGCGAACAGAACATTCAAATCCTGCAATCGGCCGATTCGAACACGACCATCTGGGTGCTCGTGAAAAAAGAAGACATGGTGCAGGCATTGCGTGCTCTTCATACCAAATTCGAACTTCATAGATAACTTTTACTTAAGAAGCGGCTTAGCGGTTAAGGGAGAAACGTTTTGATCAACGGATCTTCCATACCGCAGAGCCGCCTAGCCTGCATATTCATTGGAAATCTCATAAAAAACGGCTTGCAAGAGCGCGTTCCATCGTTTGAGGAGGTTATACAAGTGGATTTCGGAAGATTGATAACGGCCATGATCACGCCGTTTGACGAGCAGGGAAACATCAACTGGTCGGAAACGTCAAACATGATTGAATATTTGATCGAAGAGCAAAAATCGGATTCCCTCGTCATCTGCGGCACGACGGGCGAGTCCCCGACGTTAAGCGATGAAGAGAAGCTGGAGCTGTTTGCTTTCGCGGTGGAGCATGCCAAAGGGCGCTGCAAAATCATCGCCGGGACGGGCAGCAACAACACGGAGCATTCCGTCCAGCTGACCCGGAAGGCCGAAAAATTGGGCGTTGACGCGGCGCTGCTGGTCGTGCCTTATTACAACAAGCCGAACCAGGAAGGGTTGTACCGCCATTTCGAGGCCATCGCTCGCGGCACGAACCTGCCGGTCATTCTTTACAATGTGCCGGGACGAACCGTAACGAGCCTTTCGGTCGAGACGACCCTCCGCCTCGCCCGGATTCCTAACGTCGTCGGCACGAAAGAATGCGCCTCTCTTGAGCAGGTGACGCTCATCGCCTCGGCCGCCCCCGAACATTTCAAGGTTTATTCGGGCGACGATTCCGTGACGCTGCCGGCCATCGCGGTTGGCGCTTACGGGATTGTGAGCGTGGCCAGCCATTTGATCGGCGCGTCCATGAAGGACATGATTCAAGCGTATTTGAACGGAGAGGCAGCCGAAGCGGCGAAGCTGCATCAGAAGTTGTTCCCTGTTTTCAAGGGGCTTTTCGAATGCCCGCATCCCGTGCCGAATCCTTCTGCATTGAAATATGCCCTGAATCTGCTCGGCCGTCCCGTTGGCGGTGTACGTTTGCCGCTCGTCGACCCCAGCGAATCCGAAGCCGCGTTTCTCCGCGATCTTGTAGCTTCTTTGCAGGCTTGATTTTTATCGACGTCAACATTACGAAAAAAACGATGACAGCGCCCGTTCGGGCGCTGTTTTTTGTAGCAAATAGAGGCTTTATTTTTGGGGAACGTTAACACTTACGTGGAGGGTGACTTGTGTTTTGCGTTTTTTATCATGTATAATGAGGTCAAGTGACTGGGTGCGGTATATTTTTGAAATTAAAATACTATAAAATGGTACGACGTCCAACACCATAGGAGGTTTAGATTCATTTGTCTAAAAAAAATAATAACGATAAATTGACGATATTTGCATTGGGCGGCGTCGGTGAAATCGGGAAAAACATGTATGTCATTCAATACGCGAATGATATCGTTGTTGTTGATGCAGGCTTGAAATTTCCCGAAGAGGACATGCTTGGCATCGATATCGTCATCCCCGATATCAGCTACTTGACGGAAAACCGCGACAAAGTGAGAGGCATTTTGCTCACTCACGGACACGAGGATCACATCGGCGGTTTGCCTTACGTCCTCAAACATTTGAATGTTCCGGTATACGGAACGAAGCTGACGCTCGGACTCGTCGAGAACAAGCTGAAGGAAGCCAATCTGCTCGGCGAAACGAAACGGATTCTGATCCATGAGGATTCGGTGGTGCAGCTCGGCTCAACGCTGAAAGCGACGTTCTTCAGAACGAACCACAGCATTCCGGATTCCGTCGGCATTTGCATCGCGACGCCGGAGGGCAATGTCGTTCATACGGGCGACTTTAAATTCGACCATACGCCGGTAAACGGCCAGTATGCCAACCTGCAGCGGATGGCTGCCATTGGCGAAGAAGGCGTTCTCGCGCTGCTGTCCGACAGCACCAATGCCGAAAAACCGGGCTTTACGCCATCGGAGAAAAACGTCGGCCTCGTGCTGGAGGACATTTTCCGGAAAGCGTCCCAACGCGTCGTGATCGCCACGTTTGCATCCAACGTTCACCGGATCCAGCAGGTCGTCAACGCCGCGGAATCGACGGGCCGCAAAATTACGGTGATCGGACGAAGCATGGTCAACGTCGTGTCGATCGCCGCCGAGCTCGGCTATCTCCACATGCCGGACGGCATGCTGATCGAACCGGAAGAAGTGAACAAGATGGCCGCCGACCGCGTCGTCGTATTGTGCACGGGCAGCCAAGGCGAACCGATGTCGGCGCTGACCCGCATGGCCCGTTCTACCCATCGCAAGGTCGATATTTTGCCGGGTGATACCGTTATCATCGCTGCAACGCCGGTTCCCGGCAACGAGAAATACGTCGGCCGGACGATCGACGAACTCTTCCGTTTAGGCGCCGAGGTCATTTACAGCGGCTCGAACTCGGGCGTTCACGTTTCCGGACACGGCAGCCAGGAAGAACTGAAGCTGATGCTGAACCTGATGAAACCGAAATTTTTCCTTCCGATCCACGGGGAGTACAGAATGCAGCGCAAGCATGCGCTCCTGGCGGAATCGGTGGGAGTCGATCCCGACAACATCTTTATCACCGATATCGGTGAAGTGGTGGAAATTCAGAACGGCATGGCGCGCAAAGCCGGTAAAGTCACGGCCGGCAACGTGCTCATCGACGGACTGGGCGTCGGCGACGTAGGCAACATCGTCCTGCGGGACCGCAAGCTGCTTTCCCAGGACGGCATTCTGGTCGTTGTGGTTACGCTCAGCAAACAGGACGGCACGATCATGTCCGGACCGGACATTATTTCCAGAGGTTTCGTGTATGTACGTGAATCCGAAGGCTTGCTTGACGAAGCGAACCGGATCGTCTCGAGCACGCTGCAGAAGCTGATGAGCGAGAATGTGAACGAGTGGGCTTCCCTCAAAACGGGAGTCAAGGATGCGCTGGGACGGTTCCTGTACGAACAGACCCGCCGCAGACCTATGATCTTGCCGATCATTATGGAAGTGTAATGTTGCAAACATGAAGTGGCAAATGCTTGATATACCAGCACTATCTTTTACCGTGTTCGTCACTTGACCCCATATTGGCCACATTCACTCATCTGTTTTCCTCATATGCAGGCTAAGTTATGGACGAGGCTTCTCCTGCATGCCATAGGAAAAACACCGATAATCAAAGCGCAGTTTTCCGATCAACCGGAAGCTGCGCTTTTTTGCTTCGTCTTTTGAATAACCGGGATTCCACATGGGGAACAATACGGGGGAATTTCCCACGAGGAGGATCAATAACAATGACTTTAGTTCGCGAATGTATGACAACGAATGTTCAAACATGCGCTCCGCATGATACGGCAACTGCCGCCGCAAAAATGATGCGCGATATCAATTGCGGATCGCTTCCCGTATGCGAAGGCAAAAAAATCGTAGGCATGATCACCGACCGCGACATCGTGCTGAAATGCGTGGCCGCAGGCAAAGATCCGGACAGCGTACACTGCCACGAGTGCATGACGAAAGACGTCGTGACCTGTTCTCCCGATACCGACGCCCATGAATGCGCACGCATGATGGCCGATCATCAAATCCGCCGCATCCCGGTCGTCGAAAACGGGGAAATCGTCGGCATTTGCGCCATCGGCGATCTGGCTACCATCAACATTCATATCAATGAAGCGGGAGAAGCGCTCAGCGAAATTTCCGAACAGCAGCAGCTTCATTAAGGTTCCAGGGAGAAAGCACCCGTTCCGGCGGGTGCTTTTTTTGACGTTTGGCGGAACGGGAGCAGGGTGCCGTTTTATTTTTCAGGGGCAAAAAGGAATAATACCCGGGTTCGGCCCGCCATACTAAACAGAATGAACGCACCTTTGACGTGAAAGGATGGGGAATAAAACATGGCGAATGAAACAGGTCATTACCGTATGGAGGAACCGGCCGCGCCGGAGCAGCAGCCGGAAAACCCAACGAAAGCAGCAATTGAGGCCGTGCAGCAGCTTGGCCAGATGAATGTGCCTACCGCAAACGAATCCAACATATTTTGCTTGACCATCATCGGTCAGATCGAGGGACATATGGTTCTTCCGCCGCAAAATAAAACGACGAAATACGAGCATATCATCCCTACGCTCGTCGCGGCCGAGCAAAACAAAAACATCGACGGGCTCCTCATTATTTTGAATACGGTCGGCGGCGACGTCGAAGCCGGGCTGGCCATCGCCGAAATGATCGCCTCGCTGACCAAACCGACGGTGACGGTCGTGGTCGGCGGAGGACACAGCATCGGCGTTCCGATCGCCGTATCGTCCACGTATTCGATCATCGCCGAAAGCGCGACGATGACGATTCACCCGATCCGCTTGAACGGACTGGTCATCGGCGTCCCGCAAACGTTCGAATACATGGAAAAAATGCAGGAGCGCGTCGTTCGGTTCGTTACGTCCCATTCGCGGATCACGGAATCGCAATTCAAGGAGCTCATGTTCCGCACCGGCGAGCTGAACCGGGACGTCGGGACGCCGGTCGGCGGGATCGATGCGGTGAAATACGGTTTGATGGACGAGGTCGGCGGCATCGGGCAAGCGATCATGAAGCTGAACCAGTTGATCGACGAACGCAAGCGGGCCGGCGAAACGGAGGGGATCACGCAATGACGCTCCATACCGTCATGCCGCTGGAAGCCGTTTGGGAAAAGCAAGGGGAAGAAACGACGACGACGGAAGTGCGGTTTAAAGGGATTTTGATGGAAGTGAAGCCCCTGGATCATAACCAGGTGCAAATCGTCCGTTTGTTGGACGGGCCGCTGGATTCCTATTTGAATCCGTCATATTCCCCCGGACAGATTATCCGTTATGTCCCGGCAACATAAAGCGAAATTTGCGAAAAACAGAACATAGGTGCCCACCGGGATTATATGGTATAATGGGGTTCCGGGGGTGACATTTCTTGGCTAAACGGAGAAAAAAGAAGAAGGCCTTGCTGACCAATGTTCTGAAATACGAAATATACGGCATCATATTGATCACCCTATCCGTCATTGCCCTGTCCGGCGAAGCGGCGGTAGGGTGGTCTTTATCTAAAATGTTCGGCCTAGTGCTTGGACGGTTTTATTTTGTCATTCCTTTAATCGGCATTTATGTGGGGCTCAGCGTCATGATTCAGCGAAAATGGCCCAACCGGTGGAGCACCCGCAAAAGCGGGATCGTTTTGCTTGTGCTGGCGTTGACGCTCATGAGCAGCGTCGCCTCGCTCGAGAAGAAGCTGTCCCATGTTCCCGGCCTGAGCGCCGGACATATCATTGCCCAAATACATAATGATTTGGACGGCTCGCTGTTGTCGTCCGCAGGCTCCAAAGAACGTTCCATGCTGAACAAGGATATTAGCGGAGGGTACGCCGGTGCGCTCCAATACGCCGTTTTGTTTTGGCTGTTCGGCAATACGGGAACGAAGCTGATGCTCATCGTCATGTTCATTATCAGCTTCATGCTGATCACGAACCTGTCGTACGTCGACCTGATGCGGATCTTGCGCAAACGAATGGTTCAAGCGGGAAGCAACGTGCAAAAACGGATAGCGGCACAAAAACCGCAAGCCGTCGCGTCTTCCGCCAAACCGTCGCGAAAACGGGGGCATGCCCCGCTGCCGGATGAGGATGAGGAGGACGATCTCGACGATTTCGTCGAGCCGAAGCCGAAGAGGTCCGCGCCGGTGTTTTTCCAGCTTTTTGGCAACAAAATCGGCAAACCTGCTGCAGAGGGGGCGGCTCCGGAACCGGACGAGGATCTGGACGGAAGCGACATATTGGAGCCTGTAGACAGGCATTCCAGCCGCGCGGCAAAGCTGATTTACGATGATGTGCCGGAGTATGGCGGAATCGATGCGGAGCCCGAACCGTGGAATCGCGGAGAAGCGGAAACGTCATCGCCCATCATCCGCGACTTCTTCGAGCAGGTGAAATCCGAAGGGAGCTTGGAGGAAGAGGATTGGGAGGAACATGAACCCGTGCCGGACGGTGGCGTACAAGCCGTTTCGGATGAAAGCGGACATGAAGGCCTGCAGCCGATCCCATCTTCCCCTGAAACGGGCGGGGAAGCCGCAGAGGAACATGGCCAAGGGCCGGCCGGTGAAGAGGCGGCAGAACCGCTTGAGACGAAACCGCCCGCCCCGCCGCCGAAGCCGTACAAGCTTCCGCCGTTCCGTTTGTTGGCCAAACCGCATAACGGCGGCAAAGCCGGGGACCAGAACGACTATATGCAAACGGCCCGCAAGCTGGAGGCGACGCTCGAGAGCTTCGGCGTTCGGGCCAAGGTGCTTGAAGTCGTGCGCGGCCCGGCGGTGACGCGTTACGAGATCCAGCCGGATATCGGCGTCAAGGTCAGCCGGATCGTCAGCCTGACCGACGATATCGCGCTGGCGCTGGCGGCGAAGGACATTCGGATGGAAGCGCCGATTCCGGGCAAATCGGCCATCGGCATCGAGGTGCCGAATAACGAGGTGTCTCTGGTTACGATGCGGGAAGTCATGGAAACGCCGGTGTTCCAGGACGCCCAGTCCAAGCTGTCCATTGCGTTCGGCAGGGACATTTCCGGGCAGACGATCGTCGGCAATCTTGCGAAAATGCCCCATTTGCTGGTCGCGGGCGCGACCGGCTCGGGGAAATCGGTCTGCATCAACGGCATTATTACGAGCATTTTGTATAAAGCCAAACCGGATGAGGTCAAATTCCTGATGGTCGATCCGAAGATGGTTGAACTGAACGTGTACAACGGCATTCCGCATTTGATGGCTCCGGTGGTGACGGATCCGAAGCGGGCTTCGCTCGCCCTGAAAAAAATCGTCGTCGAAATGGAGAAACGGTACGAGCTGTTTTCCAAATCCGGCACCCGGAACATCGAAGGTTACAACAATCTGATGAAAGACAACTTGCCGGCCGTGCTTCCTTACATCGTGGTCATCGTGGACGAGCTCGCGGACCTTATGATGGTGGCGGCGCATGACGTCGAAGAAGCGATCACAAGGCTTGCGCAAATGGCGCGCGCCGCCGGCATCCACCTGATCATCGCCACCCAGCGGCCTTCGGTGGACGTCATCACGGGGGTCATCAAGGCCAACATTCCTTCGCGGATTGCCTTCGGCGTTTCTTCCCAGGTGGATTCGCGGACGATCCTCGACATGGCCGGGGCGGAAAAGCTGCTGGGCCGGGGCGATATGCTGTTCATGCCGATGGGGTCTTCGAAACCGATTCGCGTCCAAGGCGCTTTTATGACCGACCAGGAAGTGGAAACGATCGTCAATTACGTGCGCGAGCAGGGCGAAGCCCAATATGACGAATCGATCGTCCCCGAAGTGGATGAGTCGCAGCCCGAAGCGGACGAAGAGCTGGACGAGCTGTACGATCAGGCGGTGCAAATCGTGCTCGAGGCCAAGCAGGCTTCGGTATCGCTGCTGCAGCGCAGAATGAGGGTCGGGTATACGCGTGCGGCCCGCTTGATCGATTCCATGGAAGCCCGGGGCATTATCGGCCCTTATGAAGGAAGCAAACCACGCGAGGTCCTCGTGTCGCTGGAGCAGTATCAGCAGCAAAACCGGATCAGTTCATAAAGAGCCGGCGAGTCTTCCGTAAACAAAAAAACGTGCCGCTGCGGTTTCATACCGCGGCAGCACGTTTTTTCTTTTTTATACAGTACCCGATCCATCATCCCTTTTGGGCTTAAAAATCGAAGTTGTCCGGGTCCGGGCCGACCCGGCGGTTTTGGTTCAGGGCGTCGATTTTTTCCATATCCTCAGGCGAAAGCTCAAAGTCGAAAATCGAAGCATTTTCGATGATGCGATGTTCCTTGATCGATTTCGGAATCGTTACGACGCCTTTTTGCAGATCCCAGCGCAAAATCGTTTGAGCGACGGATTTGTTATGCTTCGCGGCAATCTCTTGAAGCACAGGCTGGTTTAACAGTTCGCCCTGCATGAGCGGCGACCAGGCTTCGAGCTGAATGCCCTGCTCTTTCGTAAAGGTCAACAGCTCGTTTTGGGCCAGGTAAGGATGGAATTCCACCTGGTCGACCATCGGCTTGATTTCTGCGGTGGACAGCAGATCCTGCAGATGGTGAACATGGAAGTTGCTGACGCCGATCGCCCGGACGCGCCCGTCCTTATACAGCTTTTCCAGGGCTCTCCACGTGTCTTTATACTTGCCTGCAACCGGCCAGTGAATAAGGTACAGGTCAAGCACGTCCAGACCGAGTTTGGATAAGCTTGCGTCAAAGGCAGCCAACGTTTCGTCGTAGCCTTGGTCCTGATTCCATACCTTGGAGGTTACGAACAGTTCTTCCCTGGCGATCCCGTTTTCCGCCAACGCTTCGCGGATGGCTTGGCCGACGCCGCTTTCGTTCCCGTAAATGGCCGCCGTGTCGATGCTGCGGTATCCGTGTTTGATGGCGGCTTTTACCGCCGCGATCAGATCCGCGCCTTCCTCCACTTTAAATACGCCGAGGCCAAGCCAAGGCATGTCTACTCCGTTAGCAAGCTTTGTCGTGCTTTGCAGATGCAATGTCATGATGTGATCCTCCTCGAATTGATCTTTCATTATTGTGCGTTAAAACGCTTGTTTCTTTTCTTTGCAAAATATAACTCCATCCGGTAAGAATAACGGCGGCCGCAACCATCACGGCACCGACCCAGCCCGTATGGACAAGGCCGAGCGAATCCGTTACCCGTCCGCCCAAATAAGCGCCAAGCGCGATTCCGGCGTTAAACGCGGCGATATTGATCGCCGAGGCGACGTCCACCGCTTTCGGCACATACCGTTCGGCAAGCGTCAGCACATACGACTGCAAGCCGGGTACGTTCATGAATGCAAGCAGGCCCATCAGGAAGACGGTGATCAACGCCGCGATTTTGAACGGCGCCGTAAAGGTAAGCAGCAGCAGAACCGCAGCCTGCAGAATAAACATGACAAGCAGCGCCGACAACGGATTGCGGTTGGCCGCTTTCCCGCCGACCATGTTGCCGATGGCGATGGCGATGCCGTACACCAGCAGAATGAGCGCCGTCGTGGATTCCGCGAACCCTGTTATTTGGTGAAGCAGTGGGGATAAATAAGTGAAGACCGCAAAAGTCCCCCCGTATCCCAGGGCCGTAATCAGAAAAGCCAGCAGCAATCTTCCGTTGGCAAACAGTTTGAGCTGCTCGCGGACCGGCGTCTTGACGCCCTTCCGAAGATGCGAAGGGACCAGCACGAGGTTAGCGAGCAACGCGACCAAGCCGACCGCGGCGATGGAGATGAACGCGGCCCGCCATCCCAGCTGCTGGCCGAGAAACGTCCCGAGCGGCACGCCGGTGACGGTGGCGATGGTCAAGCCGGAAAAAAGAATGGCAATCGCGCTGGCGCGGCGATTTTCCGGAACGATGTCGGCGGCGATCGTCGTGCCGATGGACATGAACACGCCATGGGCCAGCGCGGAGATGATCCGCCCCGCCAGCAGCATGACGATTCCGTTTGCCAATGCGGCCATGCTGTTGCCCGCGATAAACACGAGCATGATACCGATCAAAAGCTTTTTGCGCGACATCTTTATGGTCATCGAAGTCAGCACCGGCGCGCCGAAGGTGACTCCGAGGGCATACAACGTTACGGTCAAACCGGTCAGCGTAAGCGAAATATGGAGATCCTCCGCAATCAAGGGCAGCAGGCCTACGCTGATGAATTCAGTCGTTCCGATGGCAAATGCGCTGATGGCTAAAGCCAGAAGCGCAAATATGCTTTTTTTGTTTTCTTGTGGCATTCTTTTCACTCCTGTTCTAGTCATCCCGGCCGGTATATGCTATTATGAATCGGCAGTGATCATTTGAACAGTACGTACTTCAAAGTGCTATAGGTACTAAAAAGTTCCCATGATGAAACGGAGGGAGGACCTTATGAAAAAATACAACATTTCCGTGGAAGCAACGCTCGAAGTCATCGGGGGGAAATGGAAATGCGTCATTTTATGCCATTTGACCCACGGCAAGAAGCGTACGAGCGATCTGCGCAGGCTCATGCCGGGCATCACCCAAAAAATGTTGACCCAACAGCTCCGGGAACTGGAGGAGGACGGGATCGTGAACCGCATCGTATATAATCAGGTCCCGCCAAAAGTCGAATACGAGCTCACCGAATACGGCTGGAGCTTGAAAAACATATTGGATTCCCTATGCTCTTGGGGGGAACAGCATATTATTCGCGAATACGGCGACAAATTTCTGGTTCTTGAGGATAACGTTTTGAACAGACCCGGGGAACCCGTCACGTAACCAAAAAAGCAAACGCGAATGGCCTTAAGAAAAACCGATTGGCGGCCGCAGTACATTCCAATGTATTGCCGGCCGCCTTTTTGCGTTGGAACGGCTTGAACGTAAATGCCCTGACGGTTTACATCCTTTCTTTTGCAATGTGCATAGTTCATGGTGGCTCTTGTCATAATAACCGTAGCCATCCTAGTCAAACTCACAAGAGAAAGGTAGAGCTGCGAAATGAAAAAAAAGAAATTGTGGATCATGTCAGGACTTCTGGTCCTTTTGTCAGCGGCGGTTATTGCCGGGGCGCAGCCTCTGATGGGGGACCGGGCCGCATCCGATAAAACGAAACCCGTTCCCGAAGAGGCGGTACCTACGTTCGGAACGACGGTGCTGAAATACGGATCCTCCGGCCAGGATATTTACGAGCTGCAGGGACGCTTGAAATTTCTCGGTTTCTATAACGGCAAAATCGACGGCCAGTTCGGCTGGGCGACGTTAAAATCCGTCAAATGGTTCCAATCCGAATTCGGCATGGAGGTCGACGGCACGGTCGGCGCCAAAACGAAGCTGAAGCTGTACAATGCGACGAAAGATTGGAGACCGTCCGAAACGGCTGCCGGTAAAAGCGAAGCGCCCGCAAACGACACCGGCGGCAACAAATCCGAACCTCTCGCTTCCGCCAACACGATGGGATTGTCCGAAAACGACCTGAAGATCATGGCCAACGCGGTGTACGGCGAATCCCGGGGCGAACCTTTCGAAGGGCAAGTGGCGGTCGCGGCGGTCATTTTGAACCGCGTGAAGTCCCCGAGCTTCCCGAATACCGTGCACGGCGTCATCTTCCAGCCCGGCGCGTTTACGGCGGTAGCCGACGGACAAATTTGGCTCACGCCGAACGAAGTGGCGCGCAAAGCTGTCCAGCAGGCCTTGAACGGATGGGATCCGACGGGAGGATGCCTGTATTATTTCAACCCGAAAACAGCGACCTCGAAGTGGATCTGGTCCCGTCCGCAGGTTAAAACCATCGGACAACATATCTTCTGCATGTAGGCCGTTTTGCCGCCCAGAAAACAGCAACCGGAGGGTTTGTCTTCGGTTGCTTCTTCACTTTGGGATGGTATAGAATGGAACATATTCATATTTGTATCGACAGACAAATTCATGGCTAAAGGAGTTTTGGACCTTGAATAAAACAGCATTCCAACATGGAAACGCAGGCAGAATGCGGATTCACGTTTTGCCGTCGAAACGCTTTAAAACGTTCGCCATCTCGCTTTACGCGGGCATCCCGCTCGCGGAGGAGACGGTAACGGGAACGGCCTTGACTCCGTTCGTGCTGAGACGGGGAACCGCTTCCTACCCGGAAACGCGGCAAATCCGCGAACAGCTGGAGCAAATGTACGGTGCCGGTTTCGGTTTTGACGTATATAAAAGAGGAAATTATCAGATCGTCCAGTTCCGCATGGACACGATCAACGATTCGTTCGTGAAAAGCCAGGAAAGCCTGCTGGAATCCTCCTTCGCTTTTCTGGGGGAAGTGGTGACGCGCCCCGTGCTGGAAGAAGGGCGTTTCCGCGGCAGCTACGTGCAGGCCGAAAAAGAAAACGTGCGCAAAAAGATGGAAGCGATCGTCAACGACAAAATCCGGTACGCGTCGGAACGCTGCATCGAAGAAATGTGCCGGAACGAGCCTTACCGTCTCCATCCGCTCGGACAACGCAAGGATTTGGAAGGCATTACGCCGCAAAGCCTTTACGATGCGTACCGCCAATGGCTGGATCACGCCAGCTTGGATCTGTACGTCGTGGGAGACACGTCGCTTGAAGAAGTCGAAAAGCTGATCGGCAAACACTTCGATTTGAGCGCTGCCGCCGAGGCGTCCTATAAACAGGAGAAGTCGGTCCGCAAAGCCGACGAAGTCCGCACGGTCGTCGAAAAAATGGAAGTCAGCCAAGGCAAACTGAACATGGGGCTCCGCACGTCCGTTACATACGCCGACGACCAATACGCCGCCGCGCTGATGTACAACGGGATTTTGGGCGGGTATCCGCACTCCAAGCTGTTTATGAACGTCCGGGAAAAAGCGAGCCTGGCGTATTATGCGTCCTCCCGTTACGACGGGCACAAAGGCATCGGAACCATCCAGTCCGGCATCGAGATTCAAAATTACGAAAAGGCGCTGGAGATCATTAAAATGCAGCTGGAAGATATGCGCGCAGGCAAAATCACCGAATTGGAAATGTCCCAAACCAAAGCGATGATCCGCAACCTTCTGCTGGAGATCGACGATTCCGCCTTCGAGATGATCGCCTACGATTTCAACCGCCAATTTTCCGGCAAGGACCGGTCGCGCGCCGAGCTGCTGCAGCAGGTGGAAGCGATCCGGATCGAAGACGTGAAGGCGGCCGCGGAAACCTTTGAGCTGGATACGATCTATTTCCTGAAGGGCCAGAAGGAGGAATAAACGGTGGAAAAACTTCAGTTCGACAACTTGCAGGAGACGCTGTACAAGGAAGTGATGGACAACGGGCTTCACGTGTACGTGCTGCCCAAACCCGGATTCCAAAAAACATACGCCACGTTTGCGACCAAATACGGCTCGGTCGACAACCATTTCCGCGTGGAAGGACAGGAAGAGGTTTCCGTGCCCGACGGCATCGCCCACTTCCTGGAGCATAAAATGTTCGAGGAGCCGGAGGGGGACATTTTTGCCACCTTCGCTTCCAACGGGGCATCCGCCAACGCGTTCACCAGCTTTGACCAGACGGTATATCTTTTTTCCGCCACCGAAAACGTCAAGGCGAATCTCGAGACGCTGATCAATTTCGTGCAGCATCCTTATTTTACGGACCAAAACGTGGAGAAGGAAAAGGGCATCATCGGCCAAGAAATCAACATGTACCTCGATAACGCGGACTGGCGCGTCTATTTCGGCCTGATCGAAGCGATGTATCAGATCCATCCGGTCCATATCGACATCGCCGGCACGGTGGAATCGATCAGCACCATTACGAAAGAAACGCTTTATACGTGCTACAATGCTTTTTACCATCCGAGCAACATGCTGCTGTTCGTCGTGGGCGGCGTCAATCCGGAGGAAGTGTTCGAGCTTGTTCGGGCCAATCAGGCGGCTAAGGATTACAAACCGCAGGGCAAAATCGAGCGCATTTTCGAGCCGGAAAACGTGGAGGTCGCGGAAAAACGCCGCGTCGCCAAACTGGCGGTATCCATGCCGAAATGCCTGTTCGGCTTCAAGGAAAAGACGGTCGGTTTTACCGGCAGCGAGCTGCTCCGCCGCGATTTGACGACAAAGCTGATGCTCGATTTGCTGTTCGGCACAAGCACGGAGCTTTATCAAAAGCTGTATGACGAGGAGCTCATTTCGGACAGCTTTTCGCATGAGTACAACAGCTCGCCTCAGTACGCGTTTTCCGCGGTCGGCGGTGACACGCCGGATCCGGACAAATTGCTGGCGAGAGTCCGCGAGGAAGTGGACAACGTGCTGAAAAACGGGTTTAAGGAATCGGATTTCGAACGGGCGCGGAAAAAGAAAATCGGCGGATATCTCCGCATGCTCAATTCGCCGGAAAACATCGCCCATGAATTTACCCGCTACCAGTTCCGCGGCAGCGATTTTTTCTCCGTCGTGCAAGTGTATGAGTCCATTACGCTGCAGGAAGTCAACGACCGCCTGAAGGAACACGTGGATTGGAATCAGATGGCGGTATCGATCGTGGTGAATCCTTAATGGAAAGTCGGGGAGAGGAGAGCTTGGCCAAAGCGCTCGGCGACACGACGGTGCTGGTCACGGGCGCAAGCCGAGGGATCGGAGCGGCCATCGCCGAACGGTTTGCGCAGGTGGGGATGAACGTCGTCATCCATTACGGCGCTTCGCATGAAGCGGCCAATGACGTTGCCCGCCGCTGCATGCAGCACGGCGCCAAAGTATTGACGGTTTCGGCGGACTTGAGGGACAAAGGCCAGATCTCGCGCATGAAGGATAAGCTGGAAAGCCACGGGCTGATGCCCGACATTTTGATCAACAACGCCGGCATTTCGCATTACGGCATGCTTGCGGACGTGACGGAGGAGCAGTGGGACGAAGTCATGGCCGTCAATTTGAAAGGATTGTTTTTGTGCACGCAGGCGTTTATGCCGCATATGGTTTCGCAGCGTTACGGGCGGATCATCAACATGTCTTCGGTATGGGGCATTTCCGGGGCCTCCTGCGAAGTGCTGTATTCCACGACCAAAGGAGGCATCAACGCGTTTACCAAGGCATTGGCCAAAGAGCTTGCGCCTTCGGGAGTGACCGTCAACGCCGTCGCGCCCGGCGCGGTGAACACGGAGATGCTGGGGCATTTGGACCCGGAAGAGAAGCGAATGCTCGAGGAGGAAATTCCGGCAGGACGACTGGCCACCCCGGATGAAATTTCGTCCCTTGTCTATTTCCTGGCGCTGCCGGAATCCGGTTATATCAACGGCCAAGTGATCAGTCCCAACGGGGGCTGGATTACCTGAAGCTGTTAACGGCCAATGGCGTCTTCCCTGCATAGGCAATGGTTCTTGAGGTTATATTACAACTGTTGATTTTAAATCTCATGCGCCATAGCTAAGGGAGGACTTATCAATGACCGTAATCAAAAATTTCGATACCTGGAAAAAGTTTCTGGGCGAACGCGTCATCCAAGCCGAAAAGATGGGAATGAGCGAAGAAACGATCGCCAACCTTGCGTATGAAATCGGTGATTTTCTGGATGCGAAAGTCGATCCCCAAAACTCTTCGAACCGCGCTCTTAAAGAGTTATGGGAAGTCGGCAACAAAGAGGAACGGCGCACGATTGCGCGCTTGATGATCAAACTGGCGAAGAAAAACGTCTGATCGGTTTGAAGGGTGCTTTGACGCAAACCATCGCTCATCTGAATCCTTGCCATCGAGAAGCCCCCGTAAGGGGGCTTTTTCTCTAATGGTTACAGTATTGAACTTGTTTTTCACAAGCATTTTATATATCATTAACGTGACCCGACATTACGGCATTGAAGCAGCATGATCGGAAGCGGCCGAGGCTTGAGTTGAATTTGTCGAAATGTGCGGGAAAAGCTCAGATGGGGTGTCATGGTGGAAGCGAATCAAACGAAACAACCGAAACAGTGGTACATGGAATACCGCATACATAAAAACCGTCCGGGCCTGCTCGGGGATATCGCGTCCCTGCTGGGCATGCTGGAGGTAAACATATTGACGATCAACGGCGTGGAGGGGAAAACCCGGGGCATGCTGCTTGAAACCGATGACGAAGAAAAGATCCGCCTCATGGGGGCGATGCTGAAAAAAGTGGACAACATTACGGTTTGCGCGCTGCGCGAGCCCAAATTGGTCGACATTCTCGCCGTCCGGCACGGACGGTACATCGACCGGGATTCCGATGACCGCAAAACGTTTCGGTTTACCCGGGACGAACTCGGATTACTCGTCGATTTTTTGGGTGAATTATTTAAAAGGAGCGGCAATCAGGTCATCGGCCTGCGGGGCATGCCGCGCGTCGGCAAAACCGAGTCGATCATCGCGGGCAGCGTATGCGCGATGAAGCGGTGGACGTTCGTATCGTCGACGCTGCTCCGGCAGACGGTCCGAAGCCAGCTTTCCGAAGACGAGATGAATCCGGCCAACGTGTTTATCATCGACGGCATCGTCAGCACGATCCGTTCGAACGAACGCCATTATAATCTGCTGCAAAACATTATGCGGATGCCAAGCACGAAAGTGATCGAGCATCCGGATGTTTTTGTGCAGGAGTCCGAATATACGTACGACGATTTCGACATTATCGTTGAATTGCGCAACAATCCGAACGAGGAAATCATATACGATACATTTACCAGTTCTTATAATGACGACATATAATTTTTGGATGAGGAGGTGATGGCATGTCCGAACTTGGACAGCAATTGAGAGAAGCCAGACTGCAAAAGGGAATGAGTCTGGACGACGTGCAGGAAATGACGAAAATTAGAAAAAGATATTTGGAGGCCATCGAAGCAGGGGATTATAAGGTGTTGCCCGGGAGCTTTTACGTGAGGGCCTTCATTAAAACATACGCGGAAACGGTCGGCTTGGATCCGGATCTGCTGCTGGAGGGACATAAGCAGGAGGCGCCGGCCGAACCCGAACCGGTCATGGAGCCGGTGATCCAGAAACGGAGCAGTACCCGTTCTTCGGAGCGCAACGTCAAATGGCTTTCCACGACGCTGATGTGGATTTTTCCGATTTTGATCATCGTCGTGATCTATTGGTACGCCAGCAGCGCAACCCAACCGAAGTCCAACGGCGTCGATCCGGCCAAGGTGACCCAAAACCAGCAGGATCCTTCGAAAAACGAGGCCGCCAATACGACCACGACGCCGCCGGCCGGTCAGGACAAAGCGGGTGAAAACAAAGATAACACCCCGCAAGGCCAAAACGAAACCGGCGGAGGAACGGCCGGAGGCAATCAGCAGACGACGCCGCCGGACAACGGGACGGGAACGACGACCGATAACGGCAATACGTCGACCGATAACGGCGGCAATACGTCGACCGATAACGGCAATGCCACGACGGACAACGGCGGCACGACGACCGACAACGGTACGGTTACCCCTCCGGGAAATCAGGCCGTCACGGTTGAAAAGGATCGGAAGAGAGGCAAGGACACCATCTTTAAAGTGGCCGCTCCTGCCGGAGCTCCGGTGACGGTCGAAATCAAAGCGTCGGGCGAAAGCTGGGTGGAGGTATACAGAGGCCAAAACATCCATGGGGAGAAGCTTTCTTTCGGCAAAACGAAAAGCGGCGAATCCATGTCGTTCACGCTTGATTCCGCAGGCCTGTACATCAAATCCGGCTATTCGCCGGCAACGACGATCACGGTGGGCGGCCAGACGGTCACCGACGGAAAATCGGTATCCCGCATACTGCTGAATCTCGTGGATTCCGGCACCGTGAATACGACGGGAGACCAGTCTTCCGGCAGCAATACCGGCAACGACAGCGGCAATGCGGCGGACGGCGGCGATTCGAATTCCGCGTCCGGCAACGATTGATCCAAGCCGCTTTTCAAAACGAATAAGCCCGTATCCTCGCGGAGACAATAGAACTATTGGCATAAAGTTCATATCTCCCATGAAAGAGGTGCAGGAACGATGGCAATCAGCTGGATCGTAACCGGTATTGGCGTTATTGTCAGCCTCCTCGGGTACTATTTGACTCCCAACGCTTGGGGGTACGGCATATTGGGTTTTGGACTGGCATGGGTCGTGCTGGGGATTCTCAACATGTTCAGACAACCGGTCCCTGACCGCGACAAGGCATAGCCGCAGGAGACATTTCTTTCGGGCGCATCCCGGAAGGAATGTCTTTTTGGCGTTTGACGGCGGGATGTTGGCGGGGTGTTATCCGCCGTCCGGCAAAGATTCGCATAAATACATTAGACTTGTCCGCAACATTTTCATATAATATGACATGAAGTTTTAAGAAAGGACGTGTAGCAATGGCTTCCGAAAATTCATTCGATATCGTTTCCAAGTTCGATCTGCAGGAAATGAACAATGCCATCAACCAGGCGGAAAGAGAAATCGAAACCCGCTTTGACTTTAAAGGCAGCAAAAGCAGCCTGAAGCTGGAAAAGGACGCGCTCGTCATCGTTTCGGACGATGAATACAAGCTCAAGTCGGTCATTGACATTTTGCAGTCGAAAATGATCAAACGGGGCCTATCCCTGAAAAACGTGGATTACGGCAAAATCGAACCGGCTTCGATGGGAACGGTCCGCCAGCGCATCGGCTTGAAACAGGGAATCGACCAGGAGAACGCCAAAAAAATCAACGTGCTCATCCGCGATTCCAAGCTGAAGGTCAAAAGCCAAATCCAAGGCGACCAAATCCGCGTGACGGGGAAAAGCAAGGACGATCTGCAGGCTGTCATGCAGCTTTTGCGCAAGGCGGACCTTCCGCTTGATTTGCAGTTCACGAACTTCAAATAACTTCCCAGGCAGGCACGCGCCGGGGATTGGTTCCCCCGAAAGGCGCTCCCCTCGGGCTTTTGACAGGGAATAAAACGTTATATTATACTTGGGGAGAAGTGCATGTGGATGTTTTTACATAGCTGTTTCCGGTACCTTGGTGCCGATCATTTGAATTCATTCATCAAGTTTGCTTGATCCGGGGAGGGTGCACATTGAATTTGCCCAACCGTATTACCATTGCAAGAATTTGTTTGATTCCGATCATGATGGTGTTTCTTTTGGTGGATTTCAGCTTCTATCCTAAACCATTGGTTTGGAATTCTTACGAGCTGCCCTTGAATCAGCTTGTCGCTGCATTCATTTTCGTTTTGGCGGCCAGCACGGACGGTATAGACGGTTATTTGGCGCGGAAGAACAACATGGTTACGAATCTGGGTAAGCTGCTTGACCCTTTGGCGGATAAGCTCCTTGTGGCGGCGGTGCTGATCTCCCTCGTCGAGATGGGGAAATGCGATTCGTGGATTGCGGTCGTCATCATCAGCCGCGAGTTCGCGGTGACCGGGCTGCGCCAGATCGCGCTTTTGGACGGATCGGTCGTAGCCGCGAGCAAATGGGGAAAAGCGAAGACGGTTGTTCAAATCGTTGCCATTATCCTGATGCTCATCAACAACTTCCCATTTGAACTGATCGGCATTCCGCTGGACACGATCGCCACTTGGGCGGCTGCGTTGATCACGATTTATTCGGGTATCGATTATTTCGTCAAAAACAAACATCTGCTTCGGCTATCCAATGCGTAAACGGCAATAGGTTCAATCCTATTGCTTTTTCTTTCATCAGACGGAAAGAACTTCCGCTGTTTCTGGTTGCCCGGAGGAGGATATATCTTTTTTATACGGCACATTCGCCGTATCGTGCCAAATTTTTTAAGCGGGGCGTCTTGGATGCGCCGATTTCTAGGAGGAGTGACAGCATGAAAGCGGAAATTATCGCGGTAGGAACTGAACTGCTGCTGGGGCAAATCTTGAACACGAACGCGCAGTACTTATCCCGGGAGCTTGCGGCCATGGGGATCGACGTTTATTTCCAAACGGTCGTCGGCGACAACATGGGGCGTCTGCAGCATGCCATCGAGCTGGCTTCGGAGCGGGCGGACATTCTGCTTCTGACCGGCGGAATCGGACCAACCCAGGATGACCTGACTAAAGATGCCCTTGCAGCCGTGCTGGGGCGCGAATTGCATATCGATGCTGCGGCGATGGAGCAGGTGGAGGAATTTTTCGTCAGCCGCGGCCGGGACATGACGGAAAACAACCGCCGCCAGGCGCTCGTCATCGAAGGGTGCACGCCGCTTCCGAACGAAACCGGTTTGGCGGTCGGAGTGGCCATCGCCCAGGACGGCAAATTTTACATCGTTCTCCCGGGTCCGCCAAAAGAAATGAAGCCGATGTTCGACCGGCAGGCGAAACCATGGCTGCAGCAGCATGCCTTGACGGATGAAATGCCGATTTATTCCAGGATGCTGAAGTTTGCCGGCATCGGCGAATCGCTGCTGGAGGATAAGCTGCTTGATCTGATCCAGGCCCAGAGCGATCCGACCATCGCCCCTTACGCCAAGGAAGGCGAGGTTTCGGTGCGGCTATCCACGAAGGCCGCAAGCGAGGCCGAGGCGGAGAAAAAGCTGGAGGCGATGGAAGCCAAAATTCAGGAGCGCCTTCCGGGGCATATATACGCAAACACGGACATGCCGATCGAACAAAAGATCGTGGAGATCATGTCGGAGCGCGGGTTGACGCTCAGCGCGGCCGAAAGCTGCACGGGCGGGTTGCTGATGGAGAGCATCACGGCGATCCCGGGCAGCTCGGCGATGTTTCTCGGCGGATTCGTATGTTATTCCAACGAGATGAAAGAGAAGCTTCTACGTGTGCCGCGTTCGCTGCTCGAAGGGGAGCAGGCTCCGGGGGCGGTCAGCCGCGAAGTGGCGGAAGCCCTTGCCGACCAGGTTCGGACGATCACGGGCAGCGATTTCGGGCTGTCGGTCACGGGGGTTGCCGGACCGGGCGATTCCGAAGGCAAACCTGCCGGCCTGGTGTACGTCGGCCTTGCGGAGCGTGGAAAAGATACCGAGGTGTTTGAACTGCGGCTGGGCGGCAACAGGGAGAGCGTCCGGGTCCGTTCGGTCAAGACGCTGCTTTACCGGCTCTGGCTGAGATTAATTTCCAAGTGAGGCCTTCCCCTTCGAAGGGCAGTTGTGCTTCGGCGTTCAAAAGAGGTATAATACGAGCATACGGAAGAACCGTGCAAATAAGGATTTGCTGCGGTTCTTTTCTTTTCCGGGCCGCGGCTTCCAGCCGGAAGGAGAAATGGGCCGAAAACAAAAAAAACGAATGTATGTTCGAAAAAATGCTTGGCAAACGTTCCAAAACAAGGTATGATATCAATATAAACGGTGAAGGATGTGAGTTTATTGTCAGATCGTCGTGCTGCGCTTGAAATCGCGCTTCGTCAGATAGAGAAACAATTCGGTAAAGGGTCCATTATGAAATTGGGCGAATCGACCCACATGCAGGTGGAAGTCGTTCCCAGCGGTTCCCTGGCTTTGGATATAGCATTAGGTATCGGCGGACTTCCAAGAGGCCGCGTCATTGAAGTATACGGTCCGGAATCTTCCGGTAAAACGACGGTGGCTTTGCATGCCATCGCCGAAGTTCAAAAGGCTGGCGGACAAGCCGCGTTTATCGATGCGGAACATGCTTTGGATCCGCTTTACGCCAGCAAGCTGGGCGTAAATATTGACGAGCTTTTGTTATCCCAACCGGATACGGGCGAGCAAGCGCTGGAAATCGCCGAAGCGCTCGTCCGCAGCGGAGCGGTAGACATTATCGTCGTAGACTCGGTTGCGGCGCTTGTTCCTAAGGCCGAGATCGAAGGCGAGATGGGCGATTCCCACGTCGGCCTGCAGGCCCGCCTGATGTCGCAGGCGTTGCGCAAGCTGTCCGGCGCGATCGCCAAATCGAAGACGATTGCCATCTTTATTAACCAGCTGCGCGAGAAAGTCGGCGTCATGTTCGGTAACCCCGAAACGACTCCAGGCGGACGAGCCCTCAAGTTCTACTCTTCGGTGCGCCTCGACGTTCGCCGCGTAGAAAGCATCAAGATGGGCAATGACGTGGTCGGGAACCGTACCCGGATCAAGGTGGTCAAGAACAAGGTGGCGCCTCCGTTCAAACAGGCGGAGATCGACATCATGTACGGTGAAGGCATTTCCAAGGAAGGAAGCATCATCGATATCGGCACGGAATTGGATATCGTCAACAAGAGCGGTGCATGGTATTCCTTCGAAGGGGAGCGCCTGGGCCAAGGCCGCGAAAACGCGAAGCAGTTTTTGAAAGAAAATACGCAAATTTGCGATACCATCGAGCAGAAGATTCGGGAAGCAAGCAATCTGACGACGGTGGTGCCTTCTCCATCAGCGAGCGAGCTGGAAGCAGAGCAGCTGGAAGAGCAGGAATTGTTAGAGCTTGAATAAATAAAGTTTGACTTCAATCCAAGGCGCCCTGGCGATTCGTCCAGAGCGCCTTTTCTTGATTGCGAAACAGGGCAGGAGGAAGCGGACGTGCAGGAAGACATACGAAACCGGCAAGATCGGTCGTACCGGCAGGAGCAGCAGCAGGATATGGCGGATATCAGCCTTTTTCCGGACGGCGTGGATTTGGTCATCACCGCGGTGGAGCGGCATCCCAAGCAAAGGGGACAATACCAAGTCTCATTCGGCGAATACATGCTGCTCATCCATGAAGACACGATGATCAAATACCGGATGCTGAAGGGCAGCATCTTTACGAAGCAGGAGCTTGAAGAGATCGTGCTGGCGAACGAAAAGCAGCGGGCGTACGTCCAGGCGCTAAAATACTTGGAACGGAAGCAGCGGACGAAAAAGGAATTGGCGGAGCGGTTGCGGCAGAAGGATTTCGGGCAAGCTGTTACGGAGCAAGCCCTCGACAGGCTGGAGCGGGAAGGCCTGATTAATGACGAGCTGTACGCCAAGCAGTGGGCCGAGCAGCGCATTTCAAGCCAGAAGAAGGGAAGGGCCTGGGTGAAGCAGGAGCTTCGCCAGAAGGGCGTCGACAGCCTTCTGATCAGCGAAGCGTTGGCCGAGGTCAGCGAAGAGCAGGAGTTCGAAAGCTGCCTGGCCGTCGGGAGGAAAAAATGGAGGCAGACCCGCGGCGAATGCATGGACAAGAAGCGAAAAACAGGCGCTTTTTTAATGCGCAGGGGATTCTCGGGGGAACTCGTTCGCAAGGTGATCAATGAATTGGTCCGCGAAGACGGGGAAGCCGACGAGAACGAAGAGCCTTTTGCGTTCGATTAAGGCAAATGTTAACATATTATGAAAGCCTCTCTCTTGACAATATCTTTTCACAAATACTAAAATGAATATGAATCTTGTATAGAAAAGAACCCTTTTTCCTTCCAAAAAAGGCTCGTTTCTGTCAGATTCAGCAACGCTAATTCATATGGATAATGCCCGTTTTTGCGGGAGATTAGAATCGTTGATTTGCGATTAGTGTAATGATGAAACATGTTGAATGGACAACTGAAGAAAATCCCAAGGAATACCTTGGAGGAACCAACGAGGAGGTGAAATTATGCCTTATCTATGGCTTTGGATCATTCTCGTTGTTGCCGGATTGTTCTTGGGGTTCGTGATTGGATATTTTATTCGCAAATCTCTTGCAGAAGCTAAAATTTCAAGTGCTGAGCATGCTGCGATGCAAATCATCGAAAATGCGAAGAAAGAAGCTGAAGCACTGAAAAAAGAAACGGTACTGGAGGCGAAGGACGAAGTCCACAAAATCCGTACCGAAGCTGAAAAAGACACTCGTGAGCGTCGAAATGAAATTCAACGGCAAGAAAGACGATTGTTGCAGAAAGAAGAGTCGCTGGATAAAAAGATTGAATCGCTGGAACGCAAAGAAGAACAAGTGGCTAACAAAGAGAAGCGCATCGAAGAAACTCAGCAGCAGATTGATTTGATTTATAAAACTCAGGTCGCTGAGTTGGAGCGGATCTCCAATCTTACGATGGAAGATGCCAGAAGCATTATTTTGAACAACGTGGAACAGGAAGTAAGGCATGAAACCGCACAAATGATCAAGGAGATCGAGCAGCAGGCCAAGGAGGAAGCGGACAAGAAGGCGCGCGAAATCGTGACTCTTGCCATCCAACGCTGCGCTGCCGACCATGTCGCGGAAACAACGGTATCTGTCGTGACATTGCCTAACGAGGAAATGAAAGGCCGGATTATCGGTCGGGAAGGCCGGAACATCCGGGCACTGGAAACCCTTACCGGTATTGATCTCATTATTGATGATACGCCTGAAGCCGTCATTCTTTCCGGATTCGATCCGATCCGCAGAGAAATTGCGCGCACTGCCTTGGAAAAACTCGTGTCGGATGGCCGAATTCATCCGGCCCGGATCGAAGAAATGGTGGAAAAATCACGCAAAGAGGTCGACGAACGGATTCGCGAATACGGCGAACAGGCGACCTTCGAGGTGGGAGTTCACGGACTGCATCCGGATTTGATCAAAATTTTGGGCCGTCTCAAATTCCGTACCAGCTACGGTCAAAACGTGCTGAAGCACTCCATGGAGGTTGCTTACCTCACGGGACTGATGGCCGGAGAGCTTGGGGAAGACATCGTGCTTGCCAAACGTGCCGGATTGTTGCATGACATCGGAAAAGCGCTGGATCATGAAGTGGAAGGATCGCACGTTGAAATCGGCGTGGAACTAGCGAAGAAATACAAAGAACATCCGGTGGTCATCAACAGTATCGCATCCCATCACGGGGACGTGGAGGCAACTTCCGTCATCGCGATGCTGGTCGGCGCGGCGGATGCACTTTCCGCGGCGAGACCGGGAGCGCGTCGTGAAACGCTTGAAACGTATATCAAACGTCTGGAGAAGCTGGAGGAAATTTCCGAATCCTTCGAGGGCGTCGAAAAATCGTTTGCGATTCAAGCCGGACGCGAGGTTCGCGTCATGGTGCAGCCTGAGAAAATCGATGATGCGGAAGCATTCCGCTTAGCACGGGATATCACGAAAACGATCGAAAATGAACTGGACTATCCGGGGCATATTAAAGTTACCGTTATTCGCGAGACCCGGGCGGTTGAATACGCAAAATAATGATGTATGGAAAAGTGGCCGCGTTAGAGGCCACTTTTCATCTTTTTAGGCCCGTTTGGAGGTCCGTACTTAAGGAGGGGAACGTTATTAACGTTTTATTTATAGGAGACATCGTCGGAAGCGTGGGCAGAAAGGCATTAAAGGATACGCTGCCTTCCCTGAAAGCGAAATATAACCCGCATGTCATTATCGCCAACGGCGAAAACGCCGCGTCAGGCCGAGGAATTACCCAGTCGATCGCCAAAGATTTTTTCGAGTGGGGCGTCCACGGCATCACGATGGGCAACCATACGTGGGACAACAAGGACATTTTCGATTTTATCGATGACGAACCGCGCATGATCCGTCCGGCGAATTTTCCGCCGGGAACGCCGGGACGCGGGGCTGCGGTCATTAAGGCGAACGGGAAGGAGCTTGCCATCGTCAACCTTCAGGGCCGGACGTTTTTGCCGGCGATCGACTGCCCGTTCCGCACAAGCGATGAAATCATCGATCAACTGCGCAAAAAACATAAATGCATCCTGGTTGATTTTCACGCCGAAGCGACGTCGGAGAAAATCGCGATGGGATGGCACCTGGACGGTCGCGCTTCGATTGTCGTCGGCACGCACACGCATGTGCAAAGCAATGACGATACGATTTTGCCCGGAGGCACCGCCTATTTGACCGACGCCGGCATGGTGGGCCCGAAAGACGGCATACTCGGCATGGAGCGGGAAGCCGTTTTGCGCAAATTCAAGACCCAGCTGCCGGTCCGCTTTGAGGTGGATAAAGGAAAATGGCAGTTCCACGGGCTGTTCGTGCAGCTTGACGAGTCCACGGGAAAAGCCAAAAAGATGGAAAAAATCCGGCTGCTCGAAGACGAATGGATCATGAGCTGAACCAAACCAGCCTCTAGGAAATGGGAAATGGGATGCTGAGACTATCGATGTGTTTTTGAAGGTGAAATTGACAAAAAGAAGGAATTATTTTACCGTTCACGAATAACATCTATTATGTGGAAGCTAACCATCAACATTCCCAGGGGAGGTTCTTACCATGGAAGTATTAAAAGTTTCAGCAAAGTCCAATCCAAATTCTGTTGCCGGTGCTCTAGCTGGCGTGCTTCGTGAACGTGGTGCTGCTGAACTGCAGGCAATCGGAGCGGGGGCGCTAAACCAAGCCATTAAAGCGGTTGCCATCGCCCGGGGATTTGTCGCGCCAAGCGGCGTTGATTTGATCTGCATTCCAGCTTTTACGGATATCGTGATCGACGGGGAAGACCGGACCGCGATAAAGCTCATCGTGGAACCGAGATGAATCCGGTCGCCGATACGTTGTTGAAACCTGTTTATTGATATAAGCTGAATGAAGCCGGGGATTTAGGGGCCGACGTCCGTGGCTGGCATTCAGTTTATATGGGATAGACAGGTTTTTTTGCATTTTGGAAAAAGATGACCTTGCGAGGCATGAGAAGGGAGTTAACAAACGTGAGTTTTCCGGTGATTGATTTTCATTGCGACGTACTGAGCAAAATGAGAGAGGACCACGGTTTGTCTTTTAAAGACGGGGCTCAGCTTGACGTAACGTATGACCGGATGCTGGAAGGGGAAGTCATGCTGCAATGTTTTGCCATGTATTTGCCCGAGAGCTGGGGAATTCCGCGTTATGAATTCATTTTGGATCAGATCGACGCGTTTAAAACGAGAGTCATGCGGACCGGGGAAGGCGTCCGGTGGTTAAAATGGAAGGAGGATGCGGAGGAGCTTGGCCAAACGATCGGAACGGCGGCTTCCGGTCGCTCCCGTCACCTTCCGTGGGGACTGTTGTCGGTGGAAGGCGCCGACGGCTTCGAAGGCAACCTATATTATGTCCGGATGTGTTATGAGCTTGGGGTCCGTTTTCTCGGCATCACCTGGAATTACGCCAATTGGGCGGCGGACGGCGTGCTTGAGCAAAGGAACGGCGGATTTACGGAAAAAGGCAAAAAGCTGATCGAATTGGCCAATGAAACGGGACTCCTCCTGGATGTCTCGCATTTGTCCGAAACCGGCTTCTGGGAGCTCGCGGAACGGACCGCACGTCCCTTTATCGCTTCCCATTCCAACGCTAAATCCGTCTGTGCGCATCCGCGGAATTTGAACGATGACCAGATTCGGGCGATCATCGCCATGAACGGCCGGATCGGTTTGACCTTTGTGCCGTGGTTCGTGCGCGATGGCGGCGAAGGAGCCGTCAAACCGGAGGAGCTGCTGCGCCATATCGAGCATATTTGCGCGCTTGGAGGGGATGACCACCTCATGCTCGGGTCCGATTTCGACGGGATCGACTCCTGGATCGAGGGGCTTGAACATCCCGGAAAATACCCTGCATTCGCGGAGCTGCTGTCCCGGCATTTTCCCGAAGCCTCGGTCTGGAAATGGTTTTCGGGGAATGCGCTGTCGTTTTTGACGAGCCATCTGCCGGAACGGGATAACGCCAATGCCGGATAACGGTTAACGTGTCCGCTTGCCAAATGCTGGAGCTGGGCGGGCGTCTGCATATCAGGATCCAACGTCCGTCCAGCTGCCCCAAGAAGCCGGCATCCTGCCAATTCGAAGGGCTGCGGGCCCCTTCATATTTTGACAATCTTGTAGCGAAACGCAAATAATCGGCGCAGAAGGTGCTTGCTTCACCGGCAGCGCCTTTTTATTTTTGGGTAAATGGAGGTATAATGGTTTGGCGTACAGATCATAGAGAAAAAATAAGGAGTGATCCACGTGAGTAAAACTGTACCTGTTGGCGTTTCCGCCAGACATATTCATTTGACCCAAGAGCACATCGAGGTGCTGTTCGGAGAAGGATATCAATTGACCGAGTTTAAACCTTTGTCCCAGCCGGGCCAATTTGCGGCCAATGAAACGGTTGCCGTGATGGGGCCGAAAGGCGGGTTCGAGAAAGTGAGAATTTTGGGCCCTGCCCGCAAAGACAGCCAGCTCGAAATTTCCCGGACCGATTCTTTCGCGATCGGCGTCAAAGCGCCTGTGCGCGAATCGGGCAACATCGAAGGAACGCCGGGCATCAAAGTGAAAGGCCCTAAAGGCGAAATCGAACTGGAGCGGGGCGTGATCGTTGCAGCCCGCCACATTCACTTTCATACATCCGATGCGGAAAAATGGGGAATCGCCGACAAACAAATGCTGAAGGTTCGCGTCGGCGGCGAACGCGGTCTCGTATTCGAGAACGTCATTGCCCGCGTGTCCGATTCCTTTGCGCTGGACATGCATATCGATACCGATGAAGGAAACGCGGCCGGCGTCAAAACCGGGGATACCGCTGAAATCATTGACTAATTGCCAGCTTTACATGCATAGGGTTGATAAAACGGGAGAGCCATCTCCCGTTTTTTTATTCGCGAAGCCGTACCGCCCGTCTTACCTACATACACCTTGGTTTTCGGCACCCGCCAGCTCGTAAAAGCGACGATTTTCTGGTTGGAGGAAAGTGGCTAACGATGGATGTTCATGCTATAATTTATTGGAATGCCTTTTTAGGCTTGAAGGTTTGTCCCCAAGGGAATTGAAGGAGTGATCGAAAGCATGGCCAAGGAAACGAAGGATTACTCCAAATATTTTGATTTTTCCGACGCCAAGGTTCTGTCAGAGGATGAACACGGCAAAACCATTCGCATCAAAGGTCGGGAAATTCATATTATTTCGGAGCCTAACCATAGACAAAGCAAGAAGCGCCGCCGGGAGGAAGTCCAGGTTCTGTATGAAACGGCCGTGCCCGAGGAGCTTCGCGGGATCGGAAACGGAAAGCATTACATCGTGTATACGTACGGCTGCCAGATGAACGAGCATGATTCGGAAACGATCAAAGGCATGCTGGAGGAAATGGGATACACGCCGACGGAAGACCGCAAGGAAGCCGACATCATTTTGCTCAACACCTGCGCGATCCGCGAAAATGCGGAGGACAAGGTGTTCGGCGAGCTCGGCCATTTGAAACATCTGAAAAAAGAAAAACCCGGTCTGCTGCTCGGCGTCTGCGGCTGCATGTCCCAAGAGGAAAACGTCGTCAACCGCATCATGCAAAAACACGGGTTCGTCGATATCATCTTCGGAACGCATAACTTGCACAGACTGCCTCATTTGGTGAAAGAAGCGTTATTCAGCAAGGAGATGGTCGTCGAGGTCTGGTCCAAAGAAGGCGACATCATCGAAAACCTGCCGAAAAAACGGGAAGGACTGCGCGCATGGGTCAACATCATGTACGGATGCGATAAGTTCTGCACGTACTGCATCGTGCCGATGACCCGCGGCAAGGAACGCAGCCGCCGTCCGGAGGACGTCATCGCCGAAGTGCGCGATTTGGCCCGCCAAGGCTTTAAGGAAATTACGCTGCTCGGGCAGAACGTAAACGCTTATGGCAAGGATTTCACCGATATCAGCTACAGCTTCGCCGACCTGATGGACGATATCCGCAAAATCGATATTCCGCGCATCCGGTTTACGACGTCCCATCCGCGGGATTTTGACGACCATTTGGTCGAAGTTCTCGGCAAAGGCGGCAATCTGGTGGAGCATATCCATCTGCCGGTGCAGTCGGGAAGCAACGAAATCCTGAAAATCATGGGCCGGAAATACACCCGGGAAATCTATCTGGAGCTGGTTCGGAAAATCAAGGAAGCCGTTCCGGGCGTCGTCCTGACGACGGATATCATCGTCGGGTTCCCGGGCGAAACCGAAGAGCAGTTCGAAGAGACGTTGTCACTTGTCAATGAGGTCGGATTTGATTCCGCGTACACGTTCATTTATTCGCCGCGCGAGGGCACGCCGGCCGCCGTCATGGAGGACAACGTCCCGATGGAGGTTAAAAGCGAACGCCTGCAGCGGCTGAACCGCGCCATCGAAGTGCACAGCCGCAAGAGCCACGAAAACCTGCGCGGACAGATCGTCGAAGTTCTGGTCGAAGGCGAAAGCAAAAACAACGCCTCCGTATTGGCCGGACGGACCCGCACCAACAAGCTGGTTCATTTTGAAGGCGGCAAGGAGCTCATCGGCAGCTTCGTCAACGTCAAAATAACCGATGCGATGACCTGGTACATCAAAGGCGAAATCGTGACAGAAACAAACGTAGCTCCTGCACTCACTCATTAAGAGTCAATTTAACGGAATAGGGGTAATGTAAGGTGACAGAAAAGGGTCGTATCAATAGTTTGGGCATGATGTCATACGATACCAGGGATTTGATCATCCGCGACGATATTATGGCAAAAGCCAAAGAACTCGCGGAACTGATCTCTGGCAGCGAAGAAGTCAAACAGTACCAGAAGGCTGAAGAAAAAATCCGCAATCATGAGCATGTGCAAAAGCTGATCGCAACGCTCAAAAAGCGGCAAAAGGAACTTGTGGCGTTCGAATCGTTCCAAAATCCGCAAATGGTTGCGAAAATCGAAAAGGAAATGGAAGAACTGCAGGACGAGATCGACAGCATCCCGCTCGTCGTCGAATTCCAGCAAAGCCAAAGCGACATCAACTACCTGCTGCAGCTGGTCATGTCGGTCATCCGGGATACCGTTTCGGAGAAAATCAACGTGGAAGCGGGATCGGACGAACCTCCTGCAAGCTGCGGGTAAGATGGATAAGAAAGGCGGCGGATCATGCATCCGCGCCTTTTTTTAGGATATAGGCTTCAAAATCGGATTTAATCAAGGCTTTTTAAGCCTTAGTGATCTTTTATGCATGGGAGGTGGCGGCAGGTGAATATCAGACCGGCGCGGCCGGGGGAGAAGCTTCCGGCATCTTTGTTGCTGCTTGCCGATCCGGACTGGTCCCAGGTGGAGAAATATGTGGATAAATCCAGCTGGACGGTGGCCGAGGAGAATGGAAACTTGATCGGCGTATGCGGCTTGATGCCTTTGGATCAGGCTTCCGCGGAAATCATGAACTTGGCGGTCGACCCGGATTGGCAGGGGAGAGGGCTTGGCAAACGGCTGATCGCCAGCGCCTTGGAGCAGGCTCAAGGCCAAGGTTATCAAAAGGTGATCGTACGGACCGGGAACTCCAGCTTAAATCAGCTGGGATTGTATCAAAAATGCGGATTCCGGATGGTTCGGATAGAGCGGGACTATTTTGTGAACAACTATCCTGAGCCAATATTTGAAAACGGCATTCCGTGCCGGGATCAAATCGTTCTGGAGCTTATGCTCCGCATGGAATAAAAATGGACATCTTTTCAAGACAGCATGGGGGGAATACAGATGAACGCATTGGAGGAAATGATCGCCAGAGGCGAAAACACGTTTTGGGCTTATCTGGGCTGCGAGTTCGTATCGGCCGACGAGGAGAAGGTCGTGATCGCTTTGGACGCCAAGGAACACCATACCAATTCGATGGGCATCATCCATGGAGGCGTGCTGACGTCCCTGATGGACCAGGCGATGGGAATGGCGGCAACGGCTGCGGCGGAGCAGGACAGCTGCGTCACGACAAACATCAACGTGCATTTTATGTCAGCCATGACGACGGGAAAACTTATCGTAACGGCAAAGGTCATTCATCGCGCGGGCAGATCCATGACGACCGAAGCGCGCATCCATAACGGCGAAGGGACGCTGGGCTGTCTCGCAACGGCAACCTTTCGAATCGTGAACCGCAAGTAGGTTATCGGGCACGTAAACCCATCCATTTAACAAAAAGGGACTTGACATTTGTTATCAGTAAATCATAATGAAAGTATCAAAAAGATACTCTATGTGGTGATGATATGAACGAACATCGGAAAGAACAGGACACTTCACCTGAAGCACGGGCTTATTCCGCCAAAAAATACCGGACGCCAGACGGCGTGCCGGCGGATATCGTCATGTTCACCCTGACCAAAAGGGAACGGAAAACGGTGACCAAAACGCTGCCGATCCGCGAACTGAAGGTGATGCTGGTCAGGCGCAAATCGTGGCCGTGCGCGGGCATGTGGGCTTTGCCGGGAGGATTTTGCCGGGAAAGCGAATCGATCTATGATGCGGCCAAGCGGGAATTGAAGGAAGAAACCGGGGTAGACGGAGGGCATTTGGAATACCTCGGGGTATACAGCACGCCGGGAAGGGATCCGCGGGGCTGGATTATCAGCCATGCTTTTTTTGCTTTGGTGGAAGAATGGATGCTT
Organism: Paenibacillus cookii; assembly: GCF_018333375.1. GTDB lineage: Bacteria > Bacillota > Bacilli > Paenibacillales > Paenibacillaceae > Paenibacillus_AQ > Paenibacillus_AQ cookii. The sequence continues at coordinate 151,088 of NZ_BORW01000006.1, forward strand.
GAAAGCAGGCAGGCCGCCGATGACGCGGGCGAAGTGGGGCTGTTTGGCATTGAAGAGGCGCTCAGCGACTTGGAGCTGGCATTCGACCATCGGGACATTATCCGGGACGCTTACATGCGTATTCAAAAGCAAATGCTGCATTCGACGATCGCCCGCCAGTTCCTGCCCGAGCAGTTTACGCTCAGCGAGCTTTACCAGGTCATCCAGACCGTCGTGCCCGAATTCAGCGAGCCGAATTTTATCCGCAAAATCACCTCTACCCGCAGCAGGCAAGGGATTTTGGAGGAAGTCCGGGACGAAAACGGCAAGCCGCTCAGTTCGAACCAATATTCGCAGCGTCCGGCACAGCTGTACCGGTTTACCGACTACGTGCCGCTGTTGTCCATCTACACGTGAGCTGCAGGAAAAGGCAAGCAGACCTCACGCCAACGGCGCTGCCCGCTGAGGGCTGCCCACGAAAATAGGGGATACAAGAAAGAATCGAAGGCTTGAAGAGTCATGGACCCTGCAGGGCTGGAATACAAAGGAGGAAGCCTGCATGCAAACAGCAGGTCTGGCATTACATACAGACAAGTACCAAATCAATATGATGTATGCGCATTGGGTGAACCGGTCGCATCAGCAAAAGGCGGTTTTCGAAGCGTATTTCCGCAAACTTCCGTTCGGCAACGGGTATGCCGTCTTCGCCGGTCTGGAGAGGATCGTTCATTACATCGCAAACTTGCGTTTTTCGGACGAAGACCTTAAATATTTGTCGGAGCAGGAAGAAAACTACGACACCGCGTTTTTGGAGGAGCTGAAGCAGTTCCGGTTCTGCGGGAATATCTATTCCATGAAGGAAGGGGCGCTGGTGTTCCCGAACGAGCCGCTTATCCGGGTGGAAGGAACCATCATGGAAACCCAACTGGTGGAAACGGCGCTGCTCAACTTCATGAACTTCCAGACGCTGATCGCCACGAAAGCGTCGCGCGTGAAGCAGGTCGCGGGGGACGACATATTGCTCGAGTTCGGAACGCGGCGCGCGCAGGAAGCCGATGCAGCCGTCTGGGGCGCTCGTGCCGCATACATTGCGGGTTTCCACGCCACCTCCAACATGCTTGCAGGGCAAAAATTCGGCATCCCGACGAAAGGAACGCATGCCCATTCGTGGGTCCAAAGCTTTTCCTCCGAGCAGGAGGCCTTTGACACGTACGCGAAGGTGATGCCGGACGAAGTGACGCTGCTCGTGGACACGTTCGACACGTTAAAAAGCGGCGTGCCGCATGCGATCGAGACGGCCAAAAAGCTTGAAGCCGCCGGCAAAAAAATGTCCGCGATCCGCCTCGACAGCGGGGACCTGGCCTATTTGTCGATCCAAGCCCGCAAAATGCTGGACGACGCCGGATTATCCTATATTAAAATCGTCGCTTCGAACGATCTGGACGAAAACACGATTTTGAACCTGAAGGCGCAGGGAGCTCGCATCGACACGTGGGGCGTCGGCACCCAGCTCATTACCGCCGCGGATCAGCCTGCGCTCGGGGGCGTATACAAGCTCGTGGAGCGCGAAGTGAACGGAGAAATGGTCCCGACGATCAAAATCTCGGGCAACCCGGAAAAGGTGTCCACGCCGGGCAAAAAGGACGTCTACCGCATCGTGGACCGGGTCACCGGCAAAGCGACGGCGGACTACATCGTGTTCCCGGACGAAGAAAAGCCGCGCGACAGGCTGAAGCTGTTTAATCCGCAGCACCCGTATTTGCAAAAATACGTCAAAAATTACGAGGCCGTCCCGATGCTGCACCAAATTTTCGAAAACGGCAAGCTGGTGTACGAGCTCCCTTCCCTGGAGGAGATCCGCAGCTACCACCGCGCGCAAATGGAACTGTTTTGGCCGGAATATTTGCGCAAGCTGAATCCGGAAATTTACCGCGTCAATTTGAGCGAAAAAGTCTGGGACCTGAAGCAGAAGCTGATGGCCGAATTCATGCAAACGGAAGAATAAACGGAATATTCGGATCACCGAGATTCGGCAAAGGAACGGGATCGCTCCTTGCCGAATCTTTTTTACAAACGGACAAACGATTTCTGAAGGAGGGAAAGACGAATGGAAACGTTTAAAGCCTATGTCATCCGGCGCAGCGGCGAAAGTCTGGCCGGACAAATCGAAGAAATGAGCCTCGGCGGTCTTCCGGAAGGCGATGTGCTTGTGAAAGTGCATTATTCGGGAGTGAACTTCAAGGATGGACTCGCCAGCGTGCCTGAAGGGAAAGTCGTCAAGGAGTACCCGATCATTCCGGGGATCGACCTGGCCGGCGAGGTTGTCAGCTCAAGCCACCCGGATTTTCGCGAAGGAGATCCGGTTTTGTGCACCGGTTACGGTCTTGGAACAGCGCATCACGGCGGTTTCAGCGAATATGCCCGCATCCCGGCGGATTGGCTGCTTCCCCTGCCGGCGGGCTTAAGCTTGCGCGAGGCCATGGGAATCGGAACGGCCGGATTCACGGCGGCCCTGTCGGTCGATCGCCTCATGCATTGCGGCGTCACTCCGGAAGCAGGGACGGTGCTTGTGACGGGGGCAACCGGAGGCGTCGGCAGCTTTGCGGTCGATATTTTGGCGCGGGCCGGTTTTGAAGTGACGGCCAGCACCGGCAAAACCAGCCAGGAAGAGTGGCTGAAACGCCTAGGCGCGGCCGATGTCATCGGCCGGGAGGACGTTGCCGGTTCGGGCGCCGGCCCGCTCGGCAAACAACGCTGGGCGGGAGCGGTGGATCCGGTAGGCGGGCCGGGACTGGAGGATATTTTAAAAAACATCCGTTACGGGGGAGCGGTCGCGCTTTCCGGATTAACGGGCGGGACGGCGTTCAACTCCACGGTGCATCCCTTTATTTTGCGCGGGGTCCAGCTGCTGGGCATCGATTCGGTGTTTTGCCCGAAAGATTGGAGAACGCGCGTTTGGAATAAGCTCGGTCAAGAGTGGAAGCCCGAAAGGGCGCTAAGCGCGGGAATTAAGGAAGCTTCGCTTGAAGATTTGCCCGAAGTATTGCAGTCCGTTTTGCAGGGAAAAGCGGTTGGAAGGACGGTCATCCGTTTGGCATAATGCCGATTCGCGAGTTACGCTTGTTAAGATTTCACAGCAGCCGATGCTGCATAAACCGTTTGAAATGATGGCATTCTAAGCCCATATTAGGCTGTCTTCCGCTTGAAGCGGTATCAGGGGAAGGGATGAATCAACATGAACAAACGGTTCGCATGGCTGCTCACTTGCGTGCTGCTGGCTGTTACGGTCGGCTGCGACAAGCATACCGTCATCAAAAAAGAAGTCAAACTGTATAATTTCGATTCCTATTCCGAAGGCAACATCCGGGCACAATCGCAGGGCAGCGGGCTGAACGGCCAGCTTCTGAATCAGCTGCAGCTTGCTTTCGGCGAGAAGAACATTCCATTGACCCATCACACGCATGCCGAGGACGGGCGCGGCAATATCAGCTACCAGTATTTTATCCGGGGAAATCCGCAGCAGTATGTCAAACTCCATGTGTTTACCAACGAAAAGGAGCGGATTGAGCGGATTCAAAATTGGTACGGCGACCAAAAACGGGTGGAAACCCCGACGTCCAGAACGCTGATTTACGGCCATAACAGGGTTGCTTTGATTTATACGTCTTCCGGAAAAAACAAGGGACAATACGAAACGCAGGTTCATGAAATATTCAATTCGCTGATCGACAGAATGGATTTTTAACCGTAAAACAAGCCGGGAACGCAACGTTCCCGGCTTGTTTTTAATTTTTTTTGTATATTTCACGCATGACATGCCGCAGCTCCGGCACGATGATCCGCTCCAAAGCGAGTTTGACGGCTCCCGTCGAACCCGGGATGGAAAACACGGCGGTGCCGCCGACCGTTCCGGCGATGGCGCGGCTTAAAATCGCGGCAGGTCCGATATCTTCCGTGAAACTGAGATACCTGAATATTTCGCCGAATCCCGGCAGCTGCTTGTCGAGCAGCGAGGCTACCGCCTCGTACGTCGTGTCGCGCGGGGAAATGCCCGTTCCTCCCGTGAATAGGACCGCTTCCACTTCCGGATTTCCCGCCGCTTCATGAATAAGCTCCCGAATGCCTTCATAATCGTCTTTGACGATTTCGTAGCGCACGACACGGTATCCCGCATCTTCCAAAAGGGACTTCATCAACTTTCCCCCAGCGTCCGTCTCCGGCGTGCGCGTATCGGATACGGTCACGACCATGCAGGAGACGGTGTCCGGCGCTTGACTGCGATGTTCGTCCACGGATCTCATCTTCCATTCTCCTCTCTCTTTTTTGGAATGTCTTTTTAGGATAGACCTTTCGGGACAAACTTGCAAATGAACGCGGACGGCAAAAGGTGCAAAACATTCGAAGCGGTTGCGGCCCGGCCCCGGGGTGTAGTACACTTTGCGTAAAACGCAAAATCCAATAACGCAAGGGGAAAACGAACATGCCAAATCAAGCAACGACACCCATTTACATATTGTCCGGCTTTTTGGGAAGCGGGAAAACGACGTTCCTTCAGCGCCTCGTCAACCACTGGCAGGAGCAGGGATTACGTCCGGCCGTGATCATGAACGAAATCGGGGACGTCAATCTGGACGGGCTGCTGGTGGAAGAGCGGGTTCCGATGACCGAGATGCTCAGCGGCTGCATTTGCTGCTCGATCCGCGGCGATTTGAGCGTGGAGATGGCCGGCCTGATCGAAAGGGAACATCCCGACGTGATCGTCGTCGAAGCGACGGGCATCGCGAACCCGATGGAGATTTTGGACGGAGTAACCGAAGCGGCGTTATACATGAAAATCGATTTGAAAGGGGTATTGACCGTCGTCGATTCGGCTCATTTGCTGGAGCTGTACCGCGAGCAAAAAGGGAAAACCTTCAGGCTAATGCAAGAGCAGATCCGCGCGGCCTCCTGCCTGATTTTGAATAAAACGGACCGCGTCACGGCAGGCGAGCGGGAAGAACTGGAGTCGGTCATTTCCCGTTGGAACGGGTATGCCCCCATCCTTCCGGCCGTCCGCTGCGAGGTGGACGTCGCCGAAGTCTTGGCCTCGCTTGGCGGCAAAACGGGTCTGCCTGAATCGGACAAACCCGATGGGGCAGCTTCGACCGGTCTTGAAGCGGAGGATGAGGAGCATCATTCCCATTCGGCAGCAGGGCATCATCATGCGCATCATGACCATGTGATGGTGTATACCCATTATTTGCGCGGGCCGGTGGACAGCGGGGAGTTCGAACGTTTTGTGGCAGGTATGCCGCGGGAGGTATACCGTGCCAAAGGCGTCTTGACGTTCAGCGATACGGCGAGCCGTTTCCTGTTTCAATACGCCTTCCGGGAGCCTGATTTTTTGCGGATCACGCCTCAGGGCGACGTGCCGGACGTGGTCGTTTTTATCGGCGAGCATTTCTCCAAAACGGCCATCGAAAACGGGATGCGGGCGCTGGAAGGCCAAGAGGGCCGGAGCTGAAGCGACATGGCGGGGGAACCCGGGCCGGGGACTCAAAAAAGAACTTGGGCTTGATTCCTCGTTTGGCGCTAGGTATAATAGTCTGAAATATTGAACGTCAGGGATCGGGAGAGTAACGAAGGTTTACGCATGGACAGCGAACCGGGATGGGTGGAAGCCGGAACATGCCCCTTCGTGAAGCGCACCCGTGAGACGGCGAATCCAAAACCTCGCTTCCGGAATCGGTGATCCTGATCGATAGGCATATAAAGTTCCGGGAGCCGCGCAAAGTGCTTGAATCGGCATCGAAGCCATTTGGCAGCGGACTTTGGGGCAAGTAGATTCGTCCGGGTAACTCCGTTAGAGGTTGCGAAGGGAAACGAAACCTTACGGCAGGGGCCGGAAGATTCGTTTACTTAGAGTGGTACCGCGGGATATTCAGCTCTCGTCTCTATTATGGAGACGGGAGCTTTTTATTTTGAGAAAAAGAAAGAAAGGTTGATCCATGATGATAACCCAATGGGCTGCAAACGCGCTGAAAAACCACGTGCCGCTGGAGGCGGACGATATATCGAAACGGCTTGAAACGCCGCCTTCCCCGGACATGGGGGATATCGCGTTCCCTTGCTTTACGCTCGCCAAGCAATTCAGAAAAGCGCCCCAGGAGATCGCCCAATCGATCGCCGGCGCCTGGGACCACGCGCATATAACGGCGTCTGCCGCCGGTCCTTACGTCAATTTGACGTTCGACCGGGGGTATTACGGAAGCTTGATGATGGAAGGACTGGAGCAGGAGAAAGTGCCGGAAACCGGAAAAGGCATCCGCGTCGTCATCGATATGTCTTCCCCCAACATCGCCAAACCGTTTGGCATCGGCCATCTCCGTTCCACGATGATCGGGGCGGCCTTATACCATATGCATAAGCTTGCGGGCTACGACGTCGTCAGCGTCAATCATCTGGGCGATTGGGGAACGCAGTTCGGCAAGCAGATCGCCGCGTATAAAAGATGGGGAGACGACGAACGGTTATCCGCAGACCCGATCGGCGAATCGCTGAACTTGTACGTTCGTTTCCATGAAGAAGCGGAGCATGACGAGACGTTGGAACCGGAAGCAAGGGAGTGGTTCCGCAAGCTGGAGGAGGGAGACGGCGAAGCCCGCTCGTTATGGGCCTATTTCGTGGACGTAAGCATGAAGGAATTCAGCAGAATGTACGATCGGCTGAACGTCCGTTTCGACTACACGCTGGGCGAAAGCTTTTACAACGATAAAATGCCTGCGGTGGTCGATTCCTTGAAGGAAAAAGGGCTGCTGGTCGAAAGCGACGGGGCGCTGGTCGTCCGGCTGGACGAGGAGGGCATGCCGCCATGCCTCATTTTGAAAAAGGACGGCACGACCATATACCCGACGAGGGATTTGGCCACCGCCATCTACCGGCATGACGAGATGAAAGCGGACCGGCTGCTGTACGTGGTCGGGAACGAACAGAGGCTGCATTTCCAGCAGGTCTTTGCGGTGCTGCGCCGCATGGGGATGGATTGGGCGGACAGCTGCACGCACGTGCCGTTTGGCCTCATGAAATTCGAAGGCAAAAAAATGTCCACGCGCCGCGGCAAAATCGTCAAGCTGGAAAACGTGCTGGATGAAGCCGTCGAACGGGCCTTAGCCATCATCAACGAAAAAAATCCGGAGCTGGAGTCCAAGCAGCAGGTTGCGGAGGCGGTCGGGATCGGCGCGGTCATTTTCGGCGACCTGAAAAACAACCGCCTGAACGAAGTGGATTTCTCGCTGGAAGACGCGCTGAATTTCGACGGGGAAACGGGGCCTTACGTGCAGTATACCTACGCTAGAACCCAGAGCGTGCTTGCGAAGGGGGCGGCTGCGTATGGCACGGCCGAGGACGCCATGGAAGAGACCGATCCCAACGCAGGGGCCCATCACCTCGGCGACGCCGGCTGGGAGCTGCTCAAGCTGCTGACCCGGTTTCCGGAAGCATTGGAGCGGGGCGTGCGCAACCAGGAGCCGTCGGTTCTCGCGCGTTATGCGCTGGATGTGGCGCAGTCCTTCAATCAATTTTATAATAAGGAAAGAATTGTCATCGAAGACGCCCAGGTTCGAAAGGCAAGATTGCGGCTGACGCGGCTGGCCGGCCGCACGATTGCGCGGACGATGGGGCTGTTGGGCATCCAGACGCCTGAACGGATGTAACCTCCGAATAAATGAACCGGAAGAAGGTGGCTTCGGCTGTGGCCGATAAAAGAGAAGCGGAAGGTCGGGACGACGGTTTGGTGATTCTTCGGGACACCGTCAAAACGTATAACGGACGCAACGTGCTGCACAATATATCGCTGAAAGTAAGGCAAGGGGAATGCATCGCGCTGATTGGCAAAAACGGATCCGGCAAAAGCACGCTGCTGCGGTTGCTGGCAGGACTTTCCCGTCCGGCGTCGGGGACGCGGACCGTGCCCGGGGGATCACTCCGCATCGGCTACGTGCCGGAGCGGTTTCCCCCGATTGTCTTTACGCCATGGGAATTCCTGTCGAGCACGGCTGCCGTCCGGGGATTGGATAAACACGCGGCGGAGGAAGAGTTGAACGTTTTGCTGCGGCAGCTGGATATGGAACATGCCATGCATGTCAAAATGAATCAATTCTCCAAAGGGATGCTGCAAAAAATCAATTTGATCCAGGCGATCGCGGGCAAACCGGATTTACTGCTGTTGGACGAGCCGCTGTCGGGATTGGACGTCAAGGCGCAGGAAAATCTGCTTCATGTGCTGCTCGCCCAAAAAAGGAGCGGAACCGCCATCGTCATGTCGGTTCATGAATCGAAGCTGATCGAACGGGCGGCGGATCGGGTGCTGCTCATTCAGGAAGGGAGGATCGTGAAGGAATCCCGGGAGGAACGCTGGCAGCCGGGAGCGGTTGCGGAGGTTTCCGCCCGCATTCCAGGCCCCGAGGCGCTTGCGGAAATTGCCGCCCATCCAGGCGTTGCCGACTGCACGCCAGATTCGGATGTTTACCTGCTTCAAGTAGAGGAAGGTTCGATTGACCAGGTTTTGCGCATCATACTGGATCGCGGCGGTTCGGTCCTGTCGGTCATTCCGGCCGAAGGGATCGATGCCCGCATGGGGGAGCGGCTGCAAGCCGCGGCACGCTGATGAGGGGGAGAAAAAGATGATCGCGTTATCCCGTTTTTTGCTGAGAAGCTACACGAGAAAACATGCTTATTTTGCGCCGCTGGCGGCAACCTTAATCGCCATGTTTTTGCTGTATACCTACAAACCTAATCCGGTCATGGACAGCTATGCCGTCACTTCCGTATTTCTGTTCGTCGGCTCGGCTTGGCTCGCTTTGACCTTCTTGAACCATGGAAGCCCGCAGCAGGAGCAGCTGCACATCACGCATATCGGCGGCATGAAAAGGTATCTGTTCAGCCAAATCATGGCTTTGCTTGTTCCGGTGGCGATGTGCACGGCGATTTTTATGCTGTATCCGATCGCGGCGCAAATGTTCGACAGGCCCGTGCGGATCGGAGAATTTTTGCTCGCGGTTGGCGGGCATCTGGTTATGGGGGGGCTTGGCGCTTCACTGGCGTTGTTTTTCCAGTCGGCTTGGATGCCAAACGGCTCCAGAGCCGTGGCATTGCTGCTTGCTCTGGTCATCGCGTCAATCGGGGCCAAATCGATCGCTGGTTTGCTGCCGGAGCAGCTTCGGTGGCTGCGCTGGATTTTTCCGCCCGTATCGCCGATCATGGACGTCCTTCTGAACGGCGGCGCGGAGCCGTCCCATAAAGTATGGCTGACATTGGGGTACGGCTTGGTTTATGCGCTCCTGCTGGGGCTGGTTTACATGCTCGTTTCGCTGCGGAGGGACGCCCGTACCTAAAACCTGCGGATCCGGCGGTTGATGAATGAAGGCATATCCTTTACCATGGAGGTATGACGAAACCATCAGGGCATGATACATGACAGGATAGGGAGGAGGGCATGATGAAGCAGACACGGCTATTGGACAGCGAGCATTCCAAGGAACTATTTGCTTATTTCGGATTGGCGGTCTATTATTCGCAGGCGCTCGAGCAGCAGCTGGTCAACCTGCTTATGCTGATGAAGGTCTCGCAAGGCAAGGTTCCGACGGAAGAGGATCTCGCCGATTTGTACCATCAGAAGCTGAGCAACTCGCTTGGCCAGCTCGTCAATGAAATCCAGCATCACTTCCCTTTCTCGCCGGATGAAACGACGCTGTTGAAAGAGGTATGGAAGCAGCGGAATTACATCGTCCACGACTATTTTAAGGAACGCATCCAGGAAACCTTCAGCCCGGGAGGGCGGTCGAAAATGATCCGCGAACTGACCGCTTTTAAAGCACAAGCCCAGGAACTCGAACGCAAACTTCAAAAATATACGAGCGAAATGTACGCCAAGCTGGGACTGGATCAGGAACCGGAAAAAGACGGAGCGAACGCTTGAGGTCATCCGGCTTGGCTGCGCTCGTTTTTTGCCAAATATATGAAACCTTTGCCGGATGCTTTCCGTCTGAGAGGGTGGAGGTGATCTTGAATGAACAAGTTTAAAAGAATAGCGGCGGCACTGATGGCCTTCTGCTGCCTTGCAGCCGCATCGTCCGCATACGCTTTTTCGGATATTAAGGACGCCGAACAGGAAAAGATCGCTGCGTCCCTGCAGTCGCAAGGCATCATCAGCGGCGTGTCCGCGGACCGGTTTGCGCCGGCCGAGCCGCTAACGGCGGCTCAAGGCATCCAACTCCTCGTCAAAGCGATGAAACTCCAGGGGAAGGTAGACGGCCCGCCCCCGCCCGCGAACGTTCCGGCCAAAGCCTGGTATGCCCAAGCGGCGCGCATTGCGGCGGACAACGGGATATCGGTCGGACAAATCCGCGACTGGAACATGAAGCTGACGAAAGAGCAGTTTGCAGGCATGCTTCATCAAGCGGTAAAGGCTACGGGAGAATATTCGACGATCGAGATGTACGTGTTTGTTAAGGACGACGGGGATATGTCTTCCGAATACAAAAGCGCTTTGCAGTTTTTGCTGCTCACCCGGATCGCCGAACTCGACGCCCAAGACCGATTCCATCCGAAGCAGCATATTACGCGCATGGAGGCCGCCGAAATGATATACAATGCGCTGAAATTCATCCAAAGCCATCAGAATCAGGACCCCGGAGCGTCCGAAGCCGACGTTTCGGTCCGCATCGAAAAAGTGAACGACAAGGTCAACAAAATCGTATTGTCCAAGGCGGACATGCCGAATCCGGGGTACGGGCTGGTCATCGACCGTATCGAGTTTCTTCCGGGGAAAAAGGCCGTGGCGTATTATCATTTGACGTATCCCGAACCTGGAAAAATGTATCCGCAGGTCATTTCGACCGCCACGGCGTCGTTTTATTTGGACAGCAGCCTTGAAATCAGCGTGAAAACAACGCCCGGGCATGACCAGGGATCGATTTCCGTTCCCGGCCCCGGCAAAACGATAAAATAAACGATCGGGACAGACCCTTCTCCGGGATCCGGGGAACGGGTCTTTTTTTTGTTTCGGCCGAAACTTCTTTTTCATCCTTTTTATGAAAAGGAGTCCTACAACCGTAAAATGTATAAGATTTCGTTGACGAGGCAAATAGATTCCCCCGCATGCAAACGATTACAATAACAGCGAGGGGGGAAACGTATGGCGCAGCTCGCAAGCGTAAACAAAGTGAAACACGTCAAGAAAAGGCGGGGAGTCGCTTACCGGTTGGCCAAGCAGTGGGATATCCAGCTGATGGTCGTGCCGGCGCTCGTATTGATTTTCATTTTTTCTTACATACCGATGTACGGGGTATTGATGGCATTTCAGGATTACAGCATTTTCGACGGCTTTTGGGCAAGCCCATGGGTAGGGTTCAAGCATTTTAACATGTTTTTTCACTCCCCCGAGTTTTGGCCGATCATCCGCAACACGATCATCATCAGCCTGCTGAAATTTTGCATCGGGTTTCCGGCGCCGATATTTCTGGCGCTTTTGCTGAACGAAGTCCGGCACATGGTCTTTAAACGGGTCGTGCAAACCGTCAGCTATCTGCCGCATTTTTTGTCCTGGGTCATCGTGGCCGGGTTCGCCATGTCGATCCTGTCGACGGATAACGGCAGCTTGAACATTTTGCTGCAAAAGCTGCATTTGATCAAGGAGCCCATCGGATTCCTCGGCAAAGCCGAATACTTCTGGAGCATCCTTGTCACGACCAACGTGTGGAAGGAAATCGGATTCGGATCCATCGTATATTTGGCGGCCATCGCGGGCATCAATCCGAGTTTGTACGAGGCGGCTGCCATGGACGGAGCGGGACGGATCAAGCAGCTGTTCATGATTACCCTCCCTTCGATCATGCCCGTCATTTCCATCTTCATGATTTTGGCGATCGGCAATCTGCTCAGCGCAGGTTTTGAAGACATCCTCCTGCTCGGATCGAATCCGGTGCTGCGGGACGTGGCCAACGTCATCGACACTTACGTCTACAGGGTGGGCATTACGAACCAACGCTTCTCCTACGCGACCGCGGTCGGCCTGTTCAAAGCCGTCATCAGCGTCGGCCTGCTGGCGTTCGCCAACAGCTTCGCGCGCCGATCCGGCAACAGCCTGTGGTAAGAGGCATCGCTTGAAAGACTTGGGAGAAGACAGGGAGGCTGCAATCGAATGTACAAAAAAAGCATCGGGGACAGGATCTTCAGCATTTTCGTCTACGGATTCCTCACGCTGCTTGGCTTCAGCACCTTTTATCCGTTCTGGAACGGGCTTGTGATTTCGCTGAACGACGGCATGGATACCGCCCTTGGCGGCGTGACGTTTTGGCCGCGCAAATGGTCCCTCGAAAATTATTACGTCGTGTTCCGGGATGACCGGATCTTGAACGCTTTTATGATCAGCGTGATGAGAACGGTGGTAGGCACCATCCTTTCCGTCCTGTGCACCGCGATATTCGCTTACGGCATGACCAAAAAGGAGCTGATCGGCCGCAAATTTTACATGCTGATGTGCATCGTCACGATGTATTTCGGCGGCGGGCTGATCCCGACGTTCCTCGTGGTCCGCGGCCTCGGCTTGATGGATTCCTTCTGGGTGTTCATCATCCCGAGCCTGATCAGCGTGTGGAACATGATCATTTTCCGCACCTTTTTCATGGGGCTACCGGACGGGCTGCAGGAATCGGCGAAAATCGACGGCTGCGGCAACTGGTCCACGTTCTTCCGCATCGTGCTGCCGCTTTCCGGTCCGGTCATCGCGACGCTGGGGCTTTTTACGGCGGTGGCGCATTGGAACGAGTGGTTCCTGCCGAGCATTTATATCACGAAAGAAAAGCTGCTGCCGATCCAGTCCATGCTGCAGCAGATTCTGAGCACCAACATCATGACCGAGCAGATGTCCAAACTGGATTCCGCGGCGCAAAGCCGCATGTCGGCCATGAAAAGCGTGACGACCAAATCGCTGTCGATGGCGACGATGATGGTGGCGACGCTGCCGATTATCGCGGTCTACCCGTTCGTCCAGAAGTATTTCGTCAAAGGCGTGCTGGTAGGATCGCTAAAAGAATAGGGTTCAGAGCTATGCGCTTTAACCATCAGGGTTTCAGCCTAAATCCTGACATAAATCGATCTTTGGAAAAGGGGTTATATCGTATGAAAAGCTTTAGAAGATCGCTGATCGTGACGCTTGTCTTTTTATGCACCGCGGCCACGGCCCTTGCGGGATGCGGCAGCGGCAACGGCGGCAAGGCGGCGGAAGGAACCGGCAACAGCAATACGAAAGCCGAAGAGAAAACGGACAACAAGGAAAGCGCGGGCACGGGCAAATTCGAGCTCGGCAGCGAACCTCTCGAATTCAGCTTCTACGGCCACTACGACTGGTACACGATGCCGTCATGGGGCGCGGACGAAGCCAGCAAATGGATTCAGGACAACAAAAAAGTAACGGTCACGGCCATCAACTCCGGCGGCAACGCGGCCCAGAAGCTGAACACGATGATCGCCTCCAAGGAGCTTCCGGACGTCATTTGGACGGACCGCGGCACCGACGTGGAACGTCTGCGGGCGGCAGGAATGCTCGTATCCTACGACGAATATCTCGACAAGTACCCGAACCTGAAAAAATGGGCCGGCGATTCCACGCTCAACATGCTTCGCTCGAGCGACGGCAAGCTGTACCAGTTCCCGAACTGGTATACTTCCCAGCCGGCAGGCAACGCGGGATATTTGATGAACAGCAAAATTTACAAAGACCTCGGTTCGCCAAAACTCGAAACGACCGACGACCTGTACAACTATTTGAAGGCGGTCAAAGCCAAGTATCCGAACGTCGTTCCGTTCGAGCCGGATCTCGCGAAAGACGGCCAGGGGCTGGACATTCTGTACAGCGCGTTCGCCGAAGACCATCCTCCGGTATTCCTGCGGGAAAGAGCCGTTCCAAACGGCGACAAGCTGACCTCCATCTTCCAGGATCCGACGTACCGCGAGTCGATGCAGTTCGCCTCGAAGCTGTTCCGCGAGAAGCTGATGGCCCAGGACGCGCTGACGCAAACGAAAGACCAGGTGCTCGAAAAAGCGTACACGGGGCGTTTTGCGATCGCCGCAGGCGCAAGCCCGACGGAATACGGCAGCAAAGGCGACGTGGAGCTGAAGAAAAAAGATCCGACCGCCGGATACGAGATGATTTGGCCGGTGCATAAGGAAGGGCTCGACAAAAACAAAATTTGGACGGGAAGTTATAACCAGCTCGGCTGGAACGTGGCTTTGATCACGAAATCCGCCAAAGATCCGGAAAAAATCTTCGCGTTCCTCGATTGGCTGACAGGCGAAGAAGGAAGCCGCGTCATCATGTGGGGACCGGAAGGCATCCTGTGGAAAGGAACCGATGAAGAAGGATATCCGATCTTTACCGACACGTACATCAACGACGTGGAAAGACGCAGCAAGATCATGGACGCTACCGTCAACCTGCAGTGGAACGGCAACACGGTGTATATCGACAAGTCCAAGATGAAGTTCGAAAAAACGCTGCCGCCTGAAAAGCAAAACTGGGAGAGCCGCTACCAGTCGTCCATCACGTGGAAAACGCAATATAACGCCACCGCATTCGTCAATTTGAACCCGATGCCGGACACGGAAGAAGGCATCATCCAACAAAGCGTGGACGAAATCTTCTCCGAATCGAGAGCGAAGGCGCTGTACGCCCAAAGCGACGAAGAGGTTTTGGCCATTTTGGACAAAGCCGAAAAAGATGCAATGGCCGTCGGTTACGACAAGCTGCTCGCGTTCAAAACGCAAAAATGGCAGGAGAACCTGAAAAAAATCGGCGGTTAACCGCAAAAAATGGTATAATTGTCATATATAACGATACTGAACTATCGATTAGCTATCGTGCGCGCTAGGCCGTCCCTCGGGGCGGCTCATGCGTTTATGCGGCGAATTCCATGTACAGCGTTCGGCTGTGAACTATTCGGTCAGGAGATGATTTCATGTATAAAGCTTTAATCGTCGATGATGAAATCCTCGATTTGGAAGGGATGAGGACCTTCATACCTTGGACTGAGCTTGGCCTGGAAGTCGTGGATGCCGTGCATAACGGCTTTGAAGCCTTGAGCGTCATGGAAAGTGAAAGCATCGATGTCCTTGTCACGGACGTACATATGCCGGGCATGTCGGGCCTGGACCTTGTCAGAAAAGCAAAAGAGTTATACGGCCGCATCAAAGTCATTTTTGTAAGCGGATACCAGGATTTTAACTACGTCAAGCAGGCGATTTCGCTCCATGCCTACAACTATGTCCTGAAACCGATGGACGACACGGAGTTGACCGAAGCCTTAAAAAAAATCGTGCTGGAGCTTGACGCGGAAAGACAGCGGGAAAAAACGGAGCAGGCTTACCGGCAAACCGCCAAAAACGAATACCTCCTGCAGCTTCTCGAGGGGAACTTCACGGAAGAGGCGGAAACGATCCTGCTTGAGCATTACGGCCTCAAACACGCAAGCTGGCCCGCCCGGGCCGCCGCGCTTGAAATCGACGATCTGGGCTGGAAGCTGGAGGCGCTGCCGGAGCATGTGAAGCAGGAATGGTTCAACCGATTTTACGAATCGGCGCTGCCGATTTTTGAAGCCGCAGGCATCCGCCATATCGGGCGTACCTCCAAGCAGCGGATTTTTCTGCTGGCCGAATGCGGGGCACAAGAACCGGATCTGGAGCAGGTCATTCGGCAGCTTCATGCGCTGCAACCTTATTCCGTGACCATCGGATTAGGGAACCGGGCGGATGGCCTTCCGGGGCTTAGGGCTTCTTACGGAGAGGCGCTCACCGCGCTGGATTACAAGCTGATCGTCGGCAAAGGAAAAGTGATTCCGCATGAAAAACTGGAAGCCGAAAGGGGCGGGGAGATCCAGGCGGCGGACCTGCCGCTCGAACCGCTTTTAAACGCCGTGCTGCATTACGACCTGGTGAAGATCAGCGATGAAGTGGACGGTTTGTTTGCGGCGGCGGCCGGAATGCGCTCCAAAGTCCAAATCCAGTATTTCGTGATGAACATTTGGCTGAGACTGGAAAGCCAGCTCAAATCGCTCAGCGACAACATGTTTCAGACCCTTCAGCACGACGGGCTGCCCAGTCCCGATATGATGCTGAAATACGAAACGCTTCACGATATCCGATCCTGGTTAAGGTACCGGCTGTTCAGCGCCGCCGAAATCATCCAGAACAAAAGGCAGAAAAAAAGCGCCAAGCTGGTCGAAGAGATGATCCGTTACGTCCGGGAACAGCTGCATGATAACGTCACGCTCAAAGAAGTGGCCGACTATCTGTCCTTTTCGCCGAATTATCTGGGTTCGCTGTTCAAGGAGGTTACGGGGACGAATTTCAGCGAATACGTGATTATGATGCGCATGGAGAAGGCGGGAGAGCTGCTCAAGGATCCCCGGATTAAAATTTATGAGGTCGCCGACAAGGTCGGGTACCGGTATATGCCGTATTTCAGCCGCCAGTTTAAAGAAGTGTTCGGCATGACGCCGGGCGAATTCAGGAGAAAGATGTAACGTATGAAAAACCAAAACCGGTTGGATTCCAAGCAACGCATGTTCATGCCCTTCGGCATGAAGCTGTTTTTCTCTTATATGATTCTGATCATCGTCCCCATCTTTATTTTCGGGTATATTGCCAATACCATCCTGGTCGACCTTTACGGCAAACAGATGAACACCAACTTAACCGGCACGATGGCGCAGATCCGCGACAACATCAATTACAAGCTGGAGGACACCCAGCGGTTGTCCGATACGCTGTATTTCGACGAAAGCTTGCCGCTGGAGATTATGAGCTACGAGGAAGGGTGGGTCAGCTACCAAACGACGACCAAACTGCTGATTCCGAAATTCCGCCAGACCGTGGATTCGACCAACCGCAAAATATGGATGAGCATTTATTTGAAAAACGAGACGCTGCCGGAAATCTACAACAACGACCTGTCCGCCGCCGATCCGCTCGCCAAAGGGAAACATTGGGATTTGTTTCATCTGCGCCGGATCATGGACAAACCCTGGTATGCGGAGTTTCCGAAGGAGGATTACGGCAAAACGGTCGTATGGCAGCAAGTCGAAGACGACGGCAGGTTCGGCCGGATCAGCCTGCTGCGGCGGCTCGTGGATACGCGCAACCCGCTGGATCTGGAGACGATCGGTTTCATGCGGATCAGCGTGTACCTTTCGGAAATTTTCCAGAGCGTGGACATCAACAAATTCGGGAGCGGCAGCATGCTGCTTATTCTCGACGAAAACAACCGCATCATTTACGGTTCGGGCGAAAACGTCCCCGACATGCATTCCGATTACGAGTTGATGGACGTATCCAGGTTTACGGTGCTCAGCGAAAGCCTGCCCAAGCTGAACTGGAAAATGACGGCGCTAGTCCCCGACACGATTATTCAGCAGGAGACCCGGAAAATCAATTTGCTCACGATCGTCATCTGTTTGGCAAGTTTCGTCGTGGTGCTCCTTTTCGCTCTGGGCGTCTCCCGCTTTTTTTCCAAACGGGTGTCCAAAGTCGTGTCCATTTTAAACCTGTTTCAGCAGGGGGATTTTCATAAGCGCTTTCATTATAAAGGCAACGACGAATTTACGATGATCGCCGCCTCGCTGAACAGGCTGGGAGAGCAGACGGAACGGCTGATTCAGGAGGTCTACCTGACCAACCTGAAAAAAAAGCAGGCGGAGCTTGAGACGCTGCAGGCTCAAATCAATCCGCATTTTTTGTACAATACGCTTTCTTCGATCAGCCGGCTGGCCAAATTCGGACAGGTGGACAAGCAGCATCAGATGGTGATGAACTTGGCGAAATTCTACAGGCTATCGTTAAACGACGGGCAGACGATCATCGCCATTCATAAGGAGCTGGAGCAGACGCAGGCGTATTTGGACATCCAACAGGTAAAATACGGGGAACGCATGGAAGTGGAGTTTGACATCGAGCCTAGAATCGTCAATTATATGACGGTCAAGCTGATCCTGCAGCCGTTTTTGGAAAACGCGCTGCAGCACGCCTGGCGCGGAGACCACATTTATATCCGCGTGAGCGGCCGGATGGAGGAAGAGACGGATTCGATTGTATTCGAAATCATGGATGACGGCAGCGGCATGCCCAGGGAGATGCTGAAGCAGGTCGTCTCCGCGATGAACGCACCCGGTGCGCAGGGAAGCCACGGAAGGGGAAGAGGATACGGAATCCGCAACGTAAACGAACGGATCAAGCTGTATTTCGGCAAAGATTACGGCGTACAGCTGTACAGCACCCCGGGCATCGGCACGACCGTCCATATTCGCATTCCGCTGGAGCGCACGGCCTACCAGGGGAAGGAAACGCTGGATTCGAAATGGACGGGATAAAGGAAGCCCCCGCGTTAGCCGAAAAATTTCGGCAGGCGGGGGCTTTTTGGCATGGCGCAAGGCCAGGTTAACCCGGGCGGCGTGAAAGCGGGATCGCGGCCACCGCGGCCGCTTGATCACGAACGACCCAGCGTGCTTGCTGCCAAGCTTCCGGAATGCGGGATTATCCCCTATCGTCCGAAGAAAGATCCAGCCAGGCGAGCTCCTCGCGCGTCAGCTTGATGCGGGAACCTTCGTCGCAGGAACGCAGCTCTTCTTCGGATTGGGCGCCGATCAGCGCGCAGGTCGGGAAAGGCTGGTTCAGCACGTACGCAAGCGCGATCTGGATCGGAGTGGCGTTTTTCTCCGCGGCAAGCCGTTTGGCGCGCTCCAGCCGCTCCCAGTTGGCATCGCTGTAAAAGACCCGGACCAGGTCGGCGTTATCGCGGTTTTCGGGCGTGAACCTTCCCGTAAAGAAACCTCTGGCCTGGGAAGACCAGGAGAACAAAGGAAACTGCTCCGCTTCATGCCATTGGCAGGTTTCTTCGTCTGCCGATACGCAGCCGGGCCAAAACGGTTCGTTCGCTTTCGCGAGGCTCAGGTTCGGGCTGCTGAAGGAGAAGCCGGTCAACCCCTTTTCCGCCGCATAAGCGTTGGCGTCGCGGATCCGCTCCCATGTCCAGTTGGACACGCCGATGGCACGTACGGTCCCGTTTTTGACGTATTCGTTCAAGATTTCGATGACTTCGCCCGCAGGCACGTTCGGATCGTCCCGGTGCAGGGCATACATGTCGATATAGTCGGTTTGCAGGCGCGACAAGCTGGCGGTGAGGTCATGTTTGATCGCCTCCCGGCTGACGCGGGGTCCGTGCTGGTCGTGATGCGCGCCTTTCGTCAAAATGACCCACTCGTCCCGGTTGTTTCTTTCCTTCAAATACCGCCCGATCACTTCTTCGCTTTGTCCCCCGCAATAAATATGCGCCGAATCGACGGAATTGCCTCCGGCGGCGAAGAAGGCGTCCATGTTGGCCGCCGCCTTTTCGTAATTTTCGTGATAAAAGTAGTCCGAACCTTTCATCAGCCGCGAAACTTTTTTATCCAAGCCTTGCACCGAAATGTATTCCATGGCAAGTGACCTCCCTGAAGGATTGTATGATGATTTCACCCTTATATCCCTAGACGGAAATATCCAAGACAACGAATTCTCGCCGCAGCAGTTGATCTACCTCATAAACGTGGCCGGCAATCACAGTTCGACCCGGACATGCTCCCTTGCCGACCGCAGGCAGGCATCGATAACCCGCATATTCCGGATGGCATCTTCCGGCTCGAAGCGGAGGGGGCGCCGGTGAATGATGGCAGTCGCCAAGTGGTCGGCCTGGAGCGCATAGGCGTTCACCTTCGGCACTTCGATTTCCTTGCGCTCCCCGAGCGCCGTCAAGAAAAAGTTGTCGCTTCCGACGAAAGCGGAAGGGAGCTCGATGATGCCTTCGGTTCCCAAAATCTCGAGCGGATTCCGGAAAGCCGCCCACATGCCGCAATCAAACGTCAGGGCTACCGATCCTTCGAACTCCAGAAGCCCCGAAGCCATCATGTCGACGTCATCATGCTCCGCGGAGAAAAAGGCGTTTACCGTTGCCGCGACCGGTTCTTTGCCGAGGAGCATCCGGGCCGCATGGATCGGATAGCAGCCGACGTCGTAAATCGACCCGCCGCCCCATTCCTTTTTGTAACGGACGTTGCCCTTGTCGCCCGCGTTATTGAACGTAAACGCGCCGCGGATTCCGCGGATGTCGCCGATCGCCCCGGAAGAGATCAAATCCCGGATCATATCGTAGCGGGGATGGTAACGGTACATAAACGCTTCCGACAAGTATACGCCGGCGGCTGCCGCCGCTTCCGCCATTTCCACGGCTTCGGCTTCGGTCAGGGCCAGCGGTTTTTCGCATAAAATGTGTTTGCCGGCCTCAGCCGCGCGGATCGTCCATTCTTTGTGAAGATGGTTCGGCAGCGGTATGTAAACGACATCGATGGAAGGGTCTTCGAGCAGCTCCTCATAACTGCCGTAGGCCACCGGGATGTTCAGTTGTTCCGCCGTTTGTTTGGCTTTATCGAGATCGCGGCTTGCGATGGCATGCACCTCGTTCAGTTCGGACTCTTGCACGCCCGGTATGACGGAACGTTTGGCAATGCCGGCACAGCCGAGAATCCCCCATTTTAATGTTTTCGGACTCATCGGGATCATCAACTCCTTTATGTTCGGAAAGCCCTGCAAACGACGATGAAAACGGTTTACATGATTTGCGTTTGAAGGCTTTATAATATGATATTGCCATTATAAAATAGCGAATTTAAAATTAATATAATACGATTTTGCAATAGATTATAAATATATTGTCATTTATGGAGATGAGGCCGTGCAAAGGCAAATTCACCTGCTGACGCTGCCCGACATGCCGTTTTTTTGCTTTCCGGAATCGGTGGGCCATTACCGGCAAGAACCGGAACACAGCGTTTTTCGGGAGGCGGGGGTGTTAAACAATTTTAATATCCATTACGTCGCCGCAGGCAAAGGGTACGTTGAGATCGACGGGGAGACCCACGAGCTGGGGCCGGGGGAGGCCGTGCTCTATTTCCCGATGCAGCGCCAGCGGTATTACAGCAGCAAGGAGGAGCCGTGGGACGTGCGCTGGATCCATTTTTACGGGACGGGACTCCAGGAATATTTGATCGGCAGAGGTTTTCATGAGAGTCCGTTGTGGACCGTCCGCAACCGGCAAGCGTTCGAACAGGCCCACGAGGCGCTGCTTCATGAAGCCGAAACCTACCGGATGCTGCATTCTTCCCATCTATCCACGCTGACGTATGCGCTGCTGACCGAATTTATCGCGCATGCGGCCGCATTAACCCGGGGCAATTCGAAAACGTCGGGCAACCGGATCCTGGAATTGCTGCCCGTCATGCAGCAGGAGGCCGCGCAGCCGTTTATCCTGGAGGAATGGGCGGGGAGGCTTGGCGTCAGCAGCTATTATTTCTGCAAGCTGTTCCGCAGCGTCACGGAAATGACTCCGATGGAATTCGTGACGAGATGCCGGCTGCAGATGGCCAAACAGTGGCTGCTGGAGAGGAAGGAGACGACGATCGGGCAAATTGCCAAAGATGCCGGGTATCCAAGCGTCAGTTACTTCAACAAACGGTTTATGGAGCATGAGGGCATGACCCCGACGGCGTATCGGCGGTTGTACGGGGTGTTGTCATGAAGCGGGGCAAGCGAACCATCAATTCATGGATTATGACCGGCCGTCGTTCGTCAAGAAGACCGATAGCTCGTTTGCCATGGCTGGGAATCATGATAAGAGAATATGGAGGGAAACCATGATGAAAGCGATCGTCTTTGGCGCAACAGGCGGTACGGGATTGCAAGTCGTCAAGCAGCTGCTGGATCTGGACTATCAAGTGACGGCGGTTGTGCGGGAGCCTTCCCGGTTTACGGAGAACGGCAAAAAGCTGCATATCGTTCAAGGAGATGTTTTGAATCCGTCGTCTTTGCTGAAACCGATGGAAGGAGCGGACGTTGTTCTATCCGCGCTGGGGGTAAATCACCGCAAACCGACAAACGTGTATTCCGAAGGAACCCGTAATATCATGAACGCGATGCGTCATGCTGGAACAAAGCGGATCGTTTGTTTGTCGGCGTCTACGCTCGCCCTTCCCCCGGAAACGCCGTTGTTATCCCGCATCATTACGGAACAAATCGTGATGCGTTTGTTTAAAAATCTGTATGAGGACATGGCTCGCATGGAGCACGAGATCAAAAACTCAGGGCTGGATTGGACCATTATTCGACCGCCAAGATTAGTGGATGGTCCCCCGAAGGGACATTACAGAGTGGCCGTAAACGAACCCATGAAAAAGCCCAAGGGACTCCAAGGACTTACGCGTGGAGATTTGGCATCGTGCATGATCGAGCAGGTACATCATCCCAACTCCATTCGCGGCATCGTGGAAGTGACCTATTAACAGCCAAATGGCAATCCATCAATAAAACGGCAGCCCGTTCAAAAAGAACGGGCTGCCGCAGGATAGAGTCACATTTTAAGCAGAACGGATGGTCGGTAAGAACTAACGGACTTCCATCCGTTAAGCCGGAGAAATGGCTGCGGGCTGTGCCTCGACGGCGCCTCCCGAAGCCCCCTGCTGCAGCTGATACATTTGATAATATCGGCCGCCAAGCAGCATCAGCTCGTCATGCGTGCCGCGTTCGACGATTTCCCCGCGGTGCAGAACGAGGATCTGATCGGCGCTGCGGATGGTTGACAGGCGGTGCGCGATGATGAACGTCGTCCGGCCTTTTTTCAGCACCTCCAGCGCGGATTGGATCAGGCTTTCGGTTTCGGTATCGATGTTGGCCGTCGCTTCGTCCAGAATAAGGATCGCCGGGTCGTAGGCAAGCGCGCGCGCAAAAGAGATCAACTGCCGCTGCCCCGCGGACAACGTGCTGCCTTTTTCGATCACCGGCTCGTCGAAGCCTTGCGGCAAATGGGCAAGAATCCGTTCGGCGCCCACGTCTCGCAGCGCCTTTTCGATTTGCTCGCGGGATATTTTCTCGTCGCCGAGGCTGACGTTCGAAGCGATGGTACCCGTGAACAGGTACGGATCCTGGAGCACGATCCCCATATGATGCCGGATCCACTGCTTCGGCAACTCCTTGACGTCCTGGCCGTCGATCGTAATCGTCCCTTTTTGCGGGTCGTAAAAACGGAACAGGAGGTTGATGATCGAGCTTTTGCCGGAGCCGGTATGGCCCACGAGCGCAACCGTCTGGCCTTGCTTCGCTTCGAAGCTGATGTTTTTCAGCACGTAGTTTTCTTTTTTATAGGCAAACGATACGTTTTTGAACTCCACGTCGCCTTTGTAACGCGGCATCGTGCCGTCCGTTACGTCCTCGCCCGGCTCATCCATCAGCGTGAAGACCCGTCCGGCGGATACCATGGAGGAATCCAACGCCGCGAGCTGGTTCACCATGCCGGTAATCGGCTGGAACAAGCGGCCGAGCACGTCGACGAAGGCGTAGAGGACGCCCAGCGATACGGCCGTTCCGCCCGACAGCGAACCGAATCCGAAGTAGGCGAGGATGACCGCAAACGAAAAGCTGCGGAGCACGTTCACCAGGTTATGCGACGTAAAAGCGTTCAGGTTCAGCATTTTGTTCTGGTGTTTCATGTAATCGTCGTTTAACGCTTCGAATTCCTCGCGGGTTTGCTTGTGTCTGCGGAAGACGCGGATAATGGACATCCCTTGGATCGATTCGTTGATGATGGCGTTGATTTCGCTCAGGCGAGACCGGATGATCGTATTGTATTTGGTCGCAAGCTTCCGGTACAGCACGATCCAAGCGATCAGGAGCGGAATGATGAACAGGCAGACGAGACCAAGCCGCACGTCCAGCAGGAAAAGCGCGATGTAAACGCCCGTAATATAAATGACGCCGGAGCTGAAATTGGCGAGCACGGCCACGAACAGGTCCTTTACCGCTTCGGTATCGTTCGTGATCCGGGAGACGACTTTGCCGGCAGGCAGCGTGTCGAAAAAATAGACCGGCAAACGCTGCATATGGGCATATACGTCGTTCCTGAGCTTTTGAATGACCTTGTTGGCGGATGCTTGCAGCCAGTAAGTTTTGCCGAATTCCGTAAAGATGCTGATGACCAAAAAGACGCAGTACAAGCCCACCAGCTTCAATATTCCGGGGATTTCAGGCTTGTAAAAGGAATACAGCTCGGCGGCCGACAGCTTTTCCGCCGGATATTGCGCCACCTTGTCGCCGTATTTGATGGTCATCAGGCCGTCCGCAAAGGTTCGTTCGCCTTCCGGGGAAGCCACGGGCTGGTTGATGAAATAAAAGCTGCGTCCGGACTGCAGCAGGCGCACCTCGGCGCCCTTCGTTTCGCCCGGCTCGAAGCGGTCGCCCCGCTTGTAATAATGCCCTTTATATTCGGCCGCTTGCTCGGCCGACGCCGTTTCGTAATAGGGACGTTCGATGCCCAGCATATGATCGTCGATCATGCTTTTGGCGATGAAAGGTCCGGCCAGTTCCGCCCCGACGCCGATGGCAAGGGCGATAAATGCGGCGATGAAAATGCCTTTGGCGGTCAGCGCGTATTGGAACAAACGCCTTCCGGTCCCGGGATTAGGAGTCATATGATGCTTCCTCCTCGTTCGTCAGATTGTTTTCGACCTGCTGCCGTTCGAACTGCTCGCGGTACCACCCGCCGCGTTCCAGCAGCTCGGCATGGGTTCCTTCTTCGATGATGCGTCCTTCGTCCAGCACGATGATCCAATCCGCGTGTTCGATCGCGGAAAGGCGGTGGGTCGAAATCAGCGTGGTTTTTCCGGCGCGATGTTCGCGGATGTTATCCACGATGCGCGCTTCCGTGCGGGCGTCGACGGCGGAGAGGGCGTCGTCCAGGATCAGGATTTCCGGGTCGGAGATAAAAGCCCGGGCCAAAGATACGCGCTGTTTTTGTCCTCCCGAAAGCGAAACGCCTTTTTCGCCGACTAGGGTGTCGAGACCGTCGGAGAGCGTGTGCAGGTCCTTATCGAATGCGGCCGTGGCGATGGCGTTCATGATGGTGCCGTCATCCGCCTGATGTTTGCCGAATTGGATGTTTTCGCGGACCGATTTGGAGAACAGGATCTGCTCCTGCGGCACGTAGCCGATCCAGCCGTGAAGCTGGTCTTTGGCGATTTGCTCGATCGGCGTATCCGAGATGAGGATTTCGCCGGTTCCGGTCGGATATTCGTGCAAGAGCTGCTTCAGCAGCGTCGATTTGCCGCTTCCCGTCCGCCCGACGACGCCGAGCGTTTGTCCGCGCCGGATCGAAAGGTTGATATGCTTCAGATTATCCACCGTCGAGGTGGGATAACGGAACGTCACGTCCTTGAACGCAATGGTGTCCGGCGAATCGACGCGAACCGGCTGAGGGACGTCCTGCACGTCGGGAACGACCGACAGCGTTTCGTCGACGCGGTCCAGCGACGCGCTTCCCCGCTGCATGATGTTAATCAATTCGCCGATGGCGAACATCGGCCAAATCATCATCCCGAGGTACATATTAAACGATACGAGGTCGCCGAGGGTGATCTGGTTTTTGAATACGAGATAAATGCCGAAAGCAAGCCCGATCACGTAGCTGAGCCCGACGCACAGCCGGATGGTAGGCTCGAACAAGGCGTCCAGCTTGGCGACGCGCATATTTTTGCGATAGACGTCATCGGCGATCACCTGGAAACGGCGTTCGTCCGATCTTTCCTGAACGTAAGCACGGATGACGCGCACGCCGGCCACCGACTCCAGCACCTGGTCGTTCATGTCGCCGAAAGCGTCTTGGGCTTCCGTGTAACGTTCATGAATGACTTTGCCGTATATTTTCATCGCAATCGCAATGAACGGCAGCGGCAGGATGGCGGCGAGCGTCAGCTTCCAGCTGATCAGGAAGCCCATGGCAAACAGGATCACGGCGAGATACGCCGTCGAGTCGGTCATGACGAGCATGCCGAACCCGGCCGTATTGGCGACGGCGCGCAGGTCGTTGGTCGCCCGGGCCATCAGGTCGCCGGTACGGTTCCGTTCGAAAAACGGCGGCGTCATGCGCAGCAGCTGGTTCATGTAACGGGAGCGCAGGATGCGCTCCACCAGATTGGCGCCCCCAAACAGCTTGTGCATCCATATGTACGTGAAGATGTAGATCAGGATCAGGGTCACGATGATCAGCGAGATGTATTTCGCGAGCGATGCCCAGGTGATGGAGCCGCGCACGATTTCATCGATGGCGCTTCCCAGCAGCCGGGGCGGAAACAGCTCGCCGATGCCGCAAATGATCAGCATGAACAGGCCGATTAAGTAGCGTTTTTTTTCTTGGCGGAAAAACCAGCCCAGTTTCTTTAATACAGAGAACAAATCTTTCACTTCCCTTCCTACGTTTCTCTTTGTGCCGGTAAGTCAACTGCCGGAGAACAAGGACATTAAAAAAAGGCATACTGCCCGTAAACGGACGATATGCCTTTGCGATCCAAACATCTATCATGCGTACGGTTGACGGTAGACGCAAGCCGAGCATGAGGAATGGCTGATATTCGTTGGCTCCTTGAAACCTGTTTCCAAATTTCAACAATCAGTTCCACCAGCTGGGCTGCGACGGTATTCAATTGTCGGTTGATTCCGTTGATGATCGATGAAATTGAACACGTTCGCCCACCCTTTCTTCGGTCAGGATTTGACGGCGCCTGGGGCGGGAAGCCCGGGTACCCGTCATACCTTCTGGTAATAAATTGAATTTCAGACCTCGTATGCTGAGAATTTTATCACCCTCCTCGAACGTCTGTCAATTTATATTTTCCTAAGTCGCCATATTCAAGTTATGATATATTGGAGATAGGCAATGACGTTGCCTAGCCACAACAACGAAGGGAATGAAGCAGATGGAACTTCGAATCAGCAACGACGCGGCAAAATGGTACATCAAGGAACTGGAGCTGCAGCCCGGCAGCGCGCTTCGCTTCTTTCCCCGCTATAGCTCTGGAGGGGGCCTTCATCCCGGCTTTTCGCTGGGCATCTCGGTCGAAGGGCCCGAGCGTCCGCTGCTCAAGCAAGAGGTCGAAGGGATCACCTTTTTTATAGAAGAGCAGGACGGTTGGTATTTGGAAGGTTATGATCTGGTCGTTCGGTACTTGGAATCCCTGGATGACATTGATTATGTTTACGAAGCGAATCAAGATCGTACGCCTTCAAGCGCCGGGTAATCAGCAAATTGGGATTTGCGGAAGGAGGGAGAAGCTTGTCTCATTTGGACCGTGATTTCCGCCAATACATTAAAAAAACGTCCAAAATTACCGTGCAGGTAGCGATCCTCGTCAGAAACAAAGCCGGGGAGATGCTGTTGCAGCAGCGGGCGGGGGCTGAGGAATGGGGGCTTCCCCTCGGGTCCATGACACCTGGAGAATCGCTGGAGGATGCAGCCCGCCGGGAGCTGTGGGAGGAGACGTCCCTGACGGCCAAAGAGGTCAGGCTGGCGCAAATGTTTTCCGGCCCGGAATTCAAAAAGGTCGCCAAAAACGGGGATGAGGAATTTTTGGTCATTGCGCTGTACGAAGCCGACGGGCTTCAAAGCGAGCTTGATTTCAAGGCCGAGGTGAACAAGGCGCTCCGTTTTTTCGGAGAGCCGCTGCCGGCCCTCGATGCGCTTACCTTAACTCTCCTCGAGCACTGCCGCGGATAACGAATGCCGCGCATGAAAAAACTCCTTTCCGGCCGGAAAGGAGTTTCTTGCTGACCGCGCCCGAAAGGGCGCCGGGGATCAAATATGGTGCGAAAACGGATCGGATTCCACCGCGAACTGGAAATCGTCGATGTCATATACCGTGACCGGTACCGCGGCGTCGATGATGCGGTGAATCAGCTCGGGCTGATCCGTCAGCAGCGGCACCTGCTCCCGCTGGGAAACGAGCAGCAGCTCCGTTTCGACCGGATCGAAAAATTCCCCGTACGGAGCGGTATCCATGGCGTTGACCACGGTGATCCGCGCCGTTTCGCCGATCAGGATGGAAGAGCTTTTGGCCCAAGGCGCGTTGAGCCCTTTTTGGATCTTTTTCTTGTTTAACGGCTCTTCGAGATAATCGACGAGTTCCCTGATTTTTTCTTTCACGTGTTTGTCGTCGTCGCTGTTGCTCATGAGCGGCTCGTCGCTGGAAATGAATTCGTACAGCTCGAGCAAACTGGTATACGGTACCATATATTCAACCGGCACGGGAGTCAGCAGCAGTTCTCCGTAAATCGCCAGCATGACAGCTTCCGTAACGAATTGTCTTGACATTTGGGTCCTCCTGAAGGTCCTGCCGCAGCGGCAAGGGCTATGGTTTCGATAGATTTGGGCGCAAGAAAACGTTTCTTGCAACTTAAGGATATATAATCATTGTAAAGGGGAAATGTCAACCGGTGAACGGCCCGCCTCTTCCGGTCAGCCCAGGGAATCCGCGCAAAAACCTATCATACAAGCCTGGAAAGGGGAGTGTACAATCACTTGAATCATTGGAAATCTTATTATCGATTCGTCAAACCTTATACGAAATGGATTGTTTTAACGTTGATCATCGGGATGGTCAAATTCGGGATCCCGCTTACGCTGCCGATGATTTTGAAATACGTCGTGGACGATTTGCTTCTCAATCCCCAAAAGACGCTGGAGGAGCAGGTCACGCAGCTGTTTCTGATTTTGGGCGGCGCTCTGGTATTGTTTATCGTCGTGCGCGGACCCGTCGAATATTTGCGGCAGTATTTTGCCCAGTTCATCACAAGCAGGGTATTGTTCGACATGCGGAACAAGCTGTATGCCCATCTTCAGCGGCTTTCCTTGCGCTATTACCAAAACACGAAGGTCGGCGAAGCGATATCCAGGTTCATTAACGACGTCGAACAAACGAAAAACATCGTGGAAGTCGGCATGATGAATATTTGGCTGGACATGTTCACGCTGCTGTTCGTGCTTGGGGCGATGTTCTATCTGAATCCGGTGCTTACGCTGGTGGCGATTGCGATCTTGCCGCTGTACGGCATCGCGGTCAACATTTTATACAAGCGGCTCAAAAAGCTGACCAAAGACCGCTCGCAGGCACTGGCCGGCATACAGGCCTATTTGCATGAACGGATCCAGGGAATCTCCGTAATCCGCAGCTTTACGCTCGAACGCCATGACCATCGGCAGTTTACCGAAATCAACCGGAACTTTTTGAATAAAGCGATGGCCCAAACGCGCTGGAATGCGCTGACGTTTGCCGTGATCAATACGTTGACCGACATCGCGCCGCTGCTCGTCATCGGCTACGGAGGCTACCGCGTCATCCACCATAGCTTGACCATCGGCACCTTCGTCGCCTTTTTCGGTTATCTGGACAAGCTGTACGCGCCCCTCAAACGGCTGATAAACTCATCCACCGTGCTTACCCAAGCTTCCGCTTCGCTGGAGCGGGTGATGGAGCTGATGGACGAGCCGTACGACATCGTCGATGCCGAGGATGCGAAAAAACTGGATGCCCCGGCGCGTTCGATTACGTTTGACGGGGTCTGGTTCAAATATAACGAGCAGGGCGATTGGGTGCTCAAAGACGTCAACCTGGAGATTCGCCACGGACAAACCGTCGCCTTCGTCGGCATGAGCGGCGGGGGGAAATCGAGCCTTATTTCGCTGATCCCGCGATTTTACGACATTCAGAAGGGCAGCGTGTCCATCAACGGGCAGGACGTACGAAAACTGACGATGGAAAGCGTCCGCGGTTCGGTCGGCATGGTGCTTCAGGACAACTTTTTGTTCAGCGGATCGGTGAAGGACAACATTCTTGTCGGCAATCCGGACGCTACGGACGAAGAAGTCAAAGAAGCGGCCATCCGCGCCAACGCCCATGATTTCATCATGGATTTGCCGGACGGCTACGATACGGAAGTCGGGGAACGGGGCGTCAAGCTGTCGGGCGGGCAAAAGCAGCGGATCGCCATCGCCCGCGTGTTTTTGAAAGACCCGGACATTCTCGTGCTGGACGAAGCGACGTCGGCGCTGGATTTGGAGTCGGAGCATTTGATCCAGCAGGCGCTGCAGTCCTTGTCCGCGAACCGGACGACGCTGATCGTTGCCCACCGCCTGTCGACGATCACGCACGCGGACCAGATCGTGGTCATGGAACACGGCATGATTACCGAACAGGGAACGCATGCCGAGCTGATGGCGATCGGCGGCAGCTACGCCCGACTGTTTAACGTGCAGCATCTCGAGGTATGAACGCAAAAGAGCCTTGGCTGAAGAAAGCCAAGGCTCTTTTTTTAACGAAAATGGATGATCATGTTTTTCCGATC
This sequence comes from Paenibacillus cookii, assembly GCF_018333375.1. GTDB lineage: Bacteria > Bacillota > Bacilli > Paenibacillales > Paenibacillaceae > Paenibacillus_AQ > Paenibacillus_AQ cookii. The sequence goes on from NZ_BORW01000006.1 coordinate 181,346, forward strand.
AGAAGCGATAATATCCCGGCCGCGATGAGCGGGCCGACCGGCACGCCGCGCAGCAGCGCCACGCCAAGCACGGTCCCGATCAGAAGCCCGGCGACGACCGTCGGATTCATCGACATCAGGGTCGCTCCCCGGCCTCCGAGATAGGCAACCAACATGCCGACGGCGATCGCAAGCAGCGATTTCCAGTTCAAAAACGATTCCCCAATCGTTTGCAGGCTCATTTTTCCGCTCGCGAGAGGCGTCATGACGCCAATGGTCAAGATGATGATGCCGACCGTCAGCCCATATTTCTCAAGCCAAGGAAACAGCTGATGCAAATGGAGCACCCGGATCAGCAGCAGCACGATCATCGCTATGGTGATCGGCGTATTGCTGCTGATGATGCCCAGAGCCGCCATAAGCAGCAAAATCAATGACGTGAAGTCCATCCGGATCCCCCTTCGCTGTAAACGAATTCGATGATTTCACATAAAACGCCCGAAGCCCGGCTGACGCCTAAGGCGTACCGGCGCCTTCTATACAGCAGTATTCTTACCGCAGGCGAAAAATATCCGTTTTCGGCCGAACGGCCATGGCCGGGCGCCAAAAACGGATGTTTTATCGTTATCCTCTGGTTTTCATGATATGCTGCGCGATCAGGGCGCCATGTTTGCGTCCCGTTTCAATGAACACCTCGTTCGCGTTCCGCCCCGAGGCGATTACGCCGGCCACGTAAAGGCCGGGTACGTTGCTTTCCATCGTTTCCGGGTCGTACCGCGGTTTTTCCATGTCGTCGTCAAGCTCCACGCCGCAGGAGGTGAGAAGCTTCCGGTCCGGGCGGAATCCGGTCAAAGCCAGGACGAAATCATTTTCGATCCGGACCTTATCGCCGTTTTTGCCCGTAATTTCGACCGAGTCCTCGGTAATTTCCGTGACGTGCGACTGTACGTGCACGGTGATTTTCCCTTTTTCCACCATCGCTTCGAATACCGGCCGCACCCAAGGTTTGATGTTCTCGGACACCGTCTCGCCGCGGTAGATCATATCGATCCGGGCGCCGACGCGGATCAGTTCCATGGCCGCATCGACGGCCGAATTGCTGCCTCCGATGATGGCTACCTTCATGCCGCTGTAGGGATGGGCTTCGCGGAAATAATGCGTGACCTTGTCCAGCTCTTCCCCCGGAATGCCGATGTAGTTGGGATGGTCGAAGTAACCGGTCGAGATGACGACGTTGCGCGCTTCGTAGCGGTGATGCTTTCCGGTGCGGTCCGCCGTATGGACGACAAAGGTTTGGTCCGCTTTTTTCTCGACCGAAAGGGCTTCTTCGTATTGCGAAATTTCAAGCCCGTAATGCGAGGCGACCTTGCGGTAATAAGCAAGCGCTTCATACCGGTACGGCTTCTCGTTGGACGAAGGAAACGGAACATCGCCGATCTCCAGCAGCTCGGCCGTGCTGAAAAATTGCATATGGGTCGGGTATAAAAATATGGAATGCACGATGCAGTGCTTTTCGATGATCCGCGTGGAAAGCCCCCTGCGTTGACACTCGATGGCTGCGGATAATCCGCAGGGGCCGGCTCCGATAATAATGACATCTTGCATGACGTTTGGTTCCTCCTCTGACTAAAACAATTCACATACCATCGTAACGCAATTGACTGACAAAAACCAGCAGCATACCCGGGATTAAATGGGCGAAAACAGGTTGACAAATCTATTTATACAAAGATATAATTAGCTTAAGATCAAATTAGATAATCATAAAATTAGTTGAGTTTTAAATGATTCGTATATCCATCGTTCGCGTCCATGACTCTAAAGAAAGGATGACAATATGCAGCTCGAGAAAATCGTCAATTACCATAAGGCTTTGGCCGACCCGACCCGGCTTCGAATCCTGCTGCTGCTCTCCGAAGGCGAGATGAACGGCCAGGCGCTGGCCGAAAAACTGAACATTTCCCAGCCGACGGTGACTCATCACGCCGCGAAGCTCAGGGAGGCGGCGCTCATTACGGAACGCCGCGAGAAGAATACGGTTTATTTTGCCCAAAACCGTTATTTTATCCAGCAGCACGCGCAGGCATCGCTTGAATTGATCTTGAGGAAAGGAGGGAAAGAAATGACCACGACCGCAAATGAGCAAATGAAAAGCGCGGTGATCCGCAACTTTTTCGCCAAAGACGGACGCTTGCGTTCGATACCGGCCCAGTACAAGAAAAAGCTGATTGCGCTGGAGCATGTGGTGGAGCGGCTGGAACCGGGCCGAAAATACACGGAAAAGGAAATCAACGAGTTCATCAAACAGTTCCACGAGGATTATGCAACCATCCGCCGGGAATTCATCATGCACCAGTTCATGTACCGCGAAGACGGAATTTACGAGCTGAATCCGCGCGAGCTTTGGACCCGTTGGGAGGACGTCAAATAAAAAAGGGCTTGACAACGGCTTCATCTGCTGGTTATGATGACAGCATATGACAGGAAAGGAGACGATAAATCATGAAAAACAACACATCCATTGCCGCAAACGCCATTCGTTCGACAAGCATATCGGTCTCCTTTCATCGGCTTAAGAAGATTCCCGTGTTCTGATACGACATGAGGGAATGATTTTCATATGCCGCGGAGACCTGACGTCTCCGCGCTTTTTTTTGCCGTTTTGCGCGCAAAAGCCCCGGAGCGTTTCGTTCCGGGGCTTTTTGTGTCGGAGATGTCCTGCTTCAAACGGATGTTGCTGGAGACGAAAACACGCCGACAGGCGTTTTTCTGCGGGCTGCCGCGAAATTTCCCTGAACCCCGCCGCCGGACTTAACGGGCGGCCGAAGGAATGGGAACGGATGATGCGGCATCCCGGAATATATTGGCGCCGGCCCCGCAAGGGAACCGGCCCGACGATAACCAACTTTAGGGGGATTTTATTTGACAAATTTAACGCAATACGGTTGGAATGACCATTGGGACAAGGAATGGAGCAAGGAAGACCGCGGACTCCATCGGCCCGGACGCATCACCGCCGATTTTGGACAGAAATTCAAGGTATGCACGGAAGAAGGCGAAGCATGGGGCGAGATGTCCGGCAAGATGAAACATGGGCTTCAGAGTGGAGCCCCTTATCCAGCCGTCGGCGACTGGGTGGAGTTTCAAATGCTTGAAGGGGAGGACAGGGGCGTGATCCACGGCATCCTTGACCGGAAAACGAACATTTCCAGGCAAAAGGCCGGGGCGAAATCGGCACAGGAGCAGCTGATTGCGGCCAACGTCGATGTGCTGTTCCTGGTTACTTCCCTGAACGACGATTACAATCCGAGGAGAATGGAGCGGTACCTCATTATGGCCTGGAACAGCGGCGTTAACCCGGTCATTCTTTTAAGCAAGGCCGACCTGTGCGATGACGCCGACATCAAAGCCGCGGAAATGGAGTTGATCGCGCCGGGCGTGCCGGTTCATGTGGTGAGCGCCCTGGAGGACAGGGGAAAAGAAGCGGTCACCGGTTATTTGAGAGAAGGGGTGACGGTGGCGCTTACGGGTTCGTCCGGCTGCGGAAAATCGACGATCGTCAATTGGCTGGCGGAAACAAGCGCCCAGCGGACGCAGGGCATCCGCGAGGATGACAGCCGGGGACGCCATACGACGACGCACCGTCAGCTGTTTCTTCTGCCGCAAGGCGGTTTAATGGTGGATACGCCCGGCATGCGGGAGCTGCAGTTATACGACGACGACGGCGGAGGCTGGGAGCAGGCGTTTGCCGACATCGAGGCGATCGGCAGATCCTGCCGTTTTGCCGACTGCCGGCATGAGCGGGAAGCGGGCTGCGCGGTGCGCGCGGCGGTGGAATCCGGAGAGCTCGATGCCAAACGGCTGCAAAATTACCGGAAAACCCAGCGCGAGCTCGAATTTCAGATGAAAAAGGAAGCGCGCGGCCAGCGCAAAATGAACCGGACGGATCGGTCGGGAAAGGATCCCGTGCGGCGCAAATCGTCCTATTGGAACCAGCGTCTGCACGATGAATAAGATTCTTCCCCTGCCGGGCAGCAGAGCGGCTTGATTTCCGTGAAAGGGCTTTCGAAACGGGGTATAATCAGGCTTGCCCGATCCATATATAGATAATGAAGGAAGCTGCGGGAGGTGGAGAGTGTGGGGTTTATGCACTTGTTTTGGGGATTTTTGTTTCTGATCGATATCCGCATCAACCAATTCGACATTTTGCCGGACGTGATCGGGTACGTGCTCTTCTTTCTCGGCTTCGTCAGGCTGGAGCGCAGGTCCAGCCATTTTCGGAGCGCCAAAACCGTATCGGTCGCCTTGATCATTCTTTCGGTCGTCACGCTGATCCTGGAGCTGTCGCCGCCAACGTCATGGCTGTTTATGTTCCTGTATCAAGCCGTGGTTTTCATTTTGAATCTGTACATGGTGTTTCATATCTGCTACGGGATCGGCGACATGGCCGGGCGAAAGGGGCACCGGGCGTTTCAGAACAAGGCCGTGCAGCGCTGGCGGTGGTTTCTTGCCGTCATTGCCGCTACGTTCGTCGTCATGCTGATTGCGCCGCTCGTTCCGGGGCTGGCCATCGTCCTGGCGCTTGCGCTGATGATCGCTTCCGTCTGCATACACGTGCTGATGATGCTGCTGATGCAGGAAGCGGAGCATGTGCTTCGCCGCTAGTAACGACTGCGGCCCAGGCGGGCCGTAAAGCCCGTTCGCCGCTTGCTTGGACGAAGGGCGAAGCGTATGACGCAAGCGAATCCAAAAAAAGGAGCTCCGGATGACCGGGCTCCTTTATTTTGCGCGCAAAAAATCCCTCTTAATAGAGGGACAATGCGAGCGTGTCGTTTTCGCTTTTGCTGTGAAGAATGGCTTCGGAGCCTTCGATTTCGATGCTGATCAAGGAATCCAGGCATTTTTTGAGCGCTCTTTTGCCGTATTGAATCTTATTTTCCAAGGTGCCGCTGAGCAGCTTAAGTATTTTTTGAACGGATTGTTTGTTTTCAGTGGTAAAATATACAGGGATAAGTTTGTTTTGAAAACTGATTAGCATTCTCATAGAAAATCACCTCATTCGTGTTATTCCACAATTGCATTGTAAACCCCGATTATTAAAAAAACCTTAAAGAAAGCTTATAAATACTTAAATTGCATAAAATTTTCAAACTTTTTTCAAAGATTTAAAGAATGCGAATTATATGAGATAATAGAGTGGAATCCGCTTGTCGGAGGGAGTTCTTTCACTAAAACGAAACCGACGTACGACGAAAATAGCTATAAAAACCTATACCATTTCATGGTTACATCATTTAAAATAGTTAATTTGTCACAAATTGACATGATTCGGAGCGGATGATACATTATCATAGAAGTTATTGCATCTTGCGAATCATAGATTTGCAGGGAACAAGAGGTGTAAAATAATGATTCTTACCGTGGTCAAAAGCCGCCTGGAACGGGATTGGTTCGATATCGACGTGCCGGACGACTATCCCGTGCTTCAGTTGAAGGAAATGCTGGGCATGAGGGTGTACGGCGAAGCGCCCCGTGCCGGGCAGCAATATATATTGGAAGGGAAATTTCCGGACGGGCTGTGGTTTACGATCCGCGATCCGCAGGACGTGGCCGGGGCCGGGTTGAGGGAAGGGTGCCTGATCCGCCTGCAGCGCGCTTTTTCGACGACCGATGAGGAGGCGCCGGTATTCGGGAAAAGGAGCCTGTTTCAACATGATTCGATCGGGGTAATGGAGGATTAAGGGTTGAAATCTATGCAAATCAAATTACATAACCATGTTTGGGAAAGCAGAGGAGGAGCTGACGCATCGTGAATGTGTTGTACCAACGCTCGCCGCGAATCAAACCGGCGCTGAAGGAGGAGACGGTCGAAATCCCGAAGCCGCAGAACGAACCGAGCAAACCTTCGTTTTCGCTCATCTCGATTCTGCTGCCCGCCGTCATGACCGTCTTCAGCATCGGGTTTTACATATACATGAATTTGACCGGAAAAATGGGCAACAGCAATTATATGATGTTCCAAATGGTATCCGTGACGATGATGTTGACGTCGTATACGATTCCGTTTTTCGTCTATTTGGGCAACAAAAAGAAATACAACGAGCAGCTCAAAGAGCGGGTACGCCTGTATCATGCCGAGCTCGACAAGCATAGGGAAGAACTGGCCGCAGGGCATAAGGAGCAGGTGGACGTGCTGTTTGAGGTTCACGGGGATCCGGATGTCTGCTTTCATATTGTCAAAAACCGAAGCAGCGTGTTATGGGAACGTTCCTTCGGGGACGACGATTTTTTGCATACGCGAATCGGAACGGGCCAGGTCCCGTTTTACATGAAGGTCAACGCGCCCCGTCCCGACGGGTACGTCAAAGATCCTCTGATCGAAGCGGCGCAGGAGCTTGCCGGCGAATTCGAAACGGTGCCGGACGCGCCGATCGCGCTGCCGCTGTTTCAGGCGAAGGTGGTCGGGATCGTGGGGGACCGGGATTCGGTCATGAACGCCCTGCGGGTCATCGTCGCGCAAATGACGGTCCGCCATTCGCCGGATGAGGTCAAGCTGGCCGCTTTTTATGAGGAAAAAGATGCCGAAGAATGGGATTGGATGCGATGGCTGCCCCATACCTGGGACGAAAGCCGCAGCTACCGCTATATGTCGGATCGGCGAAGCACCGCCCACCAGCTTGCGGATGAACTGTTCCAGCGGCTGGGACGCCGCAAGTCCTCCCGCCACGAGCAGAAAAAAAAGACGGCTCAACTGCCGATCCAGGTCGTCCTGCTGTCCAGCGGGCAGCTGATCGAAGAAGAGCCGTTGCTGCCGCTCCTGCTGGAGGATGCCGCTGAAATCGACGCATGCACCATCATTTGTTCCGACCGGAAGGAGACGCTCCCGATGCAGTGCCATCTGATCGTGGACGTCGGCCGGAGCGAAGGGCAATATTCGCTGAAACGCGAGGACGGGGCGTTCGACCAGGTAAGCTTCGTCCCGGACATGCTCACGCTGGAAAGAGCGGAAGCGCTGACCCGTTACATGGCCCCGATCCGGCTCAAGCGGTCGCTTGCGTCGGATATCCCGGACGTGCTGACGTTATTCGAAATGCTGAATATCAAAAAAGCGGCCGACCTGGACGTGAAGCAGCACTGGAGAAACAACCGGTATCCGGAAAGCCTGCCCGTCCCGTTTGGCGTACGCGCGGGCGGCAAAAAGATCAATTTGAACATTCATGATAAAATAGAACGGCAGGGGCACGGCCCGCACGGCCTGATCGCCGGCACGACCGGATCGGGCAAAAGCGAGGTCATCCAGTCGATCGTCGCTTCGCTTGCCGCCGAGTTCCACCCGCATGACCTTGCTTTCATGCTGATCGACTACAAAGGCGGGGGCATGTCCAACACGTTCGTCGACTTGCCCCATGTCGTCGGAACGATCACCAATTTGAGCAGCGGGCTCATGGAACGGGCGAAGGTTTCGCTCAAAGCGGAGCTGGTCAGACGGCAGAAAATATTGAACGATGCCGGAAACCTGCAGCACATCGACGAATATTACAAGCTTCTGAAACGCGAGGGCGGCCGGCCGCTCCCGCATTTGGTGATCATTATCGACGAGTTCGCGCAGCTCAAAAAGGATCAGCCGGAATTCATGGACGAGCTGATCAGCATCGCGGCCATCGGCCGTACGCTGGGCGTGCATTTGATCCTGGCGACCCAGAAACCGGCGGGCGTCGTTGACGATAAAATATGGAGCAACGCGCGTTTCCGCATCTGCCTGCGCGTGCAGGACGAAGGCGACAGCCGCGATATGCTTAAAATACCGAACGCGGCCTGGATCAACAAACCCGGACGGGGTTATTTCCAGGTAGGCAGCGACGAAATATTCGAGGAAATGCAGTTTGCCTGGAGCGGCGCGCCCTACGTGGAGCAGACGGATTCTCCGGGGCGGGTCGTTCCGACCGAAATCGCTTTGAACGGGAAACGGGAAAATCTGCTTTCGACCAGCATGTCCGCAGCCAATTTGCAAATGGAGCAGCCTCCGAAACAGCTTCAAGTATTCATCGACAGACTCGCCGAAGCGGCCAGGGAGGAAGGCATCGAGCGCCTGCAGGGGCCATGGCTTCCGCCGCTGCCGGAAAGGCTGGAGCTCGAGGAGCTGGCGGCGCAGGCATCCGCGCCCGAATGCGGCGAATTGGAAGGGGTCGTCGGCATCGTCGACGATCTGCCGAACCAAAGCCAGCGTCCGCTGCGTATTCCGATGCAGCAAGGGCATTGGGCGATCTACGGCATGCCGGGACTGGGCAAGACGACGTTCGTGCAGACGCTGCTGATGTCGCTCGCCCAAGCCTATTCTCCGGACGCGTGGCACGGATACATCGTGGACATGGGACGAATGATGAGGGATTTCGCCAAGCTGCCGCAAATCGGCGGCGTGATGATGGCCGAAGAGGACGACCGGATCAAGCGGCTGTTCCTCTTTCTGGTCAAAACGATATCGGAGCGCAAAGAGCTGTTCGCCGACGCCGGCGTGAAGACGGCCGCCGCTTACCGGCGGGCGCGAAACGCGGTTTTGCCGCAGTTTATCGTCGTCATCGACGGATATTTTAATTTCCGGAACTCCTTTCCCGAGGAAAACGAACTGCTGGAGTTCATTTTGCGCGAAGGCGGAAATCTGGGCATCACCTTTGTGCTGACCTCGAACCGCATTTCGGACATATTCGAAAAAGTACGCAGCAATATCGCCAACGCGGTAACCTTCGAGCTTGCGGATCCGTCGGATTATTATTATGCCGTCGGCCGGCCGGCAAGGAATCCGGGCTCCATGCCGCCGGGCAGGGGCCTTGCGAAGGGTCATACCCCGCCGCTTGAATTTCAGGCCGCGCTGCCGGCCAGCGGCGACGACGAAGCCGGACGGTCGGTCGAGCTTCGCAAGCAGATCCAAAGCATCGAGTCCCGGTATCCGGCCGGGAACGTCCGGAAAATCGAGAAGCTGCCGGAGCGGATCCGGCTGCATGAGCTGATGCCGCATGCGGCCAGCTTTAAGCCGGAACATGGTCCCGCCGCTTCGTTTAAAGTGCCCGTAGGCTTGTATACGGATGATTTGGAGCCTTTCGAGGCGGACCTGCAGGAAGGACCGCACTTTATCGTTGCCAGCCCGATGGAGGGCGGAAAAACGGCCTTCATGCTGAGCTGGATGCTTTCGCTGGCCTATCATTATTCCCCGGAGCAGCTGCAAATGTACACGGTCGATGCCAGGTACGGCAGCCGGGGGCTCTCCCAAATCGGCAGACTCCCGCATGTGCAGGCGTCGGCAACGAGGGAAGAAGAGCTTGCCGCGCTGATCGGACAAGTTTTTGAGCTGGTGCAGCGCCGCAGCGGCGGGGAGGAAGGGCCGGCCATCCTTCTGGCGATCGATGATGCGGATATTTTGGCTAAACAATTAAACGACTTTACGATAAAAGATCAACTGGGAGCGATTGTGCGCCTTGGACGGGATCGGAACGTGCATGTTTTGCTTTCCGGCGTTCCGGCCGATTTCCCTGCGTTCGGAGCGGATTGGTTCAATGACGTCAAAGCTTGTCAAAGCGGATTTTTATTCGGGACTTTGGACCCTAACGATTTGTCGTTCTTCCGGATTCCTTTTTCGGAATCGAGTCAGGCTCCCGGGGGCTTGAAGATCCTGCCGCCGGGACAGGGGTACTACATAAAGCGGAAATTTACCAGGGTAAAAGCCGCGGTTCCGTTTGATGACGAGTGGGACGGCAAACGATGGGCGGAAATAATTCGCGACCGATGGCATGTTGTTGTTTGAGGGGAGGTGGCTCATAATGTTGACGATTCATGCTTCCAAACAGGATACGATTACGCTTGATAATAGAGAGTTTTTTTTCCTTGCCGGAATATTGGGTTCCGACCGCCTGCTGGGCGTGGAGGACCCGTTTCAAGGTTATCTGGCGCAGGAAATTGCCGAAGAATGGGACGATGTGAAAAGATCCCTTTTGGAAAAAGGCTACCTCGTCGAGGAAGACGACGGCAGCCTGCTGGCCATGCCGCCTAAGGTTTTTTCGCGCGTCGCCATCGCTAGCTTGGCGGAACGTTCATGCTGGCTGCGGTATAAACGCCAAGAGGAAGCCTTCGAGGGGTACTTGCATGCAACGAATGAACGCGTCGTGCAGGTGTGCAAGTCGGAGAAGGATTTGGTGTACGAGCTGGATGAGCTCGGCAACGTGGAAGCGGCCTGCAGCCAGCTGGTAGACAAAATGGATTTGAAAGATTACGCTCCAGCGGAAATGCCGGCGCTCCTCCTATCCAAAAAGAAATTCGGCGAAATATACAGCCGCATTCCGGCCCTTACTTTGGACGAGCTCGGTGACGAGCTTGCGGCCGCGACCAATGACGCGGAGGGCTCCATAGCCTTTGCCCGGTGCCTGAAGTTCCGGACGGGGGAAGGCGAGCTGCATTTTTCCACTTGGACGGGAAGCCGATGGGAGACGCAAAGCGCCGCTTTTGTGGTAAATGATACGATGAACTGGCTTGTCCGCATGAGCCTGAGGGGAGATCAAGACTGGTTGACCGCCAGTCCTGCCAGCAAACTACAATTTCAAGAGATGCTGCTTCTATGGTTGAAGCAGTCTGCAGAATCAGATGGAAGGTGATGGTCCGTGCGTATTTCTGTCGAACCGGAAGCACTCCGGGCATTAAGTCGTCAACTGGAGCAAAGCGGCGAGCAAATCCGCCAATTAACCGCGTTATTGAATCAGGCTTTGGGATCGCTCATATGGGAAACTTCTATCCGGGAATCTCTCTTGAACGAGTGGCAGGCCGCGAATCAGCAGGGGGAACAGATTTCGTCCATGTTAAGCGAAATGGGCAGAAACGTGCACAAAAAAGCGGGAATGTTCCAGTCGGCGGACGAACAGCATCATTCCTTTTTGGGAAACTCCGCCCTATACCATTCTCCGGTCGCGATGTTCCGCGCCGTAGGCGTTCAGGGGGACGGTTCCATCCTGCCGGGGTACGGCGGGCGCGGCATCCCGATCTCGAACCCGTCATCGGCGGTCATGGCCGTACAAGCGCATAACGGCGACGATGACGGCCTCAATGTCGGATGGGGATACCAGGGGCCTACGCCTGCGGGGTGGGCGACGCTAGGATACGGCGCGCTGATGGTAGGCACGATGGTCAAAAGCGGGTTTAACGTCAATATGAGAAACAACGGCTCGGTCGCCACGATCAAAGGGGCGCGTTCTCCTTTTGCCCTCAGCGAAGGCATCCGGGGAACCCGGTACACGCTGAACAACGCGGCCAAAAATCCGCAGGTATGGAAATTCGTCGATCCTAAAATCGCGGCGAAAGAAGCCCTTTCGATCAAAGGCCTCGGCGGAAAGCTGGGTTATGCCGGGCTGCTGTTCGATACGGGCGTGTCCGGCTTTCAGGATTATAAAACCGGCGGGGCCAGCCGGGCCGCGGCCAGCGTTCTGGTCAACGGCAGCTTGGGGCTCGGCACCATGGCAAGCAGCGCGGCGATCGGGGCTGCGGTCGGTTCCGCGGTGCCTGTAGCGGGAACGGCAGTCGGCGCGGTGGTGGGACTGGCGTCGGGCGTCGTCATCTCGGCCGTCACCGACATTGAAATCAACGGGAAATCGCTTAAAACCTATGCGGTGGATGCGGTAGACGCGGCCATCGACGGAACGGTCGAAGGAGTGAAGTCGGCGGCAAAAGGGATCGGCCATGCGGCCGAAGAAACTTTCAACGCCGTGTCGGATTCCGTCAAAGCGGTATCCCACGGCGCCAGCGAGTTGGCGGATCAAGTGAAAAACAAACTCGGCAAGCTCGGGAATTTATTCGGCTAAAGATGCCACGCCGCGTTCGAAACCCGTTTGGCGGCATCCGGCCACGCAAAGGAGTGGGAACGGTGAACGGCAATGCTCCACGGCAAAAGCAATCATTCGTTAACGATTATGCGGGAGTTTATCCGCTGCGCATCATCAGATCCCAGACGATCAGCCTGCTGCTGCTTCCCAACCTGCTGCTTCTGATCGCGGCTTTTGCGGATCCGTTCGTTCCGGTTTGGGCTTGGCTGCTGTTGGTTCCGCTGGCCGTAATGGACATCCTGGGACTGGCCGTCGTGATCTCTCCGGGAAAAATGCAGGAGTTCCATCTTTTTGTTCTGGGGGCGATCGGCATTTTGGGTTCCGCCGCTTTTGCGGCGGCTGCGAACAAGCTGGCTTATGCCACGCTGGACATTTCGTCGCCCTGGTTTCTGATCGGGTCCGCGGTTGGATACATAGTCGTATTTGCGCTGCTTTACGGAATACATATGAGATTATTGTACAGCGGGTATTACAGCCGGGAGGAACAGGAGGAAACGGAGGGAGACACGCGCGGGCTGAGGAAAACGCAAGGCATCATATTGGCCTCCTCCGGCGCCGGCGTGCTCGTCTCGTGCGTGCTGATCAAAACCTTCGGGGGATACAGCATGAAAATAACGCTGATCATCGCGCTGCTTTTTTTGTTTGCTCTTGTTTATATCATGCTCGCCGGCAATCTTCATAAATTTTATTTGCTAAGAAAAAGACGCTAGCATACAAGCTGTCATAGAGAGAGGAAGGTTGAACAAACGATGGAGGAACGGGAACTCGCGAAATCATTGCTTCCGCTCGGGTCGATCGTTCTGCTCAAAGGGGCCCAAAAGAAGCTGATGATTTACGGACGCAAGCAGATCCAAATGGAAAGCAACACGTTATACGACTATCTCGGCGTGGTTTATCCGGAGGGATACATCGACCCTAACTATACTTTTTTGTTCAATCATGAGGATATCGACAAAATCGAGTTTACCGGATTTTCCAACGATGAGGAAAAAAGATTCCAAAAGATCCTGGAAGATGTTTCAATCGGATAAAGAAGCGGGTAAAAAGACTCAGGACCAGGGACTTTTGTTGAAGCCGGTCGTTTATAGTATAGTCGACTACGATAATCATTGAATTTGAAGGAGGAGCAATATGGCAGGACGTATTTTAATTACCCCGGAACAGGTGGACGCGGTTGCAAACCAATTCAAGCAAGGCGGCCAGCAAAGCCAGCAAATCGTGAGCAGCCTGACCCAGGCGATCCACGGCATGGAAGGTCAATGGGAAGGGATGACCAAGCAGCGTTTCTTCCAGGAATTCCAGGAAGCGAACAAGCAAATGCAATCTTTCGTTCAAATTTTGAACAATATCAGTCAGGAATTGACTGCCATCGCACAGAAATTCCGCACGGTCGACGAATCCCGCTAAGTTATGGTTTAATAGGACTAAGGGGATCGGGTTGAACTATTTTTAATAAAGTATGACGAGACCGGGTGTTCTTGAACTCCCGGTTTTCTGCCAAGTAAAGGCGTTTTGTTTGGAGGTCCCCCGCTTATTGCATGAGAATAATCGTACAAAGCGATAGCTCCACCTGAGTGGGGTTATTTTGCGGTCTATATCTGTTGTCGGATAAAGAGAGGGGATATCTATGTCTTTTCAACCCAATGCGGGTGACTCTATTTCTATTAACGGTAAAACCTATACGGTAGGCCAGCACCCGGCCGCTCCGGGTTTGGCGTATGCCCAGGCCGGCAGGCAGGGGATCGTCTACCAGCTCATCCCGCAAAACGGCGGGCCGGAAGAGGCGAAGGCGCTGAAAGTGTTTTTTCCGAAATTCCGGATTCCCGCGATGGTCTACCAGTCGGAGACGATGGAGATTTACAGCGAAAGCCCCGGCTTGCAGGTCTGCAAACGAGACGTGCTCACTCCCGAAAGAAACGGAGAACTCATCACCGAACATCCCGACTTGCTGTATGCCGTCCTGATGCCCTGGGTCCATGGGGTGACCTGGTTCGACGTCATCGCGGAGCAAAAACAGCTCAAGCGGACGGAAAGCCTTGCGCTTGCCAAAGCGCTTGCGGCGATCGGTTCGGGGATGGAACAACGCGGGCTGGCGCATTGCGACCTGTCTGCCCCGAACGTCATGCTTCCGTTTTTTTCAGAAGTCGATATGCCGGGCAAAAAATCCGTTGTCGAGCTGGTGGACGTGGAACAGATGTACAGCCCCAAAATGGACCGGCCGGACGTGCTTTTGTCGGGCTCTCCCGGCTACGCGGCGCATCGCACGGTACAAAGCGGGCTGTGGAGCGCTTATGCGGACCGTTTTGCAGGGGCGATCATCATTGCCGAAATGCTGGGCTGGTGCGATCCGCACGTGGTGGAAAAAGCATGGGGAGAAAGCTACTTCGATCAGCATGAGATGCAAAATCCTTGCGAACGGTATTTCGTCCTGAAAAAATCGCTGGAGCGCAATTGGGGGACGAAAGTCTCGGAACTGTTCGCCCGGGCCTGGGAAAGCCAGGACATCAGCAGCTGTCCGACGTTCGGCGAGTGGCTGGTCGTTCTTTCCTCCATGAACGGGAACGAGCTGCCGCAACCCCAAGCGGAGGCTGAACCGGCGGCGGAGCCGGGGAAAGCGGAAGCGGCGGGTCCCCGCTCGAAAGGGGCGCTGGAAACCGCGGCAGCGGCAGCGGCTTTGCCTGACATGGAGGAGCAAGCGCCGCGCCGAACAGCAGCTGGCGCCGCCGAGTCGGGCAACGAACATGGAGTCGTCGACCGCTTGTTTAATCAGGCGCGGGAGATGGAGCAAAAGGGGGATCTGAAAGGAGCCCTTGAAGTGTACCGGTCTGCGCATCATTTCGTTCCGGCCGGTTCGCCGATGCAGGTGGAGCTGGAGGCGGCGATTGCGGGACTGGAAGAAACGCTGAATCCGAAACCCCAAGAGCAGCCGTCCGGGAAGATTCCTTTTTACCGTTCGCGCAAATGGCTGGCAGCCGGAATCGCGGCTTTGATTCTTGTCGTAGGTTCGGCTTTTGCGGTCAATCAGATTTTGGCCGATCGGGCCGAGCAAAAGGAAGCCGAGGCGTTAGCGAAGCAGCAGGAAGAGGCCCGGAAAGCGGAGCTGCAAAAGCTGGAGGAAGAGAAGCGGAAGCAGGCCGAAGCGGAGGCGCAGCGCAAGCAGGCAGAGGAGAAACGCAAAAAGGAAGAGGCGGAAAAGAAGCGCAAGCAGGAGGAAGCCATCAAGCTGGCCAAGCAAAAAGAGGAAAAGCAGAAGCTGCAGCAAAAATACGAGCAGCAGGCCAAATACGAAGCGTATCTTGCCAAGAAAAAGCTTGCCGAAGAAAAGAAAAAAGCGGCGGAAAAGCAGCGTTTGCAGGAGCTATACGAAAAGCAGGCCCAATACGAGGCTTACCTGAAGCAGCAGAAAATCCTGCAGGAGAAGCTTGAGCAGCAAAGAATTCAGCAGGCGAAGGAAGCGGCTGCGCGCAAGCAGCAGCAGGCCAGAGAGCTGCAAAAGAGACGATCCAACCAGGTGGTGCAGCTGATCGCCTCGTACAATCAGGCATACAACGCCCAAAAAACCGGGAATACGTCCAAAGCAAGGCAATATGCCCTGAATTTTATCAGCCTGTACGAAAAAGACGCCGCTTATTTCAAAACGGTTGGCAAGGTCAGCTCGCGCGCCAATGCGATCTATA
This sequence comes from Paenibacillus cookii, assembly GCF_018333375.1. Taxonomy (GTDB): domain Bacteria; phylum Bacillota; class Bacilli; order Paenibacillales; family Paenibacillaceae; genus Paenibacillus_AQ; species Paenibacillus_AQ cookii. Next base: position 196,860 of record NZ_BORW01000006.1, read on the forward strand.
AGTTTTTGGCCAATACGGGTTACATACTGCCTAACATATAATTCAGTTCAATTTTCAAAAAGGGGAGTTGAAATCGCAGATGAACTATACCATTCAGGCTTCCCAGCGCACGCCCGCGCTTATTATCTACCTGATCGACATCAGCGCTTCGATGAACATGCTGATGGATAACAAACGCCGCATCGACGTCGTATACGAAGCGCTTTCTTTGGCCATCCGGCAAATGGTGTTCCGGTCGACGAAAGGGAACCGCCTGACGCCGCGATACCGGATCGCTATCTTGGCGTACAGCGACGACGTCTACGACCTGCTGAACGGCATCAAGGGGATCGACGAAATCGCGGCGGCCGGCACGTTGCCTGATTTGACGCCGAAACGTTTTTCGGATTCCGCCAAGGCGTTCCGCCAGGCAGAGCTGATTTTGCAGTCGGAGCTCCCCTCCATGCAGGATTGTCCGGCTCCGCTGGTGTGCCACATGACCGATGGCGTCGCAACGGGAGAAGATCCGGAGCCGATTGCCAGACGCATCATGAACATGAGCGTCCCGGACGGGAACGTGCTGGTGGAAAACATTTTTATTTCCGATCATATGCTCGACCAACCCATCCTTCAGCCGCGGCGCTGGAAAGGCATCCATCCGGAAACCGTGCTGCAGGACGAACATGCGGTGAAGCTGAGAAATATGTCTTCGCCGCTGCCGGAAAGCTACCGGGAGATGCTCGCCGAAGCGGATTACCAGCTCGCCCCGGGCGCGCTGATGATGCTTCCGGGCAGCTGTGCGGAGCTTGTATCCATCGGATTCCAAATGTCGGCGGCGACGCCGGTCAGAGCGTAGGAAGGGGTAAGCTATGAAAATGAATTCGGCTGCAGCGAAGGACGTCTTTACGTATGTCAGTTCCCAGTCTTCAGAGCAGCGGCTCTCCACGTACCGCGGGCGGTTCGTTTGCAGATACGCCTACGGACGGGCAATGGAAAGTTTGGTGCAGGGGGAAAAGGGGCAGGATTTTGTCGGCGTCCACATCGATGGGGACGTGTGCAATTTCGTGTTATGCGACGGAGTCAGCATGAGTTATAGGGGAGATTTTGCGGCGCGGTTTCTGGGACATACGCTGCTCGAGTGGCTGGGAAAGACCCGTGAATGGTCGTCGGCGGGCTTTGCCGGTTTTATGCGGGAAATTACCGTGGCCGCTTCCGCGCAGTTAAAGCAGCTGATTCCTCCCAGCGAGACGCCTTCCTTGCTCCGCGAGGTTCTTGAGGACAAGCAGCGGCTTGGCAGCCAGACGATGTACATTTGCGGCCGCATCGAGCTGCCGACGTCCAAGAGAAAGCAAGGAAGGATATGGATGGCTTGGCAGGGGGATTCGCGGCTGCGGTTCTGGAGGCACGAGACGGAGATCAGCGAGCATTTCCGGGGAACGATGCAGACGAATGAACGCTGGTCGACGCTTACGGGGCCTGTCGGCGGCCAGCCGCATGTGTATCAGACCCGGCTGGAATACGGGATGCCGATGAGGCTCCAGTTATACACGGACGGGCTGGACGATCTGGACCCGATCCGCGAGCCGCTCCCCGACGAACAAATCCAGGTTCTGCTGGAAGCGCGACATACCGGCGGGCTGCAGGACGATGCGGCATTTTTGGAGCTTAAATGGTAGAACGGCGTTCAAGATGAAGCCGGATCATTCGGCCCGGGCCGAACGGCCCGGTTTTTTTGTCGTCCCTGGGCCAGCGTCCGGGGATTTGTTTTTTCGCGGGCGTGATTAGACAGAACCTTTTTTTGGGTAATCTTGATACAAATGCAACATAATAGAATCAGGACCCAAAAGGAGAGATCTAACATGAGCCAGCAGCAAATCAATAAATTGCGTTTTTCAGGCAAAACGGCCATCGTGACCGGAGCGGGTTCCGGGATCGGCAAGGCGGCAGCCGTGAAATTGGCAACGGAAGGGGCAAACGTCGCGTTGTTCGACCTGCTGGACGACCGCACCGCCCAGGCGGAAGCCGAAATCAACGCCATCCGGCCCGGCAGCGCCCGCGCCTTCGACGTCGATACTTCGGATGCCGCGCGCGTAGAAAAAGCGGTGCTGGAAACCGCGGAGCTGTTCAAGACGGTTGACATCGTGTTTGCCAACGCGGGCATTAACGGCGTGCTGTCGCCTATCGAGGACATGAAACTCGAGGATTGGCAGCATACGTTAAGCGTCAATTTGAACGGCACGTTTTTGACGGTGAAATATGCCATTCCCCATTTGAAAAAACAAGGGGGCAGCATCATCGTTACGAGCTCGATCAACGGCAACCGGACGTTCTCCAATTTCGGGATGGCGGCCTACAGCACTTCGAAGGCAGGACAAGTCGCGTTCGCGAAAATGGCGGCGCTGGAGTTGGCGAAATTCAAAATCCGCGTCAACGTCATCTGTCCGGGCGCCATCTCGACCAACATCGACCAGAGCACCGAAAAAACCGACGAACTGAAGGAAATCGTCATTCCGGTACAATACCCGCAGGGCAGCCAGCCGCTGTCGGAGGGGCCGGGCACGCCGGAAAACGTAGCCGATCTCGTAGCCTTTTTGGCTTCGGACGAATCGATCCATATCACCGGCACCCAGGTGTACATCGACGGAGCGGAGTCGCTTCTCCGGTAAGACGGCTTCAGCCAAGCCGTTTCCGCTTCCGCCGCCAGCGGTTTTCTTTCGTTTGACAGCGCCGGCGGTTCATGTTTTCATAAGGGTGGAACGCATCTTTTCAACTGGGAGGTTTCCGCCATGGGAATCATGTCTTGGCTTGCTGAAGAGCGCATCCATAAGGCCATGGAACAAGGCGAGTTCAAGGATTTGGCAGGCAAAGGAAAACCGCTGGAGCTGGAGGACTTGTCGCATATTCCCGAGGACCTTCGGATGTCGTATAAAGTCATGAAAAACGCAGGAGTTATTCCGGAGGAGATGCAGCTGCAAGGCGAACTGCTGAAGCTGAGGGATTTGATATACGCCTGCGAAAACGCCGGCGAAAAAGAAAAGCTGAAACGGTCGCTGACCGAAAAAAAGCTGCGCTTCCAAATGCTTATGGAGCAACGAGGGTTAAGCGGAAGCACGGCGTTTCTGGAATACGAGCCTAAAATCCGCGGCCGCTTGGAGTAGGCATAATCAGACGGCCGTATGCGGCGGCGTGCGGTTGGCCGAACCGGAAAAAACCTCTATCCTTGCCTTGAACCTATGGCGAAGGGATAGAGGTTTTTTGCCGTTATGAAGCGCCATGCAAACGGGAAAGCATCTCGCCGGTAATGACGATCGGTTCGGAAGGTAGCTTGTCCATGCGGAAAAGGGGAATGCATTCGCGTGCGGTTAACGGCTCGGGATTCGGGGTGAATCCCGCAAGCCACATCAGCCAGCCGACCAGACGCTCAGGCGCCGTTTGGCGTTCGCGCAGGGCGGCAAGGCTGGTTCCTCCATGCCGCTTGGCCAGCCTCTTGCCGTCCGGTCCCATAAATAACGGGACATGGGCGAACGACGGTGCTTCCATCCCGAGGGCTTTGTACAGCAGCAGCTGCCTCGGGACCGAATCGAGCAGGTCCGCTCCCCGGAGGACGTCCGTAATCCCCATCATGTGGTCGTCAACGACGACGGCCAGCTGGTAGGAGATCATGCGATCCGCCCGCCGGACGATAAAATCGCCGCCCGCGGCCGCATCGAATGTCTGCGTCCCCGCAACGCCGTCATGGAACACAAGCTGTTCATGCCGGACCTTAAACCGCAGGGACGGTTCTTTCACCAACGATTTGCGGTCCGCCTCTTCGTCGGTCAGGTTCCGGCAGGTACCGGGATAAGCGGGTCCCTCCGAGGACAGGCCGTGGGGAGCGCTCGCTGCCGCCAGCAGGTCCGCACGGCTGCAGAAGCAGCGGAACAAATATCCATTCTCTTGAAGCCGCTTCAGCGCTTCGTCGTAATATTCCATGCGTTCGCTTTGCGTATACGGGCCTAACGGGCCGCCGATATCCGGACCTTCGTCCCAATCGAGCCCGAGCCAATGTAAATCGTCCAGGATTTGTTTGGCGAGATGGGGTTTGGAACGCTGGGTGTCGATATCTTCCATCCGCAAAATAAAGGTCCCGTCCGCGCTTCGGATTTGCAGCCAGGACAGCAGGGCCGTCCAGGCGTTGCCGATGTGCAGTTCGCCTGAAGGCGTTGGCGCGAATCGGCCTCGCGCCCGACGTAGGTTCTGGCTCAAAGTCATCGTCTCCTTTAAAAATGCGCTTCGTACATTTTATAGCAAACAGGCGTGGATATCCAGTCGCTGATCGCACTATAATGGAAGTAGTTCAAACATAGGTTGGAAAGACATGGTGATGGAGAACAATGAACGAATTACCGATTCAGCGGGTTCTGCCCGAGCTTCTGGACCGATTGCGCCGCGGCGGTTCCGCGGTCCTTGTCGCCGAACCGGGAGCGGGAAAAACGACGCAGGTCCCGCTTGCATTCATACATGAGGAGTGGCTGTCCGGACGTAAAATCGTCATGCTGGAGCCGCGCCGCCTGGCCGCCCGTTCGGCGGCCGAATACATGTCCCGGATGCTTGGCGAGCAGCCGGGAGGGACGGTCGGCTACCGCGTCAGAATGGATAGCCGGACAAGCCGCGCGACCAAAATCGAAGTCGTTACCGAAGGCATATTGACGCGAATGCTGCAAAGCGATCCCGGTCTGGAAGACGTCGGCATGATCATTTTTGACGAATTCCATGAGCGGAACCTGCAAGGGGATTTGGGGCTTGCCCTGGCATTGGAAGCAAAGGCCGCTTTGCGGGAGGATCTCCGCATCCTGGTGATGTCCGCAACGCTTGAAGCCGAGCCGGTGGCCGCGCTGCTTGGGAATGCCCCAGTCGTGAACTGCCCTGGCAGGCAGTTTCCGGTCGAAACGGTTTATAGGCCGCCCGCTGCCGGCACGCCGCTGGAAAAACATATGGCGGCCGTCATTCGCGAGGCGTCCGCCAGCCATCCCGGCGACGTGCTTGCTTTCCTTCCGGGCCGGGGAGAAATCCGCCGGGTGCAAGCCGAGCTTGAAAGCGGCGGCATCCCGGCAGACTGCGTGGTCCGGCCGCTGTATGGCCAGCTGCCGCAAAAGGAGCAGGAGGCTGCCGTGCTTCCCGATCCGCAAGGCAGGCGCAAATGGATCCTCGCGACGTCGATCGCGGAGACGAGTTTGACGATCGACGGCGTACGCATCGTCGTCGATTGCGGTTATATGCGCACGCAGCTCTTTTCCGCCCGGACAGGCATGCCGTATCTGGCGACGGACCGGGTCTCCCGCGCTTCCGCGGACCAACGCAGGGGCCGGGCCGGCCGTACGGCTCCCGGCATCGCGTACCGGTTATGGAGCCATGAGGTGCAAAATCATCTGCGTTCGCGGAATACCCCCGAAATGTTGCAAACCGACCTGGCCCCGCTCGCCCTGGAACTTGCCGCCTGGGGCGTGCAGGATCCGCGGGACATGCTTTGGCTTGATCCTCCGCCGGAAAACGCGTACGAGCGGGGAAAAGAGCTGCTGCAGCGCCTCGGCGCCGCCCGTCCGGACGGTTCCGTGACGGAAAAGGGCAGAAAAATGGCGGAGTTGGGCCTGCATCCGAGGTTGTCGGCGATGATGCTTCAAGCGGAGGAGATGGGGCAAAGCGGGCTGGCCGCCGTCCTTGCCGCCGTATTGCAGGAGCGGGACATCTTCCGCGCCGGCCCGGGGGCAGGTCCGGATTCGGATATCCGGAGCCGCGTGCAGGCGGTAAACCGGTGGGAGCAGCAAGGCGTTGCGGGCTCCCATATAGACGAAGCGGCCTTGAAGCGAATCGTCCAGGAAAGCCGGTATATGCAGAAACGGCTTGATACGAATTCGGCCGGGGCTTGGCAGATCGAAAAAAGCGGCCTGCTCCTGTCCTTCGCCTATCCGGACCGGATCGGCCAAAGCCGTGGCGGCGGAAAATTTCTGCTGACATCCGGGCGCGGGGTGGAACTGCCCGGAGAGCAGCCGCTAAGCCGCGAGGCCTATGTGACGGTGGCGGCGGTCGACGACAGGAAGGGAGCGGAAGGGAAGATTCTGCTCGCCGCTCCCGTCAGCCTTGAAGACCTTCGGCGGCATCACGGGGACGACATTACGGAGGAGACGACCGTAGAATGGGACCCGTCGCTGGGCGGCGTAAAATCCCGCCATCAGCTGCGCCTCGGCGCGATCGTCCTGCGCGAGTCGCCTGCCGCCGAGCCGCCGGCGGAAGCGGTGGCGCAGGCTTTGCTGGACGGGATCCGCGCCGAAGGGCTGGGGATCCTTGCCTGGACCAAGCAGGCCGTGCAGCTTCGCCAGCGCCTGCAGCTTATGCACGAGGCCGACCCCGATTGGCCGGACATGGGGGACGAGGCTCTGCTGGAACATCTGGAGGAATGGCTGCTGCCCTATCTTTACGGCATCAAAAGCCGGAGCGGCCTTCAGAAGCTGCAGCTGGTTCCGATCCTGGAGCAGATGGTCGGGTGGGACAAAAAGTCCCGGCTCGATCAAGAAGCGCCGACGCATATCACCGTCCCGAGCGGCTCCAAAATAGCCGTGGATTACAGCAATCCGAAGCAGCCCGTGCTGGCGGTGAAGCTGCAGGAAATGTTCGGGCTTCACGAAACGCCGAAAATCTGCTTCGGCAAAATCCCTTTGACCATCCATCTGCTGTCGCCGGCGCAGCGGCCGGTCCAAATCACTTCGGATTTGGCGAGCTTTTGGAAACACGGATATTTTGAAGTGAAAAAGGATTTGAAAGGACGGTATCCGAAGCATTACTGGCCGGACGACCCGCTGGAAGCGATCCCGACGAGACGCACGCGTCCCCATCCCCAATAATAGCGATACAAACAAGGCTTCTGCTTTCGCAGAGGCCTTTTTCTATCGGCGGTGCGGGCCGCAAAAAGGACTTATCGCCGGCGCGGCATCATTTTACGAACTTTGCTTGCCCACTTGATATCCCTTTCCCATTGCTCCGATGCGTCGGCCGTCAGCCAATCTTGATCGAGGCATAACTTAAGCAAGCGTTCCTCCAAATAGATGGAATGCATGAGATGAGCCAACAGCTCTTCCATCAGCGCGTCATCTGCGGCAGCTTCGATGCAGTCCGCCAGCAATGTCATGCGCAGCCGGTTATCCTGCAACATGTCCTGCGCGATGAATTGATCATTAAACGCTTTGATGCCCAGCAAGCTTTCCGTCACGGGATTCAAAGGTAGACACCTCGCTTTTTGCTCTTCGAAAAACTCAGCCGGGATTTTACTGGCGGTCCAACCTGTCGTCAAAAGCATCCAGCAGCCGCCGATTCAGTTCCGCATACTCCATTGCGAGCCTTGCAAGCTCCGGGGAGGTGATCAATTGGACGAACGTGCCGGATTTGACAAGCCGCAGCGTCTCATGCCGAAGAAGGCCTTGCCATTGGAAGCAGGCTGCCGCAGTGTTTTGGATAGGGGACGAGTGCCCGGACATTTTTTCCATAGACGTACTCCATTCTCTTTCGGCATATTATGAGCGGAAAAAAGCGGTTTTATGAGCGGATCTGCAGGCTTGCTTCGATCTCCGGAATGAAGTTCTCTTTTTTAAAATAAGGGTTGACTAATATCTGAATATCATGTATCTTTAAATCAAGATAAATAACAAACGCATAGGAGTGAAAATATGATTCGTTTATCCAAAGCTTAGCGCTCATTTTTTTGAACTCATATCTTAAATTAAAGCTAATTAAAATAAAGAATAAACAATAATGGAGGAATAAATAATGATGATAGCTTGGGGATTGTTGATCATCCGTTTGATCGTCGGATTGACGTTTGTCGGGCACGGAGCCCAAAAATTGTTTGGGTGGTTCGGCGGTCCGGGCATTAAAGGCACGGCCGGCTGGTTCGGGTCCATCAACATCAAACCGGCGTTGCCGATGGCCGTCCTGGTCGGATTGTTCGAACTGGTGGGCGGGCTGCTGTTTGCGGCAGGCCTTTTTACGCCGGTAGGTGCGGCGATGTTGGCCGTGACGATGTTGGGAGCCATCTTGACGGTTCATATGAAAAACGGCTTCTGGAGCACTTCGGGCGGCATCGAGTTCAACCTGATCCTGCTTGCGGTCGTGGTGGGCGTTGCGTTGACCGGTCCGGGAGCTTATCATCTGTTTTAATGACACTGCTTGAACATCCCGTATTTGAAGGAGGGAATTGCCGTGAGAATTCGTTTGTACACGCCTGCGATGCAGGGAAAAGGCAAATTTGACGGAGGAAACATCACGGAGCAGAAAGCGATCGGTTTTCCGGGCGAAGGCTCCGTCATCAACCGCGTAGGTCCGTTATATTACTGGGCATGGGCCCACACGCCGAAGGAAGGCTACATTCCGCCGCATCCCCACTGTGGCTTCGAAATTATGACGTACGTGATTCGGGGGACCGCCGAACATGGCGATTCCCTCGGCACCCGCAGCACGATCGGCGAAGGCGGGGTGCAGGTGATCAAAGCCGGCAGCGGCGTCAGCCATGAAGAACGTTTTTTCGGTCCGGATATGGAGGCTTTTCAAATCTGGTTCGAACCTGACCTGAAGCTGGAAGCGAAAAAAAAGCCGGCTTACGAACAGTTTGATCGGGACGACATTCCGTGCAAAGAGCAAAACGGCAGCCGCGTGAAACAGATATTGGGCGGAGAATCGCCGATCCTGCTGACGGCCGATGCCCGGATGTGGGACGTTGAGCTCAAGCCCGGCCATGAATACGCCCATACCCTGTCCAAAGGCACGACGTTAACCGCCCTGGCGGTTCGAGGCGCAGGGGGCTGGAAGGAAGGGGTAGCGCATGAGGAAGCTTTTCATGAGCGGGATTTCATGCTGCTGACATCGGACCGCGAGGAGGAAGTATTCCTTCATGCCGGTGACGAGGACGTAAGAATGCTGCTGATCGAAGTTCCGGAACGGGTACACTACGGGCTTTTGCCGAAAAAAATCTAAAAACATTTGTCAAAAGAGCGCAGCGGATGCTATAGTCTGTCTGGCGCTCTTTTTGGCTTTTCTGCTTCAGATGCCGCATAACGGGGTTAACGATAACCAAAAATACTTTTGATTTCAAAGGGAGGGTGGACATGCCGAGAAAAGCCAGAATACGTGAAATCGAACTGCTGCGAGGTCTGGCTTTTTTGGCCGTTGCGCTTCAGCACGCGATTGCCCATTACGCCGGCCTGAACGAGGCCCGGATGGAGGACGGGGTCTTGATGGCCATCCTCCTGCTGGCCGCCAAATTTGCCGTGCCTGTCTTCATTTTTATCACGGGCATGGTATTGTTTTATAACTATGACGGGCAGCTGCGGTACGGCTCGTTTTTGCGCAAGCGGTTCGGCGATATCGTGGTTCCCTATATCTTGTGGTCTGCGGTGTATTTTACGGAAAACCCGGGATGGAGCGGGGATCTTCTGCACCGGTTCGAAACGTTTGCCAGCCATCTCGTCACCGGCAAAAACAGCTACCATTTATGGTACATCGTCATGATCGTTCAATTTTATGCGCTGTTCCCGGTACTGCGCTGCCTCATGCGCGCATGCGCGAAAAGGATCCCGTTCCGGTGGCGGGCTGCCGCATTGACGGGGGCAGGCATGTTATGCCTCCTGCTTGTCTATCATTTGTTTCGGATATCAGGATTTATGGCGGAGGCGGAAATTCCGTTTTTGACGCCGTTTTTTACGGCATATGCGGACCGCAATTTTTTGTATTTTTCCTTTTATTTCATCCTCGGGGCTGCTGCCGGAATGGCTCCGGATCGCTGGAGTTATTGGCTTGCCCGGGGAAAGGCGGCGTACTTGGCCGTTTTCGCCTTGCTGTTCGGATACTATATGTATATAACGGTGCAGGGTTTTGCGACCCCGGACGGTGTTCATTTTTCTTTTATCGGGCTCAGTCTGCTGCGGCCGCTGATCATGGTTTTTCTCGTCAGCTCGATTTTCGTATTTTATGCCTGGTCCAAAACATGGTCGGAATCTTCGGGGCCGATCGTCCATAAGGCGATGAATTTTCTCGGCCGATATTCGTACGGCGCTTATTTGGCCCATGCGCTGATGCTGCGCCAAAGCTACAGGGTGGATGCCTGGCTGTTTGCCGGATGGAACGTGACGCTGCGGATGCTGATGTCTTTCCTGGTCTGCGTGGTTTTGTCTTATGCGGTAACCGTCGCGCTTTCTTATTTGCCGTTCGGCAAATGGACGGCCGGAGTTTCTTCGCTCAGGCGCAAACCGCGGGAATCCGTTCCGGCGCAAGGACAACCGTCTGTGCGGAATTTCGACGGCAGCTGCTGCCGATCGGCAGCAAACGACCCTCGCTTTTTACAACCATCGTTAGCAAACGGACGATTTCGTAAAAGGCGAGGAAATTTTTTTGAGTACTAATCTTACAATTTCAATATATGAAAAATTCACAATAGAAAAACCTTGAACGTTCTTTCGCACCTTCCTGTTGCATTCTTGCGCGTGGTTGAAACGAAAAAAGCGGCCCGCGTACGCGTCCATGTGGAGATGAGCTGCGGATGTGTTTCTTTGGCGTAAAAACCGTTCACGGAACGTACTTACGTACTCGGCCAAGGATCGGCGATTTGTTATTCAGTGAATGCTTCATGTCATGCTTTTTTGAAAATAGTGGTTTATAATGGAATTAGCGAAGGAGCAAAGGGGGAAGCGGCGGTGGCTTTTATGATTGCCCAGCGTGCTTTTATTAAAACGTATTTGATTACGATGGTGGAACAGCACCGGGGATACGGCTATCAAATGCTGGAAGAAATGAGGCAGGAATTCAAGTCGTTCGGGTATTCGCCGCCCCAAAGCGAAATTTATCGCGCGTTGCATGAGCTGGTGCAGGAGGGCGTTTTTTACCGGACCAAGCAGCTGAAAGGCAACGATCCCCGCGTGGATTTCCAGGAGATCGTGCTGTACCATTTTACCGAAGACGGCCACGAAAAGGCCAAGCTGTACAAAAAACAGGTCAAAGCCGATCTGGATCGCTGCCTCGGCATGCTGAACAAAGCCGTAAAAGACAATTATTGACGTTCGACGCGAAACCCCGAATCTCCAATCGGAGAAACGGGGTTGTTTTTGCGGCTAGAGCCGTTTGCTGGATGATGCGGTCGTTTCTGCCGGAAGCGTCGACGGCCAACATGCGCGTTTCACGCGGCGGATTCATTCCAAGAAGCAGGGAAAACGCTTTTCGTATTGGAATATTCTCCAAAAAAACGGCCAACCATTTTCATCTTGGGCCCGGTTGTGATATAAAAGTGAATGGGGATGTATATAATGAAACGACTGTCCCGTTTTTGAGTCGCAACATATTTGGAGGTATTGGCAATGGATGAGCATATGCAGCGCCGACTGGATAAACAGAGAAAGCTGTTTAAGCAGCTGGGTATACATTTGGATGCTCTTTCGATCCACGAAAAAGTGTTCAGCACCAAACTTAGAGGATACGATCCGGAAGAGGTCGATTCCTACCTGGATGAAATTATTAGCGATTATGAACGATTTTACGCAACCATTTCCGATCTGATGGATAAATGGCAGGAGCAGCAGGTTGCGCTGCGCGAGATGAAGTCGAGCTCCCGCCCCGAACCCGACCGGTTCGCGATCGATCCGAAGCAAATCGAGGAAATCGTGCTCAAAATGGAGTACAACCTCAGACAGCTGAAAACGAAGATCCGTCCGGAACCCGACTTTTTTGTAGATTAATCCTTAAAGCCCTACATACGCGTATGATCATGCCCCCTAAGAAAGCGGAAGCTTTTTTGGGGGTTTTGTTTTGCAGTCCACAAAAATAAGAAGTGGGAAGGGCTGTTGCATGGTGGTAAAATAAGGGCGGGTATTCTGCTTGGAGCACAGGCGAAATGAACGAAAGGAAGGATCGCCGTTAAACCGACCGAAGATTTTCTCGTGCAGCAGGTGAACAAAGGCAAGAGAATAGCGCTGACGCTGATCGGTTCCAATCTGCTGCTTGTTTTGCTCGTGGAAATTTTGAGGCTGGCCCAAGGCATTTTCGCAAATCTTCTTGGAACCGCCGTTTCGATTGTGACGATGATTTTAATCTATTGCGGCGTTAAAAAAGCCGAATGGGCGTTCGTCATCTTCACGGGATGGAATATCGCTATGCTCATCGCGGCTTGGGCGGGAAAAGCAGTCATCTCCCCTTTGCCGATGAATCTTTGGATTTTTGCGACGGCCGCTTTAGTGCTTCAAATCGCGACATCCGTCGTGTTTGTCTTTTCAACCAGCGTCAACGATTTTTTATATAAGCAGGGACATTAAAAGCAACAAATCATTATTTTTGCCCAAAAGGAGACGGAGAATGGTGAACGACCCAATTCTTATCATGCAAGCAACAGTAAAAGACTTGGAGCAACTGGCTCCCGTATTCGACCAATACCGCGTGTTTTACAAACAAGCATCGGACCTGGAGGCCGCGAAGCAATTTCTGTTCGAGAAATTCGAGCACCGGGAATCGGTCATCTTTTTGGCGAAGCATCGGCCGACGGACCAAATCGTCGGGTTTACGCAGCTGTACCCGTCCTTTTCGTCGATATCCTTGCAGCGGACTTGGATTTTAAACGACTTGTTCGTATGCGCCGACTATCGGAAACAGGGGATTGCCACGAAACTGTTGAATCAAGCCAAGGAATTTGCCGCATTAACCAAAGCCAAGGGCCTCGAGCTAAGCACCGCAACCGACAATGCCGCGGCCCAAAAATGTTACGAGGGTCTGGGATACCAGCGCGACGACGGATTTTTTCATTATTTCCTAAAGGTATGAATTTACGGGAGAAGAAAGGAAACCGCGGGATGAACATTTTGTGGGATTTCGACGGGACGTTGTTTGATACATACCCTGCGTTTACGGATATTTTTTATGACATATTGGGCGGGGACATTTCGAAAGAGGAGATCTACTCCCGTCTCAAAGTCTCGATGACCCATGCGGCCCGGGATTTTGGATTGACGGAACGGCAGATTCGCGACTGGAGAAACAGGGAAACCATTCATCCGGGCGAAACGCCGCCTTTTGCGGGCGTGGAAGAGGTTCTGCAGTTTGCGGATCTCAACGTCATCATGACGCATAAACCGCGGAAAGAAGTGCTCGAAATCCTTGAATATTATCGATGGGAGCGCTATTTCGTGCATATCGTCGCAGGGGACGACGGTTTCCCGCGCAAGCCGGACCCGGCATCGTATCGGTTTTTGCATGACGAATATGGACTCGACCTGGCCATCTGCGACGTCAAATCCGCCGTCCGTTGGGTGAGGGACCATCATGCGGAATTAGGCGTTCATCCGAATAAAATCGCCGTTTGCGGCGCTTCAGCGGGTGGGTATATCACCGTTTCCTCCCACATGTTTCCGGAGATCATTCACAGCGCGGATAAAAACGAAGTCGGGAATGACATTATCTTTCTTACCTATGAAGGCATGGAGCATGGCTTTTTTAATTACGGACGGCATGAAAATATTTATTTTGAAAAGACGAAGCGGGAGATCGAAGGATATCTAAGAGAGATAAACCTGAATTTCGAAAGTGCATAAGATCAATGCAAGATGCTAAAGCAATGGCGACTTAAGAAGTGAAAAGGTGGGAGTTTCCCATGTTTTAGTGGAGACGGAAGCTTGCGGCAGATGGTCTTTCC
>NZ_BORW01000007.1 GCF_018333375.1 Paenibacillus cookii
CGGGTGTGGTAGACTTCACCTTAAGGGTGCTCCTCTCTTTGGGTGATGTGTTCTCGACAAACACCATTCTACCAAAGATTTGAGCACTTTTTCATATTTTCAAAGAGCAGTACTTTCGAAATTCAGGATTAATACTAATATTACAATACTTTAGGGTGCATGCAAAGAAAAACCGTCTCCGCGGCGTGGGCCGAATTTGAGACGGTAAAATTGTGCCATGCCCCTTGCCCCGCCCTTTTCCATCCCATGTTTGAGCAGGCGGGAAGCAGGTTATGTTTTACATGTAGTAAGGATTTTGAGCGTTTTGCTGCGGAGGCTGGATTTGCGCGGCCTGCGCGTATTGCCCCATGTTGGACGTTTTTTGCTGCACGAATTGCCGGGTTTTTTGCTGCGTGTTCCGCGCACTCTGAACCTGCTTGTCGAGATCCTGGCGCAGGGCCTTGGAGGAAGTCGAGTACATGTTGAGCTGCTTCATCAGGTTATAAAGTTCGCCTTGCATGCGGAGCGTATCGTTGGTCAGCTGCGTGAACAGGTTCCGAACGGCCGGGCAGGAGGACTCCGTCGTCGCCGTCGTATATTCCCTTACCGTCCGTTTCAGGTCTGCGAGGATGGTGTAGAGCAGGTCCTCATCCTGCATAAAGGCGGAATTGCCGGATTGTTGATAGTACATCTATGCGTGCCTCCTTTGGAATTTATTGCTGCGGCTGCGTCGGCGCAAGCGGCTGATGCTGCTGCAGCGCTTGGACGAGCAGGTCCAGATGATGGTCCATCGAGCGGATATACTGCTGCAGAGCCTGCTGAATCGTCGGGTTTTGGGTCGTGGCGCACGTCGCGGCGCACTGCTTGATCAGCAAATCTTCATTGGATATCGAATCGACGATATACTCCAGTTCTTTGCCGGTGATCGGCTGCATTTGACCGGATTGCATAACGTTTTTGCCTCCTCTGGGGATATTTAACTCGTGCTTATTATATCCCGGTCATTTTTTTCTATGTGCAGCCGATAAACGGCATGAGATCGAGAAATACTGAATGGGGAGCAAACGAGGCTGGTATCTAAAGGGAAAGGAGCGAAAAACGATGATCTTGAACAGCGGAAATCCGGCGTGGCCCCATACGCTGAAGCCCGCACCCGAATATCCCGTGCTGGATCAAGACGTGGATTGCGATTTCCTCATCGTCGGCGGCGGGATGAGCGGCGCGATGATGGCCTATCAACTCGCGGCGCGCCACCAGAACATCGTACTCATCGACAAAAGAAACATCGGGGGCGGCAGCACGGCGGCCAACACCGGTTTGCTTCAAAGTTCGAACGACAAATCCCTGACGTCCATGATCCACACCTTCGGCGAGGAGATCGGCGTCGCTTTCTATAAAAAGTGCGAACAAAGCATCCGACAAATCCGGGAGATTTGCGCCAAGCTTTCGCCGGGACTGGAGTTCGTCCCCCGCAGCAGCCTGTATTTTGCCAGCAGCGAAGACGACGTGGAAATGCTCCGGGAGGAGTATCGAACGCTTAGAAAACACGGTTTCCAAGTGCAGTACTGGGATAAACAAGAGATCGGAAAACGCATGCCTTTCACGAAACCGGCCGCGCTTTACAAGGACGGCGACGCGGAAGTCAATCCTTACCGCCTGGTTCACGCTTTGGTTAAAGCGGCGGCGGAGCAAGGAGCCGGCATCTACGAACAGACCGAAGCGGTTCACTTCGAATTCGCCGAGCACGGGGTCACTTGTTATGCGAACGGCAAGAAAATCCGCGCCAACAAAGTCATTTTTTCGATGGGGTACGAAACACAGGAATTGAAAAAGGATAAAAACGCCGTCATCAACGTTTCTTACGCCGTATTGACCAAACCCGTCGGCGATTTGTCCGATTGGCATGAACGCTGTTTGATTTGGGAAACGGCAAGGCCTTATCTCTATATGCGGACGACCCCGGACAACCGCATCGTGGCGGGCGGACTGGACGAGTCCCCACCGGCCCCGGAGAAACGCGAAGCCCGCCTCCTGCACCGGACGAAGGTTCTGATCGAAGAAATCCGCAAGTTATTTCCCGCTTACGCCCGCCTTGAAGCGGATTGCGCGTGGGCTTCGATTTTCGGGACGACCCATGACGGAATGCCGATGGTCGGCCCGCACCCGGATTACCCGAATTGTTATTTTATCGAAGCGTACGGCGGCAACGGCACGGTCTACTGCATGATCGCCGCGGATTTGCTGGGGGACGAGCTCACAGGCCGGCCGCGCCCGGAACTGAACATGTTTTCCCTCCAGCGGAGCAGCAAACCTTCGCCGTCCGACTCGTTGACGATTCGTTGACATGGAAAAGCAGGCCAACGTCATCTGTTGACATCGCCTGCTTTTGCCATTCCCAACCTAATTTCGATGCGGGTTCCCCGGCCAAGCTCGCTGTCCACATCGATTTTGCCTCCGTGCGCCTGGACGATATCGTGCGCGATGGCCAGGCCCAGGCCCGAACCCTTGTGCAGCTCGCCCGTATTGGTCCCGCGATAATACCGGTCGAACACGCGCTCCAGTTCTTCCTCCCGGATTCCTTTGCCCTGATCCTCCACGACGATGGAGACCGTTCCGCCGTGTTTCTCTACGCTGACTTGAACGGCCGTATCCTCCGCATTATGAACGACCGCATTATAAATCAAATTGCTCACGGCCCGTCGGATCAAAATTTCGTCCACATCCATGATGACCATCTCGTCGCTGTACCGAAAATCGATGTTTCGGCTCCCGTAGCGCGCATCGTTCAGCATGTCGATGACGGTATTCCGGACAAGGCTTACGAGATTCGCCTGTTTTAGGTTGAGGGATATGTTTTTGTTTTTCAGGCGGGTCGACAGGTTCAAATCCTCGATGACGTCTTTGAGGTACAGCGATTTCCGCTCGATCACTTCCGCATACTCGCGCATCTCTTCGACCGTAAACTCGTAATCCTTGTCCCTCATCATCTCCGCGTATCCCTGAATCGATGCGAGCGGCGTTTTGATGTCATGCGTAATGTTCGCGATCCATTCCTCTTTCATCCGGTCCAGCTTTTTTCGTTCCGCTTCGCTTGCGCGCAGTTCCTCGCTTAACACGTTTACGTTATAAAACACGTCCTTGTAGATGCCTTTGGCTTCATACCGGATCCGGTAGTTTTTATGGGCCAGCTGCTTAATCCCGTCAATCAGGGCGTGAAGCGGCCGGGTTAACCTTTTGCCGAACAGGTAAGCGATGCAAAGCGCGATGAAGCCGTCGACGCATAGCACGGTCAGGATTCCGATCTGCAGGAAGCGCCCCACGGACCGGATATCGTAGGTAAATATGTTTCGTTCCAGATAAGGATTTTGAAAGCCGATCAAATAGCTGTAGCGTTTGCCGTCGATCGCCTTTTCCCCGATAAAAACCGTCGACATCAGCTCTTTTTCCATATACTTGTAAGTCTGGACGATATCCAGCGGCGTATATTTGGTTTTGGCCCCGGACGGTACGAGATAGCCATAAACCTGCCTGCCGTTATCGTCCAAAATTTGAATCCAGGCGCCATGGCCCTCCAGCGTTTTCTTTCCCTGCTCGGTGATGGCCATCCCCGATCCGGAAACGACGATCTCTTGGGCGAATGAGCGCGTGATGCCCTCGGCCGAATCTTCTCCGTATTTGAGCGGGGATTTGGGGGATACGTTATGGTATATATACAACCCGGCCAAAATCAGGAAGTTGATGATAATGACGATGACGACGATCAGGACGACGGATGCCAAGTACCTGCCGGTCAGCCTCCATTTCATCGTTTCGTTTCCTCCAGGGCGAGCTTGTACCCGAGCCCCTTCACCGTCACCAAAAACTGCGGATTCGAAGGATCATCCTCGATTTTTTCCCTCAGCCGCCGGACATGGACCATGACCGTATTGTCGTATCCGAAGGATTCCTCTCCCCATACTTGGTCGTACAGGCTTTCTTTGCTGATGATCCGGTTCGGGTGCTTGAGCAGATGGGTAAACAGCCCAAGCTCCTTCGGTTTGAGCTCGATGATTTCGCCGTTTTTTTTCAGTTCGAATGTTTGTTCGTTGAGCTCGAACGGACCTGCTTTCAGGATGCGGTCCTTTTTCTCCTCTTCCGGCACGGCCTCCGCTCTTCTAAAACGGGCTTTGATCCGGTAAGCCACTTCCTTCGGGCTGAACGGCTTGGTGATATAGTCGTCGCCGCCGATGGCAAATCCGAGTATTTTATCGATTTCCTCGGTTTTGGCCGACAAAAAGAAAATCGGCACGTTCGAAACGCTCCGGATTTGTTTGCAGACGTCATACCCTTCGCCGTCCGGGAGCATGATATCCAAAATAACGAGATCGGGCTGCTTGTCCTGAAACTTGCGCCAGCCTTCGTTCGCCGTAGCGGCGGTATGTACGTGCTCGAATCCTTCCTTGATCAAAACCGTTTTCAGGAGCTTCAAAATATCTTCTTCATCGTCCACGATCAGTATTTTTTGGCTTAGCGACAATTCCGTTCGACCTCCTATTCTAACCATGCGGAACAAAAAAACCGCGAGGCCGCTCCCCGCGGCCTTGCAGTATCATCTTCCCCGCCCTGCCAATTACTATAACCATAACTTGAAACCGGCGTTTTGGCTAGCGGCTTGCTTGATCTTATTCTTCTCCGAAAAATTTCGCGATCGGGTTAGCGATCTTTTTGTCTGTTGCGATTTGGCCTGTTTTGTTCAAAACGTAATACTGATAAAAGTCGGTGCTAAAGTTGAGTGCTCTCAAGCATTTGCTCCGCAAACGGCTCGACCGCGTCGCTGTTCAGGGCGTCACCGTTCCAGAAAAAATGCAGCAGCAGGCGGTTTTGATTGTATGGATGTTTAATGACATAAGCGCCTGAAGATGCCTTTTGGTTCATCTTGCCTTTCCAGTCGAAGCCGATGGCCTTCGATTTCTGCATGATGCCGGGTTTAAGCGCCTGGATGAGTCCGTTCGTTTTCGCGCTGCCGATGGCAATGATATTGCTGCTTGGCAGCTCTTTTTTCAGCTTTTTCTTAAGTGTTTGCCGGTCGGAAACGACCTCGTATGGAATGCCCATGATCCCAAGCGTCCCTTCAAGCTGCGCCAAGATCGTTTGCTGCTGTTTTTTCGCTTGGCTGCCGGCCTGATCGCTCACCACGATCGTCAACGGTTCGCCCTGCAGCGCCTTATCCATGATGCGGCTCATCGTTTCCGCCGGCAGATTCGGAATTTGGGACAAGGAAGAACGGTACGAAGTTTTAAACTGTTCATGCCAAAAAGCGGCTTCTTCCGCCTCAGACAATCGGTATTCGGGCTTTAGGGCAAAATGCGGATCATGCAGGATCTTGTCCATTTCCTTTCGCGACTCATCGCCGAGCGTATCCTGGATCGTCTGCAAAAGCCCTTCGATCGTCGCGTTTTTGAACTCGTACCGTTTGAAATATTCTTTCATGAACATGTCGAATTTCTCTTCGCCCACGTTCCGGTACAGCTGGTAAATGGCCTGGCGTCCTTTATTGTAAAAGGTTGGACTCTGCAAGTCTCCTACTTCCGTATTGGTTCCGGCGATCGGCTTATCTATGGAAGACAAATCGTCGATTTGGATCGATTTGAACCCGTTTAAGTCGTCCCCTTGTTTTTCCGCAAAATAAACCTTCGAAAAATCGGCAAATCCTTCATCCAAAAACGATTCTTTCTCCGAGTTGTTGCCGATCAGGGCATGAAACCATTGGTGGGCGATTTCGTGCACGAACACGTAATCATGGGCCGGGTCGCTATTCGGCCGGATTTGCCCCATTTGGATGACCCGGGCAAACTCGACCGCCACCCCCTCTACGTACGACTCCGCGATCCGGAACTCAGGATAAGGATATTTCCCGTATTTTTCACTAAAAAATTGAATCGCCTTAAAAGCGGTGTCGATGTATTCATCGACGATTTGTTTCTTGTCCGGCATATTGTCGAAATAATAATATTCAATGGTCAAGCCGTCACGCGTTATGCTCTCCACCTTATAATTCGGGCTGGCAAAAAAGACGAATTCCCGGGTGTTGTTCGCCACGGCAGACACGATTTGCCGGCCGGGCTCCTGCGGGTCCGCCTGCGTGGAGATCGTACCCGGCATCAGCAGCCGGTAGGAATCCGGCACGTTTAAATGAACTTCGAAATCCGAGGAGTCGTAATAATCGGTTTCGAAGATTTTGCTGTACGGCGTTTGATCCCACTCATGCTTCTCCTTGTCGTAGACCGACATGACCGGGAACCAATGTGCGCCGTTGACGATATCCTTGTAATAGGACAGGCGCTGCATGCCGAAAGGAATTTTCACCTCAAAGCCGATTTCTACCGTTACCGCTTCCCCTGGCTTTAGCTCCTGCTTCAATTCAACGGTCAGAGCCTGATTGCTGTTTTGGTAGGCCAATGCTTCCCCGCCCGCCGACGCACTCAAGATGTCGATGCCTCCAAGAAAATCTTCCGGCTTCTTCTGTGGATTTTCCTTTCGGATCTCCTCGTTGTTTTGCTCAAACATCGAAGTTTGGGTCGCTTTGGACCGGTTGGCATCGGCAAACGTATGGAAGACGATCTTCCGCAGCGTATCTTTGGACGTGTTCCGGTACGTGACCGTTTCTCTCCCTTGGATGCGCATGTTTTTTTCGTCGAGCCTAGCGTCAATCCGGTACGCCACTTGGGCTTGGGCATGCGCCTGCGCAGCCTCTACGGAATCCGCGGATGCCGCTGCCGGCGCGGCCAGAACATGACCGGCGCTGGCCAGCGGGCAAGCTGCAAGCGTAAATGCGAGCGAATAAGCCAGCGTTTTTTGGGATACGGTTTTAAAGGCAGTTTTTTTCATCGTTTTCTCTCCCTTGATCCAAAAATAAGATTGATATATATGAGCTTTAAGGCGGCGCAGGTCCCTATTTCCCGGCTGTTTCCAGCTTTCGTTTTGCCCCCTCGGGCAGCTCCGAGGCCTGCACCTCCTGGTAGGAGCTGACTTCATCCCCCTTCACATAGATTCGCAGGTACGCTTCTTTGCGCAGTTCTTTGAATGCGGTAAAGGCCAGGCTTTTTTCCTTCCCGTTAGCATCAAACCCCTCCAGGGTGTATTCGTAAGAAACATACTTTTGTCCACTGTCCGACTTATCTTCCACTTTCTTTCCTTCTTGGTTCACCTGAACGTAATATTGGTGCGCGCCCAGGCGGTTGATATTCACGTTTTGGATGAATACGATGAACCCGACCAGAACGATCAAAACGACGGCCAAAGCGATAATCCCTTTTTTCATTCCCGTTCACTCCTTATTTTGTATTGGTAACGATTTTGCAGTAAGCATGCACTGTTAAGAAATAATAGATCAGGTAGATGCAGACATAGATTCCCATGCAGCTGACGACCGGAACGACCAGGCTGGTCATCATCAGCTTCGATAAGGCCATCAACGCGACGGCGCAGTGGGCGATGCCGAAAGCAAGCGGCAGGGCAAAAATGAACAGTACCTGTTTGGCGACGGATTTGCGGATTTCCCTCTTTTTGACGCCGATTTTATGCAAAATCAAATAACGGGCTTTATCGCTGCTGGCTTCCGTCAGCTGTTTGAAATAAATGATGCTGCCTGTCGCGGCCAGGAAAACCAAACCGAGAAATCCGCCCATAAACATCAGCAAGCCGCTGGATTCCATCCCTCGCGCATATTGGTCGTAAAAGCTCGAAAGCTCCGCTTTCTCCGGCAAGATGCTTTGAAGCTGCTTCGTCAGTTCCTTCGCCTTGTCCTGGCGCGAAATGCCGTAAGCTTCAATCGTAGTCGTTTGGGCCTTCGGCTGAAGGGCCGCAAACATCTCGTCGCCGACGACGATGGTCGAGTAGACCGTTCCAAGGTTCAACACGGTGTATTCTTTGAGCGCTTTGAACCGGATGGCTTCGTTGATGCCTTTTCCCTGCAGCTTGACCGTCGAACCCACGTAGTCCGGGGAAATGCCCTCCATGTACGCCGGATCCAGCACCGCGGCTTCGCTTCCTTCAAGGCTGACGAAGTCGTCCCGGCCTTGCAGTTTCGCCAAACGGTTAAAATCTCGGCTGGCAATCACGCTGTACGTTTGCTCCATCGAACCTGCGTTTTGCTTCAGGCCGGAGATATCGGCATCCACTTCAAGAACAGGAACGGACTCGTGGTAGAGCACTTTATGCCCCGGAGCCTGCCCGATCGCCTGATCGGCCTTGGCGGTTGTTTTTCCGTCCACGCCGATAAACGTAAAGCTGTTCGGATTCGCCATCTCCGCGTTCAATCGGTTGTTGTAGTACAAGCTGTACGCCGTTCCCACCGCCGTCAGCGTCGTCGCGCTCAGCACCGCAATGACGGTCAGCGTGCGGGCATTCCCTTTCATCCGGTACAAAAGCTGGGACGTGCCGATCAAATTCAGGCCCTTCCAGTAGCTTTTTTTGTTTTTGCGCGACAGCTTCAGCAGCGAGACGGTCAACGTGTTAAACAGCAGATACGTGCCCAAAATGACGGTGATCAAAATGACCAGCGGCGTCAGCATAAAACCAAGCGTTGCCCAAGCTTTTGACGTGACCAGGTTTTGCAGCGCGAGCCAGTAGCCGAAACCGATCAGGATCACGGACAGCAAAGCGATCAGGACGGAAGACTTCGGTTCCTTTTCGTGCTCTTGATCTGCCTTGAACAGCTCGATCAGCTTGAAACGATAGATCAGGCGATAGCCTTGGACCGACGTGATCAGCGTGATAATCATGAACACCAGGAACGTATTCAAGATTGCAGCCGGGGAAATGGAGAAATTCGCCACAACGGAATAACCCATCACCTTCATCAATATCATGACGAAAAACCGGCTGAGCACCGATCCAAGCGAGATTCCGACGATCAGGGCCAGAATGCCCATCAGGAAATTCTCGTAAAAAAGCATCCGCCCGATCTGTTTTTTGCGCACGCCAAGCAAGGAATACAGCCCGACCTCTTTTTTGCGCTTGCGGGTAAAAAACGAATTCGAATACCAGATGAAAATGGCCACGAACACGATCAGCACGACCGCCGCCCCGCTGAAAGCCGAGCTGATTTTCTGCGATCCGTCCGATGCCGACTGAATGGTATTGTCGTATTTCAAAGACACGAAAGTAAAATAAATGACGATGCTGAAAATCATCGATGCGAAATAAAGAAAATAGTCGGTGAAATTTTTCCGGATGTTTTTCCCGGCGATCCTAAACAGCGTCATGATGTTCACCTCCGAGCGAAGCCAGCACCTCGAGAATCCGTCCGAAAAACTCCTTCCGCGTTAATCCGTCCTTATGAAGCTCCCGGAACAGCCGTCCGTCGTTGATGAAAATGACCCGCTTGCAGAAACTCGCGGCATAAGCGTCATGCGTTACCATCAGGATGGTTGCTTGGTTCCCCTGGTTAAGCTTGCTTAAGCTTTCGAGCAGACTGGTCGCCGATTTCGAATCAAGCGCCCCGGTCGGTTCGTCCGCCAAAATGAGGCTCGGATTCGCCACGATCGCCCGCGATGCCGCCGCCCGCTGCTTTTGGCCGCCCGAAATATGGTACGGGTACTTGTCGAGGATCTGGCGGATGCCGAACGTATCGGCGATGGCCTCCACCCGCTTTTCGATCTCTGCCGCAGGTACCTTGGACAGGGCCAGCGGAAGCAAAATGTTTTCCTTGACCGTCAGCGTATCGAGCAGGTTGTAATCCTGAAAAATAAACCCGAGTTTATTCCGGCGGAAATCGGAAAGCTTCTCTTCGTTCATGGTGACGATGTTTTGCCCGTCGATCGTGATTTCCCCGGACGTCGGGGTATCGATCGTGGAGAAAATGTTCAGCAAGGTCGATTTGCCGGCGCCCGAAGGGCCCATGATGCCGACGAATTCGCCTTCTTCGATGCTCAGGTCGATGTTTTGCAGCGCCGTATATTGGTTTCCTTTTGTACCAAAGGTTTTGTTGACGTGTTTAGCTTGGAGTATCGTTTTCATTGGTGTTCTCCTTATATGAATCATTTTTTGGCCTACATATTTTGGGTTCCCTATGCGAGATGCGCTACAGGAAGTAGGAGTTGAGTTGATCACAAACCTAATCTTAAAGCCCGAACCTTACAGCGTTTTAATCCCAACCTTACAGCAACCTTAAATTTAAAAATAAAAATAGCCCCAACAAATGGGGCAACAAATGGGGCCGGAATTCGCAACCGATTCAGGCAACTGTGCGGGGATCATCCCGAACAGGCACAAAAAAAACCCGGGACGCTGGTTAAGCGTTACCCGGGGGGGGGGGGTTGGCAAATGGATGTGCTATTTGTTGGTTACGGCCGACTTCTCCGCCTTCAGCAGCTTGCGGACGAATATCCAGCTGGCGATCGGCGATGCGCCGAGGACCAGCATCAGCACCGTAATGGTCAGCGGCGTCTTGCTCACCATCAATACGGCGATAAAAATAAACGTCCCCAACAGCCGGCCGGCCATCAGGCTCAGCTCGCGCAGAACGACCAGCTCGACCCGTTTCTCCACCGTTTCGTCGCTTGTGCCCATCAGGTCAAACCCCGACGATATCATCGGCAAAATGTACAGCGGCATAAACACGGACGTTCCGATCCCGAACACGAGCAGCGTGCCGTAGCCGGTTTTCCAGAGCAGCGGGACGATGACGATCCACAGCAGCAGCGCTCCGACAAGCATCCCGGCGCTCCGGAACCTGGGCTTGAACCATTTTCCGGCAAGCCAGTATGTCAGGAGCGAGATGGCGGACGTGATGAGGGTAAACTGTCCCAGCTTGGACTCCTGTTTCGTCGCCACGAAAACGAGCAGGCCGATCAAAAAGGCGAACACGCCTTCGCGCACCCCTTGCGCGATCAGTCCGGGGGCCATCAGACGCCACGGATTTCCTTTGCTCCGCAGCTGCGCGATCGGTTCCATCCAATGATAGCCGCTGCCGTTTTTCCGCTTTTTCAGAAAAAAGCTTAAGACGACGCAGAGACCGTAAATCGCCAGCGAAATGGTAAATACGACCCGGTATCCGCGGTCGCCTTTGAGCCATGTAATCAGCAGCCCCGAGAACCAAGGGCCGACGATGCCGGTCACCGATCCGAGCAGCCCGACCCAGCCGTTGAACAAATCGCGGTTGGCCCGGTCGGTCACTTCGAAATACACCACGTTAAACGAAAGCCAGAAAAGTCCCATCGCAATGCCGAGCAGCAGCCCCAGCGGCCAAATCCACCGGACGGCGTGAGGGCCTGCCCATAAAACGAAAAGATAAAACAAACCCGAAAGAACGATGCCTGCACGCAGGGCATTCATCTTGTTGTATTCTTTCACCCATTTGCCGCCCAGCCAGAAGGTAAGCCCGACAGCCACCTGCTGGGCGACGGTAAACCAGCCGATCATCGCGTAATCCTGCTTGCTTTTCCATAAGTATACATTCAAAAACGTGCCGGAAAGTGCTCCGGCCAACACGATCAACCCGTTCACGGCCAGCAAAAGCAGCGATTGGCGGTTCAAATGTGCCGTCGTTTTCATAAGTCCCCCCTTTGGATCGCCGGACATGCTCGGTCTTAACATGCCCCAAAGGGAGGGATATCATTTTGAAAATTTCAAACCATTCGGATGCTGCAGACCATTCGGATGCTGCAGATCAGGCCTTTTCCCGGCTTAAATGATCCACCATGCGCAGCCGGTCTTCCTCGGTCAAATTGGTTTCGACATGGAAGCAGCCGGTGCAGATATACATATTGACCCGGAAAGGAGGCTGAATGACCGGGGATTTCAGGGCGCTATATTGCGCGGGCTTAAAGCCGTCTCCCGTCACCTCCTGCGTGCCGGCCAAAATCATGTAATCGCGGCATTTCGGACATTCGGGCACTTCTTCCTGTTCATCCAACATCTTTTCCACGGTCTCCTCGTAATTCATCAGGTCGTGGCTTTCTTCGAATTTATCCAGCGTACGGATGGAAGGAGGGAGACTGTGACGCATATCCTCTTGCCCCCAAAACGCCGCAGCGTCCTCCTCATCGGCTTCGTCTTCCCAATCCACCTGCTCTTCGGGTTCTTCTTCCTCGTCGCCGAGCTGGATGTTCAGCGTACGGTACCCTTTCAATTCGTTCTGGCAGTGCGGACAGGTATCTTCCGGTCCAATTTCTTCGTCCCAGACGATCTCCGTCTGGCACCAAGGGCAAACGGTCGTTTCCATTGCCATTCATCTCCTCAATGATTCATTAAATAATAGATGCCAACGATAAAAAAGATTAAAGCGGCCACGAATAAAATTCTTATCAGGTTCTTCATGTTATCCCCCTAATAAATGCAAGCGCCGATCACGTAAGACAAGGATACCGAGATCAGCAGGGAAATGATCCCTACCGCGCGGTTATCATTCCGGATTTCCTCGTCGACCGAAAACACCGGAGTCAAAAACTCGAACAGCAAATATGCCGCAAACAGCAAAACAAAACCAAAAAACGCCCACTTCATCGTATCGTATATGGAGGTTTTCGCCTCGATGCTGTACCTCAACACGTTGCCGATGGCGAAAATTTTTCCGCCGGTCGCCAGAGATGCCGCGACATTGCCGCGGCTGATCTCGTTCCAGCAATTATACTTGGCCACCAGCTCGAACAGGTACAAAAATACGATCAAACCCAATATGGCTACCGAAAAATAACCGATCAGAATCCCAAGCGGATGGGAAAGCATCTGATCTACCCAGTTTTTCATCGTCCTGCCTCCTTCATATCTGCCCGCAGCCGCAGCCGGCAGCAGCCGGCCGTTTACTTCAGCTCCGCTACCGTCACGCCGGTTCCGCCTTCGCCATAGTTGCCCAGACGGAAGCTTTTGACGTGTTTATGCCTGCGCAGATAATCCGTAATCCCTTTCCGCAAGATGCCGGTGCCTTTTCCATGGATCAGGTAAACCTGCCCCAAATTGCCCAGGAAAGCTTCGTCGATGAAGCGGTCGACTTCGATCAACGCCTCTTCGAGATTGGCGCCGCGCAAATCCAGCTCGCTCCGGACATTCTCGTCCCGGGTCCGTTTGACGGTCGTTGCCTGGCGCTGAACCTGCTTGGCTGCCGCTTCATGCGTCTGAACCAGCTCCAGGTCGTCCAGACTGACTTTCATCTTCATGATGCCGAGCTGCACGACGGCTTCCTTCGATCCGGCCAGCTCGACGACATGGCCTTTCTGATTCAGGCTGTACACCATCACCTCGTCGCCCGCTTCGATTTTCCGCGGAGCTTTCGGCTGGTTTCGAGCTCCCGATTTTTTGCGCTGCTGCGGTTCGGCATCCTCAAGCCTTTTCCGCGCGGCGATCAGCTTATGCTCTTTGACCGAAGCGCCTTCTTCTTTCGCGAGCTGCCGAAGCTCTCCGATGATCTCCTCGGCTTCGCGTTTCGCTTTGGCAATGACCTCTTTCGCCTCGGCCTGCGCTTTTTCGATGTAGCGGTCGCGCTGCTGCTCGAGCTTCTCCAGCTCCTGCTGATGCCGGGTGCGCAGCTGCTCCATCTCCTGGCGCAGCTTTTCGGCTTGCTCCCGCTCCACTTCCGCGCCAAGGCGGTTTTCCTCGAGGGAAGCGATCATATGCTCCACGCGCTGATCCTCTTCATTGACTTGGCCGCGCGCAAAATCGAGGATCGGGTTCGGCAGCCCGAGCCGTTCCGCGATCGCAAACGCGTTGCTTCGTCCCGGCACGCCTACGAGCAAACGGTAGGTCGGGCTGAGCGTATTGACGTCGAATTCCATGCTGGCATTAATGACGGATTTCCGTTCATAGGCGTAGGCCTTCAGCTCGCTGTAATGCGTCGTTGCCACCATGCGGCAGCCGGTCCGGTGAATGTGCTCCAATATCGCGATCGCCAGCGCGGAACCTTCCGCCGGGTCGGTGCCCGCGCCGACCTCATCCAGCAGCACCAGGCTTTTTGGCGTCATGTTTTTCAGAATACGGATGATGTTCGTCATATGGCTTGAGAAGGTACTCAGGCTCTGTTCGATGCTCTGTTCATCCCCGATATCGGCGTAAATGGCGTCGAAGACGCAAAGCTGGCTGCCTTCCTCGGCAGGCACGAACATCCCCGACATCGCCATCAGGCTGAGCAAGCCGATCGTTTTCAGCGTGACCGTTTTGCCCCCGGTATTCGGTCCCGTCACGATGATCGAGGTGTAAGAGTTCCCCAGCTCGACGTCGATCGGGACGACCTTTTCCATATCGATCAGCGGATGGCGCCCTTTGCGAAGCTTCAGGAACCCCCGGTCGTTCATGATCGGCTTGGAAGCTTTCATGGCATGGGCCAGACGGCCCTTCGCAAAAATAAAGTCAAGCTGGCCGACCAAATCCAGGTCGAACAGCAGCAAATCCGCTTCCTCCCCGACTTTGGCCGTCAGCTTCTGCAAAATAATTTCGATTTCCCGTTCTTCCTTCATCCGGGTCTCGCGAAGTTTGTTGTTCATCGCCACGATCGATTCCGGTTCGATGAACAAGGTCGCGCCCGAACCGGATTGGTCATGCACGATCCCGCCGAAATACGAGCGGTATTCCGCTTTTACGGGGATGACGAACCGGTCGCCGCGGATCGTAACCAGCTGATCCTGCAGCATTTTCGCGACGGACGAGGAGCGGATCATGTTATCCAGCTTCTCGCGGATGCGCACTTCGCCGGAACGCAGCTCGCGCCGGATCTGGGCCAGCTCGGGACTCGCCGTATCCAGCACCTCCGCCTCATCCGATATGCACGCTTTGATGGCGTCTTCCAGCGCTTTTTGCTCCGAAATGTTTTCGCTGATGCCCGCAAGCAGCGGAAGCGGCTCGTCTTCATTCATTTGGGAAATAAAACGTTTGATGCGTCTTGCCCCGTATGTCGTGTTGCTGATCGCCAGAAGCTCGTGGGGATTCAGCGTGCCGCCGATTTTGGCCCGTTTCAGGGCCGCCGATACGTCGCTGATTCCGCCAAAGGTCGGCGTTCCTTTCAGCCGTTCCACGGTGTACGCCTCATCCGTGGCCTGCAGCAGCCTTTTGACGGATTCAAGGTCGGTATCCGGCCTTACGTTTTCCGTGATTTGTTTGCCCATGGAGGTCTGGGTATAGCCGGCGCATGTATTTAAAATCTTGCGGTATTCCAATGTATGCAAAATTTTATCGTCCAAGAAATTTCACTGCTCCTCTCATGCATCGGGATGGGCAGAAACGATAGCTTCTCCATCCGCCTCGATTCTGCAATCCCCATATCGCTCTTATTATATACGAAACGGCTGCGCCTTCGCTATTTGCAAGTCAAACGCGTGATTCCGGATTTCCAATAAATCCGGCCAAGCCCGGTACATAACATTTTATAAATTGAATACAATAAACGATGCATACAGAACCCATTTCCTAATGAACGTAAACAGGACGCATTATGAAATGGATTCATATTACGTATCTTTTACGCAAAGGAGGCCAATTGCATGCATTTTCTGGGTCATGTCGTGCGATTTATCGTTTCTGCGATTGTGCTTATGATTGTCGGCTGGATCGTTCCGCAATTTTCCGTGGGTGGATTCTGGAGCGCCCTGCTGTTGGCCCTGGTCATCGCATTGCTTGGCTGGGTCATTGAAGGAATCTTCGGTAAACGAGTCACGCCGTTCGGTCGGGGCATTGTCGGTTTTATCGTCAGCGCGCTGGTCATTTACATCGCCCAATTCATCGTTGGCGGCGTCAGCGTCACCATCCTTGGGGCGATTCTTGCCGCTCTCGTGATCGGGATTATCGACCTGTTTATTCCGGTTTCTGCCTTCAACGCAGCCAAAGACCGTAAATAACGCTCAAGCGAAAACACCCCGTTCCATGGAACAGGGGTGTTTTCGTCTCGCCCGGCCCTAAGCTCAGATGGAAGCGACCTTGCCTTGGGGCGAGTCGGCCGGAATCGCATCGGAAACCGTCACCACTTTGTTTTTACCTGTCCGCTTGGCTTGATAAAGAGCGCTGTCGGCCTTGCGGAACAACGTTTCCTTGTCGTCCCCCGGCTGGTAATTGCAAAGTCCGATGCTGACGGTGACCGGAGTGCCTTTCATGTTGGAAAGCTCGACGACGGCGATCTCTTTTCGCAGCTCTTCCGTAATGCGCTCCGCCTCCGCCAGCGTTTTATCCGCAAAAATGACCGCAAACTCTTCCCCGCCGTAACGGGCCGCGAAGTCATTCGGCGTCATGATGGAAGTGATCGTCGACGCCACTTGCTTCAGCACCAGATCGCCGACCCAATGTCCGTACGAATCGTTGACCTTTTTGAAACCGTCGATATCGATAATCGCCAGCTGCAGCGGCAAATGATATTTCTCCGAATGCTCCAGCAAAGCGTCAAGGTATTCATGAAACGTTTTATGATTGTAAAGTCCCGTCAACGCATCCATTTTGAGCAGCTTGTCCGAAATGGTTTTTTCGACCAGCAGCTGCTGTTCCGATTTCATTACCGTTTTCAAATAGGCGAAAAATTCCTTGACCCGGATCAAAATGGTTCTCCCGAAAATCAGGCAGACCACAAACACGCTTTCGACCTGGATGAATTCCGGGATCGGTTTCTCGTACAGCGGGCGTTCCAGCAAAAAATAGATCGGAACGTACATCAGTATCGTAAACATGCCGAAGCCGTACATCATTCTCCGGTCGAAATACACGATCGAAATCAACACCGGGAGCAAAAGCGCCACCTGAGAACCGTCCGCGGCCGGCTCCATAATGAAATAAAACAGGTACGAGATCAAAAACCCGCATGCCACTATGGCTTTTTTATGATGTTTCGTCCAGCGCCGCAGCCACGTTTCCGTCATCCCCAGCAGCAATAAGGTTAGCCCGTTGGAGCACAAAAGCCGGGGCCAGAACATGCCGCCTTTCTCAGCCACGCCCTGCGGGATTCCGCCGAACAGCAAAAAAACGGCCTGCGCCAAGAGAAACATCCCCATGACAATCCAGTAAGCATTTAATATTTTTCGGTGCCACCGATCCTCCAAAAGAACATTGTTCCCATCCATGAAAAAGTCAATCCCCTACTCTTTAGGAAAGAATAAATCTTGCAAGGAATAACAAATGAAATCGTGATTATCATTATAGCTTACCGTCAGGCCAAAATACATCTTTAATTGTAAAAATATTGAAAATCAGGCTGATATTCGTTCGATACGGGCGGCAACCGGCGCCGAGTTCACCAATTATTCAAATGCCGATGGCTCCGCGCTTCCATTTTTGGGGTATGATGACTACTAGAATCGTTACTTCAAATTTAATGCTTTGAGGAGGGTCCATCTTGAAAAAGGCCATTGCTTTGGTTCTTTCCTGCACGCTTCTCCTGGTCCTTGCCGCTTGCGGGGAGAAGAACAAAAATGCTTCGTCGCAAGACAGCGGTGTCGCCGAAACGGGCGTCGCCCCGAGCGAAGAACTGGTCATCAAAGCGACCAATTATGCGTTCGATAAACAGGAATATCATCTCAAAAAAGGGGTTCCCGTCAAAATCACGTTCGAGAATGAGGAAGGCACCCACGGCGTATTGATCCCGGGTCTCGAACTCCAGCTCGACAATAAACATAAATCCCAGGTCGTGACGCCCCAAAAAACCGGCACGTTCGAAATGACCTGCTCGGTATTTTGCGGTGCCGGCCATACCGCGATGATCGCCAAGGTGGTCGTCGACGAATAACCAGGCGCCGGGAGACGCCGCAAAACGGTCCCGTAAAACCAACGCTGCCTTTAAAGGTTTGGTTTCGCGGGACTTGGGCGGTTCGACGGCTTCAAGCAAATCCCCCTACGAAAACTGCAGGGAGGAACTTCAACGATGATGTTCCTGCTTGCCCGGTTTGTAGGGGGATTTGCGTCTTTTTAAATCGCAACAATCAGCTTTGGTCCTGTTCGATCAATTCGATCCATTCGTTATATTCCGTTTGCAGCTTGGCATATTCATCCTGAAGCAAGCTGTGTTCTTTTTGCAGTTCCTCCGTTTTTTCCTTCTGGAGTTCAAGCTCCGCTTGAAGGAGCCGATATTGATGGGCTACGAGCTCAAAGCTTTCGCCGACTTCGCGCAGCTCGGCGGCGGCGCGCTCCTTTTCGTCCTGCAAGCGGTCCAGCCGTTCTTCCCCTGCGGCGATCTGGCGCTGCCATTCCGCAAGTTCGGCTTTCAGTTCCTGCTCTTTGCTGTTCCAATGCTCCTCGCGACTCATCATCTCTTCCAGCTTCTCCTGGTAGGACTGAATCGCCAGCTCGCTGCTGCGAAGCAGTTCGCGCTGCTCGTTTTCCCTGTCGGCCGCGTCGTCCAGCATCCGCGTCAGCTCTTCCACCTTGCGGACGGCCTCATCCTTTTCCTCCAGCACCAGCAGGTATTCGATTTCGGTGTCTTCCTGCTGCCGCTTCGTTTCGGCAACCTTTTGCTGCAGTTCCTCATGTTGTTTTTGCAGGCCCTGATACTGCTGCTTCAGGTTTTCGTACTGCTTCAAGTGCTCCTGATAGAGCCGTTCCATGTCGCCCTGTTTCTGCCTGAAATCGTTGGCCTGGCGTTCCGCATCCCGGTAGGCCGCCTCGCGATCCTCAAGCTCGCTCTGCAGCCGCTCGCACTGCTCGCCCAGGTCGGCCAGTTGGTTCAGCAGCTCATCCAGTTCGCGAAGGCGCTGGTCGTATTGGTCCCTGAGCACCTCGTGCTGCTGCAGCGTTTCGCCATGCTGGCGCTGCAGCTTCCGGTACTGCTCTTCTTTATCTTCGATCGACTGCCGGAGCTGTTCAAGCAACGCTTCTTGCTGCGCCGCGGTCTGCTCCAATGCGGCATGCCGCGTTTCATGTTCTTCCAATGCCGCCTGCAGGTTGGCCCGCTCGGCTTGGCTTGCCTCAAGCGACTGCTGGAGCCGCCCGGATTGGGCTTGGCTCTCGTCTAAAGCCCGCTGAATCTGCTCATGCAGGACTTCCTTCTCCTCCAGCGTCTGCCGAAGCTGAAGTTGTTGCGCTTCCTTCTCCTCCAGCGTCTGCAGAATCCGATCCTTTTCGGACTGGTTCTCTTCGAGCTTCCGTTGGAGATTCTGATATTGTTCTTCCTTCTCCTTCAAAGTCTGCCGAAGCTGACCATACCGGGCTTCGTTCTCCGCCAGCGTCTCCTGAAGCTGCTTATATCGACCTTCGCTTTCTTCCAGCATCTGCAGAAGCTGATCGCTTTCGGTTTGACCCTCTTCGAGCTTCCGTTGAAGATCACGATGTTGTTCTTCCTTCTCCTTCAACGTCTGCAGAAGCTGTTCGTACCGGGCTTCGTTCTCCGCCAGCGTCTCCTGAAGCTGCTTATATCGACCTTCGCTTTCTTCCAGCGTCCGTTGAAGTTCGATGTATTGATCTTCCTTCTCCTTCAGCGACTGCTGAAGCTCCCCGTACCGGGCTTCGCTTTCTTGAAGATTCCGCTCAAGCTGCTGCCGAACGCCGTTTTGCTCGCTCAGCGACTGCTGAAGCTTCTCGATCAGCCCATGGCTCGAATCCAGCTGCTCCTGCCGTTCACGGAGCTGCAGCTCCTTGGCCGCAAGAAGCTCCTGCTGCTCCTCGATCGACAGTTCCTGCAGCTGCAGCGTTTCGTCCAGGTCCTCGAGCTTTTGGTTCTGGTATTCGATCTGCCGCTGCTGCTGTTCCAGCCGGGCCTGCTGCTCCTCGTAGTTCCGCTCTGCCGATTCCGCCTTCCGGATTTCCTCCGCGAGCTGCTCCTTCAGAACGCTCAGTTCGTCATGGAGCGATTTCATGCCCGCTTCCAGCGTATCGTTCTGCTCTCCCGCCTCCAGCAGACGGAGTTCCAAATCGCCGATTTCTTCTTTTTGCTTGTCGGCTTGGCTGCGCCAAGAGGCTGCCTCGGCAGCCAGCTTCTCAAGCTCCGCTTTCTGCTTCTGGGCGGATGC
This sequence comes from Paenibacillus cookii, assembly GCF_018333375.1. Classification (GTDB taxonomy): domain Bacteria; phylum Bacillota; class Bacilli; order Paenibacillales; family Paenibacillaceae; genus Paenibacillus_AQ; species Paenibacillus_AQ cookii. The sequence goes on from NZ_BORW01000007.1 coordinate 19,866, forward strand.
GCCGTATTCTTCAAGAAGTTTTTGCATCCGGCGATGCTCCTCTTCCGAAAGCGCCGCTTCTTCTTTGAGACGGTTGATCTGACCGTTCAGCCGAACCTGCTGCTCCCTGAGCGTCTTCAGCTCGGTCTGGGAGACTTCTTCCTTCTTCAGCGCAGCCTGGTGCTGCTCCTGCAGCTTGGCATACGCGTTTTTCGATTGCTGCAGCTCCTCTTGCAGACTGCGGAGCTTCCCTTGCAGCTGGGCGTTTCCTTCCCGAAGCTCGCTCAATTGCTTGTTTAAGCCATCGATGGCCGCCTGATGTTTTTGCTCCGCCTCGCGCAGGGAAGCCTCATGCTTGTCGCGGGCTTCCTTCAATGCGGCCAGATGTTTGTCTTCGGCGGTTTTGAGCAGCTCCTGCTGTTTCTGCTGCGCCGCTTGAAGCGCCGCGGCATGCCTCTTCTCAAGCTCCTGGACCGCCGTTTTATGCCGCGCTTCGAGCGATTGCCGGTCTCTTTGGTACTGCTCGGCCGCCTGCTTCTCCTTCCGCTGCAGCGTTTCCTTCATTTCCGTTTCCTTCTTGAGCAAAGCGCGCGCTTCCTCCAGCTCTTTGCCGAGCGAAGCCCGGGTTTTCTGCAGTTCCGCGCCAAGCGAGGTTTTCGTGTCTTCCAGCTGCTTCTTCAGCTCCGCCTGCTCGGTTTCCCACTGCTTGCGAAGCTCCTCCTTTTCCTTGACGCTTGCATGATGTTCTTCCCTAAGCTTTTCGTAAAGCTCCTGCTGCTCCGCGCGGAGCGTATGGAGCTTCGCCAGCTCGCTCCGCAGCTCGCTTCTTTCGCCGGTCAGCATTTTGACCTCGTTTTGAAGCTCGTTCACCTGAAGGGCTTCCTCGGCCATATGTACGGCTGTCAGCACGGCAAGCTTCATCGTATCGAGCCGGGCGTGGTTTTTGGAAATGGCGTTCATCCGCTCATCGACGTAAGCGGCGATCTTTTTCATATAGTCGGCACTGCTGCCCACCAATTTATAAGAAGTCCCGTAGATCTCTACGGTGACGCGTGTACGATCTGGTGTAGTCACTGCTTGCGCCCTCCTTCATATGTGTGTTGGTCTGAGATGTCTGTTCTTTTCGCAAAAAAAGCCACATCGAATCGTTATGTACATGGATTCGATGCGGCTTTGTTCAATTCCTGCTATTTTCTCAATTCTGCATGAAAAGTTTGCTCAAGCCGGGTGACTACGGCTGCATGCGCTGCGGATACCTCTTCATCCGTAAGCGTACGTTCGTTGTGGCGGTATACCGTCGAAATCGCGACGCTTTTTTTGCCTTCGCCGAGCTTGCTGCCCGTATACACATCGAATACCTGCACGGACTGCAGCAATTCTCCCGCGGCTTCGCGGATCGCGCTGATCATGGCGCCCGCTTCCACGCCTTGGTCGACCACGACGGCGATATCGCGTTCCGACGCCGGGAAGCGAGGGAGCTCGCGGTACCGGATCTCTTCGCTGGTGTGATCATACAGCGGCTGAAGCAAAATCTCCGCGGCGTATACGTCGCCGAGGCCGCGCTCCTGCTGAAGCTGCGGATGCACTTGGCCGAGCGTGCCGATCAGCACCTGCTCTCCGCCGTGCTGCAAATAGACGGAAGCGGAACGGCCCGGATGGTATCCCTCCGGCTGGTTCGCCACGTAACGGATGACGTCCTCCAAGCCGAGGAATTCGAACAGCGTTTCCAGCGCGCCTTTCAGGTCGAAAAAGTCCACGCTCTCCGGAGCCTGATTCCACTGCTTATCCACGCGGTTTCCGCACAACATCAGCGACAGCACCGGCAGCTCCTTCGGCTGGACCGTCACCTGTTCCTCGTGCGTATAGAACACGTTCCCGATTTCGAATACGGCAAGGTCGTTTTGCTTGCGGTTGGCGTTATACGCGGCAACGTCGAGCAGGTTCGGAATGACGCTGGTGCGGAGGACGCTGCGCTCCTCGCTCATCGGCATCAGCAGCTTGACGGCATGGCTGCCCTCGGTCAAGGCTGGGAACAAGCGGGTCGTCTCCGGATGCGTGAAGGAATACGTAATGACCTCCTGCCATCCGCCATGCGTAAACAGCTTGCGGATATCGCGGCGAATCGCCTGCGCCTTCGTGTAAGCGCCCGGCGTCGTTTGGCCTTCGATCGCCGTCGTCGGGATGTTGTCGTAGCCGTACAGGCGGGCGATCTCTTCGATCAAATCCACGTCCAGCGTAATGTCTCCGCGCCGCGTCGGCACTTTAACTTCAAGCACGCCCTGCGCGGTGTCCGCGCAGCTGAAATGGAGGCGATTGAAAATCGTTTTGACCTCCAGCATCGACAGGTCCGTCCCGAGGAAACGGTTCAGCTTGTCGAACGAAAGCACGATCACCTTCTCTTCGGTTTGCGCCGATCCGGCTTCCACGATGCCTTTATGAACGGCTCCGGACGCATAACGGCAAATCAGCTCCGCAGCCCGGTTCAGCGCGGGAATGACCGCTCCCGGATCCACTTCCTTCTCGAACCGCAGGCTCGCTTCGGAGCGGAGCCCCAGCTGTCTGGACGTTTTCCGCACGGCACCGCCGTCGAACTTGGCGGATTCCAGCAGGATGTTCACCGTACCGTCGGTCACTTCGGAATTCAGCCCGCCCATGACGCCGGCAAGCGCGACCGGTTTTACGCCGTCGGTAATGAGCAGCATATGCGGCTCCAGCTTGCGTTCCTGCCCGTCCAGCGTGACCAGCGTTTCGCCTTCCTTGGCAAGGCGGACGTCGATCGCGCCGTTCTCCAGCTGATCGGCGTCAAACGCATGCAGCGGCTGGCCGTATTCGAGCATGACATAGTTCGTGATATCGACGATGTTGTTGATCGGGCGCACACCCGCTGCCATCAGCCGGTTTTGCATCCACTGCGGGGAAGGCCCGATTTTGACGCCCGTGATGTATCTGGCCGCATAATGGCTGCATTGCTCCGGAGCGCTGATGTTGACGGAAATATGGTCGGCTGCCGCATCGCTGACTTCCATCAATTCCTTTTCCGGCTTCGGCAGCTTCACGTCCCGGCCGAGAATGGCTCCGACTTCGTAAGCCGCGCCGATCATGCTGAGGCAGTCGGAACGGTTCGGCGTCAGATCGAATTCCAGCACCTGGTCGTCCAGCCCCAATACCGGTCCGATCGGCGTGCCGACCTGCACGTTCTCCTGCAGCACAAGGATGCCTTCCTGCTGCTCCTTCGGCAGAAGCTTATCGTTCATGCCGAGCTCTTTTGCCGAGCAGATCATCCCTTGCGACGCGACGCCGCGCAGCTTGGCCTTTTTGATTTCCAGCCCGCCGGGAAGCTTTGCTCCGACGAGCGCCACCGGCACCTTTTGCCCTGCCGCGACGTTTTTCGCGCCGCATACGATCTGCAGGTCTTCTTCTTGTCCGGCATCGACGATGCAGACGTTCAGCTTATCCGCATCCGGATGTTTTTCCTTGCTTTTTACGTAGCCGACAACGACCTTGGAAACGCCTTTGTTGCGGTGTTCGATTTCGTCGATTTCGATCCCCGCGCGCGTGATTTGTTCGGCAAGCTCTTCGGCCGCCACGTTTTCAAGCGAAACATAGTCCGCCAACCATTCTGTTGATACCTTCATCCCGGGTCCCTTCCTTCTTTCCTGATTTCATGTCCGTTCGCATTCGCCCTTACCGGCGGGCGAACTGTTTCAAAAATGCCATATCCCCGTTATAGAAATGACGAATGTCGTCAATGCCGTACTTGAGCATCGCGATCCGGTCCGGCCCCATGCCGAAAGCGAATCCGCTGTATACTTCAGGGTCGTAGCCGCCTTTGCGGAGCACCTCCGGGTGCACCATGCCGCAGCCCAAGATTTCCAGCCAGCCGGTCTGCTTGCATACGCGGCAGCCGCTGCCTCCGCATCTTGCGCAGGTCACGTCCACTTCGGCGCTTGGCTCGGTGAACGGGAAGAAGCTTGGACGCAAACGGATTTGGGTTTCAGGCCCGAACATTTTTTGCACGAACTGGAGCAGCGTGCCTTTCAGGTCGCTCATCCGGATGTTTTCGCCGATGACCAGCCCTTCGATCTGGTTGAACTGGAAGGAGTGCGTCGCGTCATCGTCATCGCGGCGGTACACTTTGCCCGGGCAGATGACTTTGACCGGCACGTGCCCCTGCTTTTTTTCCATCGTCCGCACTTGGACCGGCGACGTTTGCGTCCGCATCAAAATGTCTTCCGTGATGTAGAACGTATCCTGCATATCGCGCGCCGGGTGGTTTTTCGGCAGATTCAGCGCTTCGAAGTTGTAATAATCGGTCTCCACTTCCGGACCTTCGGCGATTTCATATCCCATGCCGATGAAAATTTCTTCGATTTCCTGGATGACCCGGTTCAGCGGATGAACGCCGCCCTGCTTCATTTTGCGTCCAGGCAGCGTCACGTCGACTTTTTCCGCCTGCAGGCGCTTTTCGGTTTCGGCTTTTTGGAATGCTTCCTGCTTCGATTCGATGACCGCTTCGATCGCGCCGCGCACGTCGTTGGCCACCTGGCCGATGACCGGACGTTCTTCCGCGCTAAGCGCGCCCATGCCCCGCAAAATTTCCGTCAGGGCGCCTTTTTTGCCCAAATATTTGACGCGCAGGTCATTCAGCTGCTGCACGTCCTCTACTCCCTGCAGCTGGTCCAGGGCTTCCTGCCGCAGCGCTTCGAGTTTCTCCTTCATCTTTTTCCTGCCTCCTTCTCAAAATAAACGTACCGCTCTCGCCTTAAGGGGCGATTCGGCAAGCCTCCCCGCAAATGAGAGGAACACCGGACCTTCCCCTTTGCAGCTTTGTTTTCAGAAAACAAAAAAGGCCTTTTCTCCCGAAAAGGGACGAAAAGACCGTGGTACCACCCTTGTTAGAACCGCCTATTGCCCGCGCACGGACATGCCTGTTCTCACTCTGATTCGTCTTTAACGGCACGAAAGCCGGTACCCCCTACTGCCCCGTGCCGGCCGGGCCGGACAAGAAGTTCAGGGAACTGCTCCGGAGGGAATTTCGGCAGCCCTGTCCTGTAGAAACGCTCTCAATCTACGGCGTCTCCTCCCTGTAAAGCGGCACTGCGTACTTGTCTCCATCATGGCATTTGATTTGTTGTTGAACATCAATATATGACGTTGATTACATCTTGCACACTATAGTCCACTATTATAAGCAAAAAGGGCGGCGGTGGCAAGTCACCGCCCCCTTCGCGCCGGAATTAAAGGCTCTCCAGTTCCTTCCGCAGCGAACGAATTTGCCGGATGCGCTCCTCGGCGCCCTCCGCCTCTTCGATCTCGAGCAGCCTGGCGATTTCCCATTCAAGCGCGAGCCTCCGGTTTTCCCGCTCCGGATCTTCCTTTAAAGCTCCCCCATGCCTTGCCTTGCGCTCCTCTTCTTCCTCCACCGTGCCTTCGAAAAGCTCCGGTTCGCGATCCGGGGATAACGTCAGCAGGCGGTTCGCCAGCTTGCGGACCAGCATCCGGTCATGGGACACGGCGAGCAAGGCTCCGGGATACGAAGCCAGCGCCTCTTCCACCACCTCGCGCGTCTGGATGTCCAGGTAGTTCGTCGGCTCATCCAGCACAAGCAGGTTGGCGCCGCTGAAATACAGCTGCACGAACGCCGCCCGGCATTTTTCGCCCATGCTCAGATTGCCGATTTTTTTGAACACGTCTTCCCGCGAAAACAGAAAGCAGCCCAGAATCGTGCGCGCATGCGTTTCCGTCATGTCCGGCAGTCGCAGCAAGCTGTCCAGCAGCGTTTCCTCTTCATTCAAGCCTTCCAGCTCCTGCGAAAAATAACCGATGCGGACCGCCGGGTGCATCCATATTTTGCCCTGATCCGGTTCAAGCTCGCCGAGCACCAGCTTCAGCAGCGTCGATTTGCCGCTGCCGTTCGGGCCTCTTACCGCCATCCGGTCGCCGCGGGACAGATCCAGGTCCAGCCCCCGGAAGAGCGGTTCACGGTCATAAGCGAAGGTTACGCCTTCCAGCCGCAGCAGGTAGCGGGCGGCAAACCCTCCGTCCCCAAGCTGCATGTGGACCTTCGGCGTGTCCCTCGGCTTTTGCACGCTGTCCTTTTCCAGGCGCTCCAGTTCTTTTTGCTTCGCATGGTACCTGGAAATATTTTTCTTCGCTTTCGCTTTGTAATAAGGAGTAGCGGCCTTGGTTTCGGTATTTTTGTCGGCCGATTTTTCGGCATGGTGAAACCATTCCTGGTAACGGCGGATCGACTCTTCCAGCGCTTCCTTCGCCTGCTTTTGCTTTTTGTACAGCGCCTCCTGCTCCCTCAGCTCCCGCTCCTTTTCCCGTTTGTAGTCGGAATAGCCGCCCTTGTATTTTTTCGCGCCTGTCGCGGTCAGTTCGCAGATTCCCGTCGCCACATGGTCCAGAAACGTCCGGTCATGGGAGACGATCAGCACGGTGCCTTCAAATTGGTTAAGCCAATGTTCGAGCCAGGCCATGCTTTCCCCGTCAAGGTGGTTGGTCGGTTCGTCAAGCAGGAGGAACGCCGGGCGTTTGGCCAGCAGCGCCGCCAGCCGGACCCGCGTTTTCTGGCCGCCGCTCAGGTCCGCGAAAGGCAGCTCCCATAGCTCCGGTCCGATGTTCAGCATGGTAAGCACTCTCTCGAGCTCGATTTCCCACTGGAACCCGCCGAGCTGCTCATAACGCTCCAGCGTTTGCCCGTAAGCTTCAAGCACGGTGCCGTCTTCCGAAGCGGAAGGGTCCGCGAGCCGCTGCTCAAGCTGCTTCAAGCTTTGTTTCGCGTGCCAGACCTCGCCGCTGTCGCATCCCGCCGCATCCAGCGTTTTCAAGGACATCAGCGATTCCGAGCTCTGCTCCATCATTCCCCACTGCTCGAGAGGCAGCCCGCGCTCCACGCTGCCCCGGTCCGGGGCCAGCCGTCCCGTCAGGATGTTGAGCAGCGTCGTTTTGCCGGCTCCGTTGGCGCCGAACAACGCCAGCCGCTCCCCTTCGAAAATTTCGAAATCCACGTTTTCAAAAATCGTCTTTCCTTTAAACTCCTTGGCCAACTGTTTCGCTTTGATCAAATTCATCATCTATGCATCACCCTTTTAAAATCAAATGAAAAAACCGCAGGCAGCACGCCTACGGCAGGGATTCGAAAATATGATGATGCCTATTCGCTCATGCGCGGGCATACGGAGCCAAATGACCCGGAATGGACTGCCATCCGGAACGATTCTCCATATATGCCTTCAAAAACGCAGAAAAAAAGCACTCTGCATCCGTAACAAGGCCCACGAGTCCACAAAAATAGACATAACCACTCTCTTCCCTGCGCTTGGCGCGAGAAAACTGCCTGTGCAACATATTCATGTCGTCATGCAGATTAAAGAGAATAGCCATATGTATCCATTGGTATTGTGGTTACCTCGTTTCGTTAGGATGAAATGCTCCATGCCATTGTATCAAATTTAGCCGGGGAAGGAAAGCCCGGAAAAACGGGCGCGTACATCTGCGGATATACTCCGCGGATACATAATCGATTTGCCATAGGATTTCCTTGAGCACTTACGTTATTATCCTATTGATGAGCACTTACGTTATTATCCTATTGATGTTTGGCTTTCGGCCAAAGAAAGAACGCACACCCCATAAGCGTGTGGACCATCCCGGCTCTGCGAATCCTTATCGTTGCTGCCCTCGCTTCCATGACAGACGCTCGGGTCCGCTTCGGCCGGACTATGTGCCTCTTGCGCCGTGATCGGTTTCCTAACGAATAAAGAACAGCCCGCCCCTGACCGCCAGGAATAGGCTGTTCTATCGATGATGCAGCTTAAACCTCTTCCAAGATCATGACCCCGCGCCCCGGCAGCTCCACGGTTCCCGTCAGCGTTTGCCCGGAAAGCAGATCCCGCCGCTTGCCGCTGCCGACGTCGACGGCCGCCCGCTCCGCGTTATGGTTCAGCAGGAAGAGGAATGACCGGCCTTCCTTCACGCGCCTTGCGGCTTCCACCCCTTCGGGGAGCCGCTCGACCAGAGGTTTGACGCCTTGATCCGCGCACAGCTTGGCAAGGAACGGACGCAAAAACGCCGGAGCCGCGCTCGTGGCTACATAATACGCCTTGCCTTTGCCGAAGGCGTTGACGGTCAATGCCGGCATGCCCTGATAAAAATCCGAGCCGTATTCCGCCAGCACGTCGGCCCCTTCCGCGTGGATCAGATCGAACAGCATTTCGCAGTCGTAGGAGCCCTCCAGTTCGCCGAAGGTCTTCTTCATGACGATCTGATTGTACTGCCCCCGCGGGAGCGCGTCGATCTCCTCCGCCCAGATGCCGAGCAGCGGACGAAGCTCGCCCGGATATCCCCCGGTGGTGACGCGGTCGTTCTCATTGACGATGCCGCTGAAAAACGTCGTCACGAACGTGCCGCCTGCCGCCGTAAAGGCCTCCAGCTTTTTGGCGACCCCCGGTCTGACCATGTACATGACCGGCCCGATGACGATGTCGTACCGGCCGTAATCGGCCTCCACGCCGATCATGTCCGCCTGAATGCCCAGCTTGAAGAGGGCGTCGTAATATTTATGCACCTCGGCGACGTACTGCAGCTCCACCGTCGGGCCGCTCGAAAGCTCGATCGCCCAGCGGTTTTCCCAGTCGTACAAAATCGCCACTTTCGCGTCGCTGCGGGCGTCCAGCAGCGTGTCCCCCAGCCGTTTCAACTCTTCGCCAAGCGCGGCCACCTCGCGGAACACGCGCGTATGCTCATGCCCCGCATGTTCGATGACCGCGCCGTGAAACTTTTCGCAGGCCCCGATCGAACGCCGCATTTGGAAAAACATGACCGTATCCGCGCCGCGGGCGACCGCCTGATAGCTCCACAGCCGCATGACGCCGGGTCTTTTCAGCGAGTTGTAAGCCTGCCAGTTTTGCTGGCTCGGCGTCTGCTCCATCAACAGGAACGGCATCCCGTCTTTCAGCCCGCGCATCAAATCGTGGACCATCGCCGTCTCGCTGACGGGCGTCGTAAGCGACGGGTAGTTGTCCCAGGAGATGACGTCCATCTCTTTGGCCCAATCGAAATAGTTCAGCTCCGGGTACGTGCCCATCAGGTTGGTCGTAATCGGCACGTCCTTGCTGTGCTCGCGGATCGCGTCCGCTTCGATTTTGTAGCAGGCCAGCAGGCTGTCCGACATAAACCGGCGAAAATCAAGCGAAATGCCTTGGAACGCGCTGACGTTGCCCTCCCCTTCTTCACTGAGGCCGCTGGGCAGCACGATTTCGTCCCAATCGTAAAAGGTATGTCCCCAAAAGCGCGTATTCCATGCGCGATTGACGGCATCGAGCGTTCCGTAGCGGTTTTGCAGCCATTCGCGGAATGCCGCCTCGCATCGTTCGCAGTAGCAGTAACCCCCGTATTCGTTCGATACGTGCCAGAGCAAAAGCGCGGGATGATCTTTGTAGCGCTCCGCCAGCTTGCCGGCGATCCGCCCGGAATATTCGCGGTACGTCGGACTGTTCGGGCAGGAATTGTGGCGCCCGCCGAACTTTCGCTTCCTTCCGTAAAAATCGACCCGCCTGACGTCGGGGTAACGTTTCGCCATCCAGGCCGGATGCGCCGCCGTGCTTGTCGCAAGCACGACGCCGATGCCGTCCGCATGGAGGCGGTCCATCGTTTCGTCCAGCCAGGCAAAATCGTACGTATGTTCATCCGGCTGATTCAGCGCCCAGGAAAACACGTTGATCGTCGCGACGTCGATCCCGGCGAGCTTGAACATCCGGTGGTCTTCTTTCCACTCTTCCGGCCCCCACTGCTCCGGATTATAATCTCCGCCGTACCAAATTTTCGGCAGTTTTGGATGGATCACATCGGCCGCCTCCCCTTATCGCATCGCTGCTTATTCCGTGACCAAAAAATTGTTTTTCGCCAGCTTCTGGTACCAGTAGAAACTTTCCTTCGGCGTGCGTTTCAACGTTCGGTAATCGACATGGATCAATCCGAAGCGCATGCCGTAACCTTCCGCCCATTCGAAGTTATCGAGCAGCGACCATTCCATGTACCCTTTCACGGGCACGCCGTCGCTGATGGCGCGGTGCATGGAAATGATATGCTGGCGCAGGTACCGGATGCGGCGGATATCGTTTACTTTTCCGTCCACCGGCTCGTCGTTGATGCAGGCGCCGTTTTCCGTGATATAGATCGGAACGTTGCCGTATTTTTGATGGGTGTACCGCAGCGAATCGTACAAGCCGACCGAATCCAGCGGCCAGCCGATATCCGTCCGGTCGTAGCCCATGTTCAGCTCCTCGTCGTCGAACAGGTTATTGCCCGGCGCGTAACGACGCACGCTTGCGGTGTAATAGTTCCCGCCGATGAAATCGACCGGCTGGCGGATCGTTTCCATGTCGCCCGGCTGCACGTCCGGTTTTGCTCCCCCTTTTTCGAAAACCTTCAGCAGCCGTTCTGGATAACGGCCGAAATAGATCGGATCGAGGAACCAGTCCCACGTCCATTCGATCGCGCGCTGGCAGACTTCCTTGTCCTGCTCGCTGCTCGTATACGGATAAGCCCACGTAATGTTCGGGGCGATGCCGATTTCCCCGTCATAGCCATGTTCGCGGTAGCTGCGGACGGCCTCGCCGTGCGCCCGGAGCAAATTGTGGGCCACGTTGACGGCCAGCTGCAAATCCCGGTAGCCCGGCGCATGCACGCCCAGATAGTTCGAGAGGAAGGAGCTGCACCACGGCTCGTTCAGCGTGATCCATTTTTTGATTTTCCCGGAAAATTCCTTGAACATCGTTTCGGCATACTGTTTAAAAGCGATCGCCGTATCGCGGTTGTTCCATCCGCCTTCGTCCTGAAGCGCTTGCGGGAGATCCCAGTGGTAAAGCGTGCAAAACGGTTCGATGCCGTTCTTCAGCAGCTCGTCGACGAAGCGGTGATAGAAATCGAGCCCGGCCAGGTTGACCTCGCCCCGTCCTTGCGGGTAAATGCGCGGCCAGGACACGGAGAAGCGGTACGTCGTAATGCCAAGCTCCTTCATGTAGGCGATGTCTTCCTTATAACGGTGGTAGCTGTCGCAGGCAACGTCCCCGTTGTCCCCGTTTTTCACCTTTCCCGGCGTATGCGAAAACGTACCCCAGATCGAAAGCCCGCGCCCGTCCTCGGCGTAGGCCCCTTCGATCTGGTAAGCGGCCGTCGCGGCCCCCCAGCGGAAATCGGACGGAAATTGAAATATGCTCATGTCATTTCTCCTCCATCATCGGTGTTATCGTATACGTCTCTCCCGGCTGTGTCGCAAATCCTTCCGCGGCTGACACGGAAGTCCCGTCTTGGCGCCGGACGACGAATGCATCCCCGTTCAAAATCCGGCAGGCGCGTCCATGCGCGGACGTGATTCGCGCCCGGGTCAGCCTCCCTTCGGCCCATTCCATGTCGACGGTAAACCCGCCGCGGGCGGCAAGTCCCCGAACCTTTCCGCGGCTCCAGGCTTCCGGCAGCGCCGGAAGCAGCTCGAGACCTTCGGCATGGCTTTGGAGGAGCATCTCCGCTACCCCCGCCGTGTAGCCGAAGTTGCCGTCGATTTGGAACGGGGGATGGTTGCCGAACAAGTTCGGGAGGGTCGAATCGCTCAACACCCGGCGGATGCTGCGGTAAGCCCGCTCCCCGTCGCCCAGCCGGGCGAACAAATTGATCATCCAGGCCGCGCTCCAGCCGGTATGGCCGCTGCCGGCCGCAAGCCTCGCCTCCAGCGTCAAGGAGGCCGCTTCGGCAAGCTCCGGCGACTTTCGCGAATGGATGGCGCTTCCCGGGTACAAGCCGTATACATGGGAAACATGGCGGTGTCCCGGTTCATGCTCGGCAAAATCCCCGCTCCATTCCCTGAGCCGCCCGTCGGGCGCGATGCCCGGATGGGCAAGCCGTTCCCGCCGTGCCGCCAGCTCGCCGCGGAACTCGGGATCCGCGTCCAAAATCGTCGACGCCTGGATGCAGTGGCCGAACAACTCGTCGATCAGCGCCATGTCCATGGCGGAACCCGGTGCCACGCTGCACGGCGTCCCGTCCGCCGTCCGAAACTCGTTCTCCGGCGACGTCGACAGCGGCGTCGTCCATGTGCCGTCCGGGAGCTGCACCAGCCAGTCCAGGCAAAACAGCGCGGCTCCTTTCAGGATCGGATACGCCGTTTCCCTCAGAAACTCCGGATCCGGCCGGAAAGCATACCGCTCCCACAAATGCCTCGACAGCCATGCGCCGGCCATCGGCCAAAACGCCCACTTGGCGCTGCCGGCCGATGGCGTCGACATCCGCCACAAATCGGTGTTATGATGCGCCGTCCACCCGCGGCATCCGTAATGAACCGCAGCCGTGCGCCCGCCGCTGACGCTCAGTTCGCGGATGAGGTCGAAAAGCGGCTCGTGGCACTCTCCCAAGCTGCATGTTTCCGCCGGCCAATAGTTCATTTCCGTATTGATATTGGTCGTATAGTTGCTGTTCCACGGCGGCTGAAGATGCGGATTCCAGATGCCCTGCAGGTTCAGGGCCTGGGTGCCGGGCCGGGAGCCGGCGATCATCAGGTACCGCCCGTAATGGAAGAGCAGGCTTTCGAGCTGCGGATCGGACGCACCGCTTTGGTAGGCTGTCAGCCGCTCATCGGCGGGGAGGTTCGCAGACTCTTTCGTCCCCGGTGCCTCCGCGCCGATATGCAGATCGCAGCGGTCAAACAGCGCACGGTAATCCTGCACGTGGCGCTGGCGAACCGTTTCGTATGCCTTCGGGGCATCCCGCAAAATCCGCGAGCATTTCTCAACCGGCGAACCCCCGTCCCGTCCCGGCATCGCGTCGTATCCCGCGAAATCCGTGGCTGCCGTAAGCAGCAGCAAAACCGAGTTCGCCCGGCGGATGACGAGGCGCCCGTGTTCGGTTTTCGCTTCGCCGCCGCGGGTGTTGGCTGTCAGCACGACCGCGAAGCCGATCCCCAGCCCCTCCTCATAAAGGACCGGGTTGGGATGGTCGCCGCGGTAATTTTCCGCGACATGGGACGGGCCGCGGCCTGTCAGGACCAGCTCCCCATCCCCCTCGATCCGGAACGGATGCGGCGAAGATAACCGGACCTCCATATCGGGCAGCAGCGCTTCGCCGCTTCCGTCCGCGTTTTCGGCATGGATTCGCACGGCGATGACGTCATCCGCATGGCTGGCGAGCACCTCCCGGAAGATGTTGACGCCGTCTGCCTCATAGCTGACTTCCGCCACCGCCTCCTCCAAATGAAGCGCCCGGCGGTAGTTTCGGATCTCGCCTTGCGCGCGGATGGCGATATGAAGATCGCCAAGCGGCTGATAGGATTCGCTCCGCCGCCCGATCATGCCCCCTTCGATCAGCGCTTCGGCTTCCTTGTATCTCCCTTCGGCGGCCAGCGCCTTGGCCGGGTTCAGATGACGGAGCGCCTCGTAATTTAACGTATCCCGCGGGAAGCCGGACCAAAGCGTGTCTTCGTTCAGCTGAATCCGCTCTTCCCGGTCTCCTCCGAATACCATGCCTCCCAGCCGGCCGTTCCCGACCGGCAGCGCTTCGGTCCATTCCCGGGCCGGCCTCCCGTACCATAATTCCTTTTCGTTTTGGCTCATGCGACTTTTCCCCTTCCCAGACCCATGTCAACTCATCTTTCTTGCCATGAGCTTTCCATGGACGTGCGGATGGTTCCTTCCTCCGAATGCATTTTCAGCAAAATATTGCACGCAAGGATGATGCAAAAATCCGGACGCTAAAATCTTTGCGGGCTTTCAGCTTCCCGGTTCAAAAACCGATCGTCAGCTCCAAGGCGCCGGCGTCCGGCGTCACGACGATTCCTCGTTCCGTGTTCGCCGCCGTGCCGCCTTTGACGCTCGCCACCCGGCTCACGCCCGGCAAAACGGCCTTCCAATTCGCGGCTCCGGATGCCTCGACGCAAACGGAAAGTTCGCCCCCGGCAAAAACCGCCTGGGCCTGCAGCGCAGGCTTCCCTTTCAGGTTCGGAACGGTTACCCGCATCTCCTTGCCTTCTTCCGGAGCAAAAATATGAAGCTCCACGCCGTCCGCAAAATCATAATCCGGTTTGTCGTCCACGGCCCCGACCGGAATGATGCTGCCCGGACGCACGTATAGCGGCAGGCTCATAAAACCGTGCTGCTCGGTGACCCACCGGCCGCCCTGCACCTTCTCTCCCGTCAGGAAGGACGTCCACGGCCCCGGCGGCAAATACAATTCAACCTGCCCGTCTTCGCTGAAGACCGGCGCGACCAACAGCGAATCGCCCAGCATGTACTGCCGGTCGAGCGTACGGCATCCCGGATCTTCCGGGAACTCGAGCACCATCGCCCGCATCAACGGCAGCCCCAGGACCGAAGCGTCCACGGCGGCGCCGAACAGGTACGGCATCAGGCGGCATTTGAGCTTCGTGAAGAAGCGCATCACCTCGACGGCTTCTTCCCCGAACAACCACGGCACGCGGTACGATTGGTTGCCGTGAAGGCGGCTGTGGCTCGACAGCAGTCCGAACGCCGCCCAGCGCATATAGACGTCCGCCGGCGCCGTGCTTTCGAAGCCGCCGATGTCGTGGCTCCAGAAACCGAAGCCGGACAGGCCCAGGGACAGGCCTCCGCGCAGGCTTTCCGCCATCGAATCGTAGTTGGCCGTGCAATCCCCGCCCCAGTGGACCGGGAACTGCTGGCCGCCGGCCGTCGCCGACCGGGCGAACAAAGCGGCTTCCCCTTTGCCGAGCATTTCCTCCAGCACCTCAAACACCGTCCGGTTATAGAGCTGGGTGTAATAGTTGTGCATCCGGTGCGGGTCGGAGCCGTCGAAATAAACCGCGTCGGTCGGAATCCGCTCGCCGAAGTCCGTCTTGAACGAATCCACGCCCATATCGATAAGCTCGCGCAGATAATCGCCGTACCAGCGGCAGGCTTCCGGATTGGTGAAATCGACGATCGCCATGCCCGGCTGCCAGCGGTCCCACTGCCATACGCCGCCGTCCCGTTTTTTCAGGAAGTAACCGCGACTCGCCCCTTCGTCGAACAATCGCGACTGCTCGCTGATATACGGGTTGATCCAGACGCAAATTTTCAGCCCTTTGGCTTTCAATCGTTCCAGCAATCCCTTCGGATCCGGGAATACGGCCTCGTCCCATTCGAAATCCGTCCAATGGAGCGGCTTCATCCAGAAGCAGTCGAAATGGAACACATGCAGCGGAAGGTCGCGTTCCTTCATGCCGTCGACAAAACGCATGACCGTCTGTTCGTCGTAATCGGTCGTAAAAGAAGTGGTCAGCCACAAGCCGAAGGTCCAGGCCGGAGGCAGCGCCGGCTTGCCGGTCAAAGCCGTGTAATTTTGCAGCACATGGCGCAGCGTTTTACCGCCGACGATCAAATACTCCAGCTTCTCCCCTTCGACGCTGAACTGCACCTTCGAAACCTTCTCCGAGCCCACCTCGAAAGAAACGAGGCCCGGATTGTTGACGAATACGCCGTATCCTTTGCTCGAGAGATAAAACGGAATGTTTTTGTAGGCCTGCTCCGTGCCCGTGCCGCCGTCGCGGTTCCAAATATCGAGCGATTGCCCGTTTTTGACGAACGGGGTGAACCGTTCCCCGAGTCCATAAATATGTTCGCCTACGCCCAAATCGAGTTGTTCGCGCATGAAGGTCTGGCCGTCCGAGCGCGTAATGTAGGCGAGCGCCTTCAGCCCGCTGCCGGTGATCCGCTTGCCGTCCTGGTAAAAGGACATCTCCCAGCCGCCGCTGCGGCGGATGCTCGCTTTGAGCCGCCCGCTTTGCAGCCAAAGCTCTTCGTCGCTTAATCCCGTTCGTACGGCATGCTCCTCCGTTTCATGAATCGGGAATTCGGGCTTCAGCGGAGCGCCGCCTTTATGATGATGAACGGACACGCGAATGACGTCCTCCATCGGGGAAGAAAGGCTCACCGTCAGCATGGGAACGTCGAGCATCGCCCATCGGGGCGTCAAATCCCGGGGCGAAGCGTATACGCTTATCGTTCTCTCGTTGGTTTTCGGATTGTAGGCCTGAACCGGGTTCATGATCTCGAAGCCGGGCAGAGTCAACCAATTGCCGTCGCTAAATTTCATCTGTTCAGCTCACCTCAGTTAACGGCGGGAAGCCCCGGCCTTGACCGGCCAAAACTTCCCGCCATTCTTTTTTTGCAGCCATTCACGGCTTCGCAAGCCGCCTTATTCGTTCCACAGCTTCACGCGTTGTTTCACGAGCTCCTCGCGCAGCGTTTCGGCTTTTTCGACGCCCGCCTTTTCGAGGTCCTTCATGTACGCGTCCCATACCTTGTCGAAATCGGCAGGTTTGGCCAAAATCGCTTCCGGAATCCGTTTCCACGTAATATCCTTCAGCTTGTTGTCCAACACGACGATTTCGCTGTCGCCCGGAATGGCGATATTCCATGCCGCGCCCCAAGGTCTGACTTTAAACTCTTCTTCTTTCGGGAACAGCTCTCTCCACGACTTGACATTGTAGGCGGCCAGCGTTTTCTTTTCGACTTCGTTGTATGAGTTCTGAATTTGCTCTGGGAAATTGGTCGTGTAATAGTTTCCGGACGGATCCTTCACGCCGTCGCCGTAATGAACGCCAAGCGTGTTATACAGGCCGATGCCGGTTTCCTTCGTGAAGTTGGTCGCATCGTTGACCTTTCGGTCGCTGATTTCCTTCGGAATGACGCGTTTGCCGTTTTCGACTTTGTAGTGTTTTCCTTCGATCCCCCAGTTCAGCAGAACTTGCCCTTCGTCGGAAGCGAGGTAATCGAGGAATTTGATCGCCCGGACCGGATCTTTGCAGTCTTTGCTGATGCCGATGCCGTAACCCGCCATGAAGCCTGTCGGCCAGAACGACGTTTCCTTGTATTCTTCGGTTAACGTAACCGGGTAGTGCCCGTAACCTTGGTCGAATTTGCCCGCCGCTTTCAGCGCCTTTTCGGCGTCACCGTAAGCCCAGTCCTGATCGATCAGGCCGATGACGCGCCCGGTCGCGATTTTTGCTTTGTATTGGTCGTATTTTTGAACGAAACTCTCCGGATCAAGCAGCCCGATATCGTTCATATGATTGAGCCAACGGAAGTATTCTTTTTCGGCGGGACGGCGGAAATGGTACGTGACCTTCTGCGTATCCACGTCGATCGCGTATTCCCCGTCGTCCGGCGAGCCCGTCGTGTAAAAGGCCGGATTCGTGACCGTGATGTACATGTACCAATCGTCGGCGTTTAACGTCAGGCCGATATTTTTGTTGCCGTTTTCGTCCGTCGGGTGTTTTTCGATATAATTTTTGATAACGTTCTCATAATCCTTGACCGTCCGGATCTCCGGATATCCCGCTTCAGCGACCGCGCGGTGCTGGAGTTCGAAGCCGCCTCCGGCCTGGAAGTACTCCTGGCCTACCCCCGCATAAGTCGGGATGGCGTAAATCGCGTGGTCTTCGTCGCTGTAGCGCGCGCGTTTTATCGAGTCCCCGAGCACCTTTTTAATGTTCGGCGCGTACTTGTCGATCAGATCGGTCAGATCCAGCATCGCGCCGGCGTCGACAAGTTTGCTGATATCGTTTTTCGCGCTGATGAGATCGGGATATTCGCCGCTGGAAGCGATCAGGGCCACCTTTTGCTGCGGATCGCCGACCGCGAATTCCGCGTCCAGCGTCACGCCTGTTTTTTCGGTGATCGCTTTCCCGATTTCGTCCTTCATCCCCGTCCAGTTCGGACTCGGGTCGGCGCTGAAGAGGGAAAACGTGATCGGCGAATTATCGTTGCCCGCCGCGGCTTCCTTGCCGGAGCCGTTCTCCTTGGACGCTGCGCCGTTGCCGCCGCTTCCCCCGCAGCCGGCCAGCAGGCCGACGAACAAGGCGGATACGAGCAGCAGGGCGGAAGCTTTTGTCTTTCTCTTTCTTTTGCTTTCCATACTGAAACACCCCTCCTGATGGATTCGAATGGATTTTCAAGCGAGAATCTATGCGTATAACAAGGGAGCCGGCAAGCGCCCCTGATCATACCGCTTCGGATAGCACCGGTCAGCTTTTGACCGCGCCGAGCGTCATGCCTTTGACGAAATACTTTTGCAGGAACGGATACACCAATAAAATCGGTACGGTGACGATGATGGTGATGGCCATTTTGATCGACTCCGGAGACACTTGGTTGACCGCGGTCGCCACCACGTTCGTCCGGTAATCCCCGCCGCTGCCCGCCGTCGTGCTCTGCAGCACCTTCATCAGCTCGTATTGGAGCGTCGTCAGCGATTCGTTGGATCCATTATACAGGTACGTATCGAACCAGGCGTTCCACTGCCCCACCGCCAGAAATAACGAGATCGTCGCCAAGGCCGGTTTGGTAAGCGGCAAAATGACCCGCCAGTAAATCGTAAAGTCGTTCGCTCCGTCAAGTTTGGCCGATTCCTGCAGCGCATACGGGATGCCGTCGATGAAGGAACGGATGACAAACACGTTAAAAGCGCTTACGACACCCGGCAAAATATAGACGGCAAACGTGTTCATCAGCCCCAGATCCTTCATCAGCATGTACGTCGGGATCAATCCCCCGGACACGTACATCGTCAACGCGAGAAACGTGGACACGAATTTGCGTCCCTGAAAATCCGCGCGGCTGATCGTAAAAGCAAGCATCGATGCGCTGAGCAGCCCGAGCACGGTCCCGAGCACGGTACGCAGCGCCGAAATTTTGAAGCCCGTAACCAACCCGCTGAACGTAAATATTTTAATGTAATTGTCCCAAGTAAACTTCCGGGGAAAAACGGTAATTCCGCCGCGCACGCTGTCGATGGAATCGTTCAGCGAGATGGCGAGCACGTTCAGGAACGGATAGACGGTGACCACGACGACAAACAGCACGATCACGTAAACCACCGTGTCAAAAATCCGGTCGGACCACGATTTGCCGCGCGCAAAAGCTGCATTCCCCACGACCCTCGTTCCCCCTTTCCAAAAATGTCGGCACGCCAGGCAGCCGTATGTATGGACAAATCGCCTGGTGCCCTATAACAAGCTTTCTTTGGTCGTGCGCTTAAAGATGCCGTTAATGGTAAACAAAAGCGCGACGCTGATGACCGAGTTGAAAATGTTGATCGCCGTGCCGAAGGAATAACGGCCCATGCCGAGCCCGTATTTCAGCGAGTACAGATCAAGCACCTGCGAATAATCCGTCACCAGGTTGTTGCCGAGCAGGAACTGCTTCTCGAAGCCGATGTTCAGCAAATTGCCGACGGACATAATGAGCAAAACGATGATCGTCGGCCGGATGCCCGGCAGCGTGATATGCCATATCTGGCGAAAACGGCTTGCCCCATCCACCCGGGCGGCTTCATACAGCTCAGGCCCGATGCCCGCGATGGCCGCCAGATAAATAATGGCATTCCAGCCGGTTTCCTTCCACACGTCCGACAACGTCACGATGCCCCAGAACAGATGGCCTTTGGCCATAAACTGGATCGGTTCATGTATGAGGCCGAGGCCCAGCAGCACGTCGTTGACCAGACCGTTATCGGTCGACAGCATTTTGGTGACGATCCCGGCGGCCACGACCCAAGACACGAAATGGGGCAGGTACGAAATCGTTTGGGCAAAACGTTTGAAGAAGCTGAGGCGAACCTCGTTCAGCAAAATGGCGAACAGGATCGGAAACACGAATCCGGCAATCAGGCCCATGGTGCTCATCGCCAGCGTATTGCGCAAGGACAGCAGAAACTGTTCGTCGTGGAAAAGCGCCTTGAAATGCTCGAAGCCCACCCATTCCTGCTCGAAAAAGCTTCGGGCCGGCTTATATTTCTGAAAGGCCATCGTCCATCCCCATAACGGGAGATAGCTGAACACGAACACCCAAATGACGAACGGGATCGACATCAGATATAAATACTTCTGGTTTCGGAACGTTTTCCAAAAACGTTTTCGGGATGCCGCCTTGCTTTCGGTCCTTTTCCCGCGATTCGGAGTGCCGTCTGGTATGTTGGCTGCCGCTCTCAATGAAAATGCCCTCCTCTCTATACCCCCATTTTAATTCTCTGTAAGCGATTGCAGTACCCGAAAAATTAGAGATAAAATCCTGTGAAAATTAGACATGCCGCCATATCCCTGCCTCCCCGCCCATTTTGCGGCAAGAAAAAACCCCTTACCGTCATTTTCCCTTGCGGTAAGAGGTTGGAGACACCCCGACATATTTGCGGAATTTCATATTAAAATAATCCGGATTCATGTAACCCACTTTTTCGGCGACCTCGTACACCTTCATGCCCTGGTCCAGGAAAGCCTTGGCTTTTTCGACGCGGACCTTATCCAAAAACGTGTTAAAATATTCGCCCGTCGTATTTTTGAACATTTTTCCGAGGTAAGCGCTGTTGTAATTAAACAGCTCCGCCAGCGTTTCGAGCTTCAAGTTCTCGTTGTAGCGCCGTTCGATCAGTTCGATCATTCTTTGGATTTCGTTCCCGCGGCTTTCGCTGCGCATCCGTTCGGAAATTTCCCGCAAATACGCGTGCGCCGAAGCCATCAGCTCGCCGATCCGGCCGCATGCATAAAACGCGCCGACCGGGACCCCGTGCTCCGTCCAAAAGGCGCGCATGTCCGGGTGGGACGACTCCAGCCGCGCCAGCACGCTCCCGGCTAGCCGGATCAGGTTCTCCTTCAGCTTCAGCTCATCCATCCCGTCCGCTGCCATGCGGCGGCAGATCGCTTCGACAAGCGGCTCCAGCTTGGCGGTATTTCCGGTTTCCAAAACAAGCAGCAGCCGGTGCTCGGCCTCGTCCGGATCGAAGTCCGGCAGCTCTTCGGCCTGAAAGCCGCTCCAGCCTGCCGCCGCTTCCTCCCGAATCAGCGTGTCCCCTTCGAAGTTGAACTTCAACGCCTCGATTGCCGCCGACAAGGATATATACGCTTCTTCCGGCCCCGCGGCCTTTCCTCCGGCCGCCGCGCTGAACGTCAGGCCCTCCGCGGATACCCGCTCCGCAATCATCCGATGCAGCTCCCGGTCATCCTCCCGGCTTGCCGGCGGTTTCGTAAGAAGGATTCCCAAATGCGGGGGAAGATGAAAACATAGGCCCGCTCCGCTTTGCCGGACGGCCTCCTCCAATGCCTGGCGGACACGGGAGTAAACCTCCTCCGTCACGGACGGCGCCGGTCCGAGCCGCAGCAAGACGACTTCGCACGGCCCTTCCGGGAGTTGAAGCGAAGCGGCCAGCCGTTTCAGCCGTTCGCCGCCGAGTTCGGATGGATCCGGCAGCAGCAGCTCCTTCAGCACCGCCTCCCTGCCGCGGGCCGGTTCCTCCCGGGTCCGCAGGCTGTACTGCCGCTCTTTTTCGATCGCCTCCCGGATCTGCCCGAGATAAGAAACCAATTCTTCCTCATCCACCGGTTTAAGCAGATATCCGTCGACGCGGTACGAAATCGCCCGCTTCGCGTATTCGAAATCGGCATAACCGCTCAAAATCAGCACATGGCTTTCCGCCCCCCGGCCCCGCAGCTCCGAAATGAGCTCCAATCCGTCCATGCCGGGCATCCGGATGTCCGCCAGAATCAGCTCCGGCTGATGGACCTCGTATTTTTCGAGCGCCTCCTGCCCGTTCGCCGCCGTATCCGCCACCTGATATCCATGTTCTTCCCAAGGAATCAGCATTCGCAGGCCTTCGCGGAGCTTCGGTTCGTCGTCGACGATCATCACTTTAAGCATCTATCATTCCCCCCTCGAGCGGAATGGCAAAGGAAATGGCCGTACCGCAGCCGGGCTTGCTTCGAATGGACAATCCGCAGGACTCCCCGTACGTCAGCTTCAACCTGACATGCACGTTTCGCAGCCCGATCCGCTCGCCTTCCCTTTCCTCCGCGTCTTCCAGCGTCTGCATGATTTTATCCATCCTCTCTTCCGGGATGCCGATGCCATTATCCGTAATCGTGAACATGGCCGCATTTCCTTCGCGCAAAATCGCGACTTTGACGGATGCCCCTTCCGCGTTGTTGTCGAGGCCATGCACGACGGCGTTTTCGACGAGAGGCTGGATAATGAGCGGAGGCATGTACAGCGCTTCCAATGCCGGATCGACGTGAAACTCGTAACGCAGCCGGTCCTCATACCGGAACCGCTGGATTTCCAGATAACAGCTGACCATCTCCAGCTCCTGCTTCAGCGGGATTTTGCTGTTGCCGGCCTCGAGGTTGTTGCGCATCATTTTGCCGAGCAGCCGTACGATTCTGGCAATTTCCGTCTGGCCTTTCATATGGGCCTCCATCCGGATCGATTCCAGCGCATTGAACAGAAAATGGGGATTAATTTGGCTTGCCAGCATTTTAAAGCGGATTTCGCTCTGTTTTTGCTCCAGCAGCCGGTTCCGTTCATTGGACTGCGTCACTTCTTCCATCAGGTCGTGAATGTTGCGCACCATGGAATTGAACTGCCTGGACAACAGTCCGATTTCATCCTTGCCGTCGATTTGCAGCGTCGTATCGAAATCCCCGAGCCCGACCCGGGTAATATGCCTGCTGAGCCGCAGCATCCGCCGGGAGAACAGGGAGGACACGCTGTAGATCAGCAGGAAGGCCAGAACGATGCTGATGACGATGACCGTCAGCGCGAGCCTGATGATTTTGTTCGGTTCCTTCACGATGCTGCCGATCGAAAACACGGAAATGATCCGGATCCCGTTTTCGCTGGAAGCCGGTTTGACCTCATCGATCAGCACTTTCGAAGGAATGCCGTTAAGCGTCGCCTCGAACGTGCCGCTGCGCTGCGTCAACATGTTCCGATCCAGCGACAGGTCGGTCAGCTTCTTGTTTTTCCAGTCGCCGCGGTTCGCCGCAACGATGTTGTCCTGATCGTCCACGATCATCGTGTCGAACGTTTCCTGGCTCAAAATCGAATTCAGCATGTTGGCATTGACGTTCAGCACCAGCACGCCGTATTTTTTCAGGCTTTCGAGCTCGATCGTCCGCACCAGGCTTAAATATTTTTTATGGTCGCGTTCATCCTCGATATACCGCCAGCTGACCAGGCTTTCATGATCAAGCGCATGCCGGTACCAGTCGCTGGCCTTAATATCGTCCGAGGCGTTGATGAGCTCCCAGTTGTTCAGCAGCGTGGCGTTGTCGGTATACAGCCTGATGTTCGAAATTTCTTTGTAGAGCCTTAAGTATTCCCGCATGTCGGGATAGTCCCTGTAGGCCTCGACCACGTCGTATACGCTTTCATAATGCCGGTTGGCCAGCTTTTTGAGCCTGGCGTCATTGGATAGCCGGTAAGAGATGTCCAGCGAGACGCGGATGACCTCCTCCGTTCTTTTTTTGATCCGGTCGACGTTCGTCGAAGCCTGCTCCATCGCGTTATTGAACGCCATTTGCCTCATTTCCGCCGTGAGGTATCCCCCGACCAGCAAAACGGGCAGCAGCGCCGCAAGCAGGAAAGACAGCAGCAGTTTATTCCGAATTTTGATGTCGTTTAATAACGTTACGAACCGGTGCCACATGTCTATTCCCCCACGGCTGTCTTTGCCGGACCCCATCCCGGCGGATGATAGTCCCTCTCTCTTTTAAACTTTATATCCTATTGGCGGTAGGCCGCAAGCCTTTCGTTCAATTCCCGGGTTTGGCCGTAGACGTCCCGGTATACCGAAAACAAACCGTCATACCGCTTCACCTGCTCGGGATTCGGGGAAAAGACTTCAGCCGGACGGATGAACTGTTTCGCGCACGCTTCAAGGGACGGAAACCATCCGCAGCCGTACGCGGCCAGCATCGCGGCGCCCATGGCAGGTCCCTGCTCGCTTTCCAGCTTCACGATGTCGGCATTAAAAATATCGGCCTGCATCTGCAGCCATGTTTCGTTTTGGGCCCCGCCGCCGATCGCGGTCACCTCGGCAATCTCTCTGCCGGACTCGCGGATGAGGTCGATCGACTCGCGCAGCGAAAACGTGATGCCTTCCAGGACGGCACGCGCAAAATGCTTCAGCGTATGGCCCGAATCCATCCCGATGAAGCTGCCGCGGATGTCCGCATCCGGATGGGGCGTGCGTTCCCCGGAAATATATGGCGTAAACAGCAGTCCGCCGCTTCCCGCCGGAACGTCTTCGATCCCCTCCAGCAGCTCGTCGAAGGAGGACTCTTTCGCAAACGTTTGTTTGAACCAGGAGAGGCTATGCCCCGCCGCCAAAGTAACGCCCATGACGTAAAAAGCGTCCTCTTCCCCGTGGTTGAAAAAATGCATTTTGCCTTGCGGATTCACGTCCTTGCGGCTTTCATAGGAAAGAACCACGCCCGACGTGCCGATGCTGCACATCGTTTTGCCTTCGCCCAAAATGCCGGCGCCGATCGCTCCGCACGCATTGTCCGCCCCGCCCGCAAACACTTTGGTCGCCGGCAGCAGCCCCGCAGCTTCCGCCACGTCCGGCAGCAGCGTGCCCGTCAGCTCGGAGGATTCCGCCAGCTTCGGACAAAGCGACAGGGGCAGATCAAACGCTTGTGCGATGTCCGCGCTCCATGTTTTGCCTGCCACGTCCAGCAGCAGCGTGCCGGCCGCGTCCGAATAATCCATCGCAAAGCCGCCCGTCAGGCGATATCTGACGTAATCCTTCGGCAGCAGGAAAAGCGACGCTCGGGACAGAATTTCCGGTTCATGTTCCTGCACCCACAATAATTTCGGAAGCGTAAAACCTTCCAAAGCCCGGTTGCGGGCGATGTCCAGCAGCCGGGTTCCAAGGGTCTGCTCGATCCGGCGGCATTGCGGCGTCGTCCGCGTGTCATTCCACAAGATGGCCGGACGAAGCGGCTTGCCTTCCGCATCCACCAGCACCAGTCCGTGCATCTGTCCCGAAAAACTGATGCCCTCCACGTCGGACGGCGCAACCTGCGATTTCTCCATCAATTTGCGCAGGCTCGCGATGGTGCGCTCCGCCCAGTCCTCGGGATTTTGCTCGCTCCAGCCCGGATTCGGGCGATGCAGCGGATAACTTTCCGCATGTTCGCAAACGACCCGGCCTTCCTCCGACACAAGCACGGATTTGACCGCGCTGGTTCCGATATCGATACCGATTACATACTTCATCAATAGCGCCTCCTTAAGGCTAAAGTCTTGTATGAAAAATAAAAAAAGAGGCTGCCGAAGAATGCTTCTTCAGGCAACCTCCGCCGCATGCATGATTGCTCGCGTACCGTTTATTCCGCCAAAATGTATTGATTCAGCAAGGACTTCAGCATTTCCTGGCGTCCGGACTCGTTTTTGCGTGGCTGCTCGTTGTTCAGCGCATATTCGGACAGGGATGCCAGCGTCGCTTTGCCGGAAACGATCTCGGCGCCGACGCCTTCTTTGAAGCTGCTGTAGCGTTTTTCGATGAAGTCGTCGAACACGCGGTCTTCGATCAGTTTGGCTGCTACTTTCAGCCCTTTGGCATACGTATCCATGCCCGCGATGTGGGCCAGGAACAGATCTTCCGGCTCAAAGGACGGACGGCGCACTTTCGCGTCGAAGTTGATGCCGCCTTTGCCGAGGCCGTCGTTCTTGAGCACTTCGTACAAGGTCAGCGTCGCGTCGTAGATGTTGACCGGGAATTCGTCGGTGTCCCAACCGAGCAGCATGTCGCCTTGGTTGGCGTCCAGCGAGCCGAGCATGCCGTTGATCCGCGCCACGCGCAGCTCATGCTCGAACGTATGGCCGGCCAGCGTCGCGTGGTTCGCTTCCAGGTTCAGTTTGAAATGTTTGTCGAGACCGTATTTTTGCAGGAACGCAATCGTGGTCGCCGCATCGAAATCATATTGGTGTTTCGTAGGTTCTTTCGGTTTCGGTTCGATCAGGAACTGGGCGTCGAAGCCGATTTCCTTCGCGTAATCCACCGCCATGGAGAACAGGCGGGCCATGTTGTCCATTTCCAGCTGCATGTCGGTGTTCAGCAGCGTTTCGTAACCTTCGCGGCCGCCCCAGAACACGTAGTTTTCGGCGCCGAGGCGTTTGCCGACCTCAAGGCCTTTTTTGATTTGGGCCGCAGCATACGCATATACGTCGGCATTGCAGGTCGAACCTGCGCCGTGCATGTAACGCGGATTCGTGAACATGTTCGCCGTGTTCCACAGCAGCTTTTTGCCGGACGATTTCATGCCTTGTTCGATCAAATCCACGATCGTGTCGATGTTGCTGAAAAACTCCTTCAAGCCGCTGCCTTCCGGCGCGATGTCGACGTCATGGAAGCAGAAGTACTGCAGGTTCATTTTATCCATGAATTCAAAGGCGGCTTCCACGCGGGCTTTCGCTTTGTCCATGCCGCTGAGGTGATCCCAGCCGCGGACGGCGGTTTCGCTGCCGAACGGGTCGGTTCCGCCCGCGGTCAACGTATGCCAATAAGCCATGGCGAAGCGCAGATGCTCTTCCATCGTTTTGCCGGCAACCTTTTCCTCCGGATTGTAATACTTGAACGCAAACGGGTTGGTCGAGCGGCTGCCCTCGTAATTGATTTTTCCGACGTTTTCAAAATATGCCATTGCGCATGTTCCTCCTTGGATACCGTATGATTTATTCTGCTATTTTTTATCGACGAAAGCCTTTACAACACCATCCTAACACAAAGTTTCGACTTTGTATATTGGTTAAACTAAGTTTTTTTATCCTATTGCAATTTGCCCAGGAAGACACTAGACTAGGGGGATACAGGCGTAAACGACTCCCCGTCTTGACAGGCGGAGATGCCGTTTTGCGGATGAAATGCAAGCCTGATTCTAGGTATGAATCGCATACATTGTTGTATTTCGAAACATCGAAAGGTTCCTTGAAGGATGTGTTTTTGACATGAACGTGACCGGCGACCAGGCGCTCGTCAAAAAAATAAACAAGTCGCTGATCCTGCATACGATCCGGAAGCATCCCGAGCTGTCGCGCGCGCGGATTTCGGAAATTACGGGACTGAACAAAGCGACCGTATCGAACTTGGTGGCCGAGCTGCAGCAGGAGCAGCTGGTGCTTGAAGCCGGGCCGGGCGAATCCAGCGGCGGACGCAAACCCCTCATTTTGCATTTTAACGCGATGGCCGGGTGCGTGATCGGCATGGAGCTGCGCGTGAAGCAGATGACCGCGGTCTTATGCGATTTGAACGGGAGCGTGCTGTCGGAGACGGAAGTCCCCCTTCGCCGGCACGATTTGGCCTATACGTTCGAACAAATGAAAACGATGATTGCCGGGCTGATTGACGAGGCTCCTCCGACCCACTACGGCATGGTCGGCATCGGCGTCGGCGTTCCCGGCATGGTCGACGAGGACGGCGTCGTCCTGTTTGCGCCCAACCTGGGATGGGAGATGGTCCATCTGCGCAGCATGCTTGAAGAGCATTTTGCCATTCCCGTCATCATCGACAACGAAGCCAACAGCGGAGCGCTCGGCGAGCTTCATTTCGGCCGGGGCCAGGATGTGCGGCATTTGCTGTATATCAGCGCCGGTTCGGGGATCGGTTCCGGAATCATCATCAGCGGGGAGCTGTACAAAGGTTCAAGAGGATATGCCGGCGAAACCGGGCATATGAGCATCGAAGCGGAAGGCATGCCCTGCAGCTGCGGCAGCCGCGGATGCTGGGAGCTGTACGCTTCGGAGAAGGCGTACGACCTGGCGGCGAGCGAGCTCCCCGCCTATCAGACCCGGGAGCTTGTCCGCCATGCCGCCGAAGGCGATGAAGCTGCGCGCAGCCAGTTCCGCGTCATGGGCAACTATTTGGGCATCGGCCTGACGAACCTGATCAACGGCTTCAACCCGGAGCTGATCGTGCTCGGCGGGGCGTTGTCCGAAGCCCGGGAATGGCTGGAGGAGCCGATGCAGCAGGTCGTGGCCAAACGGACGCTGCCCTACCACAAGCAGCAGCTCGAAATCGCTTTTTCCGCGCTGGGCAGCCGGGCGACGATGATCGGGGCGGGCTTTTCGGCGGCGATGCATTTTCTCGGCCATACGAGGGTGATGGTATAAAAAAAGCCGGCGGATTTAATATCCGTCGGCTTTTTGGCGTGGGTTCCCTTCCCCACAAACCTCCATATAACAAAAAAAAACGCCTTCGGCGTCGTCTTATGTTTTATGGAGCGGGTGATGGGAATACTCAACATCCCGATCGAAATAGCGAGCCTTCGGCTCGCACCCAGAGGTAGATGTTGACGCGCGTCCTGATCGGGTCATTCCCAAGAAGCCTGCACGGACGGTCGCACCCACGCGCGTGGGTTCTCTTCCCCACAACCGTTCCAAATAAAAAAACACCTATTGGTGTTTTGGTTTTTTCTGAATTTGGAGCGGGTGATGGGAATCGAACCCACGCTACCAGCTTGGAAGGCTGGAGTTCTACCATTGAACTACACCCGCGAAAATGAATATCGGGACGACACGATTCGAACATGCGACCCCCTGGTCCCAAACCAGGTGCTCTACCAAGCTGAGCTACGTCCCGCGGTTACTCACGTCTTCAGATATTGAAGACAAGAAATAATATACCATGAGTCCGCGGGATATGCAACTCTTTTTTTGTTCAAAACATGTTATGTATGTGCTAATGAAGCAAAAACGTCTTCTCGAAATCCGCCGGCGGCACCGGCTTGCTGAAGTAGTACCCCTGCCCTTCGTGGCAGCGCTGCTCTCTTAGGAAATGAAGCTGTTCCTCGTTCTCCACGCCTTCGGCCGTCACTTTCAGCTGCAAATGATGGGCCATGGAGGTAATGGTGGACACGATCGCCGCGTCGTTATGATCGCTCATCACCTCGTTGACAAAAGAACGGTCGATTTTCAGCCGGTCGATCGGCATGCTTTTTAAATAATGCAAGGAGCTGTAGCCCGTCCCGAAATCGTCGATGCTGATGAACACGCCGAGCTCCTTCAGCCTCCGCAGCTGTTCAAAAGCCGTCTCTTTATCAAAGGTCATGCTTTCCGTAATTTCCAGCTCGACGTATTTGGGTTCCAGGCCGATTTCCTGCAAAATCTGTCCGATCCGATCCGCCAGATGCGGCTGAAGGAATTGGCGCATGGACAGGTTGATCGACACGCAAATCGGCTTGTAGCCCGCATCCTGCCACGTTTTGTTTTGTTTGCAGGCGGTCCGGAGAACCCACTCGCCAAGTTGAACGATCAGGCCGCTTTCTTCGGCCAGCGGAATGAATTCCTGCGGCGAAACGTTGCCGCGTTTCGGATGCCTCCACCGCAGCAAAGCCTCCATGCCGACGATCTCGCAGTTTTCCAAGGAGACGAGCGGCTGGTACTCGAGGTAAAACTCGCGGCGTTCCAGCGCCTTGCGCAAATCGTTTTCAAGCTTCAATCTTTCCTTCGCCTTCCGCTGCATGGACGGCACGAAATGCCGTACATCGATCCCGTAATCCTTCGCGTGGTGCACCGCCGTGTCCGCGTTCTGAATCAGCTGCTCCGCCGTATCCCCGTCCTCCGGATATAAGGCCAATCCCGCGCATAACGTAATATGATAATCGCCGTCATCGATCGTCAGCGGCTCCTCAAACAGCTGCATCAAACCTCGGATTCGCTTGATTGCGGATTCCACGTCGCCAAGCTCCGGCATGATCAACGCAAACTCGTCTCCGCCCATGCTGAATACCTCCTCCTTCGGAAGGGTATTCCGCTTCAAACGGTCGCCCACCTGCTGCAGCAGCCGGTCACCCGCCTGGTGCCCCAGCGAATCGTTGATGTTTTTGAAACGGTTAATGTTAAACACGACGACTCCGGTCGTACCGTTGTCCCTGGCCTTCATCACCTTGTCCAGACGTTCGGTTAACCTCCGCTTGTTCGGGAGCCCCGTCAGATCGTCATGAAAAGCCAAATAATTCATTTTGGCTTCCATTCGCTGCTGTTCGCGGAAAGGGTCTTCGATCGTCAGCCGGTATACGCCTTTTAGCATCAGGTAATAAGACACCGCGCCCCCCAAGCTTCCCAGCAAATAATTGATTTCGTACATGCTGCCTGCGGACAAAATCATCCCTTGGCCGATCGCGGTGTAAATCAGCGCCCGGATGATGATCAGCAGCGAAGGGGCCCGCTCTTTTCTGCCTCGGTAAACGATTGAAGCGATGCCGCCCAGCGCCGTCAGCGCGGTAAAAAACACGGCGTACTTGACCGCCGGGCCCATTCCCCCGTCGACGAGCAGCGGCGGCAGCATGCGGCCCCACGCGATGAACGCCGCCGCCGCGGCGGCCGTAGCGACCATGGTGACGGTAAGCACGAAGCTTTTATGAGCGACGTTGACCATAAAATCTTTTAACGAATAAATGCAAAATATGCCTGCCGTGAGCAGCAGCCTGGAAATCAAAGACAACCAAAGGGCGTCGTTGTCGTTCATGGCGGAGCCGATCAGCGGCATGCCCATCAGGCTCAGCATTTGCAGCAGGTCCAGCACGGCCACGCATAAGAATAAAGCCGCCGTATACAGCCGGTACCGCGACAATTTATGGGAGAACAAAAGCCATCCCTGCGAAAAGATGGCAAAGCTTGCGGCTGTGCAGCAGCTGCCCAGCAAAATATATGCCGTTTGAAATACGCGGGGATCCAATCCCGGCAGCGGATACAACGATTCCGCAAGCAGGACGGCGGCAAACATCAATATTCCCCACAGGGCCGTTTTCACCGTTCTTATTTCCTCAACTCTTCTTGGACGCATAAAGCCATCTGACCCCCGGGTAATAAAGATATGAAGATGGATTCGTGTTAAATAATTCCACGTATCTGACCTTATTCCTGCTGATACCAGATAATATTTTACGCGCTTTGGCAATCTTCGACAGAAAATGCGGTCTTCGGTCTGAATCTTTTTTGCGTTTTATCCGTAATATGAATTATAACGATGAAGGAGTGAATGCGAAATGATCATTACGACTACGGAAAATATACATAACCATGAAGTCATCGAAGTGCTTGGAACGACGTTTGGCGTGGTGGTGCGGGCGCGGGGAATCGGCGGCGATATTATGGCTTCCCTGAAAGGGCTAGTCGGCGGCGAAGTCAAGCAATATACGCAAATGATTGAAGACGCGCGCCGTCAGGCGATCGACCGGCTGGTGCAAAATGCCCATGCCATGGGCGGCAACGCCATTATCATGATGCGTTTCGACAGCGGTGACATCGGCAACAACATGAGCGAAATCGTCGCCTACGGCACCGTCGTAAAAACTAGGCCGATCGGTTAGCCGGGATCCACATGGGTGCGATCGTGGCCGTCGTCATGATTTACGGATTGCAAATCGTCGTCTTTCTTGTCCTGCTTTGGCTCAGTTGGCGCTTCTTCGACCGCCGTTACCGCAGAAAAAACGAACAGTCCAGCCGGAGCGACCTTCTCAGCGGCAAATTTACGCCGACCTCCGAAATATTCGTGGACCCGCGGGACGGAATCAAATATCAGGTGTATTACAATCACGAAACGGGCGAACGGGAATACGTTCCGATCAGATAGCCCGCCCTAAGCGAAAACTCTCGTTCCTCAATCAAAAAAGCTTGGCCGCAGCGGATGCGGTCAAGCTTTTTATCGTATTCCGGCTTTATTTGCTATCAAAATTGACTTCGGGCGTCGTCAACTTATCGTAGAACTCCACGTATTTGTCCTTGTCTTTCGAAGCGCGCTGCGCCATGGCCGATCGCGGATGCTCGTCGAGCGTGCCCGTGATCATGTACGGAATCAGATAGCCCCACTCCTCTTTTTCGCGCAGAGGGATCATGTAGCGTTCGATAATATCCAGGACCGGACGAAGATTATAATGCGTGTTTTTCAAATGCGTCACGAGCAGCTCCGTCGGGCAGTTGCCCGCCGCGCGTCCCATGCCGTACACGGATGCATCAAGCAGTTCAACGCCCAGCTCGGCGGCAATCAGCGTATTGGAGAACGCCAGCTGCATGTTGTTGTGCGTGTGCACGCCGAGACGTTTGTTCGGCAGGTTCGTTTTGAACTTTTCCACCAAATATTTGACGTCCTTATGATCCAGGCTGCCGTAGGAATCGACGATGTACACCACGTCCACCGCGCTGTCCTTGATCATCTCAAAAGCTTCGGCCAGCTCGTTTTCCATGACGTTGGACAATGCCATGATATTTAACGTCGTTTCGTATCCGCGGTCATGGAAAGTTTGGATGAGATCGAGCGCTTTATCCACGTCCTTGATGTAGCAGGCGACGCGGATCAGGTCGAGCATGCTTTCGGAGCGCGGAAGAATGTCGTCCACGTCCACCCGCCCGATATCCACCAGCGCGGATAATTTCGTTTTTCCTTTTTGGGGAATGACCTCGCGCAGGAAATCATCGTTCAAAAAACGCCATGGGCCCGCCTGATCGGCGCCCTTCAGCAGTTTGGGGGAGTTTTTATAGCCGATTTCCATATAATCAACGCCCGCCTCATTCAGCCCGGCGTACAGATTTTGCACAAATTCAACGCTAAAATCCCAATTATTCACCAGTCCACCGTCACGAATCGTACAATCCACAATTTTGCAAGGGTTCGTCTTCAACCAAAACTTCTCCTTCCGGCGTAAAATTTATTATTTCATCATACTTGAACGGCAGCCGAAAAGTAAAGATGAATATGACATTTTCTCATTAAAGCGTGGACGCTTTTACGCAAAATACCAAAAATACGGGCTACTCACCTGCAATCCGTTGCGAATCGCAATAAAAAAGCAGCCGCGGAAGCCGTGCGGACGACTCCGAAAGCTGCTTTTGCCTTCATGGTTATTTTTCTTTGGCCTCCTGCGCCAATATCCATTCGGTCATGCTACGAACCATCGCCCCCGTCGCCCCTTTCGGGTTCACGCCCCGCTCTTTGGCGAGAAAAGCCGTTCCGGCGATGTCCAAATGGATCCAAGGCAGCCCCTCGGCAAAAGTCCCGACGAACAGTCCGGCCGTAATCGCCGCGCCCCTGGAGCCCGTGCTGTTTTTGATGTCGGCCACGTCGCTTTTCAGCATATCCCAAAATTCCTTGTACGCAGGCAGCGGCCATACCTTTTCTCCGGCACGTTTGGAAGCGAGGATGAACTCCTCGAGCATCGTGTCGTCATTGGCGACGGCTCCGGTCGCCACGTCCCCCAAAGCGGTCAACACGGCCCCCGTGAGCGTGGCGACATCGATGAGTTTCGAAGCCCCCAACTCCCGTGCGTAAGCCATCCCGTCCGCCAGCACGACGCGGCCTTCCGCATCGGTGTTTAAAACTTCGATCGTCCGGCCGCTGTAGCTCCGGATGACGTCCCCCGGTTTAAAGGCGCCTCCGCCCGGCATATTTTCGGCTGCGGGAATCACCATCACGACGTTGACCGCGGGCCTTAACGTCCCGAGCGCGTTCATGACGCCCAGAACCGCGGCAGCCCCGCCCATATCGCTGATCATTTCCTCCATCCCGGCCCGCCTTTTCAGCGAAATGCCGCCGGTATCAAACGTGATGCCTTTGCCCACCAGCCCGATCACGTCGTCCCATTTGTCCCTGCCCTGGTACCTGATCATAATGAGCCGCGGCGGATGCACGCTGCCCTGCCCGACGGCAAGCAGTCCGCCCATCCCCAGCTCCGCCAGCTGCCGTTCGTCCAGGACGGAAGACTCGAAGCCGTGTTTGGCGGCAACGTTTAACGCGGCTTCAGCCAACCCCTCCGGCACGAGCATATTCCCGGGCAGATTGGTCAAATCCCTGGCGAGGCAAGTCGATTCGGCATAAGCCACCCCCCGCCGGATGCCTTGCTCCCATTCCGCCTTTTCAGCCGCCGAAACCGATCCTTTGCGCAAAAATAAAAGCTGCTCGATTCCGGTATAATCGGAGGCGTTTTGCTTATATTGCCGCTGGCGATACGCTCCGAGAATCATCCCCTCGGTCAGCGCCTGAGCCGCGGCCGCGGCGTTTTGCTCCGCCGTAAAAGCGACCAGAGGCGCGCTCAACTCCCAGGCCAGCGTTTTGACCCTCATTTTTAATGCCGCCTTTGCCGCTTGGGCCGCCGCCACCCTTAACTCCTCCGACGTCAGCGGCCGCTCGCCGGCTCCGACGAAAATGACCGTCCGGGATTCTCCCCGGCCCTGCAGCGGCACGGCATAGGTCTGAAAGGGCGCTCCCTGGAACAAATGCCGTTCCATCAGCGGCAGCAGCAGCGAGTTCCATGCCTGACGCATGCTGCCGTCCTGGGCGCCTTGCGGCGAAACCAATACGATAAACGCGTCCACATCCGCCCTTGCCGCATCCGTCTCCCCGATCCACTCAATCGAAACCTGCATGGTTTCGGAACAGGAATATCCATCCATCTGTCATCTTCCTTTGTCATGAAGTTTTCGGACGATAATCATATATATTATTCCACGTTTGTCCAAAGCAACTCGGAAGACGGGCCGTTTTCCAATCATGGCGGGAATCCATCGCGGTTTACAAAAACGGTCCCATGCGGATACAATGATTCCACACCTGTATACAAATGATTTCCAAGTTGGTTTTATTATTTTTCATGCAAACAAATGGAGGCAAGTTTATGGAACTACGGATGCGGCACTCATGGCAATTGGACGAATCCGAAGCCGCTGCGCTGCAGCGGGATCTGGCGCAAAAAGTGATTCAGGAAGACTCTTTTTCATCGGTTGAATATGTCGCCGGGGTGGACGTCGCCTACAGCAAGCATAGCGGCAATCTTGTCGCGGCCGTGGTGATTTTGGATGCAGGCTCGCTCGAGCTCGTCGAATCGGCCACCGTCGAGGACACCGCCGCTTTTCCTTATATCCCGGGCTTGTTTTCATTTCGGGAGCTTCCCCCGGTCATCAAAGCGTTTGAGAAAATAAAGATGACGCCCCAGCTGGTCGTCTGCGATGGCCAGGGCGTCGCCCATCCGAGACGGTTTGGATTAGCCAGCCATTTGGGCGTCCTTTTGGAACTCCCTACGATCGGATGCGGCAAAACGAGGCTTATTGGCGAGTATGCGGAACCGGATTTGAAACGGGGATCCTATTCTTCCTTAGTGGATCATGGCGAGGAAATCGGAAGCGTGCTGAGAACCCAGGAAGGGGTTAAACCTATTTTCGTGTCCGTCGGGCATCGCATATCGCTCGCATCCGCCCGCGAGTGGATTTTAAAGCTTTCTCCCCGCTACCGTTTGCCGGAAACGACCCGCCGGGCGGATCACCTGGTTAAGACGGTTTTGGGAAGAGATTAAAATCTGAATTCTTCATATAAAGGGAATTGCATCGGTTCCCCAAAGGATGATAAGTTTGATGTGTGGAAAGGAGAGATGGACATGAGCCCGTCGCTGCAATCACCAAAAGGCCAGCTGCTGATCCAGGAAATCGAAAATACCGTCGTGCCTTACGGCATGGTCGCGGTTTGGCCGCTTGGACAAGCCAGTTTTATCCTCAAAGGCGGAACAACCGTCATTTATATCGATCCGTATGTCACCCATAACCCGGACCGCATTTATCCGGCTCCGATCGACCCGGAACATATTACGAATGCCGACTACTGCCTGATTACGCATGAGCACATGGATCATTTGGATCTGGACGCGATTGCCGCCATGGTGCGAACCGGCAGGGACACCTTTTTTATGGCTCCGGCATGCTGCTGGGAGGACATGAAAAAGCAAGGCGTGCCTCGCGAGCGCTTCCTCATCGCGGATACCGAAAAAGAATTCGGCGATGAAACGATCATCCAGCCGATCCCGGCTGCGCACGAAGAACTGGAAACGGACGAGCAAGGTTATCACCGTTACGTCGGTTACCTCATCAAGCTGAATGGCGTTACGGTCTACCATGCCGGGGATACGGTGGTCTACGAAGGCCTGGCGGACCGGCTGCGCAAGGAATCCATCGACCTCGGGCTGCTGCCGATCAATGGCCGGGACACATTCCGGAACAGCCGCGGCATTGTTGGCAACATGGACTACCGTGAAGCAGCCGAGCTGGCGAAAACGGCCGGCATCGGGATGACGATCCCCATGCATTACGACATTTTTGCAGGGAATGCGGAGCGTCCGGGATATTTCGTGGATTATGTATACGACCATTTTCCCGAGATGCGCATCCACGTGATCGCCCGGGGCGAGAGGTTTATCCATGTTACGGAGGCGGCCCTCCAAGCCTTGAAATAGCATCGAACCGCTTTAAGTCAAGCTGCTCCCGTCTTCTTAGGAAGGCGGGCCTTATTCTTATTTTCCGTGCAGCAGCCGGCCGGCAGAATTACATGTTCGCCCGAAAAAAAGCCCGCTCCCTCAACCGTCTTGCGTGAAGGACCAGGCTTATTTTGGCATACCGGTTATACCACTTCCACGATCGGCAGCGAAATGACGAATTCCGTGCCTTGGCCGACGGTGCTGTTGACGGCGATATAACCTTTATGGTTTTTGATGATCCGGTAACTGACGGACAAGCCGAGGCCCGTCCCGCTTTCCTTGGTCGTAAAAAATGGATCGAAAAGATGGGAAAGCGTGTTATGGTCCATCCCCTTGCCGTTATCGGATATGCAAATATGTACGTTCTTATTGTCCCGGTTCGTTTGGATTTCAATAAGCCCTCCGTTTTCGCCGCTTAAATGTTCGATGGCGTCCATCGCATTTTTGACGATGTTCAAAATCACCTGTTTAATCTGCTTGACGTCTACCGAGATGTGCAGAGGCTGCTTGTCCTCGTGCAGGATGACCTGACAGCCTTTCATCAGCGCTTCGCTTTCGGTCAGCAGCACGACCTCCTTCAGGAGCGAGGAGACCGGAATAACGGTGGTTTGCGGAGCAGACGGCTTGGATGAATTCAGGAACTCGTATATGATATCATTGGCCCGATCGATTTCGGTCAAAATAATGCGGGCGTATTCGTCTTTACCCAGTTTAATGAGATGGGGACGCAAAAGCTGAATGAAACCGCGAATGGCAGTCAGCGGATTCCGGATTTCATGGGCAATGGAGGCGGAAATTTTGCCCAGCATGGCCAATTTGTCGTTGCGGTAGGCGGTCTGCTCGATCTGTTTGAAATCCGATACGTCCTTGACGCTGAACAAGTAGTCGCCGTCCATTTGGTCGCCGTCGGTTACCGTAAGCAGCCACTGCCGCCCGGACTCGTCCGTTAACTCGTGGTATTTTTTGCGATGAATCAGGGTTTCGCGATAAATCCGCAAAATTTTCTTTTTCTTGTAGCGGCTCAGCTGCGGATGGCGCAAAATCTGTACGATCGTGCACCCCGTTAATGATTTGCGGGAAACTTCGAGCAGTCTTGCCATTTGGACATTGATAAACGTCAGTACACCCTCGCTGTCAAACAGCATGACGCCGCTGTCGAGATGCTCCAGAATGTTTTCATACTTGTTTTTTACCAGCTGCGTAGATTGAAAAGCCTCAAGGGACTGTAACAGCGTCTCTTGGATATCGCCCAACACGATACTCCCCCTTTCAGAAATGAAGGATGGCCTCCCCCATTTCCTATTCTTCACCTACACGACAAACAAAAAGAAAACGTCGATCGACGTGACTTTCTTAGATGACGGTCCACATTATCAATGTTTCTCCTTGCGATTACAGAAATCCTTCAGCTTCTCAGTAAACTTGGTAAATTCTACAATCTAAAATGATAGTTTTATCATAGACAAGGTAAGCCGAAAACTCAATCGGAAAAACTGTCGAAAAATCGAAGATACCGTTAAATTTACCCATTTCGGCACAAAATTAAAGCATCAAATACATGAAGCGCATGTACCGATGCTTTTCTTTATCTATCCAATCAGGCATTTCTGCTTCTGTAATAGACTTTCTGCGTATCGTGTTTTTATGCCTTATGCTGCAGCCGCAATCTTCGCTGGCTCATCACGGCCAATCGTCTCTTTAATTCGCCCTCCCATTTCTCGTCCTTCATCTGTTTGGCGATGGTCAGCAGGTCCAGTGCCATATCGATCTGGCTTTGTACGATGTCTTTCGGATCCTCCTTTTCGCAGTTGACGACGTTTTCGAAGATGGCCTCATCGTCCTCCACGACGTAATCCTGAAAATCGATCTCCGCCGTCCCGTCTCCATGCGCATATTCAGCTAAAATTTCATATTCGTTTTCGACTTTATAATGAACTTCAACCCGGTGGCACACGGGACAGAACAGCAGGGGAACATTATGGACTTGGGTGCGGTAATGCTTCAACGTTCCCTTCGTTCCAACCATACTCGCTCCGCAGCAATAACTCATGCCAGTTCACCCTCCTCTTGATTCCACCGCATTCCTCATTAATGTATTCGCTTTTATTTATGTCGATTCCTTTTTTTCAGTTCGATGCGGCCGGATAAAAATCCTGCAACCCCAGGCCGGATTTAAGGCAAAAATCGGAATAAAGGCCTAGGCCGCGCCGGATCTCGTGCTTTTGACGCACAGGCGCCGTTTTTCGCCGACAGGTATAAAAAGCCCCCGTTGCCGGCATAAGGTTCATCCTTAGGCTTGGCAAAGGGGGCTTGTCTTATGTTAAAACTGAATTAGACAACAAGGTTTTTGTCGCCTGGTTTCCAGTTCATTGCGCACAGTCCGCCGGATTGCAGAGCTTGCAATACGCGCAATGTTTCTTCAACGCTGCGGCCGATATCGTTGTGGTTCACCACTTGATATTTCAGTTCGCCTTCAGGGTTGATGATGAAGAGGCCGCGCAGCGCTACGCCTTCTTCTTCGATGTATACGCCGTAGTCTTTCGAAACGGATCTTGTGATGTCCGAAGCCAGCGGGAAGTTGATTTTGCCGAGACCGTTAGCGTCCGTTGGCGTGTTGATCCAAGCTTTGTGGCTGTGGATCGAGTCCGTGCTTACGCCGAGGATTTCAGCGTCAAGCGCTCTGAATTGGGAAGCGGCTTCGCTCAGAGCCGTGATTTCCGTTGGGCACACGAAAGTGAAGTCCAAAGGATAGAAGAAAAATACGAGCCATTTGCCGCGGTAGTCGGACAGGCTTACTTTACTGAAATCGGAGCCGTCACCAAGTACGGTTTCCATCGTGAAATCTGGAGCTGGTTTACCTACTAAACGTTCTGCCATGTTTAAAAATCCTCCTTTATGATATCTATAGAACAGCCGGATGGCGAAAGCTCTCCCCTGTTCTATATGAAAGAAAAACATATGTTTTTCTTGTTTCAAAGTATGTGCGATCCCGGCGGAACCTACATTTAAAATGTTATCATCAGCCCATTTCAAAGTCAAGATTATATTCGTTATTTATTTGTAATAATTATAAACAGAACGATTTCGTGAACAAAAGCTTCCTATTATATATGTCTTTATCTGCACCTTATTTTTCTCACTTGTTTTTAAGGGTGCTCTTAAGGGTTTCCCGATATACGGCAAAACGGGCACCGCCTCATAAAGGCGACGCCCGTTTGGTTTGTTGCTGCCCGGTTGAGCTTTCAATTATTTCTTCATCGCTGCCACGATCAGATCGCCCATCTCGCGGGTACCGATGGCTTTGCTCTTGTCCACGGCAATGTCGCTTGTGCGATGGCCGTCGTTCAGAACCTTCGCTACCGCTGCTTCGATGGCGTCCGCCGCGTCGGCATAACCGAAGGTCAGGCGAAGCATCATCGCCAAGGACAAAATCGTCGCGATCGGGTTCGCCAGATTCTGGCCGGCGATGTCCGGCGCGGAACCGTGCACCGGTTCGTACAAACCGAACGCCCCTTCGCCCATCGATGCGGAAGCCAGCATGCCGATGGAGCCCGTAAGCATCGCTGCCTCATCGCTCAAAATATCGCCGAACATGTTCTCCGTCACGATGACGTCGAAGCTTGCCGGACGGCGGAGCAGCTGCATCGCGCAGTTGTCGACGAGCACGTGTTCCAGCTCCACGTCCGGGTAATCCGCCGCAACGCGGATGACGACTTCCCGCCACAGGCGAGAAGTTTCCAGGACGTTGGCTTTGTCGACGGAAGCGAGCTTTTTGCGGCGTTTCTGGGCGATTTCGAAGGCTTGGCGAACGATGCGCTCCACTTCGGCCACGTTGTATACGCAGGTATCGACCGCTTCTTCCCCGTGTTCGCCTTGGCGTCTGAATTTATCTCCGAAATAAATCCCGCCGGTCAATTCGCGAACGACCATCAAATCCGT
Organism: Paenibacillus cookii; assembly: GCF_018333375.1. Lineage (GTDB taxonomy): Bacteria > Bacillota > Bacilli > Paenibacillales > Paenibacillaceae > Paenibacillus_AQ > Paenibacillus_AQ cookii. The sequence continues at coordinate 59,857 of NZ_BORW01000007.1, forward strand.
GCCTTCAAGCACTTCCGGTTTCAGCGTCGAGGCATCCTTCAGGCAATCGAACACAACCGCCGGACGAAGATTGGAGAACAATCCGAGCGCTTTGCGGATTCCGAGCAAACCCGTTTCCGGCCGCAGTTCCTTCGGGTTGCTGTCCCATTTCGGTCCGCCCACGGCGCCGAGAAGCACCGCATCGGCATTTTTGCACACCGCCAGCGTTTCCTCCGGAAGAGGCGTTCCTTTCTCGTCAATCGCAATCCCGCCGAACAGAGCGTGTTCCGTTTCAAACGAATAACCAAACAGCTCTTCCGTACGTTTAAGCACCTTCTCGGCTTCGGCTACGACCTCCGGTCCGATTCCGTCCCCGCTGATCACGGCAATTTTCTTCACTTCTGGCATGGTTTCCGTCACTCCTTCTGGTTCCTTCACTCACTGATCACTATTCTTATCTACTGTTGTATCATATTCCGCAGGGCATTGACCAAGATATAGAATCTATCACCTTTATAGTATTTTCCTATAAGCTGCTGCATGAGCAACCGATTCGCCATCCATCGTAATTTCCGACATTCCTATTCCTGCGCGATCGGGCTACAATGGTATCGTATAGACCCAAATTCACGCTGAAGGAGTTGAACGATGTTGCAATATACCTATCTCGGCAAATCAGGGCTGAAGGTCAGCCGCTTATGCCTTGGGACGATGAATTTCGGACCGGCGACGGACGAAAAAGAGGCGTTCCGCATCATGGATGCCGCCCTCGATGCGGGAATCCAGTTTTTTGATACGGCGAACATTTACGGCTGGGGGCAAAACGCCGGACTCACGGAAACGATCATCGGCCGCTGGTTTGCGCAAGGAGGCGGACGCCGCGAAAAGGTCGTCCTGGCGACGAAGGTTCACGGCAATATGCATGATCCCGCCGACGGGCCGAACGGAACGGAAGGCTTGTCCGCATACAAAATCCGCAGGCATCTGGAAGGTTCGCTGAAACGTCTGCAGACCGACCATATCGAGCTGTACCAAATGCATCATATCGACCGCAACGTATCTTGGGACGAACTCTGGGGCGCATTCGAGCTTGCCGTATCGCAAGGGAAAATCGGATACGTCGGTTCCAGCAACTTTGCCGGCTGGCAAATTGCCGAGGCGCAGGGCAAAGCGCAAAGCCGCCACTTCCTCGGCCTTGTGGCCGAGCAGCATAAATATAATTTGAACTGCCGCCTGCCGGAGCTTGAGGTGCTGCCCGCAGCCAAAGCGATGGGGCTCGGAGTCATCCCCTGGAGCCCGCTCGACGGCGGCATACTGGGACGCAATGCGCTGAAAAAGCTGGAGGGCACTCGCAGCGGCGGCAATCCGAACAAAATCGAAAAACACCGCGCGCAGTTGGAAGCTTTTGCCGAGCTGTGCAGCGAAATCGGCGAACCTCAGGACAACGTCGCGTTGGCTTGGCTGCTTACCCATCCGGCCGTCACCGCGCCGATTATCGGGCCGCGGACGCTGGAGCAGCTCGAAAGCTCGCTGCGCGTAATCGACTTGAAGCTGGACGAAGCGGTCTTGAAGCGCCTGGATGAAATTTTCCCGGGACCGGGCGGCGAAGCTCCGGAAGCATACGCGTGGTAAGCCGGCCTTTGAAGAACCCTGTAATCAGCAAAAAAAGCAGTCCGCCGTTTGGCGGTCTGCTTTTTTTATGATCGCAAGGTGCACTTTCCCCTTCCGGGAATAAGCTGATGATAGGTATAAGTTCAATTATTTCTTGATCCAATGCATCATTTCGCGCAGCTGGGAACCGACGATCTCGATCGGATGGTTCGCTTCGTTGCGGCGGGTCGCATTGAGGAATGCGCGGTTGGATTGGTTCTCCAGGATGAAGTCGCGGGCGAATTTGCCTTGCTGGATGTCCGCGAGCACTTCTTTCATCGCTTTTTTCGTTTCATCGGTCACGATGCGAGGTCCGGTCACGTAATCGCCGTATTCGGCGGTATTGGAGATGGAATCGCGCATGTTGGCCATGCCGCCTTCATAGATCATGTCGACGATCAGCTTCATTTCATGCAAGCATTCGAAGTATGCCATTTCAGGAGCATAACCTGCTTCCACCAGCGTTTCGAAGCCGGCTTTGATCAGGGCGGTTACGCCGCCGCAAAGTACGGCTTGCTCGCCGAACAGGTCGGTTTCGGTTTCTTCGCGGAACGAAGTTTCGATAACCCCTGCGCGGGTACAGCCGATGCCTTTGGCATAAGCAAGGCCGATTTGCTTGGCTTGTCCGGTAGCGTCTTGTTCGATGGCGATCAGGCCAGGCACGCCGAAACCTTCGACGTACGTGCGGCGAACCATGTGGCCCGGCGATTTAGGAGCGACCAAAAGCACGTCCGCGTCTTTAGGAGCCACGATTTGTCCGAAGTGAACGTTAAAGCCGTGGGAGAACATCAAGGCTGCGCCTTTTTTCAGGTTTGGTTCGATGTCGTTTTTGTAAACCGAGGCTTGCGTTTCGTCCGGCATCAGGATTTGCACGATGTCCGCTTTGCTTGTCGCTTCGGCAACGGAATATACTTCAAAGCCGTCGTTTTTCGCTTTATCGAAGGATTTGCCTTCACGAAGTCCGATAATGACTTTCACGCCGCTGTCGCGGAGGTTTTGCGCTTGGGCATGGCCTTGGCTTCCGTACCCGATGACGGCAACCGTTTTCCCTTTCAATACGCTGAGTTCTGCATCCTGTTCATAATAAGTCGTCACTGCCATTGTATAAATCCTCCTTTGTTTTTAAAAGAACCCTTATGAAGAGCGGGTGTTTCAAGAGACCTCCGCCGTATTGCCGCCAGGCATGATCCCTTCAAACCCCCGCTCTCCGGCGGGCGGTATGCATATGGTAATCGTGAATAATTATACGTTTCCGCGAATCATCGCGGTGACACCCGTGCGGGAAAGCTCGCGGATGCCGTAAGGCTTCAACAGCTCGATCATCGCGTCGATTTTGGTGGTGTCCCCCACCACCTGCACCATCAAATTATGGCTGCCGATATCGACGACCGAAGCCCGGAAGGTTTCGACCACGCCCATGATTTCAGGGCGTTCCGACGGTTCGGCGTTTACCTTGATCAGGGCAAGTTCCCTTGCAACCATCGGATTGGAGCTCAGGTTGATCACTTTGATGACGTCGATCAGCTTGTAAAGCTGCTTTTCGATCTGCTCCAAGGTATGTTCGTCGCCAATCGTTACGATGACCATGCGGGAGAGCCCCGGTTCTTCCGATTGCCCCACCGTGATGCTTTCGATATTGAATCCGCGTCTGCCGAAAAGTCCGGAAACTCTTTGCAATACGCCCGGCTGGTCATTGACTAGAACGGCAATGGTATGTCTCGTACTCATATTTATGCATCTCCCATCAGCATTTGATCAATGGTCGAGCCTTGAGTTACCATCGGATACACGTTTTCACCCTTGCTGACCACAAACTCGACAACGACGGGTCCCGGCGTTTCAAGCGCTTCCGCCCAAGCTTGGCGGGCTTCTTCCTTGTTCGTCGCCCGGAGTCCCTTCACGCCGTATGCTTCAGCCAGTTTGACGAAATCCGGGCTTCCTTCCAGATCGATATGGCTGTAGCGGTTGTCGTATATCAATTCCTGCCACTGGCGAACCATGCCGAGCACCTGGTTGTTGATGATCACGATTTTGACCGGAATGTTGTTGATCGCGCAGATTGCCAGCTCCTGGGAGCACATCTGCATGCCGCCGTCTCCGTTGATCGAGATGACCAGGCGGTCCGGCTGGGCCATTTGGGCGCCGATCGCCGAAGGCAATCCGAAGCCCATCGTTCCGAGGCCGCCGGAGGTGATCATCGAACGCGGCTGGCTGAATTTGTAATATTGGGCCGCCCACATTTGGTGCTGGCCGACGTCGGTCGTCACGATCGCTTCGCCTTTTGTCGTTTCGTTCAGCATTTCGATGACCCACTGCGGTTTCAGCACCGTGTCGGAATCCTGATAGCTGAAAGGCTTCTCCGCTTTGGACTCCCGGATCCACGCTCTCCATTCGTCCGCTTTGTCCGCGCGTTTCACTTCCGAATTGAGCATTTCCAGAACGGTTTTGACGTCGCCGACGATCGGAATGTCCGTTGGAACGTTTTTCCCGATTTCCGCCGGGTCGATGTCGATGTGCACGATTTTGGCGTTCGGAGCGAACCCGTTCAGGTTGCCCGTTACCCGGTCATCGAAACGCGCCCCGATGTTGATCAGCAAATCCGACTTTTGGATCGCCATGTTCGACGTGTACGTTCCGTGCATGCCCGGCATCCCGGTCCAAAGCTCATGGCCGCTCGGGAAAGCGCCGAGTCCCAGAAGGGTCGTCGTGATCGGAATTTCGGTCCGTTTGACGAATTCGTACAGCGCTTCATGGCCTCCGGAGTAAATGACGCCGCCTCCTGCAAGGATCAGCGGACGCTCCGCTTCGGCAATCGCCTGCACCAATTTGTCCAGCTGAAGTTTGTTCGGCACCATCCGCGGGTTGTAACCGCGAAGATTTACCGCGTTACTGCTGGGCTCAAACAAAGTCAGCGCTGCTGAAACATCCTTCGGAATGTCGATCAGGACCGGACCTTTGCGTCCCGTCGAAGCGATGTGGAAGGCTTCGTGGATAATCCGCGGCAGATCCTTGACGTCCCTGACCAGGTAACTGTGCTTCGTGATCGGCATCGTGATGCCGGTAATGTCCGCTTCCTGGAAGGCATCGGTTCCGATCAAGGACGTTGCCACGTTGCCGGTAATGACAACCAGAGGAACGGAATCCATATAAGCGGTGGCAATTCCTGTGACCAGATTCGTCGCCCCCGGTCCGGACGTTGCGATACATACGCCGACCTTGCCGCTGGCCCTTGCATAACCGTCAGCCGCGTGGATCGCTCCCTGCTCATGACGAGTCAGCACATGTTTGAAATCCTCGTATCCATACATCGCATCGTAAATGTAAAGCACTGCCCCGCCTGGATATCCGAAAACACACTCGACGCCTTCAAGCAAAAGGCTGCGAAGCAATATTTCCGAGCCGGTAATGACTTCCGACTTCATCCATTTCTCACGTAATTGTTCTGTAGACCGCACTTCAGGAATTTGCGCGCTCATCAGTCATCCTCCTCCTCAAAATTTACATACATGTGACATGAGTCAATTTCAAAACATCCTCGGCAGTTCAATGGCGACGATCTATAGATTCAAAACGTTGACTGGACTACACATCGTTTCATTGCTGCCTTTTGAACCTTATGAAATTGATTCGCATCTAAGAAAAACGTCTGTTCGACGTACTTTCACGAAAGAAAGGTTATGCGTGCCGGGAGGTTTGCCTTAGGATCTTCGGGCTGCCATTGCTTGGGTGCTCATTTCATTCCGATATCCGAAAAACAAAAAAACCTTCCGCCCTCCACACAGAATTCCATCTGCGTGAGGGACGAAAGGTTGCGCTTCCGTGGTACCACCCATATTTGCCAAACATCTCGCGATGTCAGCCTCACCAGGTAACGGGATCGGGGCCATAACTTAAGCATCACCAGCCGTTCCCATACCTTAAGTCCGTAACGTGGACCCTACGATTCTCCCTAATAGGCTTTAACGCGTTTCAGGAGAACAGCTCCGAGGTGAGCTCGTATAAAAGGGATTTTGGTGGAGGTTGCAGCAATTCCTCACACTCTCTGAGCAAAAGAGCCCTTTAAACTTCGTCCTCTTCATTGCCGTTGCTTTATGTTCGTTAAAATGTTTAGACACATTATATGATCCCACGAACTTAAAAGTCAATACCCATATTTCTAAAAAAATGAAAAATCGCCCCCGGGAAGGAGCGTACACCGGATGTCGGCTTCACTCATATGATGACATAAATTCATCTTCGAAGAAGCCCAGTTTGAAGGGAGGTCAGACATGATGATCCGCTATCGGAGACCGAAACAAGACGATGCGTTCATTATGCGGTTAATCGATTCCCAGCTTGTCCCCATCTCGCATTTATCGCCGTCCCAGATCGAAACCGTCCGCAAAGAAATCCCAAAAAGACTCAGCCGCGGCATTACCCTAATCGCCTGCCAACGCTATGAGGATGATCCGCTTGGATTCGTCCATTTCATATTGCACGGCAATCTGCTTTACATCGATATGCTGGCCGTCACACCCGAATCGCAGCGCAAAAGATGGGGCAATATGCTGATGGTGCATGCCGAAAAATTTGCGGCGTCACGCGGGTGCACCCGGTCGAAAGTGATGGTCGATGCTGGTAACGCCAGCGGCTTATCTTTTTACCGAAAGCTAGGTTATGTTACGGTGCGTTATCACACGCTGAACCAATGCCATGAACTTGAAAAGAAGCTTTGACCGATCTAAGATCCTATCAAACAGAACCCTGCGGTCGTTCAAATCATGTTTGCACTTTTTTTAGTGCACTATTTTCTTGTTTCTCTTTTAGAAAAATCCGAACGCTCCAGGATATCCTGCCGGGTAACCTCCCGGATAAGGTCCGTATCCGTATCCCGGAACCCCGTAAGGTCCGTATCCATACCCTCCGCCGTAATATCCTGCATAAGGAGCCGTACCGATGGCCAAAAGATCGAACAATACAAGCGGAATGATCGCCTTTGTTTGCACTTTTTTACCTTTGCTCCGCCCGAGAATCAGACGGTTTCCTGATATCCGAAGAAGCTTGCCTGTAACCAAGTTGCCGTCTTTTTTGACAGCCACTATATGTTGACCGATCAGCTTTTGCGCTTGTTTACGGGTAACAGTCTGCTGCATAAGATCCCTCCTCCAAATGTGTTCAATGGCAGTCTATTCCGCCTGCCCCCCCTCCGCTTGTTCCATAGCCCGGTATACCGTCAAGTTTGGTGCCTATTCCGCCGGAAATTCCGGCGCAAAAAGGCCGCATTCCATTGGAATGCAGCCTTTTGGTTTCACTTGCATATAACGTTTTACCGTTTCCCCGGATCGTACGGTTCCCCGAGCGAAGCCGGAGCGGAAGATCTTCCGACCGCGGCGACTAGCACGATAACCGTCAACACGTAAGGAAGCATGTAGATAAATTCCTGAGGAATTTCCTTCGACCAAGCAAACAGCTGGAAGTAGTTCCCGATCGCTTGCGAAAAGCCAAAAAACACGGCGGCCCCAAAAGCGCCCAGCGGATTCCACTTCCCGAAGATCATCGCGGCGATCGCGATAAAACCTTGGCCGGAAATCGTATTATGCGAAAACGTATTGGTCGTCGTCAACGTAACGGTCGCCCCGCCGAGCGCCGCCAAAACGCCGCTGACGATCACGCCGATGTAGCGCATCCGCAGCACTTTGACGCCAACGGTGTCCGCGGCGCTCGGATGTTCGCCGACGGCGCGGAGACGCAGGCCGAACGATGTTTTGTACAGCACGTAAAATACGACCAGCACCAAAATGATTGCCAAATAGGTCGTGATATAGTTGTTGAACAGCCCTTCCCCGATAATCGGAATATCCGACAGCAGCGGAATCGGCACCTTCGCAAGCCCTTCCTTGAGCAGCGTCGTTTCGCCTGCCCCTTCAAACAAGAGCTTCACCATGTACAGCGTGCTTCCTGCAGCCAAAAAGTTAATGACGACGCCGCTGATGACCTGATCCGCCTTAAACGTGATCGAAGCGACGGCATGAATCAAGGAAGCGATGCCACCCATGACCAGCGCGGCCAAAATGCCGATATACGGCGAAGCTGCGCCCATGCCGGCATCCTCGGCATAAAACGACGCCACGCCGGCGGCAAACGCGCCAAAGGTCATAAAGCCTTCAATCCCGATGTTGATGACGCCGGAACGTTCAGAGAAGATGCCTCCCAATGCGGCAAAAATGAGCGCGGTAGAAAAAACAAGCGTCGTATTAATCAGCTGGCCAATTGTTGTCATCCAATCCATTTACAACACCTTCTCTTTCTTGCGCTTAAGATAGAAGGGCTTAAGAACCCAGCGCACGATGCCCTGTGCGGCAATAAAGAATATGATCGAACCGATGACGATCCGGATGATTTCCGGCGGCACTTCCGCCCCGAAGCTCATGCCTGCCGAACCATATGTCAATATGCCGAACAACGATGCGGACAACAAAATGCCGAATGGATGGTTTAATCCGATCAATGCGACGGCAATGCCGTCAAAACCGATTCCCGGGGATCCGGTGAAAATCGCTTGATAGTGGAATACGCCCAATACCTGGAACGCTCCGCCCAAACCGGCAAACACGCCGCTGATAAACATCGCTTTGACGATATTCTTTTTTACGCTCATGCCCGCATATTGGGCAGCATGCCCGTTATGGCCGACGGCCCGGAGCTCGTATCCTTGCTTGCTTTTCCACATATAGATAAAAAAGAATACGGCTGCCAAAATGGCGATGATCGTGCCCCAATGCATGCGCGCATTGTCGAAAGCCGTAGACAACCAGCCGATGGAAATGGATGCGGTATCCTTAATTTCCTCGGATCGTTGCTGGCCTTTTTCGAGAAGGAAGTTACGCACGATGTAGTTGCTGAAGTACAGCGCCGTCCAGTTCAGCATGATGGAAATAATAACCTCGTTGACGCCGCGTTTCGCTTTCAAGTAGCCGGTAATGCCGGCCCAAATGCCGCCGGCAAGGCCGCCTGCAATGATGGCTACAAGCGCATGCACGACGATCGGCAAACCCGACAGCTTAATGCCTACCGCCGTGGCAGCCGTCATGCCGACGATGTATTGCCCTTCGGCGCCGATATTAAACAGGCCTGCCCGGAATGCAAACGCGACGGCAAGCCCCGTCATGATCAACGGCGTGATTTCGCGGATCGTTTCCCCGAAATCATAAACGTTGCCAAAAACGGTCTTAAACAGGGAACCGTATGCGAGCAGCGGATCATAACCGCCGATCAGCATAATGATCGCCCCGACGATAAGGCCCATAACGACGGCTACAAGCGGCACCAGGAGGCTGTTCACGGAAAAAATCTTAAACAATTTGCTCATCATGCTTTACCCCCCGATTTCTTGCTGCCCGCCATCATGAGACCCAGCTCCTGATCGTTGGTTTCCTCAGGCAATACCTCGCCCACGATTTGCCCTTCGTAGATGACGGCAATCCGGTCGGAAACGTTCATGATTTCATCCAGCTCGAAAGAGATCAACAATACGGCTTTGCCTTGGTCGCGCTGGGCAACCAGCTGCTTTTGCACGAATTCGATCGCGCCCACGTCCAGACCGCGGGTCGGCTGGGCAGCAATCAGCAGGTCCGGATTTTTGTCTATTTCCCGGGCTATAATCGCTTTTTGCTGGTTACCGCCCGACAAGGAACGGGCTTTCGTCTCGATGCTCGGCGTTCTGACGTCAAACGCCTCGATCAGCCGTTTCGCCTGCTTGTCGATTTCCTTTTTGCTCAAAAAGCCCGCTTTGTTATACGGCGGCTTGTAATACGTCTCCAACACCATGTTTTCGCTCATCGAAAAATCAAGGACAAGCCCGTGTTTATGGCGGTCCTCCGGAATATGGGACACGCCGCTTTCCGTAATGAAGCGCGGACTTTTGTTCGTGATGTCCTTGCCGTTGAGCATAATGATGCCGCTGTCGACCTGGCACAGCCCGGTGATCGCTTCGATCAGCTCGCTTTGTCCGTTGCCGTCGACGCCGGCAATCCCGAGGATTTCACCCGCACGAACGTTCAAATTCAAGCCGTTCAGCACGGAAACGCCCTCTTTGTTTTTCATCGTCAAATTTTGCACTTCGAGAACGTTTTGCTTCGGCGAAGCCGGCTTTTTGTCCACTTTAAAAGAAACGCTCCGTCCGACCATTTTCTCCGCCAGCTCATTCGGATTCGTCTCCGAGGTTTTGACGGTATCAATGACCTTGCCGCGTCGAATAATGGTCACATTATCGGAAATCTGCATGATTTCTTTCAATTTATGCGTAATGAGAATAATCGATTTTCCCTCTTCGACGAGACGTTTCATGATCCCCATCAGATCGTTGATCTCTTGCGGGGTTAAAACGGCGGTAGGCTCGTCAAAAATAAGGATATCCGCACCGCGGTAAAGCGTCTTCAAAATTTCGACGCGCTGCTGCATCCCGACGGAAATATCTTGGATTTTGGCATGCGGATTTACCTTCAGCCCGTATTGATCCGACAGCTTCTGGATCTTGGCGACCGAAGTTTTGTAGTCCAGCTGGATCCCCATTTTTTTCGGTTCCATGCCCAGCACGATATTTTCGGTTACGGTAAACGGCTGGACGAGCTTAAAGTGCTGATGCACCATCCCGATCCCGAGTTCGATCGCTTTGTTCGGGCTATCGATAATGACTGGTTTGCCGTTTACTTCGATGCTTCCTTCGTCCGGCTGGTACAATCCGAAAACGATATTCATGAGCGTGGACTTGCCCGCGCCATTTTCGCCGAGCAATGCATGAATTTCTCCCTTATGCAGCTTTAAGCTGATAGAGTCGTTGGCAACTATGCCGGGAAAGCGTTTGGTTATTTGCTTCAACTCAACGACAGGGGTCGCTGCACCCATGAGATCACCCTTTATCATGATTTGGTTTCAGGCAAAAAGCAAAGAAAAGGCCAGTTATACAACCAGCCTTGTCGTTTCGCAACTTTGGATCCGTTAGATGATAAGCTCAGGCAGTATTATTCTTCAGGGACTTTGATTTCCCCGCTGATGATTTTCTCTTTGAACTCGTCAACGGCTTTCAGTACGTCTGCAGGAACGTTTTTGCTGGAAGTGTCCGCAAGACCTACGCCGTTTTCTTTCAAGCCGAGAACCTCGGAGCCGCCTTTAAATTGACCGTCGATCACTTCTCTTGTGACTTTGTCGACAGCCGTCGTTACGCCTTTAACCATCGAAGTCAACGTTACGTCATCTCCGAATTCAAGGGATTGGTCTTTGTCGACGCCGATGACCCAAACTTTGCTGCCGCCGGCTTTGTTGCGGGCGATCGCTTCGTTGAACACGCCGGTACCCGTAGCGCCGGATGCATGGAAAATAATGTCTACGCCGTCGTTGTACATCGTTGCTGCCGCTGCTTTACCTTGGTCAGGTTTGTCGAAAGCGCCTGTATAGTTGATTTTGACTTCGACATTAGGGTTCGCAGCTTTGACGCCGGCTTTGAAACCAGCTTCAAAACGTTTGATGACAGGAATTTCGGAGCCGCCTACGAAGCCGACTTTGCCTGTTTTCGTCATTTTGCCTGCAACGACGCCCACGAGGAATGCGCCTTCGTTTTCGGCAAACGTGATGGAACGAACGTTAGGGGAATCGACAGTAGCATCAATGATTGCCAAATGCGCGTCAGGGTTTTGGTCCGCCACGGTTTTCATGTCTTGGCCGAGGTCGAAACCGATGCCCCAAGTCAGATCGTATTTGCCTTTAACGTATTTATTCAGATTCGTCACGTAATCTTCTTTGGATTTACTTTGCAAGTACTGAGCTTCGATGCCTTTGTCTTTTTTCAAAGCATCGAGAGCTTCCCAAGCGGATTCGTTAAACGATTTGTCGTTTACCCCGCCCACGTCGGTAACCAGGCCGACTTTGATGCTCGACTTCGCGTCGCCTGCAGGCTCGCTGCCGGTTGCGCCTGTCTCTTCTTTCTTTTTGCCGCAGCCAGCGAGTACCACTGAAAATGCGAGCAGCATGATCAGCGACAACTTGAACATTTTCTTCATTGCTGTATGTCCCCCTAAAAATTTTTTTGTCCTATCATTTGCGCAAGATCCCTTCTACCAATTAATTTACCACCTATCAATTAGAAATAGAGAGCTTGTTTCAAACGTGGACATTTTACATTCAGATTATACAATCTCGTATCCTCAAAATCCAGCAAATTTGCGTCGGAATCCAAAACTTTTTTTGAATAAAAGTAAAAGAAAGCGCTTTAGGAGTTTTGAATATAACAACACATGTCATATTTATCCCGAAATACATGTTATATATAAGCGATAAGCGGTAATTCCTTGGCTTTAATTCATTTGATCTCTAAATCAACGTCATGTTTTCTGACACAAATAGAAGTTATGCCCCATAACGGCCCGTTTCGAAGCATAAAAAAAACCGCCTTACGGCGGTTTTTCCATTTAATGTTAGACAATTACGCGTTGATTTTTTCTTTCGCAACGGTTGCGATCGAGTTGAATGCGTTGATGTCGTTCACGGCGAGATCAGCCAGCATTTTGCGGTTGATGTCCACGCCTGCCAATTTCAAACCATGCATCAGTTTGTTGTAGGACAAGCCGTTCATGCGTGCAGCCGCATTGATCCGGACGATCCACAGTCTGCGCATGTTGCGCTTGGTTGCGCGACGGTCACGGTATGCATATACCAAAGACTTCATCACTTGTTCGTTAGCTGTTTTAAAGATGCGGTGTTTGGAACCGAAATAACCTTTTGCAAGTTTCAATACTTTTTTATGTCTACGACGAACAACGAATCCGCCTTTTACTCTTGCCATAATAATAAACCTCCCAAAATTGTGTTATAACTATTTCAAGTTAGCCAAGCCTTGCTTCAAACGTCTTACGTCTCCAGAAGCCATCACCGGGTTGCCGGCGAGCACGCGTTTAGCGCGTTTGGACTTGTGGGACAGCAAGTGGTTTTTGTAAGCTTTGTAACGAGTTACTTTACCGGAACCAGTTACTTTGAAGCGGCCTTTCAAGCTGCTGTGTGTTTTCATTTTAGGCATAGTACTTCCTCCTCAGGACTATTGGGCTTTTGGAGCCAGAATCATAATCATACTGCGGCCTTCCAATTTCGGTTGGCGTTCGACGACGGAAAGTTCGGCAACCTCCGTTTTGACGCGTTCCAGAATCTTTTGGCCGATGTTGGCGTGAGTGATCTCGCGTCCGCGGAAACGGACGGAGCATTTCACTTTGTCGCCTTCTTTCAAAAACTTGACGACATTGCGAAGCTTGGTTTGGAAATCATGCTCCTCAATGTTAGCTCGGAACCATACTTCTTTGATATCCACGATTTTCTGATTCTTACGGGCTTCTTTTTCTTTCTTTTGCTGCTCATAACGGAACTTGCCGTAATCCATGATGCGGCACACCGGAGGCTTGGCCTGCGGCGCCACGTTCACCAGATCCAGATTCAAATCCGCCGCCATCTGGAGAGCTTCCCGAATCGGCTTGATGCCGATCTGTTCCCCGTCAGCTCCGACCAGACGAACCTCTTTCGCCCGAATTTCCTCATTAATCATATGATCCTTACTAATAACCGTCCACCTCCAAATTCGAATGGTGATGCTTTTGCAAAAGCAAAAATAAAAGGGATACCGGTGTCTACGACCAGCATCCCTATGATCAATTCTTCATGAAATTTTGCATTCATAAATCATCGGATCATGACCCGCCAACCTTCGTCGGCCAGGTGAGAAGCTGGTGCCTCTGCTTGCAAATCCATTTTGTTTTAACGTACTTGAGTAATGTACCACAGAGGACAAGCCTTTGTCAACAATAAATCATCCTTATCCCTGCTTGCTTTGCACTTCTTCCAGACGAACCACGCGAGTATGCTTCGTATGGCTCCACTGCTTGTTGTTTTGCGTGAAGAACGCCCAGAACGTGATCGGCCACCAGGAGATCAGGAAAATCGGATAAAACACGAGTCTGAGGTACGTTTTCCACGGCACCTTTTCCAGATACATGGCCAGCGGACATTGCATGATCCCGTAGATCGAGAACGGAATCGACACCCAAAGAGGCAGGTATCCGTAAATCGAGATCAGGTTCAGATCCGTCGGAAGCATGTAATTGATGTAATAAATGATCGTCAGCAGGAACCCGATCAGGAAGTTGTAAGAGTTGAATACGTACAAAGCCGCATCGATTTTCGTCAAGCTGCGCTCCTTGATGCCCTGTTTGAGCAGCGGGAACATATACTTCCGCGTAACCTCGAAGTGGCCTTGCATCCAGCGCAGGCGCTGTCTGGCCGACGCTTTGAACGTCAACGGCTTTTCGTCGTACACCCGTGCGTCGAAATTGATTTTCGGATAGACGTTGCGCTGAATGCAGCGTACCGTAAATTCCAAGTCCTCGACCAGGCTGGTCGCGCCCCAGCCCATTTCCTTCAGAAGCTTGCTTTCGAAGCACATCCCGGTGCCGCCAAGGAAGTTGGAGAGGCCAAGATTGTATCTCGGAAGCTGCCATAAACGGTTACAGAACCAGTAGTTGATCGCGTTCGACGCACTGATCCAGGAATCGTTAGGGTTTTTCGTATCCAAGTATCCTTGAATGACCTGCTTGCCGTTGCACAAGTCATCGTTCATGTATTGCAGGAAATCGACGTCGACGAGATTGTCGGCATCAAAAACGACAACTGCGTCATACGACTTCGGCATTTTCCACAGCTTGTCGAGCATCCACTCGAGAGCATAGCCCTTGCCCCGTTTGTCCGGGTTATTTCTGACGCAGGCGGTTACGCCCTCAAAGCTGTTGGTGATTGCTACCGTATTGTCGGTACAGTTATCGCAAATCACGAAAATATCGTACATTTCTCTCGGATAGCGCATCTTCTGTAAATTTTCTAACAATGCGCCGATCACTTCTTCTTCATTGTGCGCTGCGACGATGACAGCGAAAGTTTTTTGCGGAGAATGCGATTTGGATTCTTTTTTGCGATACCATCCGAAAAAGGAAAGGACCAGCTGATACAGTCCCACAAGCCCGAAAAACACTTGGAGAACGATCATAATCTTTTCAAACACTCTCTTGACCCCCCATATCCTTGTTGAGTTGTACCCCTTTTTTTATTCTCGATGCTTTAAACGGCCATTTTTATATTTGTACTGGCATCCGTTATTTTCAAAATCCGAAAACAAAAAACGTATACTGATTGTCGGCCATATGACAGCTCATTGTCAAATTGCCATTTAAGAGCTTAAGCCAAAAAACATTGTCAATCAAGATGTATTTGCCCAACTTACCTCCCTTTATCATGAATTATCTTAGTTTTTGCTTATTTTTGAACTTTTAACAAAAGTTTATGATAAAAAAAAAGGCACCCACTACCTCTTTAACCCACTTTTGGGTACTTGAATCATTTTAATCGCTTCTTCAGACGAAGTCAAAAATTGGAAAACGAGCGCATGACAGCGGAAAAAACGCAAACAAAAGGGACCCTTGAATAAGGGGCGGCGAGATTTCAAAACCCGAGCTCCCCTTCATGGTCCCACAACGCTCACGATCGATGCAGTGACGGAAGTTTCGAAAAATGCAAATTTTTGTCTTCGCATTCCAATGCATATGTATATTTATAGACAGGTTGTCCATGATTAAACAAAACGATTGAAAATTCTCCCTCTTTGCAGTGGACCGTTTGAAGCGTGCAATGGGTCTTTAATTCCGTCTTGCCGGCCACGATCCGGTTCTTCTCCGTAAAGGCGACGAGTTGCCCTTGATCGTCGTACAGCTGCAGCTCGATTTCAAGC
Source organism: Paenibacillus cookii (assembly GCF_018333375.1). Taxonomy (GTDB): domain Bacteria; phylum Bacillota; class Bacilli; order Paenibacillales; family Paenibacillaceae; genus Paenibacillus_AQ; species Paenibacillus_AQ cookii. Next base: position 75,278 of record NZ_BORW01000007.1, read on the forward strand.
GGTTCGTTAACGGTCAAATCCTGAAGATGCACGACGACCCGCAGATTCGAAACGTAAGGAAGGGTTTCAACGAGAACGGACGGGACGGGTGCAGAATGGTTAAGCTTCATGCCTTGTTCCGACTGCACCATTTCGCAATAATCGACGATAAAACAGGAAAGTTTCACGAAACGCACTCCTTACATGATTTTTTTGACCGATGCCTTGGAATAATTCAGCCTGAGCAGGCTAGGATACTTTTTGACGTCCAGCGCCTGCGCCAGTTCTTTGCCTGCATCCCCGCAAACGATCATATGGCCCGGTAATTTTTTTCGAAACAGATTCATGCGGTATTCGGGGGCATGATAGCACACGACGGCCGTTCTGCCGGAATCGTAAGCGGCCCGGTTGCGCAAAAATTCGGGTTCGGATTCGGCGTCGATAAAAATAATGTCGAATGCCGTTTCCAAATCCGCTGCCGGCACCTGGTTCCTGTAAAGCATCTCCCCGGTTTTCAGCAGCTTTTCAAGGGCGGCGGCCCGCCTGACGTACCCTATCAAAAGAACGGCCAGCCCCAAGGAGACAAGGCTCAGCGCATATGGGAGCGTTTCAAGCATGAATCCCCTTCCCCCTTTTGTACCAATACTGCTTGATCAGGACCGCGAACAGCGAGCCATTCGCCAAAACGGCATACATCATGACGTTTTCCGATAGAGAAAAGCGCGGGCTCGCCTGAAACGTCCAGCAAAACAGGATGAGCGCGATGATGACGACATTGCGCCCGATGGCGTAAAGCTTGTTCGTCGGTTTGCGGCTCTGTCCGAAACAGTTGCAGTGCACCGTCTTTTTTTCGAACGATACTTTGAGCAGCGCGGCGACAAACGTCGTCATGAGCGCCATGGTCAGGACAAGCGTAATGACCCGGCCGAAAGCAAACACGATCAATACGGATGCCGCAAACTCGCCCAAAATAAACAAGTAAGCGGCCGCGGCGATCGCCCGGTCGTTGGTTAGGATGCCGAATTGCCGGATGCTGATCTTGAATTCGCCGACATCCAGGCTTTTGGAAATGGCGGATATGCAAAATACGAATACCAAAAGGCACTGGCCGATCGAAGACAGGATCATACCAAACACTCCGAAACGAGCCGGTCCTCGTATTTCTCCCACTCCGTCAAAGAGGCTCCCAGCACTTTTTGGCGGTTTTTGACCAAAATCATGTAGGGGAAAGATTCAACGTCATACGTCAGCGTCGCATCTTCCGGCTCCAAATAGACGATCGGAAAGTCCCAATGAAAATAGGCCTTCAGGTCCCGATGCTCCTCTTCATCCCCGTTGCAGAACAGCACGAGTCCCATTTCAGGGATTTTGCTGCGGAGAACGCTGATTTGCGGCAAAAACTCGACGCAATGGTTGCAGAATAAAGACACGAACAGAAACAATTGGGGGCGGCCGTCGTTGAAGCGGATCTCATTGCCTTCAAAGTCGACGACCGAAGCAAAATCGGTCATGGGTAAGCGACCTCCTTTTCCTGCTTGTTGTACAGCTCTTTTTGTTTCATCCACATATCGAAATAATAGCCTTGGGCATGGACGAGATCCGAATGGCTTCCGACTTCCTTGATTTCGCCGTTTTGCATCACGACGATCTTGTCCACGTTGGCCGCAATGCCGATGCGATGCGTAATGACGATTAGCGTCTTTTCGCCGGACGCGTCCAGCAAACGGTTAAGCAGCTCCAGCTCGCTATTGGGATCGATGGCTGAAGTAGGCTCGTCCAAGACGACGAGCGAAGCTTGTTTGAACAGCGCTCTTGCCAGCGCGATTCTTTGCCACTGGCCTCCCGAGAGATTGATGGAATCCTCCGTCAAGTAGCCAAGCTGCGTTTCGAGGCCCCGCTCCGGAAGCATGATATTCGCGATCCCGAACGCATCGGCGAGTTCGTACAGCCTTTGGTCGTTATGGATCTCCTTCAGATCGGATAACGCGATATTGTGGCGAATGTCGAGTTCATACTTCGAGAAATCCTGAAACACCGCGCTGACCTGGTTCCATACCGATGGCAGATGGATGTCGTTCAAATCCGTTTGATTGTAAAATACGCTGCCGGGCTCCGGCGGATATAACCCCAATATTAGCTTGACAAGGGTGGTTTTGCCGGATGCGTTGTCGCCTACGATGGCGATTATTTCGCCTTTGCGGATCGACAGGCGAATGCCGTTTAAGGCATTTTCGGTTCGGTTCGGATATCGAAAAGAGAGATTCCGGACCGCGATCGACTGGATCTCGCCGATGACGCTGCCCCGGGAACCGGCGTCTCCGCCTCCGGCAGACAGCATGTCCCCGGCCAGCCGGAGATAACTGGTGTTCTCGTAAAATTTTCCGCCAAGATTAAACAGGTTCAATATATTGGATTCGATCAGCGGCGCGGCCATGGTGATGGCCATGTAATCGCCGATCGTCAATTTTCTATTATAAATGTAATAGATGATCAGGACGGCAAGCCCGAGTTTGAACAAACCCGACAGGATCTTGCTTATCGTAACGAAAACGATTGTCTTTTTTTCCAATCCGTATTGCAGTTCAAAGGCCTCCCGTTTCCTTTCAAGCCAAAGCTTTTTAAAGAACGGGTATGCCTGGTTAACCATCATTTCCTTATGCGCCGTAAAATTGCTCAACAACTGATACAGATAACCGTACGTACGGTGCGAAGTTTGAAGGACGTTCGTGACTTCGACTCGGTTCCGGATCGTCTTCAGCTCCAACATGCCCCTAGCGACGCACACCGCCAATAGACAGATCATCGCAGCCGGACTTAGATTTCGCAGCAAATACAGCGACAGGGAGATGCTGACCAGCAGCGAAGCCAAGGACAGGAACGATTGGTAATTGCTTTCGATTTTGGACAACGCGAATTCATTGAATTGCGCCCTGCCGTGAAACGACGGATTTTCCTTTTCCACGAGATCGATCGAATAATAATAATCCAGCAATCTCGTTTTTTGCCTAAGCGAGAACTTTTCCGTAAACGCCAAATTGAACTTCTGCTGAAGCTGGCCCAGTACCGTTACCGCCAGCTCCATGCCGACGATAAGAACGATCAGCCGGAGAACCCCGCCGAACTCGAAGTTCGGGGAAGAGAGGTCGTTGATCAGCGCGGAGCCGAGATAAATCGAAGCATTCATCTGGAAAGGAATCGCGATCAGCATCAAGAGGTTGAAGAAGAAATAGGTTTTGTCCGCGATCCACACTTCCTTAAAAGATAAGGCGAACAATCCGAGGCCTTCACGAAATGTTTTCATTCAACATGCTCCCGGAACCGAACACCTCGATCAGCGGCGAAATCTTGCGCGTCAGACTCTCGTAAGTATTGAACAGCCCGCCTCCGACGATTTGGCCTACCTTATTCACGGCATATACCAGCGGAACCGCTTCGACTCTGATTTCCTTGAACAACACGGTCAGATCCGATTTGAAAACTTCAAACCCGGGATACATTCTTTCAATCTCACTTGCAAAATCGTCGTCGGCATCCACAAATAAGTACGTTTTAAAACGAAAGGTTTCGGAATATTGGCTTAACAGCGAAAAATCGCATTTTTCGCAAGTTTTGCTCATAAAAAAGATCACCGTTCCGGTCGGCCCGAAATCGATCGCGGCTTCGTGCCCGGCTCGGTCAAACGCAAACGGGGTCGGCATGTTCTCCCCGATCGGAATCGGCGCCATCGTCCGCTTTTTAAGGAATTTCATATATTCTTGTTCCTGCATGTTCGCGTCACCCTTTCCGGAGCATGGATCAAACAGGCGCCCAAAACCTTGGGCACCTGTCGAATGGCCTGCAAGACTAGCAACAATTTCCCCATTCGGAGTTGCAGTATTTCCAAACCTGAATCGAACCATTTTGGTAGCAAGGGGTATAGTACTGGTAAATATAACGTGTTCTGACGCAATCCGTGCTGGATACGCAGCCGCTGTCGTCACCAGGGACAGGGGTGCCGCCGGACATTCCGCTTGGGCAATCGTATTTACATACCATATTATGAAACCTCCTTTGTTTTTTGCCGGCCAGGCAATAGGAACGTAGCTACATGATTCATGATAAATAATTTTCCGACTCTAGTTAACAGTTTTTGGGTAAAACACTAATATCTGAGGATATGTGGTACATCGTCTGACGAAACTCCTCAATTCATGTAGTTCAATGTCGCATTTTCCTTTTATATTCCTATTTTTGATTTATTCATCATTAATTAGTATAATAATTAATAGATTCCATATATAGGTGATTCAGGTAAACATATTCTTTTCGTTCCCTTGCGATCACGACTACGATTAGGAGGTTAATCATTTGCTGCCCTATTTTCCGGATGTAGCCGTCTATTCATCGAACTATTCATTGAAAATCAAATTGTCAGCTCACCTCAAAAACAATAGGGTATACAACCTGAAGAATCCCAAGGAGTTTCTGGATTTCGCCCGTAAAAACGACGGTTTTATCTTCATATGGGAATTATCCAAGTCCACGCTATGCCATCTGCGGATTTTGTTAGCGAAACTGTGCGAACAGGAAAACAACATCGAAATTCTGTGCCTGTGCGGCGATGAGGATTGCGGGGAATTCATGAAAAAAATGATTTCTTATGCCAACGAAAAGCCGCTTCGGCTTCATTTTTCCGGCTATAATACGTTGTTGTCATCGATCAAATTGGCGTTTAGCCGCCTTCTGGAAAGCAAATTGGCCGCAATTGCCGAAAACGAAGACCGCCTGAACTACATTACGCTCAAGCATGACAACAAAAAGCTGATCCTGGTCGAAAATCTCATCAAATGCGTGGAGAAAACGGGCAAAAACGTTATTCAGGTGACCTTGTCCGACAACGAGAAGATCGACAGCACGTCCAATTTAAAAGACATCGCCAGCCAATCGACGCCATGTCTCTTTCAGTGCCATAAAAGCTTCCTGGTCAACATTAAATATATCCAAGCGATTTCCCCGAACGAATGGAACCATTACGACATCACCCTGGATGGCGAGCTGACGATTCCGCTGTCGAAAGGCTTCTTCCCGCACTTCACCGTTGCCAAAAACCTCCTTAAGTCTTCGGCAATCCAAACTTTTCGTTAAACGGGCCGGGCCTCCCCTCGGATCCAACCGCATACTCCCCATATACGTTTCAGGGGTCGTTTTCAGGACTAATTGTTCCGAAAATGACCCCTTTTCGCGATCGTTCTTGAAAAGCCGACGGATTCAAAATATGATAAATTCATGAAAAAAATATCAAACCAGCGCCCGCTATGGCTAAACTACGCCCGGAGGTATCCCATGATCCGTCTTATTCAGAAATTAAAACGTTTGGACCAACAGTTATTTACAAAGGTGAACAGCAGCTTGCACCGGAGCATGGTAAATCGCTGGCTTTATTATATTACCCATATTGGCGGCGCTTGGTTTACGATCTTGTTTTCCCTGTCCATGTGGCTTTTGGCGCCCAAACCGTGGAGCACATACGGACTGCAGGCCGGCGTGGCGCTTGCACTAAGCCATATTCCCGTAGCCGTGTCGAAAAAAACATGGCCCAGGCAACGGCCGTATTTGACGCTGCCGGGGACGAACACGTTTCGCAATCCGCTGACGGACCACTCATTTCCGTCGGGCCATACGACCGCCGTTTTCTCGCTGGTTACGCCCTTTGTGGCCGCATGCCCCGTTTTGGCTTGGGTTCTGGTACCGGTCGCTCTGTCCGTCGCCGTATCCCGCATGTATTTAGGCCTGCACTATCCCTCCGATTGCCTCGCAGGCGCGACCATCGGGACGGCCGTTGCCGCGGGGACGGTTGCATTATGGCCCTAAAGCGGATAAGGTGTAATTAGACCAAAACAAGCAGGAACAGGTGAATTGAGAGTGAGCAAAAAAAGGGTATTGTTATTATCTGAAGGCTTCGGTGCTGGACATACTCGAGCTGCGTACGCACTCTCAAGCAGTCTACGCAAACTCTCACCGAATGTTCAGACGAGAGTCCTTGAACTTGGAAGTTTTTTGAACCCGAAGGTTGCGCCTTTGATCATCACCGCATATAAAAAAACCGTGCTTTCGCAGCCCAAGCTGGTCGGCATGATGTACCGCCATCAATACAACAAATCATTGAACCGTTTTACGACGCTTGCGCTGCACCGCATTTTTTACACGCATACGAAAAACGTCGTCCACCAGCTGCGGCCGGATATCGTCGTCTGCACGCATCCCATCCCGAGCGCCGTCATCTCGCGCCTGAAGCGGCTCGGAGAGCAAATATTGCTGTGTACCGTCATCACGGACTATGACGCGCACGGCACATGGATCACCCCGCAGGTCGACCGTTATTTGGTTTCCACCCAGGAGGTGCGGGCCAAAATGATCCACCAAGGGGTTCCCCCTTCCAGAATCAAGGTCACCGGCATCCCCGTCCATCCCAGCTTCTGGGAGCATCCCGGGAAGGAAGAAATCCGCGAACGCTTCGGGCTGAAGGACATGCCTACGGTCATGGTGATGGGCGGGGGCTGGGGCATCATGAACGACGAGGTCATCAACGATTTTTTGACCCGCTGGAAGGACAAGGTCCAGATTCTGTTCTGTCTCGGCAATAACGAAAAAGAGCTGAAAAAGCTGGAGCAGGACCCCAAATACAATCATCCCAACATCCATTTGATCGGGTTTACGCTCGAAGTGGACAAGCTGATGGAAGTGTCGGACCTCCTCGTCACGAAACCGGGCGGGATGACCTGCACGGAAGGTTTGGCGAAAGGCATCCCGATGCTGTTCCACCATCCCCTTCCCGGGCAGGAGGAAGAAAACTGCCATTATTTCACCGCGCAAGGGCTGGGCGAGCCGATTTCGTCCCTGGACGTCATCGTAAAATGGATGGACAAGCTCGTCGGCGATTTGGACGGCATCCGGCGGCGGCGGGAAGAGCAGCTGCAGAGCATTGCCCGGTACCGCCCGATGGAAAGCGCGCATAGCATCATCGAAATGCTGGATTCGAAAACGGTGTCCTCCTGAGAAGGAAGGCGCCGTTTTTTTTGCGCTTACAAAAAATCCCCGCAAACGGGCCCCGCGGCCAAACCGGCCGGCGCACGTTCGCAGGGATTGTTTTTTGTCCTGCTTATTTTCCTTATAAAAGACCGGGCTGCATCGCAGCTCTAAGTTCCCTCGTTATTCCTGCCCGCTTTTGTTCGCTTGAGGCTTGTCCTGCAGGCGGTAATTGTCGAGCCGGTGTTCCTGGTAACGCTGCAGCGCTTTTTCCCCGACGATGGCCTCGCAGCGGTGGATGTTCACGCCTTGCCCGTGGAATTTCGTTTCGTATTCGGTCATGACATGCTGTTCGTTGGGACCTTCGCGGTGAAGGTTTAGCGAAATGTTCGTCATTTGCAGGCCGAAATCGGCAAAAGCGTTCAACGAAAACTCGAACAGCGTCTGCGAGTCGGTCTTGAGATGAATTTCTCCGTTTTCGTTCAGCAAGCGGCGATATTTCTCCAAAAAACGGGGATGTGTCAAACGGCGGCGGGCATGTCTCGCTTTAGGCCAAGGATCGCTGAAATTCAAAAAAATCCGCTCGATTTCCCCTTCTTCGAACACGTCCTCCAAAAATTCCACGTTCGCAAGCGCAAGCCGCAAATTCGGGGGCGTTTCGACATTCCGCTCGGACCAGGCCAAACGGGCCTTTTCGCTCGCCCGGCGGATCAGTTCGTCATACATATCGATGCCTATAAAATTAATGTCCGGATAACGGAAGCTCATCTGGCTGATAAACTGGCCTTTGCCCATGCCGAGCTCCACGTAAATGGGACGGTCGTTGCCGAATAACGTATGCCATTTTCCTTTATGGGACCGGGGATCAAGAATAACGAAGCCGGCCTGGGCCTCCAAATTCTCCCGGATTCCTTTTCTGCCGCGTAAACGCATTTCATACCTCCACTTTCATCGCTTTAATATCCGCGCAGGTATTCGCGGACAGCTTACTTGCAATATTGTGCCGAAGATACACTCAAATGTAAAGAGCATCCCCGGAAAAAAAGAAAAAGAATTCCGGCCACCCGGCATCGATGCCAAGGGGCGCAGAATTCCTTTTCCAAATCTATTTGGAATTGGGGTCCAACGAATTCTTTGTTGTTAGTCTAACCTATCTTGATACTGAAAATCAAATGTCTTTTCGAAGGCTTTGCGAATTTTTCGATGCGCCTCCGCTTTCACCTCCGGATTTCCGTTAAATTTGACGCCCGTCAACGCAAGCGCCTCCTCCGGAGTCAATTCCACAGCAATTTTACCTTTTCCTGAAGCTTCTGCGGTTAAATAACTCATCATGATCACCTCACGGATTATGGTTGCCGAGATTCGTTTCTTTTATGAATCGGTGCCGGTTTTGCGAAAACAGGAGCGCGCCGACTCTCACTTTTAATATAACATTTCATGTAAGTTTTTTCAATAAATCATATGCCCGGCCGCCGATAAAAATGACTCGGTTTCGCCCTCTCATACCCTTCCCCGATTTTTTTTGCTACAATAGAGCAAGCAGTAAGCCATAACGTTTTAACCTTTGCTGATACGCCAAAAAGGAGCACCTTCACATGCATTCGAAAGCAGCAAGCCCTCCGCTTCTATGGGGAGATAAAAGGTTCCATACCTGGAATTACGAAATGCGCCGCGAGTTCGACGAAAAGGTGTTCAAGGTCATGCTCGATGCCGGCTTCACCTGCCCGAACCGCGACGGCACGATCGCCAGGGGCGGCTGCACGTTCTGCAGCGCGCGCGGATCGGGAGACTTCGCCGGCAAACGCCGTGACGACCTCGTCACCCAATTCAATGAAATCCGGGACAAACAGCACCTGAAATGGCCGAACGCGAAGTACATCGGATATTTTCAGGCTTACACGAATACCTATGCGCCGTTAGAGGTGCTGAGGGAATATTACGAAACGATCCTGCGGCAGCCCGGCGTCGTCGGCTTGTCGATCGCGACTAGGCCCGATTGCTTGCCGGACGATGTCGTCGAATATTTGGCCGAGCTGAACCGGCGGACCTACCTCTGGGTCGAAATGGGGCTGCAAACGGTCCACGATTCCACTTCCGAGCTGATCAACCGCGCCCATGATACGAAATGTTTCGTGGATGCCGTCGCCAAGCTCCGCAAGCATGGCATCCGGGTCTGTGCCCACATCATTTACGGACTTCCGCAGGAAACGCATGAAATGATGCTCGAAACCGGATACGAAGTATCCAAAATGGGCGTGCAGGGGATCAAGATCCACCTGCTCCATCTCATGAAAGGCACGCCGATGGTACGCCAGCATGAAGCCGGCTTGCTCCGCTTTCTGGAGGAGGACGAATACATCAAGCTTGTCGTCGACACGCTCGAGATGCTGCCGCCGGACATGATCGTCCATCGCCTGACGGGCGACGCGCCGCGCAAGCTGCTGATCGGACCGATGTGGAGCCTCAATAAATGGAAAGTGCTCAACGGCATCGACGCCGAACTGAAAGCGCGGGATACATGGCAAGGGAAATATTGGAGGAACGCGTAAATGGGTTTTTTATCCGTACTCAGCTTCGCGCATAAGCAAATCGAAGGACGCCTGGCGCCCGGCGACATCGCCGTCGACGCCACGGTCGGCACGGGAGCCGACACGGCGTTCCTCGCCAAGGCCGCAGGGCCTAAAGGCCGGGTGTACGGCTTCGATATTCAAGAGCAGGCGCTTCGCCTTGCCGAGGAACGGCTGTCCCGGGAGCCTGCCGGCGGCATGGCTTCCGTTTCCCTGTTTCTTGCAAGCCACGCGCGGATGACGGCATACATCCCCCCGGAGTGCCGGGGCCGCGTCGGCGCCGTCATGTTTAATCTGGGCTATCTGCCTGCGACGGATGCCGACAAACATATCATAACGAAAACGGAAAGCACGCTTGAAGCGCTGGAAGCCTCGCTTTCGCTGCTCCGCCCCAAAGGGATCATTACGGCCGTGCTGTATCCCGGCCATGCCGGCGGGGCTGCCGAAGCGGAAGCGGTGACGGCCTGGGCCTCAAGCCTGCCCCAGGATACGTGCCAGACGGTGATGTACAGGCAGCTTCAGCGAAACGACGCGCCGTACGTCGTCGCGATCGAAAAAAAGCGGTAAACCGCGGGTGGCACATCCAAGCATGTGCGCCTGAAACATATAGATCTCGGATCTGACGAATCCGAATGCAAGCAGTTTGATTCAACGAATCATGTTCAGATTAATGACTTGAAAGGAAGATGCAGCTATGACACAACCTTATCCATTATTGTTCCAACCCGAATTCAAAGAACGCGTATGGGGCGGCCGCGCCCTTGAACGTTTCGGCCTCACCCCTCCGGAAGGGCATATCGGCGAAGGCTGGATGATCGCCGATCATCCGAACGGCACCACGACCGTCGTCAACGGCGAACTGGCCGGAAAAGGACTCGATCAAATCCGCGAAGAGCTCGGCAAGGAATGGTTCGGCAGCAAAGGCTTTTCCGAGAAAAACGGGCGTTTTCCGCTCCTGATCAAGCTCCTCGACTGCAACGACAACCTGTCCGTGCAGGTTCACCCGACGGACGACTATGAAGGCCTGCCGAAAGGCGAGCTCGGCAAAACGGAAATGTGGTACGTCCTCGACGCCAAACCCGGGGCCAAAATCATTTACGGCCTGAAGGAAGGCGTCACCCGCGAAAGCATGAAAGCGGCGCTGGAAAACGGAACCGTCATGGATACGCTGCGCGAAGTATCCGTCGAAGCCGGCGACACGTTCTACATCCCTGCGGGTACGGTTCACGCCCTTTGCGCGGGCGTCGTCGTGGCGGAGATTCAGCAAAACTCCGATACGACCTACCGCATTTACGATTATGACCGTCCGGGCCTGGACGGCAAACCGCGCGAGCTTCATATCGAGGATTCCCTGAACGTTACCGCGTTCGAAGGCTCCGGCGCAACGACGATGAAAACGGGCGGCCTGGGTGCCGGAGAATGGCTGCAAATCGCCAAATCGCCTTATTTTATCGTGGAAAAAGGCATCGTGGACGGCTCCTGGAATTTGAACACGACGCCGGAAAGCTTTACGATCCTGGTCGTATGCGACGGCAGCGGCAAGCTGGGCTGGAACGGCGGTTCCCTGGACATCAAGGCGGGCCAATGTTTCCTTCTTCCGGCCAACCTCGGCGCATACACTTTGGAAGGCAACGCAACCGTGCTTCGTTCTTATTTGCCGGAATAATCTATTCGCTTTTATATATTTTCGAACCTCGGCAGCCGATCCTGCGGCCGGCCTGAGGGTTCCTAATGGATAACGAGGAGGGATGGCGCATGCTTGAGCAGACCTTTGCGATGACAGATCCGCATGGAACGAAGCTTCATGTCTATCAGTGGCTTCCCGATCCGGAGGCCGAAATCGCCGGCATCGTCCAGATCGCCCACGGCATGTGCGAAACCGCCGAACGTTACGGCCGCTTCGCTTCGGCGCTGACCGGCAAAGGATATGCGGTATACGCCCATGACCAGCGCGGACACGGCTTGACCGCCGGTTCGCTCGAGCGGCTGGGAGACGTCGGAGAAAACGGATTTCAGCTCATGGTTCAGGATATCGTCCAGCTGGGCCGGCTGGCGCGAGCTCAGCATCCCCGCGTCCCCTTGTTCCTGATGGGGCACAGCATGGGATCCTTTCTCGTGCAAAAGGTCATCATGTCGCGATCGGACGGGTACGACGGTTTCATTTTATCCGGCACCAACGGTCCGCGCGGCATGCTTCGCGCGGGCAAAACGCTGGCCTCCCTGCAGCGGGCGCTGCAGGGAGATTCGCATCGCAGCCTGATGATGAACGCCATCGTGTTCGGCGGATTCAATAAGGCCTTTGCCCCTAACCGCACCCGGTTCGATTGGTTGTCGCGCGACCCGGCCGAAGTCGACCGTTACATCGAAGACCCCTACTGCGGGGCGATTTGCACGACAAGATTTTTCCGGGATTTTTTCGGCTTGCTCCAGGAAATCCAGCAACCGGAAGGGTATCGAGGCATTCCGAAGCATAAGCCCGTCTACCTGTTCAGCGGGGAAAAAGATCCGGTCGGCCTGAACGGCCGGGGGGTCCGCCGCCTCGAAGCGGTTTACCGCAACCTGGGCTTGGCCGACGTGGAATGCCGGCTCTATCCGGAAGGACGGCATGAAATGCTGAACGAAGTCAACCGGGACGAGGTTACGGCGGACGTCATCGACTGGCTCGACCGCCATACCCCGTCTTCTTCGCAAACGAGTTCCGGAGAGGAAGCATAACCCTTTCCACGCAAAAACGCTCTCGGTTCCATAAAGTTCGACTTTATGGCCGAGAGCGTTTTTTTTCGTTAAGGAATCAGCTTTGCGCCGAGCCGGCCGGTTCCAGCTCCATCGTGTAATAGACCGGCTGCTCGCTGTCATCCTGCTGGTACAGCACCATCAGAAGCTGCCGCAGCGGCGTTCCTTCCGGCGTTTCGCCCGTACCTCCCGCCAGCACGTCTTCCAGCCTGAAAGGAAGCACCTCCAGAACGGCATGCTTTTGCAGCTCCCTTTCGCCGATTCCAAGCCCCGCGAAGCTGCCGGATACGTTTTCGGGATGGTCCAGCACCCGCCGCATCAGCGTGCTCCACTCCTGTTTATCGATCGGCTCGCTCCACCAAATTTTGCGCGGCTTGTATTTGTGGTTCAGGAAATAATCCAGCTTCATCAGGCCCAGCGCCACGTCCATCCGCCGGATGCCCCGGTGCGCGAGAAAAGCGGACAGGCGCGTGAACAGATCCTCCAGCTGGTGGCCGATTTTTTGCCATCCCTGCCCTTCCCAATAATCGCCGAATTCCTGAAAGAAATCGAACGGCGAGTCGAATTCATGCTTCATTAAATAGTTCAGCGTATGATCCATCCGGTGCGCGTTCCAATATTTCTCGAGCACGTCCTCGAGCCTTTTCAGCCGCACGATGTCTTCGAACGGAAGCTTATGGCTGCCGAGAATTTCGTAAGGCGCCTGATCCATGTAAGTATATTCGTATTTTTCGGCGTCGCGCCGGAGGCCGGTCCCGCGCAGCATTTTCAGGAAGCCGAGCTGCAGCTCTTCCGGCCTGAGCGCAAACACGTCGTTGAACGTTTTTCGGAACGTGTCGTAATCTTCCTCCGGCAGGCCTGCGATCAAATCGAGATGCTGCGCGATCCGGCCGCTGTTTTTGATGATATTGACGGTCCGGGACAGCTTCTCGAAGTTTTGCCGGCGTTTGACCAGCACGTTGGTCGGGTCGTTGGTGGACTGCACCCCGATCTCGAAGCGGAAAATGCCGGGCGGCGCGTTGTCCGCCAAAAATTGCAGCACCTCGGGACGCATGATGTCGGCCGTAATTTCGAACTGGAAAATGCAGCCGCGGTTATTTTCGATCAGGAACTTGAACATTTCCATCGCATAGCTGTGGTTGATGTTGAAGGTCCGGTCCAAAAACTTGATCACTTTGGCGCCCTTGTCGATCAAATACGTAATATCCGCTTTGACCCGCTCAATGTCGTAATAACGCACCCCGTTTTCGATGCTTGACAGGCAAAACTGGCATTGGAACGGGCAGCCCCGGCTTGTTTCGAAATAAACGATCCGTTTGCCGAGGTTCGGAATGTCCTCCTGAAAACGGTGCGGGGACGGCAGCGAATTCAAATCGCTTTTCGGGCGGGGCGGATTGATGATCACCTCTTCCCCTTTCCGGTAGGCGATGCCGTACACAAAATGGTATTTCCGGTCGCCTTCGATCACCTGCAGCAGATGATGGAACGTCTCCTCGCCTTCGCCCATGACGATAAAATCGACGCCTTTCGCGCGCTCCATCCAAAACCCCGTGTCATAAGACACTTCAGGACCGCCGAGGACGATTTTGACTGCGGGCATGACCTTTTTGACGATGTCGATCACCCGGAGCGTCTCTTCGATGTTCCAGATGTAACAGGAAAAACCGATCACGTCGGGGCGCCGCTGGAACAAGTCGGAGACGATGTTCATCACCGGATCCTTGATCGTATATTCCGCCAGCTCAATGTCAAAAGCATGCTCGCTGTAGGCCTTCAGGAGGCGGATCGCCAGCGAGGTGTGGATGAACTTGGCGTTTAAGGTCGATAAAATGACTTTCATGGGTTCACATTCCTTCTATTATTCATAATCGCCGTCGTAACGGTCGTCGCCCATCTCCCGGAAAAAATCCAGGAACGGCTTGCCGTATTTGCGGTATTTCACTTCGCCCACGCCTTTTACTTTCAGCATGGCTTGTTCGGTCTGCGGGCATACCACGCTCATCTCGCGAAGCGTCGCATCGTTGAAGATGATATAGGAAGGCACGCGCTCCCGCTCCGCAAGCTCGCGCCGGATCAGGCGCAGCTGTTCGAACACCGTCTCGTTGACGGCCGACGGCGAATAGTCTCTCCGCGAACTGCCGGAGCGCCCGCCCGTACCGTCTCCGGAAGCCGCCTTGGCCGGCAGGCGCTGCATCACCTTCCGCTGCCCTTTCAGCACCTCCGCAGCCAGCGGCTGAAGCTTCAAGACCGGATATTGTCCCTCCGAGAGGGATAAGTACCCTTCCGAGGCCATGACGTTGATGATCTCCGAAATTTCCTTTTCCGTCCGGTCCGACATCGCGCCATAGGTCGACAGCTCATCGAACCGGTATTGAAGCACCTTCTTGTTGCGGGAGCCCTTCAAAACGGCCGCCACCATGGATACGCCAAACCGTTCACGCATGCGGTGGATGCAGGAAAATATTTTTTGCGCATCGATCGTCATGTCGACCAGCTCGCGTTCGTCCGTACAGGAGCTGCAGATCCCGCAAGGCTTGTCCTCATGCTTTTCCCCGAAATAATCGAGCATGGCGCTGCGCAGGCAGCGTGTCGTATAGCAGTAATCTACCATCTGCTGCAGTTTGCGGTAATCGTTGGCTTTACGCTCCGGGTCCTGCGGATTTTGCTCGATCAGAAACTTTTGCGTGATGATGTCCTGGGCGCCGAACAGCAAAATGCACTGGCTCGGTTCGCCGTCGCGGCCCGCGCGGCCCGCTTCCTGGATGTAAGCCTCCATGTTTTTGGGCATGTTGTAATGGATGACGTACCGTACGTTCGATTTGTCGATCCCCATCCCGAATGCGTTGGTCGCCACCATGACCCGGATATCATCGTACAGGAAAGCCTCCTGGCTTGCCGCCCTCTCCTCGTCGCTCATGCCGGCATGGTATCTCCCCGCGGCCAGCCCGTTGCTGCGCAAACGTTCGTACAAATCGTCCACGTCTTTACGGGTGGCGGCATAGATGATTCCCGGCTGATGCGAATGAACCTCGGCATATTTCATGACAAAATCGCGCTTGTTTTCCCCGCGCAGCACCGACATCGCCAAATTATCGCGGCTCAGCCCCGTGACGAACACTTCGGGCTTTTCCAAACGGAGCAGCCGAACCATATCGTCCGTGACCTCCGGCGTGGCCGTGGCCGTAAAGGCGGCGACGATCGGCCGGTCGCGAAGGCTCTCGACGAACGGCGCCACCGCCAGGTAGCTCGTCCGGAAATCATGCCCCCACTGGGACACGCAATGCGCCTCGTCCACCGCGACGCAGGAGATGGAAAGCTGGTTCATCTCGTCGCGGAACCATTCGACCTCCAGCCGCTCCGGCGCCACGTACAGCAGTTTCAAATCGCCGCGTTTGGCGGCGCGGATCCGCTCGTTGACTTCCTTGCCGCTCAGCGTGCTGTTGATGTACGCAGCCGGAATGCCCATCGCCGTTAACGCATCCACCTGGTCCTTCATCAGCGAAATCAGCGGCGAAACGACCAGCGTCAGACCCGGCAGCATCAGCGCCGGAATCTGGTAACAGATCGATTTGCCCCCGCCCGTCGGCATGATGCCCAGCGTATCGTTTCCTTCCAGCAGACTGAGGACGATCTTTTTCTGGCCCTCCCGGAAATCCGGGTACCCGTAATAGGTTTGCAGCAGCTGCTGCGCCCTCTCCATCGTCATCGTTTCCACACTCATATATTTAAAAACTCCTAACGAAATCTAGTTCAAAACCGTTACTATTAAGTTTACCGGGCTTTCCGGGAATGAGCAACCATCCGAAGGAGGCACGGCCCCAACAAAAAAAGTAAGATAGCCCGGTATCAGGGCCTCGATTTCAGCCCGTTCTCGTATTTTTTCGGAGCCCGGTGCAATAAACATCCTTTGCATTTAAAAAACCGGCACGAATGCCGGCTGTGTTTACATTGCATGAATAGCTTATTCCCCTGCCCTGGGTTCTCCCGATACGTCCCAGCGGTTCTGGTATTCTTCAAGCAGCGGGTGTACCCGCTCCGGGCGCTCCGACAAAATGAGCCGCAGCCGGACGATCCAGTCTTTAAAAGAAGCGTAGGACGCAAACAGGTTTGCCATGTCCGGCGTCAGGTACAAAAAATGCGGAGCCGGGTATTTCTCCGTCAAATGGCGCAAAGCCGTGTCCATCGGGGTATATTTTTTCCGCTTGGCTTCAAATCCCTCGATCACGGCGGAGGAACGATGTTCTTCCTTCCAGCTCTCCAGCTGCCGCTCGCGTTTGTAATAAGCACTGACGGCAGCCTTCAGCATGCGTTTGGCCGTTTCTTCATGCAGCGGATACAGCACCAACCGCGAAAACGCACGTTCTTCCGCCGTTTTCTCCGCTTTAAGCAGTCCTTGGACGGTGATGTCCTCAAAGGCATCGTAAAAAATCAGCGTCCCCTTGTTTTGCTCTGCGGGAGGTTCATAGCCGTAAGGGACCGTCACGGGCGTACGTCTCATACTTCCGCATCCCCCAGATGCTCGCGGCAAAACGCCTCGATCATCCGAACCTCGTCCTCTTCCAGATCGAAGTCGAGATAACGGTCCGTCGATTTTTCGTACAAATCGTATTTGACGAGATTTCCGCCCTCTTCCAGCTCGTTATAGATGGCCCGGACGTACAGCCCGTTTTCGGAGTAAAGCTCGTCGTCCTCCGGAACCTCGAGATCCAGCTTGTATTCGTAACGTTTGCCCTCCAAAATGCGGAACGGGTCATTAATATGCTCCACCTCATATTCGGTAATCGTCAGCATGATGTCATCCTTTCTCAGCTTAAATTCAGCTCGTTGCCGCCGCTTGTTGCGTTCCTTCTTATTCTAACAGACATGCTCATGGAACATACACCTTTTCCCGCAGCCGCGTTTTCGTACCGCTTAGGGAAGTCAGGACCCCCTTGACGGTGAAGGCGCTGCTTTCCCTTCTAATCGATCACCGGGATGCGTTCCGGATGTTCCAGCAGTTCAAACATCAGGCGGATCTGCGCTTCCGTATTGCGGCTGCGCGATAGCTCGGGAAGCTCCTCCCTGCCAAAAAACCTTACGCCGCTCGTCTCCACGCCTTCCTGCGCCCGGCCCCCCGTAATCTCGCATTGAATAAACATTTTATAGACATGATAGGGAGCGGGCGGATTATGCTTCTGGTTGTCCATCACGGCGAGCAGGCGCAGCGCCTTCACCTCGTAACCCGATTCTTCACGCACCTCTTTGACCGCAATTTCGGTCGGGGACAGCAGCAGGTCGGCCCATCCGCCCGGCAGCGACCACTCCCCGTCTTCCTTTTCGCGAACCAGCAAAATTTCGCCATTTCGAATGACGACGCCCCGGATATCCACCTTCGGGGTGGCATAGCCGTGTTCGCCCGCAAACAATTCGGCCAGCTTGCCGGTTTCCACTTCCGTATATTCCGCCATGATCTCCAGGCTGAGCGCCCGCAGCTGCTCGTACCGTTCCCTGTCGTATACGTCCTTGGCGTAGGCGAGTCCCGTCTGGGCAATGCCCTGAATTTGCTTGGCCCAATCAAGCCATTTGAGTGGTTTCTCCATACTGCGCACACGCTCCTTCGCATTAAAAAATTTATTTTTCATTGAGAAAGATTATCACTACCCGAATGAAGTGTGATACAATGATGTAAGAATCGCAATCAACACCAATGGTAAGGAGTCGACGAGCATGGTAAACCCATCGGCCCAATGCGCCGAGCTGCGTATTGACGATTATTTGGATTTGCTGAATCTTGCCAGACAGCTGGACGACGCCAGATGGCAAAAAGAGATCATCCGCAAGCTGGAGCGTCTTCAACACAAACATTTTGCCCTAAATTCATAGAATAGCAGCATCGCTATAACTTAATTCCAATTCTAACGGATATTATTTTTTTTGTTGAAAATAACATTCGCTTTCCGATCGGCGGCTCCTTCAACGGCCGTCTTTTTTGCTGCCAAAAAACGAAAAAACGCCGCTGGTGACGAACGATCGCGAACCCTCGGTTGATTTTGGTTAAGAGAATACTATAAAATGATGGAAAGCGGAAGAAAATTTTGTAAATCGAAACAGGAGTGACCGATGGAAAATCAAGAGCCGACGCGGCTTACCCGCCCCAGGAAAAGGAAAAAAAAGCGAAAAGGAAAAACGTGGCTGCTCGTTACGCTGATCTGCCTGCTGCTCGCGGCAGGAGCCGGATATATCTTCCGGAAACAAGTCGCGCTGCTCGCTTTTGATACGCTGATGAAAGATACCGTTGCCGAGACGCTTGACCAATCCTATGAAAAAATCGACGAAGAGGTAAAACCGGAAAAGGTTCAAAACCCGTTTTCGATTTTGCTCCTTGGCACCGATGAACGAAAAAACGAACCGGGACGTTCCGATACGATCATCTTTTCCGTCGTGCGTCCGAAGGACGGCAAAGTCCTGCTCATCTCCATCCCGCGGGACACCTACACCGAAATCGCCGAGGAAAACAAAAAAAGCAAAATCAACGCAGCGTATGCCCGCGGCGGGATCAAACGCAGCGTCGACACGGTGGAAAACCTGCTGGGAAGCAACGTCGATTTTTACGCCACCATTAATTTTCAAGGCCTGAAAGACGTCGTCGACAAGCTTGGGGGCGTGCGTCTCCCGATCACCAAAGTGATCGAAAACAAACAGAAATACCACGAAAAGCTCCGGATCGAGCCGAACAAACCGATTTACGACGGCAAGGACGCGCTCAGCTACGCCCGCTACCGCGAAGACTCCGACTTTAACCGGACGATGAGGCACCGCGTGCTGATCGACGCGATTCTGGCAAGAGCGCTTGAAATCAAAAATATTACGAAACTGCCGGATTTGATGAAAGTCGCGGGAAGCAATTTCAAAACGAACATGACCTCCACCTTTATGATCGATCTGGCCAAAACCTTCTATGAAGGGGGCAGCATGCCGGCCATCAGCAATTACATGCTCAAAGGCAAGGGAGCCATGCGCGACTCCCTTTGGTATTACGATCCGGACGAAAAAGACATCGAATATATTCGCAAGCTGATCGCCAATTGGCATGATCCGAATACGCCCGCAGATCAACTGATCGAGCCTGCTTCGGATGATGACAAAGCCAAAGCGAGCGGGAACTCATAACATCATACGTCAGCAAAAGCCCGCCTGTCCTTCCGGTCTCCGGAAGAACGGCGGGCTTTTGGTTTTGGATATAGGCGCAAAAAAGCCGCCCCGGTCGTAACCTTCGGGCGGCTTTAAGTTCCTAGTAATCGTGATGAATATCATTAACCTTCGAGCAGCAGGGATTCCGGATCCTCCAACAGTTCTTTCACCGTTACCAGGAAGCGGACAGCGTCGCTGCCGTCTACGATGCGATGGTCGTAGGAAAGCGCGATATACATCATCGGGCGGTTTTCCGAACGTTCCGCGTCGATCGCAACCGGACGGAGTTGGATTTTGTGCATGCCGAGGATGCCTACCTGCGGCGCGTTCAGGATTGGCGTGGACATCAGCGAGCCGAATGTGCCGCCGTTCGTAATCGTGAACGTTCCGCCTTGAAGCTCGGACAATGCCAGCGTGTTGCTGCGCGCTTTGGAAGCGAGCGAGGCGATTTCCTTCTCGATATCGGCGAAGCTGAGACGGTCCGCATCACGGACGACCGGTACGACGAGACCTTCCTTCGCCGCGACGGCGATGCCGATATCGTAGTATTTCTTCACGATGATGTCTTCGCCGTCGATTTCGGCATTGAGAAGCGGGAACTGCTTCAGCGCGCCGACGACCGCCTTCGTGAAGAAGGACATAAATCCGAGTCCGATGTCGTGTTTATCCTTAAACGCATCTTTGCGGCGTTTGCGGATGTCCATAATCGCGGTCATATCGACTTCGTTGAAGGTGGTCAGCATAGCGGCCGTGTGCTGTGCTTCCACCAGACGTTTGGCGATCGTTGCCCGGCGGCGGGACATGCGCTGACGTTCGGCAGGTTTTCCGGGCTGGCCGGTTACGGCCGGCGCTGCCGTTTGCGCTGCAGGCGCTGCGGCTGCCGGACGAGGAGCCGGAGCTTCCGCGTGGTTTCTCACGTTCTCCTGGTAGATGCGCCCTTTCGGATCGCGGTTCACCTGTTCCAGATCGATGCCTTGCTCGCGGGCCAGTTTGCGCGCCGCCGGAGAAGCCGCAAGGTACGTTTCCCCTTCCTTCGCAGGCTCGGCCGGTACGCTTGGCGCCGCCGGAGCCGCCGGAGCGGCTTTTTCTTCCGCTTTCGGCTCTTCCTTGGCCGGCGCGGCGGAAGCTTCGCCGCCTGCCGCCAATCTTCCGATCACTTCGCCGATTTGGACGGTTTCGCCGTCTTTTCTCAAAATCTTTTCGACGACGCCGGACTCCTCCGCGCTGATTTCCAGGTTGACCTTGTCGGTTTCCAGCTCAAGGAGCACATCCCCCTGGTTAACGGCGTCCCCTTCCTGAACATGCCACTTGTAAATTGTTCCCTCGGTAATCGATTCACCCATTGCCGGTACTGTAATTTCGCTCACGGCCTGCTACCTCCCCAATGCGATGTTATGCTTGATAGATTTTTGGTTCAAAGCTGTAGATACGATCTGCTGCTGCTCAAAGCTGTGTACCTGCTGGAAGCCGCTGGCCGTGCTCGAACGTTCAGGACGGCCGTTGTAGTTCACAGGCGTGCCTTGAGGCGCCAGCTTGCGGAGATGAGGTTCGATGTAACGCCATGCTCCCATGTTTTCCGGTTCTTCCTGTACCCACAAAATTTCTTTGGCATTCGTATATCTTGCGAAAATATCGCGGATTTCTTGTTCAGGGAACGGATACAGCTGCTCCACGCGCACGATATGCAGCCAATCATGCGGTCCCTCTTCCTTGCTGAGCGCTTCCTCGAGTTCGACGGCGATTTTGCCGCTGCAAAGAATGAGGCGCTCGACGCGTTCCGGATGTTGGCCCAGTCCTTCCTGCTCAAGCACGCGTTTGAAATGCCCTTCGCTCAGCTCCTTGCCGCTGGATGCGACGCGGTTGTTGCGGATGAGGCTCTTCGGCGACATCACGATCAGCGGACGCGCGTCTTCGCTTTCGGTCAAGGCCGCCTGACGGCGGAGCAGGTGGAAATATTGAGCCGCGCTCGTCAGATTGACGACGGTAAAATTCTCTTCTCCGCCAAGCTGAAGGAAACGTTCCAGGCGGGCGCTGGAGTGCTCAGGCCCCTGTCCTTCGTAGCCGTGAGGCAGAAGCATTACCAGGCTCGATTTTTGCCCCCACTTCGAACGTCCGGCCGAAATGAACTGGTCCGTAATGACCTGCGCGCAGTTGGCGAAATCGCCGAATTGCGCTTCCCAGATCACCAGCGTTTCCGGGGAATATACGTTATAGCCGTATTCGAATCCGAGCACGGAGGCTTCGGACAGCGGGCTGTTATGAATCGCAAAGGATGCTTTCGCCTGCGGCAGCTCATGCAGCGGGCAGTAGGTCGATCCGTTTTTCACGTCGTGAAGCACGAGATTCCGGTGCGCAAACGTTGCGCGTTCGGCGTCCTGTCCCGTAATGCGGATCGGTTTGCCGTCGGCGATGATGCTGGCGAACGCCAGCGTTTCGGCCAAGCTCCAGTCCACCTTTTCCCCGTCGTTCAGCGCCGTTTCGCGGCGTTCCAAAATGCGCTGCAGCTTCGGATAAACGTTGAAGCCTTCAGGCCGCTTCAGCAGGTCGGCGTTGATCTCGCGCAGCTTTTTCAGCGGCACCCCGGTTTTGATCGCTTTGATGCGATCCTCCGCAGGCGTCTGCTGATGCGAAGTCGCCGGCTCCTGCTCCTGGTCCTTGATTTTGTCGTACGCTTCCTTCATGCGGTTCTGCACGCCCTGGATCAAGCGGCTGTTTTGCTCCTTGCTGACCAGGCCCTGTTTCTCGAGCAAGCCCGCATAGATGGAGGCGACGCGCGGATGGCTTTTCACTTTATCGTAAATGAGCGGCTGCGTCGTATCCGGATCGTCCGTTTCGTTGTGGCCGTAACGGCGGTAGCCCACCAGGTCGATCAGGAAATCCTTCTTGAATTTGTTGCGGTATTCGCATGCCAGGCGGATCGCTGCGATGCATGCTTCCGGATCATCCGCGTTGACGTGGACGATCGGAATTTCGTACCCTTTGGCCAGGTCGCTGGCATAATGGGTCGAGCGCGAATCACGGCTTTCGGTCGTAAATCCGATGTTGTTGTTCGCAATGATATGGATGGTGCCGCCGTTCTGGAAGCCCGGAAGCTTGTTGAAGTTGAGCGTTTCCGCCACGATGCCTTCGCCAGGGAAAGCCGAATCCCCGTGAATGAGCACCGTTGCCGCCTTGTTGACGTCCTGCTGCGGGTAACCCGGCTTCGAACGGTCTTCTTGAGCCGCGCGCGCGAAACCTTCGACGACCGGATTGACGAACTCCAGGTGGCTCGGGTTGTTCGCAAGCGTGATGCGGGTTTGCACGACGCTGCCGTCCTTCAGGACGCGTTTGGCTCCCAGGTGGTACTTGACGTCGCCGGTCCATCCGAAGTTAATGCCCATCGAACCTTCGGAAGGGAACAGCTTTTTGTTCGGCGAGTGATGGAATTCGGAAAATATCTTTTCGTAAGGCTTGCCGAGCACGTGCGCCAACACGTTCAAGCGGCCGCGGTGGGCCATCCCCATCAGGATATGCTCCGCTCCGTCGTCGGCCATGCTCTTCACCAGCTCGTCGAGCATCGGAACCAGCACGTCGTTCCCTTCGATCGAGAAACGTTTCTGCCCGACGAAAGTGCGGTGCAAAAATTCTTCGAATTGCTCGACTTCGATCAGTCGTTCCAGCAGGTTCACTTTCTCCGTTTCGCTCAGCGGCGCCGGGAAGATGCCGCTTTCGACGTGGCGGTTCAGCCATATGCGTTCTTCGGTTTCATGCACGTGGCTGAATTCGAACGCAATCGTTCCTGTATATGTTTGACGCAGTTTCTGGATCGCTTCCCAGCCCGTTTTGACGTTCTCCGGCGCCCCGTCCCAGATCAGGGATGCGGGAAAAGCCGCGAGATCGGCCTGGCTGAGACCGTATTGTTCAGGTTCAAGCACGCGCGTATCCGGCTTCGGAATGATGCCGAGCGGATCGATGTCGGCCGCCAAGTGGCCGTATGCCCGGATGTTCCATACCAGCTTGCCGGCATCCACGCCCTTTTTCAGCATGCTCGGGTCAAACGGCGCGCCGGCAGATACTGTGCTTACAGGCGCCGTCTGTGCCGATGCCATCGGAGGCGCGCCCCATGTTTCAAACACTTTGCGGTACGTTTCGTCTACCGATTCGGGATCGTTGACGTAACGTTCGTACTGCTCCTGAACATAACCCAGATTGGGACCGTAGTAAGATTCCCAGGCACCCTGCGTTTGTGTGTCGCTCTTATTGGTTATCATCGCTAAAGTAATACCTCCGCCTTGATTTTTTAATAGTCATATAGAATGAGAATCGTTCGAATCATTCAATCTATACGTTGGACGGAAATCTGAAAAAATGATTCTTGTAAGCCGTTTCAGCAAAATGTAAGCGGCTCAATTTCTATTATAAACAAATCCTCTCCATACCTGAAATAACCATTTAATATAGTTATGATCTAAAAAACAGATCAATCGGGACAAAAACGCCCGTTTGCCCGTCAAACGATATGGCAACATTGACAGCACCCATGCAAAACCGGCATCGATGCATGACGCCCATGGAAAAATGGGCGCCGTTGACGGGCCCGGGTACGGGACGATCGGTTCTCTACGCCTCGTCAAAAAGCGAAAGCTGATCCGGCGGCAGCGCGGGCACGTCCAAGCCGAATAAACGCATCAGCTGCATCGCGTTGTCCGCCGCGTCTCCGCCGGAGTTGTTGTTGAACACGATCCAGCACGTCTGCGTCGATTCGAGCAGCGCCATAATATTCGCTTTCCATTCCGAAAGTTCCCGCTCGTCATAGCGGTACAAGTATCGAACCTCTCTCCAGTTCGGCTGGCCGCCGGATTGCCATCCTTCGGCGTTCCTCCCGTGCAGGCGGACGAGCGTGAAGTCCTCCCGCGTCGGCGCAAGGACCGTCGGGATGGAGCCCTCCCCCGCCTGAGGTTCGTCGCATACTGAATGAATCCATCCTTCCTCGCGCATAAAGGCGAGCGTCTTCTCCCGCATCTCCCCGGCAAACCAGCTCTGATGGCGGAACTCCAGCGCAAGCGGCAGCCCGTCCATCCACTGCCGGGTTCTGCGCAGCACTTCCACGTTTTTGCGGTCGCAATCGAACCAGGGCGGATACTGGAACAGCACGGCCCTCAGCTTGCCCTCGGCTTGAAGCGCTTCCGCGGATTCCCGGAACGCCTCAAACATCGATCTGGCGTCCGGGAACGGGATTTTGCCGCGGGTATGTCCCGTCATCCCCTGATAGGCTTTGACGATAAATCCAAAGGAATCCGGCGTCTGTTCGCTCCATTTTTGCATTCTTTCCGGCGTTGGAATCGCGTAAAAAGAGCTGTCGAGCTCCACGATCGGAAAACGGCGGCCGTATTCCTTGAGCTTGTCTCCCGTTTTCGTCCCGGGCGGGTAAATGCCGTCATGGTCTCCCCAGCCCGCAAGGCCGATTTGGACCTGTTTGTCGCTTATGTCTGCATGTTTCAATGGCAATCGACTCCATCATGACTTAGTATGACCAACTATTTCCTTCCAATAACGTTATACCCAAAAAACGGGCTTTCCGCTTTTGTCTACGAAATAACTCCTTGCTCCCACACGGATTTCAAGATTTCATCGGCCGTCTGTTCGGCCGTCATCGACGAAGAATCAAGCCACATGCCGATCCGCGGGGTTTCGCCGAGCAGCACTTCATGCAGCCCCTCCACCGTCCAGTCCCCGTAGCCTTTTTTGGCCCGTCCGGCTTCCCTTTGCGCCACGACGGAAGGATCGGGGTTTAACACGACGACGTAAAAAGGGCGGCTATGTACATAAGAGACAAAATCCTGAAGCATCCTGCCGATCACCACGTCCTGCACGACCACGTTGAATCCCGCGGCAAAATAGGCGTCGGCGGCCTGCGCGGTCAGCCGGTAGCGCAGCGAAAGCTGCTCAAGCTCCGTTTGGCCGGCATCCGGCCGCACCTCCCTGCGATCGTTTACGATCATTTTTCGGAACACGTCCCCGCGCAGGTGCACCGATCTGTCCAATCGTTCGGCCAACAGCTGGGCGACGGTCGATTTTCCGCTGGCCATGATCCCCGTGATCAAAATGATGGCCTTCCGGCTGGTTTCCATCGCTTCGGCTCCTCTCTTGAAAAAACGTAATTAGTCTTCCTACTGCTAGTATACAAAAGGCCCGCCGGGTTTAGGAGCGTTTATTCGAAAGCTAACGAAAAATAACCCCGCAATTCGGGGCTTTATTAAGGTAGTTTTCTTCCGATATCAGGTTGCAGCGGCTCTGTCGTCCATGCTTTCCGATATGAACAAAAAGAGCCCGCTGCCATTGCAGCGGACCCTCGCAACTTCGTTGCTATTAAGCTTTGACCTCGTTTTCGCGTTCGGCGCCGTCCGGCACCGGAATGCCGAAATTCGGCGTCCCGTCCTCGTTCCAGGTAAATACCTGGGCTCTCGTATGCCGGTTCGGATCGTACAGCGGATCTCCCGTAATTTCTTTGTAATTGCGGGCATGGTAGACGATGACGTCCTCCCCGTCCTCGGAGACGGTGAAGCTGTTGTGCCCCGGCCCGTATTGCCCGGTCGCTTCCGACGTTTGGAACACGGGCTCCGGAGACTTCACCCAGGAGGCCGGATCCAGCAGATCCGCCGATTCGTCGGCGTACAGAAGCCCCATGCAGTAGTTATGGTCGGTGGCGCTGGCGGAGTAGCTGATGTAGATGCGTCCGTTGCGTTTCAGCACGGCGGCTCCCTCGTTCACCTTAAAGCCGATCACTTCCCACGGATACTCCGGCGTCGAGATCATGACCTGCTTGCCCTTCAGCGTCCATGGGTTGCTCATTTCCGAAATGTACAGATTCGAATTGCCTTCGATTTCCGGATCCTTTTGGGCCCAGACGTAATAGCGCACCCCGCGGTGTTCGAACGTGGTGGCATCCAGCGCGAAGGATTCCCACTGGGTACGGACTTGCCCTTTTTCGACCCACTCGCCTTCAAGCGGGTTCTCCGACCCGTTCTCCAAAACGTACATCCGGTGGTCGAACAGCCCCTCCTTCGTTTCGGTGGTCCGGGCGGCGGCAAAATAGATGTACCATTTTCCGTCGATATAATGAATCTCCGGCGCCCAGATGTTCGCGCTGAGCGGGCCGGTTTCGTATTTGCGCCAAGCCACGACCGGCTCAGCTTCCGCCAGCCCCTGCAGCGTTTTGGATCTGCGGACTTCGATGCGGTCGTACTCCGGAACGGAGGCCGTAAAATAGTAGTAATCGTCGCTATGCTTATACACCCAAGGATCGGCACGCTGCAAAACGATCGGGTTGTTGTATGTTCGGTTTCTCTCCATATCAGGTTCTCCTTTATAACGTATTACCGATTTTCCGGACCGGGGACCGGTCCTTTTTCTGCGCTTGCTTTGCCCCCTCTAGCTCCATTTCGGAGCAAAAGGGTACGGACAAGAGGAATCCAGCAGCCGGGCTTTTACGGCAACGAGGCACCCGCAATATTGGCATGTCGTGCCATATTGAAGCCCCGGGCAGCGTTCGCACTGGGCGATCCGCTGCCGGTACACCTCCTCGGAAGCCGTTTCTCTGCCGCGCGTCGCAATCTCGACGAGCCGCTCCAGCTTTTCCGGCGAAACCTGGACGCTCGCGCTGCATCCCTTGCAGCCTTCCTGACGCTCCATGACGGCTCAGCCTCCTTTTTCCCCGCCTGTCGGCATTGAGGGTTATGGCGCTAACAATAATTATTGAATAGCCAGCGTGACCACCGACATCGCCGGAAGCTTCACGTTCAGCTTGCCGCCTTCCACGGCCGCGCCGTTGAATGCTGCCGGCGCAACGACGTTCGGCTGCTCGAACGTGTTGTGCGCGTTCAAGCGGTCCGCCGTCAGGATCGTACCCGATACCTGCGGAGTTCCAGATTGAAGCCCGCGGAGCTCCAGGCTGACGACGGCTTCGTTTTGATGGTCGATGTTGACCAGGCTGACATGGACTTTGCCCTCGGCATCCTTGGAAGCCGACACGGTCACCTGCGGCAAGGTTTCCCCGCCCATTTCATACGTGCCGATCGAACCGTCCACGGCCAGCAGCTCGGCGTCCTGATGCACCTTGAACATATCGAACACATGATACGTCGGGGTCAGGATCATTTTTTCGCCTTCGGTCAAAATCATCGCCTGAAGCACGTTTACCGTCTGGGCAATATTCGTCATATGCACGCGGTCGGCGTGTTTGTGGAAAATGTTGAAATGCACGCCCGCCACCAACGCGTCGCGGATCGTGTTTTGCTGATACAGGAATCCCGGATTCGTTCCAGGCTCAACGTCGAACCAGGTGCCCCATTCGTCGATGATCATGCCCACGCGTTTCTCCGGATCGTATTTGTCCATGATCGTGCTGTGCTTCGTAATGAGTTCGTCGATGTGAAGGGCCTTTTTCATCGTGATGAACCATTCGCCTTCTTCGAAATCAAGCGCCGATCCTTTGCCGAGCCAGAAGTCGCCCGGAATCGTGTAATAATGTAAGCTCAAGCCGTCCATGAGCCAGCCCGCGTTTTTCATGAGCACTTCGGTCCAGTTGTAATCGTCCACGTTGGCGCCGCCGGCGATTTTGTAAATTTTGTTGTCGCCGTAATTGCGGACGTACGTCTGGTAACGGCGGTACAGATCGGCGTAATATTCCGGACGCATGTTGCCGCCGCAGCCCCAGTTTTCGTTGCCGACGCCGAAATATTTCAGCTTCCAAGGCTCTTCTCTTCCGTTTTCCTTGCGCCAGTTGGCCATCGGGGATTCGCCGCCCGACGTCATGTATTCGACCCACTCGGACATCTCCTGAACGGTCCCGCTGCCGACGTTGCCGCAAATGTACGGTTCGCATTCCAGCAGGTCGCACAACAGCATGAATTCATGCGTGCCGAAATGGTTGTTTTCGACCACGCCGCCCCAGTGCGTGTTTACCATGCGCTTGCGGTTTTCTCTCGGGCCGACGCCGTCCTTCCAGTGGTATTCGTCGGCAAAGCAGCCCCCCGGCCAGCGCAGAACCGGCACCTTGATGCGTTTCAGCGCTTCCAGCACGTCATTGCGGATCCCTTTCGTGTTCGGAATCGGGGAATCCTCTCCGACCCAAATGCCTTCGTAGATGCATCGGCCGAGATGCTCGGCAAAATGGCCGTAAATATGTCTGCTGATTTTTCCTTTTGCAATGTCCGTGCTCACGATAACGTTATGCATATTCTGAATCCTCCAATGAGATGTTGTATTTTTATCCTTTGATGCCCGAGTTCAAATTGATCGATTGAATGAAGTACTTTTGGGCAAACGCAAACAGCAACAGCGTCGGAATGATGGCCAGCATCGCCGAACCCATCAATTGCCCGATCATGCGGTAGTTGCCGTAAATATCCTGAAGCAGCAGCAAACCGGCCGTAATCGGCATTTTGTCGACATCCGTATACACGATGACCGGCCACAGGAAGTCGTTCCACGATCCGACGAAGGAAAACAGGCCGCAAACGATCAGCACCGGCTTGATGAGCGGCAGGATGATGGAGAAATAAATCCTGAAATCGCCTGCGCCGTCGACGCGCGCGGATTCGTCCAGTTCGCCCGGGATCCCCTTCAGGAACTGCCTGACAAGGAAGATGTTCCCCATTCCAGCCAGGCCGGGAATAATCATCGCAAGCGACGTGTTTACCCAGCCGAAGGCATCGATGATTTTATAAGAAGGGATGATGTTGACGACGCCGGGGAAAAACGAGATGCCCAGCAGCGTGAAAAACAGCGTGTCCCTGCCTTTAAATTTCATGCGGGCATACCCGTAACCCGTCAGGGAAATGATGACGACGACAAGTAGCGTATGCGACACCGCGATAAACACGGAGTTGAACAGCCAGCGCACGATCGGCGCCGTGGACGTGTTGTCCAAAATGGCTACGTAGTTTTCGAACGTCCATTCTTTCGGGAAAAGACGGAAACCCGAAGATACCACTTCGGTTTGCGAACGGAAAGATGTCGATATCCCGAACAATACCGGGACCACCCAAATGACACAAAGAACGATTAAGAATAGGTACGCGATATACTTGGAGATGCTCACTTTTTTCGACATTTTGATTAACCCTACCTCTCGTTTCCTAAATCCAGCATCTGCTTAAACGACCTACTTCGTGTTCCGGTTCATGACGTAATATTGCAGCGCTGAGATGACCAAAATGACCACGCCGAGCAAAACGGCCATGGCGGAGGCCATTCCGGCAATCGATTCCCCGTTGCCGAAAGCAAGCTGGCGGATATACATCATGAGCACGTGCGTGCTTTGCTGAGGTCCGCCTTTGGTCATCATGAGCGGTTGTCCGAACACGTTGAAGGCGCCCGCCGTCGTCATGACAAAGGTGTAGATTAACGGGAAATTGATGGAAGGCAAGGTAATGCTGAAAAATCTCCGTATCGATCCGGCTCCATCCATCTCTGCCGCTTCGTACAATTCTTTGGAAACACCGGCGATGGAAGCCCGGTAAATGATCATGTTGCCGCCGACGCCGCCCCATACCGTAATGACGAAAATGATGATCCAGGCGTAAGGCTGGTTTGCCGCCCAGGAAACCGTCGAATTCAGCACGTTGCCGGTAATCCCCAGCTGTTTATTGAAAATCAGCAGCCAAATCAAGGCGGCCGCGGATATCGAAATCAGACCCGGAATATAGATGATCGATTGAATGACGCCCTTCAGCTTCACCTGCTTATGCTCCAAAGCGACCGCAACCATCAGCGGAATGACGATCAGGAGCGGGACGCTGATGACGACAAAAATCAACGTGTTTTTCAAACCGTTGAAAAATTGGGTGTGAAACGTCGAACTCGTGTCGAACAAAATCGTTTTATAGTTTTCAAGGCCGATCCAAACCGGATCGTTCATGAGATTCCACTGCGTAAACGAAGCATAAATCCCGTAAATCGTCGGGATCAGGATGAAAATCAGAAATAAAATCAGATGAGGGCCGACAAAGAAAAACGGTGCAAATGATTTCTTTTTCATAGCCTTGTAATTTCTCCTTTTGGAGAAACAATGCGCCAGGCAGACTTGTCCGGCACATTGTTTCTATCTTTCTATTTTGCTAAGGCTTACTTGGTGCTTTGTTTGCTGCTTTCCGCAATCTTATCCTCTACGAATTTCTGCATTTTCTGAAGCGTTTCATCCAGATCCACGTTGCCGCGAACGATATCGGCGCAATACGTGTCAACCGCTTCGGCTACGTATGGGTAATATTCGTAAGTGTAGATGTAGAGCGATTTCGTTTCCTGATCATTCGAAGTGAAGAAGGACTGCATGAATTGCTTGTATTCAGGGCTTTCATTGACTTGCTTACTTGCTACGATTTGTCCTGCTTTCGCCCATTCCAGGGAGTGTTCGCGAACGAACTCCAGGAAGGCGCCGATTCCTGCTTCTTTTTCATCCGTACGCTTGTCGTTTTTGAACATCGCGAACAAGTGGGAGGATGCGCGGTTCGTAAACTTGTCGGCCGTCGGCGAGTAGACGTTCGTCACGCCGAAGTTCAAGCCTTCGACTTTGGCATGGGCCGTAGAGCTCCAGGTTCCGTCCGTCGAGAAGAGCACTTTGCCGGATTGGAACATCAGGTAGCCGTCTTCGCCGAACGGCGTCATCAGGCCGGCGTCGGCAATCTTTTTCACGTTTTCGAACGCTTGCTTCATCACCGGCGTATTGACGGCAGGTTTGCCGTTTTCTTGGATATCTCCGCCCAGGTCTTGAACCTGCGCCAAAATGACCCAACCGAGCAGCGCGTCGTTGACGACGTATTCGTCCGGAGCCAGCTTCCCTTTCAGGGAAAGCATTTCGTCGATCGTGACGACGTTGTCGTCGAGGATGGACTCGGCATTGTATTTTTTAAGCAAATCCTTGTTGTAGTACATCACGTTGCTGTGAATATCGAGCGGTACCGTATACTGCGTGCCCCCCACGTTCCCTGTCGACCACGCTTGCGGCAAATAGTTGTCCTGCTTGATTTCCGGCTGCCCTTTAATGGCGCTTTCGATCGGCTCAAGCACGCCCTGCTTCGCGAATCCCGGCACGCGGTCGGCATGGATGATGGCCAAATCCGGAACGCCTTTGCCCGAGTTCAGCACGGTCGAAATTTTCGTGTACATATCGGATGTGATGACGTGCTTCACTTTGATTTCAGGATTTGTCGCATTATATTGCTTCACGATTTCATCCATATAAGCCCCGTCGTCGCCCGTCAGCGGCGTCCAGAACGTAATCGTCTTGCTGTCGTTGCCCCCGCCGCATGCCGACAGCAGCATGCTTGCCGCGAATACCATCAACAATGTAGCCACAAAGCCTTTTTTCTTCAAAACTTCCGCCCCCTAAAGATGGATTCTCTCGTTTCCTTCGAGATTTTTTTCTTTTTTTGTTTAGCTTGCTTTCACTGCATTTCGAAAACTTGTAAAGCATTGCGTTTTTTATAAGACCCGCCTTCAACTTGTACGTACATGTTGATGTGCATCGAACCCATGAATTTCATGTTCCTGGTCCCTTGCCGGCGCCCGGTTCGTCCCACCCCCCAAGGCAAAATCCTGAAGATCCGCCGTTCCTTTCGGCCCGATCGTTTCTTTGGCCGACGGACAAAAAGGAAACGGCAGATCCACACCTGCAATCTATGAAAATATGAGGTAATCTCCAAACTTCATATAAACGCCTCAGCCCTAGGCCGCCCGGATCCATCCAAAATATCTCTTTGAATTATGCCTTTTTCAAACGGATCACGTTCCAGGAAGCCTTGCCAAGACGGGCGTTCACGAATCCGTCCTTGCATTCCGCGTTGCCGCGTGAATGAGGTTTGACGTTTTCGGCGTCGGCCGTATTGACGGCTTTCACGTCGTCATGCTCCAGAACGATATGTTCCGCGACCCGGTACCCCTCGAAACCTCTGACGTCGATTTCAACGTCGAGCGCTTCCTGCAGATGGCGGTTCAGCGCAAAAACGGTCAGCTCTTCGTCTTCTTCGTTGTGTACGACCGCGCTTTCCAGGTACGGCACGTCCGTGTAGTCCTGCGCGTCGTATTTCGGCGAATCGATGATCGGCAGCAGCGAGGTGCCGCGTCCATACACTGAAGCATGAAGGTACGGGTAAAAGATCGTCTGCTTCCAGGAACGGCCGCCGTTTTCGGTCATGATCGGCGCGATGACGTTGACCAGTTGGGCCAAGCAAGCCATTTTCACGCGGTCGGCATGTCGCAGGAAGGAGATCAGGAAACCTCCGACCAAAAGCGCGTCTTCGAAGTTATAGATATCTTCCAGCTGCGGAGGTCCGACCGACCAAGGCTCGATTTTCGTATCCGCCTGGTTGGAATGATACCAAACGTTCCATTCGTCGAAGCTGAGATACATCGTCTTTTTGCTGCGCTTCTTCGCTTTTATGTAGTCGCATGTCGAAATGACGGTGTGGATGAAGTGCTCCAGATCCATCGTTCGGGCAAGGAAGTTGGCGGTGTCGTTATCCCGGTTGCCGTAATATTGGTGCAGCGATACGAAATCGACGACGTCATACGTATGGTCCAGCGTGACCGCTTCCCATTCGGGGAAGGTCGGCATTGCGGTGCTCGAACTTCCGCAGGACACGAGTTCGATGTCCGGGTCGACGAGGCGCATCGCTTTGGCCGTTTCATAGGCCAGCCGCCCGTATTCGACCGGCGTCTTCTGCCCGATCTGCCAAGGGCCGTCCATTTCGTTGCCGAGGCACCACGTTTTTACCTTGTGCGGCTGTTCGAAGCCGTGGCTGCGGCGCAGATCGCTGTAATAGCTGCCGGAAGGATGGTTGCAATACTCCAACAGGTTGCGGGCCGCGTCCACGCCCCGGGTTCCCAGGTTGACGGCCATCATCACTTCCGAGCCGACTTCCTTCGCCCAGCGCATGAATTCGTTGGTCCCCACTTCATTCGGTTCGACCGTTCTCCATGCGAGTTCCAAACGCTTCGGCCGGGACTCGACCGGCCCTACGCCGTCCTCCCAATTGTATCCCGATACGAAGTTGCCTCCGGGGTACCGGATGATCGGAACGCCCAGCTCCCGAACGAGCTCTTTGACGTCGCCGCGGAAGCCGAAGGCGTCGGCCGTCTCATGCGAAGGCTCATAGATTCCGCCGTATACCGCGCGTCCCAAATGTTCGATGAACGAGCCGTATATCCGTTTATCCACTTCCGCGATTTTAAAAGCTTTATCTATGACGATGCGGGCTTTTTGTGCTGTCGATGACATCTTTCGACCACCTTCCGTTTTAACGATATATGAATTAATTTAGAAAACTTGATTGAATCCGCTTACAGATATAAAATAACATATGATCAGCAAAATGTAAACATAAAAATCTAAAACATTTTATGTTTTACTAAAATTAATTGGCGATATGGCGCTGATTACGTAGATTTCATAGGGAAATCCCACCCGGTTTTTGCTTATTTTTTATATTTATATAAAACAAATGGGAAAAACAAACGTTAGGAACCCGCATCTGCCGTTCGGCCGCCGGACTATCATTAGCCGTTCCGTTCGTTTATAATGATGTGAAATGAATCATTTATTTTTTCCATATCTACCGGAAGAAGGGTTCGATGATATGATTTATATCAAGGATTTAATGAGCGGCATTGATATTTTCAAAGCATTAAGCTCGGAAATCAGAATTCAGATTCTGCAATTGCTCGCCCAAAACCAGGCGCTTAACCTCAATGATTTGGCCGGCAAGCTCAATTTGAGCAACGGGGCCATCACCATGCACGTCAAAAAGCTGGAAGAAAGCGGGCTCATCGAAATCAACACCAGCGTAGGCAAACACGGCATCCAAAAAATTTGTTACCTTAATAAAGACAAACTGATGGTCGACCTGCGCAGCAAGGATTTCGACAATCTGTACGAAGTCGAGATCCAGGTCGGGCACTACAGCAACTACCGGGCGGAGCCGACCTGCGGCCTCGCCACCAAAGACAGCATTATCGGCGACTTCGACGATCCCCGGTATTTTGCGGATCCGCAGCGGATCGACGCGGAGATCATCTGGCTGACCGAAGGCTTTCTCGAATACCGCATTCCCAACTACCTAAAGCCGAACCAGACCTTCCGCGAAATTCAGTTTTCGATGGAACTCGGCTCCGAAGCCCCGGGTTTTTGCGACAACTACCCGTCGGACATTTATTTTTACGTGAACGGCGTTGAAATCGGTTTCTGGACCAGTCCCGGCGACTTCGGCAATGCAAGGGGCACGTTCAACCCGGACTGGTGGCCGCCCCATTTGAACCAATACGGCATGCTGAAGCTGATCCGCATCAACCATGAAGGCAGTTATATCGACGGCTGCCGGATTTCGGACGTGACGCTGGATCAGATCAACCTCGACTACAAAAGCGAGCTGACCTTCCGGATCGCCGTCACGGAGCATGCCGAAAACAAGCGGGGCCTGACCATCTACGGCAAACATTTCGGCAACTACAGCCAGGACTTGCTGGCCCGCGTGCTGTATGACGTAAAACAGGATTAAGCTCAAGCGTTCGCGGAAGACAACGCTAAAGGGGACCGGGCAATATTTTTGCTCCGTGTCCCCTTTTGGGCTTGAATGGCGTGCGGCCGTTCCCGCAGCGGGTGCATCAGCCTTTTACCGCCCCGGCCGTCATGCCGTCGATGAAATACTTTTGGAAAGCGACAAACAGGATAAAGATCGGAATGATCGAAAAAAACGAGCCGACGATCAGCAGGTCGTAGTTGTTGCCGTAAGGCGTCAGCAGCGTTTTCAATCCGATCGGCAGCGTATATTTGTTGTCATCGCTCAGAACCATGAACGGCCACAGGAAATTGTTCCAGCTGTTCATTCCGTTCAAAATGGCCATCGCCGCAAAGGACGGCTTCATCACGGGCAATATCAGGCGGGCGTAAATGCCGTATTCGGTGGCGCCGTCGACCCGTCCCGCCGCGATGATTTCCTTGGGAACGCCGCTGAGGTACTGCCTGAAAAAGAAAATCGTGGCCGCGCTCGCAACGCCCGGCAAAACGATGGCCGAATAGGAATTCATCAGTCCCATGTCGTAAATCAGCCTGTACAGCGGAAGCAGCAAAATTTCAAACGGCACCATCATGATGAGCAGCACGCAGACGAACAACATGTTTTTCCCTTTAAAATCGTACGCCGCGAACCCGTAAGCCACCGTCGCGCTGACGATCAGCGTCAGGGCCACCTGGACGACGGTCAGCAGGAGCGAATTGAAAAACCACTTGAAATAAGCATGATCGCCGGTGAACAGGTAGGCGAAATTGTCCAGGCTCATCGCGGATACGTCGAACCGCAGGTTCAGGCCGTACCGGATCAGGTCCTCCCCGGGTTTAAAGGAAGCGATCGTCACCGCGTAAAACGGAATGAGGATCAGGAGACAGATGACCGCAAACAGCGCGAAAATGGCGATTTTGGCTGCCAGCTCTTTTTTCATGGACTACTCCTCCTTCTTGAACATGCCGGAGAATGCCAGCTGGGCGAGGTTGATGATCATGGTGATGGCCAGCAGCACGACCCCGACGGCCGCCGCATAACCAAGGTTGTTTTTCTCGATGCCCTGGCGGTACAGGTATCCGACGATGGTAAGGCCGATGTTTTTGGGCGAATTGTTGCCGTTCCACAGCATCATGCTTTCGATAAACATGGCGAGTCCCGCGTAGATGCTGATCGTAACGACGTAGATCGTCGTCGGCTTCAGCAAGGGCATCGTGATTCTGGTGAATTTCTGCCAGCTGGAAGCGCCGTCGATCGAAGCCGCCTCATAATAATCGTCCGGAATGCTTTTCAGCCCCGACAAAAAATAGAGGATATTAACCCCGGTCCATCGCCACGTGGCCAGCGCGACCAACGCGATATACCCCGTCGCCTGCCCTTTCAGAAACTTGACCGGGTCCAGGCCGAACCAGCCGAGGATGCTGTTGATCAGGGAGCCTTCCATTTCGCCGAACATCAGGCGGAAAATCGTGCCGGCCACGACCACCGAGGTCAGCGCCGGGAAGAAAAAGGACGATTTGAAAAATTCCCTCCCCCACATCAGCCTGCTGTTGATCAGCACCGCAAAAAGCATCGGGAAAGGAATGAGAATGACAAGCGTCAGCACCATGTAGACCGCGCTGTTGGTTACCGCTTTAAAAAACGTCTTGTCGCCCATCAGCTTCGCATAATTGTCGAAACCGATCCACTGCGCCTCCTGCCCGAGCGTCACCTTCTGAAAGCTCATGCCTACCGAACTCGCAAGCGGGTAAATCCAAAATACGAGAAAAACCAAAACGAACGGCAGAACAAAGACATACGGAGCGACTTTCTGCGAATACAAAAATCTTTTTACCATAGCCTCCGACCCCTTTTGGAGGAAAGCTGCCCAGGTCCCCGGGCAGCTTTCCTGATTTGCCATCACGACGGCTTTATTTCAATTCCTGTTCGATTTGCGCTTGGGCATCGTCAAGCGCCTGCTTGATGTCCTTGCCGTCCTCGAAGATTTCGTTCAGCGTCACCGTGCAAAGCACGTTATTGATCGTCGGGCTTGCCGGCGTCGATTTGATCAGCCGGATTTCGTCCTTGATTTCGTTCAGCACGTCAAACGGGTTGTTGACGAAATATTTGACGAACTTGTTCTCCGGATTGTGCGTGACGTCTTTCATGTTCCAAACGTCCATGTTGACCGGGTCAAACCCGAGCGTGTTCCAAATTTCCTTGTTCGCGTCCAGGCTCAATTTGGCGAATGCGAGAAAATCTTTGGCCAGCTTCACGTCCTTCGCCGTTTTCGTAACGACCGTGCCCGTGCCTCCGCCGCCGACGGAACGAGGCATTCCTTTTTCCATGACCGGAATCGGCGCGATCGCGATTTTCCCAGCCAGATCGGTCATGTAGTTCGTGTATCGCGACATTTGCCAAAGCGGCATGAAGGCCGTTGCGTAATTCCCGGAATTGAATTCCCCGTAAGCTTCCTCGGTGTCCGGCTGGCCGCCGGCAATGGTCGCAATGACGTTGTTGTCCTGCAAATCTTTCAGCAGCTTCAGCGCTTTCACCATCGCCTCCGAATTCACCACCGGATTGCCTTGGTCGTCCGTCAGGTCGGTTCCCTGCTGGGCGAGCAGCTGGGAAACCTGCCAGAGCGCGCTGGTGTCCGCCGTTCCCATATATTTTCCCGTCTTCTCATGCACCTTGATGCCCGCCTGTTTGAAATCTTCCCAGGTGACGATCTTCGTGTAGTCGACTCCGGCTTCCTTCAAAATTTCCGTATTGTAAAATGCAACCGATGCGCCGACGTGGGTCGGAACGCCGTAATTTTTGCCGTCTTTGCTGTACAGGTCGATTCTCGACTTCACGACCGTGTCCCGGTAAGGGTCGATCACGTCGTTCAGCGGCTCCAGCTGCGGGGTGCCTTTCAGGAAGTCCGGGAATTTGCCCAGCTCGATATCCGCGATATCGGGAGCCCCGACGCCGGTTTGCACCGCGATGGACAGCTTGTTGTGCATGTCGTCGTAAGGCATGACCGTCACGTTCAGCTTGATCTGGCGTTCCGGGTTTTCCTTGTTCCATTTTTCAAGCATTTTTTCGAAATGCTGTCCATGAAGCTCCACGAACGTCCAATAGGATAATTCCGTCGCGCTTTGACCGGCGCCGCCATCCAGCACGGAGGTTTTCCCTCCCGAAGCCGACGGCTTGCCGCCGCCGCAGCCCCATAAAATCGTTGTCATCGTAAGCACCAGAAGCGTAATCAGCCATGTTCTCTTCATACTTGACCCTCCTGAATGATTGATAGGCTTTAAGCCTTGTTCAAACTTATAACATTCCGGAATCAGGCCCAAGCAGGCGCAAGGTCCCGCGCTTTCAGCCTCATTCGGAACGAGGTTTGACTTCATCATTTCATTTCATCATGAACCGCTTTCAAATGAACCCTGTTTTAAGGCGCTGGCAGATCGGCGTTTCGCAATCCTTTATTTTACTTTATAGTGAATCATTTTATGTATAACATAATGAATTCGCTTACATGTATAAAATATCATATCGAATTTCGGTTGTAAATAAATAACTGTAAAACTTTTTATTGTTTATTAAAACAAAATGTCGACCCAATTAACAAAAACGTTACATACTCCTGTTACACTTTTTACTTCACCTATATAACTTTATCTTTTTATGAAACGAACCGTCTTAAAATCTATCATTTTTCCTAGAAAGATTGTAATTTATAAAAAAATAGACGGCGCACTATCTTTAGCCGTTATATTAGTTTATAATTATTTAAAATAAAAGAATTAGGGATTAATCCATTACCTACTGAAGAAGGGTTCGATGAAATGATTTATATCAAGGATTTAATGAGCGGCATTGATATTTTCAAAGCGTTAAGCTCGGAAATCAGGATCCAGATCCTCGAGCTGCTGGCCAAAAACCAAGCCCTGAACCTGAATGATCTGGCGGGGAAGTTAAACTTAAGCAACGGGGCTATTACGATGCACGTCAAAAAGCTGGAGGAAAGCGGACTGATCGAAATCAATACGAGCGTCGGCAAACACGGCATCCAGAAAATCTGCTATCTGAACAAGGACAAGCTGATGGTCGATTTGCGCAGCAAAGACGTGGATAATCTGTACGAGGTCGAAATCCAGGTCGGGCATTACAGCAACTATCAGGCGGCCCCGACATGCGGACTCGCAACCAAAGACAGCATCGTCGGAGATTTCGACGATCCCCGGTATTTTGCCGACCCGCAGCGGATCGACGCGGAAATCATTTGGCTGGCCGAGGGTTTCCTGGAGTACCGCATTCCGAACTACCTGAAGCCGAACCAAACCTTCCGGGAAATCCAGTTTTCGATGGAGCTCGGTTCGGAAGCCCCGGGGTTTTGCGACAACTATCCTTCGGACATTTATTTTTACGTCAACGGCATCGAGATCGGCTGTTGGACCAGTCCCGGCGATTTCGGCGATGCCCGCGGCACCTTCAATCCCGACTGGTGGCCGCCGCATCTGAACCAATACGGCATGCTGAAGCTGATCCGCATCAACCAGGACGGCAGCTTTATCGACGGCTGCCGGATATCGGACGTGACGCTGAACCAAATCAACCTCGACTACAAAAGCGAGCTGACCTTCCGGATCGCCGTCACGGAACAGGCCGAAAACAAACGCGGCTTGACCATTTTCGGCAAAAATTTCGGCAACTACAGCCAGGACCTGCTGGCCCGCGTGCTGTATGACGTAAAGCCGGATTAAACCGCGCCGTTTCGGGCGATCGCGCCTATCCATAAGGGACCTCGAACATGCACCTGTTCCGGGTCCCTTTTGCTTTTGGATATGCGCCCTGTCAACGGGCGGGCGGGACTATGCTTCATTGAGCGCCCGCAGCAGCGTATGGCGGTCGCGCAGGCGATGGGCTTCGCGCACGCTATCTGCAAACAGGCCGTCATCTATGCCAAGCTCCTGCAAGCTTGAAGGGCCGCCTGCACGCTGCAGCAGCGAGCGGATATCGGCTTCCCCGGGCACCTCGTCCAGCCATTCCCGCACCTGGGATCCGTGCTTTTTCAGCATCTCCGGCTCCTGTCCCGGATAGACGCCGCGGAAGGCTGCATCGTGGTAAAGGCGCGAAATTTCCGCGCAGGCGACGCCGACCTTCGCGCCATGCAACAGCGCGCGGCTGCCGCGGCGCAAATACTCCATCTCCCAGAAATGGGACAGATGATGTTCCGCGCCGGAGGCCGGATGGGATTGCCCGAACTTCAGCATCGCAATTCCCGATTCGATCAGGGAAGTCATCAAGATCCGGATGCCTTCCTCGGTCCGCTTCCCGATCTCGTCGACGTGCTCCACGCAGGCGCGAAGCGCTTTTTCCGTCATGTCGGCGACTTCCTTGTCGTATGGCTCCTGCGCGGCAAGATGCGAGAACTTCCAATCGAACAACGAAGTGTACTTGCCGAGCATGTCTCCGAAACCCGCGGCAACAAGCTGCTGAGGCGCCTTCGTCAGAACGTCCACATCCGCGAAGATCGCCACGGGCCCGATGGCCGGGAACGTCTTTTTGACGCCGCGGACGATCAAGGGAGCCCCCTTCGACGTAAAGCCGTCCACCGACGGAGCCGTCGGCACCGAAACGAACGGTTTGCCGGTTTTGTAGCAAACATAACGCACGATATCGTGGATCGTCCCTGAACCGACGGCAATCACGGCATCCGTCGTTTCCGGATTCACTTCGATCAGCAGCTGCAAAAGCGAAGTTTCGTCGGCCACGACGTCGCCGGAAGCTCCGGGTTCGATGAGGCACAACCGAACGGTAACCCCGGCTGCCCCAAGCTCCTCTTCCAGCTTCCTGCCTGCGGCTTCGTAAGTGTTCGCGTCGGCCGCCAATATGACGTCCCGGCTTCCTTTGTCCTTAAGATAGAAGGCCGCTTGCTTTAAAGCCCCCTTCTCGAGCACCATCCGATCCAGAACGTATTCTCCCGGAATGTTCATGCTGATCCCCTCCTTTTAAATCTTCTCGCAAAACGAAACGACCGCCGGTTTGAGGAAAACCGTCTGCCCCCATGGCATGGAAGGCAGACGGTCTTTTGCAAGTTTTCCTTGCGGGGTTCCCCCCGGCTACTCGACCGACTTTTTGATGTTCTTGAGCCGCTTCATCACGTCGTTCGCGCCGCGGCCAAAGTAATCATGAAGAAGGTTGTATTCCTGATAGAGGCGCTCGTACACTTCAACGTTTTCCGGAATCGGCTTGAAGGTTTCTTCTTTGACCCTCGCCATTTTTTCGGCTGCGGCGATGACCGTGTCGTAACCTCCGGCTTCTTTGCCGGCCGCAACAGCCGCGAAGATCGCCGCTCCGAGCGCCGGCGTCTGTTTGGAATCCGCAACGAAAATTTCCCGGTTCGTCACGTCCGCGTAAATCTGCATCAGCAGCTTGTTTTTCTGCGGCAGACCGCCGCATGCATACAGCACATCCACGTTGACGCCGCTCGAATGGAAGGCATCGACGATTTTGCGCGTGCCGAAAGCCGTCGCTTCAAGCAGCGTGCGGTAAATTTCCTGCGGCTTGGTCAGCAGCGTCATGCCGAGAATCATGCCCGTCAAATCCGTATCGACGAGCACCGAGCGGTTGCCGTTCCACCAATCCAGCGCAAGGAGTCCGGTTTGGCCCGGCTTATACTGCGCGGCTTCCCTTTCAAGCCAAGCATGAACGCCGATGCCCTCTTTGTCCGCCGCTTCCTTCACGTAAGCCGGCAGCGCTTCTTCCACGTACCATTCAAAAATGTCGCCGACGGCCGATTGGCCGGCTTCATACCCGTACAATCCCGGAATGATGCCGTCTTCCACGACGCCGCACATGCCTTCGACCTGCTTTTCTTCCGTGCCGAGCAGCATATGGCAGATCGAGGTTCCCATCGCCATGACCAGCTTGCCCGGCGTCACGACGCCAACGGCAGGCACGGCCGCATGGGCGTCCACGTTGCCGGCCGCAACGGCGATGCCCGGCTTCAGCCCCATCATGGCCGCCATGTCTTCCGTCAATCCGCCGACGTTGGTTCCGAGCGGAATCACTTCGCCGCGGAGCTTCGTTTCGGTCAAGTTCTCCAGACGCGGATCCAGCGCTTTGAAAAATTCCTTGCTTGGATATCCGTCCTGTTTATGCCAAATCGCTTTGTAACCCGCGGTGCAGCTGTTGCGCACGATTCTGCCGGTCATTTGCGAGATGACCCAATCCGTCGCTTCCAGGAACTGATCCGCCTGATCATAAATCTTCGGAGCTTCGTTCAAAATTTGCCATACTTTGGCG
Source organism: Paenibacillus cookii (assembly GCF_018333375.1). Lineage (GTDB taxonomy): Bacteria > Bacillota > Bacilli > Paenibacillales > Paenibacillaceae > Paenibacillus_AQ > Paenibacillus_AQ cookii. Next base: position 117,537 of record NZ_BORW01000007.1, read on the forward strand.
ATCATCCATTCCGAAGAAATTTTGCCGCCGTAACGCGCCAGGAACGCTTCGCCGCGCTCGGCGGCGATCCGGTTGATCGCATCCGCTTCCGGCTGGGCCGCATGGTGCTTCCACAGCTTCACCCAGCTGTGCGGATCGTCCTGAAGTTCCGGCTTCAGGCACAGCGGCTCGCCCTTTTCATCGACCGGCAGCATGGTGCAGGCCGTAAAATCGATGCCGATCCCGATGATGTCCGCCGGATCGACGCCGGATTCGCGGACGACGGCCGGCACCGAACGGCGCAGCACTTCGATGTAATCGGCGGGATGCTGCAGCGCCCAGTCATGCTCCAGCTTTTTCCCCGACCCCGGCAGCCTTTCGTCGATGACGTGATGCGGGTAAGGCGTGACATGGTCCGCGACTTCGCGCCCATTGGACAGGTCGACCAATACGGCACGGCCGGATTGGGTTCCGTAGTCCACCCCGATCGTATACTTTTTGCTCATTTGAGTCCCCTCCAGCTCGATAACGAGTTATCATGAGAAATTTCTATATCCGAAAATAACTTTCCCATCCAGCGCTGCCTAGCTCGAAACCGATCAACTTGACAATATCTTACACGGAAGCGGCTGGAATGCCTATTGCAAAATCATAAAATGATGGCAGTAAACGTTGCTTGCTTTTCGATTATTTTTGGCCGTAATAAGCATTGGCTCCATGTTTGCGCAGAAAATGCCGGTCGAGCAGCGTTTGGTCCATCGGCTTGCTGTCCGGATTCAACTGGAGCTGCCGCGCCGTGATTTTGGCGACTTCCTCCAGCACCACCGCATTATGGACCGCATTCAGGGCATCTTTTCCCCATACGAACGGCGCATGCGCATGCACCAGGATGCCGGGCACCTGCATCGGATCCAAGCCAAGCTCCTGAAACCGCTCTACGATGACGTTCCCGGTTTCCAGCTCGTAAGCGCCTTCGATCTCCACCTTCGTCATCGGGCGCGTCACGGGAATTTCGCCGTAAAAATAATCGGCATGGGTCGTTCCCGACGCCGGCAGCGGCCGTCCCGCCTGGGCCCAGCTGGTTCCCCACGGCGAATGGGTATGTACAACCCCGCCGATCTCAGGGAATGAACGGTATAACACCATGTGCGTCGGCGTATCGGATGAAGGCCGCAAGTCGCCTTCGACGACCCGTCCCTCCAGATCGACGACCACGAGGTCTTCCGCTTTCAAATCCTCGTAAGGAACGCCGCTCGGCTTAATGACGAACAGTCCTTTTTCCCGGTCGATTCCGCTTACGTTCCCCCATGTAAAAGTGACAAGGCCGTGTTTCGGCAAAGCCAAATTCGCTTCCAGCACCTGTTGTTTTAATGCTTCCAGCATGTCGGACACATCCTTTCTTATCGATGGTTGTACGTACAAGCGAAGGCGGGGAGAGCCCGCACTTAAGCAGACCTGTCCCTCTTCGCGTCAATTTCTTTTCGCTACGGAATCCCGCACGATGAGTTCGGGTTCGTAAATCGTATCCCGTGCCGTTTTTCCTTGTTCGATCATCGCGATCAGCTGGCTCGCCGCCGCCTGCCCCATCTCCGTCTTCGGATGCGTCAGCGTCGTCAGCTTCGTTCCCGAAGCGGTGGCCAAGCTGGAATCGTCGAAGCCGATGATGGACACGTCTTCCGGCACCTGCAGCCCGCTTTCGGCAACCGCCTCCATCAGCAGCACCGCCAGCTCGTCGTTATAACACACGAATGCCGTCGGACGGTTTTCCCCTTCCCCAAGCATTTGCAAAGCCTGGCGGTAAGGCAGGCTGTTTTTCTCCTCTGTCGTGTAGGTGACGACCCTTTTCGGGGAAGCGCTCATTCCAGCGGCTTTATGCGCCGCCAAAAAACCCTTCAGGCGGTTTACGCCCTGCAGGTCGTCCCGCTTGAAGAAACCGGCGATCTGGGTATGCCCCATCTCGAGCAAATACTGGACCGCCTTGTAGCCCCCGGCCTCGTCGTCCACCTTCAAGCAGGCGCATTCCAGCTCCCGGTATTTTTCGTTGATCATCAGGTAAGGGATTCCCTTTTCCTGAAGCTCCAGGAAATAGGCCAGGTTCGGATTGCCTTCGGCGCTTTTCGTCGGTTCGATGATCAATCCGCTGAGCGGCTGGCTGGTCATCAGCTGCAGGCTTTCCATTTCCTTTTCCTTGGTGTTGTCCGTGCTGGACAACAGCAGCCGGTACCCTTGGCTGCGGAGCTCCGCTTCGGCACCCCGGACGATATGCGGAAAGATGTAATCCGATATATACGTCGTAATAATGCCGATCGTTTTCGCCTGTTCGGCTTCGCGGCGCTGCGGATGGCGGGCAAAAGTGCCTTTGCCTTGAATCCGCTCCAGCCACCCTTCTTTCTCCAGCTCGCCGAAGGTTTGGCGGACCGTCTGGCGGCTCATGCCGAACTGCTCCGCGATCTCGTTCTCCGAAGGGACCTGCTGTCCACGCTGCAACTTGCCCGATTCGAACCAGGACAACAGCTCTTTCTTTAATTGAATATACTTGGGAATCCGTCTATTATTCATCATTCACCTCAGCGAAACAATTCGAGTATAGAGCCTGCCGTGCCCGGCGCCAGGTTCGGTGCAGCCGGGCAGGCTCTTCCATATATAGTTATTGTATCATAGGCTGGGCGAATAGAGACAAACTGCCCTTTTTATCTTAAGCGATATGCCGCTTCGCTCCACAGTAGCTCGTTCTTGAAGCGCTGAACCGACGTGTTTTTGTCGATGACGACGGCTTCGATGCCGGCCATTTCCGCAAAGTCCGTCAGGTTCTCCGCCGTAATCGCGTACGAGAGCACGGTATGATGCGCACCTCCCGCCAAAATCCACGCCTCGGCGGATTCGCGCAGGGAAGGCTGCGGCTTCCAGAGCACGCGGGCAACCGGCAATTTCGGCATCGCCTTCTCGACTTTCACGCCGTCCACGACATTCACGAGCAGGCGGAAACGGTGGCCGAGGTCCACAAGGGACGCATTGACCGCTTGGCCGTCGCGGCCGTCGAATACGAGACGGGCAGGATCTTCCTTGCCGCCGATGCCGAGCGGATGCACTTCCAGGGACGGACGCGTAGCCGCGATGGTCGGGCATACCTCCAGCATGTGGGCGCCGAGGATCATATGGTTGCCCGGTTCGAAATGGTAGGTGTAATCCTCCATGAACGACGTGTCCTTATTGTTCGCGAGCACTTTCAAAACGCGCGTCAGCGCGGCGGTTTTCCAGTCGCCTTCGCCGCCGAAGCCGTATCCGGCTTCCATCAAACGCTGCACGGCAAGGCCCGGAAGCTGCTTCAATCCGTGAAGGTCTTCGAACGTCGTCGTGAAGGCGCCGAAGCCGCCCTCCTCGAGGAAACGTTTCATCGCGATTTCAATGCGCGCCTGGTACGCGATCGCATCCCGAACCGGTCCGTCGCTGAGTCCGGCCTGGGTAATCGTATACTGCTCCGCATATTCGTTCAGGAGCGCTTTCACTTCGCTGTCGCTGACTTCGTTCAGGACCTGCACCAGGTCGCCTACGCCGTAGCCGTTGACCGACCAGCCGAATTTGATCTGCGCTTCGACCTTGTCGCCTTCGGTTACGGCCACTTCGCGCATGTTGTCTCCGAAACGGGCCACTTTCAGGCGGCGGCTTTCGGCAAATGCGGCTGCGGTGCGCATCCAGCCGGCGATGGAATCCCGTACTTCAGGATCTTCCCAATGTCCGACGACGATTTTGCGGGCGATGCCGAGACGGGCTCCGATATGGCCGTATTCTCTGTCGCCGTGGGCGGACTGGTTCAGGTTCATGAAGTCCATGTCCATCGTTTCCCACGGAATATCGCGGTTAAATTGCGTATGCAGATGAAGCAGCGGCTTCTGCAGCTGCGAAAGGCCGGCGATCCACATTTTGGCCGGGGAGAAGGTATGCATCCACGTAATGATTCCCGCGCAGCTTTCATCGCTGTTCGCTTGGATGATCAAGTTGTAGATTTCATCCGGCGTGGTCACGATCGGCTTAAAGACGACCGGATACGTAAACGAAGCGTCCTGATCCAGTTCTTTCGCGATAATTTGCGAGTGCGAAGCTACTTCTTCCAATGTTTCGGGTCCGTATAAATGCTGGCTGCCTGTCACAAACCAAAATGAGTGCGGTTTCAAATTCATTTTGTTAGCCCTCCTAAATTGATGCTTATGGGTTCATTCACTTGTACATACCAATATGATCAAATTTTGCGAATTATTCATACTTGTACGTACATGTATCTATGGCTTTATCATATGCCTGCCGCCCCAAAAAAGCAAGCAAAACATTTTTTAGCTTTGCGGTCGGAGCGCTGACCGTTATCATGGGAATAACAACCGTTTCCAGGAGGCAAGGCCATGAGCGAACCGTTTGTCCCGTTTTCAGCTTCCCATCTGCTTATGCTTCTTACGCTTGTCGTTTTCTCTATTCTGCTTTACGCCTTCCGGTTTCCCTTGCGCACGCGGCCAAAGCTCAAACGTTTTCTCCGTTATGCCTTAGCCGCGCTGCTGGCCGTATCCCAAGCCGTCCTTGATGCATGGAATATCGCCGAGGGCGCCTGGAGCGCAGCGTATACGCTGCCTCTGGAGTTATGCAGCATCACTTTGCTTCTATCCGTCGTCATGCTGCTGACCCGCAGCCGGGTGCTGTACGGCATCCTCTTTTTTACCGGGATCGGGGGCGCGCTGCAGGCGCTGGTCACGCCCAATCTGGCCTTCGGCTATCCGCATATCCGCTTTTTCCAGTTTCTTGTCGCCCATATGCTGATCATTTTGGCTTCGCTGTACATGACCTGGATCGAAATCTACAGGCCGACCTGGAGATCGGTGGGGCTGGCGATGATTTTCCTGAACGCCGCCGCCGTGGTCGTCGGGACGCTGGATTACCTTCTCGGCGCCAACTACATGTTTTTGATGCATAAGCCTTCCACGCCGTCCCTGCTCGATTATCTCGGTCCCCATCCTTTCTATCTGCTGGTTGAAGAAGGCATCGCCCTGCTTATTTTCGTTCTGATGCATCTGGTCTGCTTTGTTCTCCCGGAAAAGAGGGCCAAAATGGGAAAATCCCGCGGCCAATCGGCCATGTAAAATATCCAACCTTAACGCAGGGCTTGGTGTTGCCGCCTTTTCGGCCGCTTTTGCATCGATCCTAGTAGAATACATATATGCTGTACGCAAAAAAGCGGTCGATCAATGCCTGAACCCTGCGGCGCAACGCCTCCCGCCTTCATTGTGGAATCGCCCGCCGGGAATTATAATGGTCTGAAAAGCTTGTCCGCAACGTGCAAAAAACGCGAAAAGGAGCTTTGCCGCCATGACACGACCTAAAGTGGTACAAAACATAACCGAACTTATCGGCCAAACCCCGGCCGTCCGCCTGCACCGTCTCGCGGGCGCCCAGGAAGCCGAAGTGTACGTCAAACTCGAGTATTTCAATCCGAGCCGAAGCGTCAAAGACCGGGCGGCCTTCAACTTGATCGCCCAAGCCGAAAAAGACGGGCTGCTGAAGCCCGGCTCCACGATCATCGAGCCGACGAGCGGCAATACGGGCATCGGACTGGCGATGAACGCCGCCGCCAAAGGATATCGCGCCATTCTGGTCATGCCCGACAACATGACGAAGGAGCGGATCAACATTTTGAAGGCTTACGGCGCGGAGGTCGTGTTGACTCCGGCCGCCGAACGCATGCCGGGCGCGATCCGCAAAGCGGTTGAGCTGAGCCGGGAAATCCCGGACAGCTTCATCCCCCAGCAATTCGAAAACAAAGCCAACCCCGACATTCACCGCCGGACGACGGCGCTGGAAATCCTCGAGCAGATGGAGGGGCGCCTGGATGCCTTTGTGGCGACGGCAGGGACCGGCGGAACGATTACCGGCACCGGCGAGGCATTAAGGGAGAGCATCCCGGGAATCCATGTGTACGTCGCCGAGCCCCAAGGCTCGCCCGTGCTGTCCGGCGGACAGCCGGGCCCGCATAAGCTGGTAGGGACGAGCCCCGGCTTCATTCCGCCCATCCTGAATACGGACGTATACGACGAAATCTTCCAGGTGAGCGACGAGGATGCGATCGGAACGGCCCGCCGGCTCGCCAAGGAAGAAGGAATACTGGTCGGACCGTCCTCCGGCGCCGCCGTCTGGACCGCCCTGCAAGCGGCTAAGCGGCTTGGTCCGGGCAAACGGGTGCTGTGCATCGCCCCGGATACCGGGGAGCGTTACCTCAGCATGGGGATTTTTTAGGCTCACCTGTGATCGCAAGAAAAGGCAGAACTGGAGGACCAGGGCCCCCTTCCGAATGAGAGAGCAAAATTTTGGCATTCCCCTTGCCAACCAGCCAGCCGGGCGACATCGCCGGCATCGCCGCTTTCCTTGCATCGGAAGACAGCCGCTGGATCACCGGCCAGCTCATCGACGCCAGCGGCGGATCGCATCTCTAAGCGCCGGCCTGCATGGATCGCGCTTTTTAACGCCGCATATAAAAAATCCAGCACGTCAAAGTGCTGGATTCTTTCTTTTTATGGAATATATTGCTGAACGATTTTAACCACTTTGCCGTCCCGGATCGTCAGGTGGTACGGGAAGCTTTTCATGTCGATCAGCTTGTCGTTGTTCATGATGGCCAAATATTTATCCAGCGATACCGGTTCATTCCACTGGATGTCCATCCCTTCGTACGTTCCGTCGTGATCGTACAACTGCATCAGCACCTGGGCATCCGGCGCAATGTCATACGTCTTCAGCGTCGGATCGTCGTTGACGATGTAATAACCGTCAGGCGCGCCGCCCAATTCTTCGGCCGCTTCTTTTTCCCGTTCCATGAACTTCTGGTCGGCCGCGGCGCCTTCATACCATTCGATCGGATCGGCCTGGACGACGATATGCCCGTTCTCCTGTTTTATCGAAGAAATCAAAGCTGTCACTGTGTCCTCGCTCGGAGGAACCGGCGTATATTCCTTGTCCGTTCCGACTGCACTGGCCGATGTCGTCATGCTTAGCAGAACCGCGATCATGAGGGTAGCAAACAGCGTGATTTTTTTCATTGAAAATATCTCCTTTAATGGACATGTATTGATTTCCATATTATCCATTACCCTGCCGAGTTATTTTCAAACGGAATTTTGCGTAAAAACTCCGGAATAGCTCCGTTCGGGCGTGGTCTTCTTATAGTTTCACTATAAAACATCCCCCGCGCCAAATCGTCACAATAAGGTTACAACCACGTCAAATTGTTGTCATGATCGAGTGCGCTTTCATCAGGTTCTGGCTTTGGCTTTGCCGCGCTGCAAAACCGACTTGAGTTCGTCCAGCTTGTGGATTTCATACGTCGGAACGATGCCGGTCGGGTTCGGCAGGCGGTCCGGATTATACCAGCACGTATCGATGCCGATGTTGTTTCCGCCTTGGATATCGGAGGTTAAGGAATCGCCGACCATCAGCATTTTTTCTTTTTCGTTGCTGCCGATTTGGGTAAAAGCATGCTCGAAGATCCCCGGCTGCGGTTTTTGGAAGCCCGTATCCTCGGAAACGATCACCGCTTCGAAAAAGTCTTTAAGCGCCGAACGGTTAAGCCGCCCGAACTGCACCTGCTTGATGCCGTTGGTGACGGCGGCGATGCGGTAGCCGTTGTCCTTCAAATATTGCAGCAGCTCAAGCGCCCCCTCAAACACGTACGAATGCTCCGAAAGGGATTGGATGTAGCGGTCGCTGACGATTTGCGCATCCTCCTCCAGCTTTTGCTCCTGGCAAAACCGGCGGAAACGCTCCACCTTCAAATCGGTCGAATTGATGAACCCCTGCTCAAGTTCCTTCCACAGCCCTTTGTTGATCCGGTTATAGCAATCGATGATGCCGGCATCCTCCGGATCGAGATTCAGGCTCGAAATGACGTAAGCCAAGGCGCGCGCCTCGGACATTTTAAAATCAAACAACGTTTCATCCAGATCGAATAAAATCCATTCGTAAGACAAATTGCAGGCCTTCCTTCTATGTAAAATCGGCTTCTTGCAGCCTTTATCCTAACTAGTTTAAGGGAAAAAACGCATTTTATCCACCTTCGCCGGGACTTCTTCCGGGCACGCAGGTTTCCGTCAACAAAAAAAAGCACGCGGCCCGCCGGACGGATCTCCGAAAGACAAGCCATGTGCTTCTGGTTATTGGACGAGCGTTACACCTTTCTTTTGAACACGGCGATGACATCCCTGGAATGTCCTTGGCCCGCGCTGGTGTCGAAGCAGGAGGTCAGCTCCCAGCCTTCCATGCCGCATTCGTTCAGCAGTTGTTCGAATTCCTCTTCGTCCACCTTTCCTCCCAAAAAGCCGCCGGTTTGGTACTTGACCGTTTTGTACTCCCATTTTTCCATCGTCTAACGCATCCCTTCGAATATTGATTATATTCAACCCCGATGACCGCGTCGCCCATGGACGGAGCAGCGGCGGTACCAGGAATCCAGCAATCCGTTGACAGCTTAGAACGTTTCCTTCAAATAAAACGGTTTGCACTTGCTTTCAAAATAACTTTCAAGCCCGGAGCTGCCGTTCAGCTCGATAAACTGCACCGGAGGATACTGCACTTGAACCGATTCGGCGACTTTCCCGGCCTCGGCAATGATTTGATCGCCTTTGCCGATGTAGCTGACCGCAATAAGCGTCCGCGGCGCGCGGTCCGTGCGCGGGTTAAACACCTGGGCGTTGTAGGCGCAGATGACGTTTTTTAATCCTTCAAAAACTTTGCTCAACTCGTTCAGCAGCTCCGTCGGCGGTTCCGCAGGGGGACCGATCATCGTTTGGGTGTTTTTTTCCACGACGTAAGCTTCTTGGGCGTTAAACACGGAGCCGTTCAGGATCGCTTCGATTTCCTGCGCGGTAAACTCTTTGCCGAACTCGGAGCCCGGATTAAGCAGAAGGTCGGCTCCCTTCGTCAAATTAAAAAAATGCACCGCATTAATGGCCAAATATTGCACGGGCTCTTGAATGAAGGCCTGCATGCGGGTCAATGAAGAAAATATCGGGATGTATCGTTTCCCGTTCATTTCAACGCTTAACAGCTGGACGGATTGCCCTGCTGTCAGCTCGGTTGTTTCCTGAACAGGGTTTGTCCCGCCTTGAATCGCGTAAATTTCGGAATTCCGGAGTTCGTAATAAAAATCAGGTCTGGCGGAAGGCTCGTTGACCGCTTTGATCAACTTCTCCTCCAGCGTGTTCGTTGCCTCAAAAGACATGGTTGATGCTCCCTTCAGGAAAGTATCGGATAAGGCCCAATATAAGTAGTGTACCTTTCTTTGGCTGTGAACTAAAGCCCTAATTCCTTCGAATGGCGTTTAGGGAATGATTTCTTGGAGAGCTTCTCCCAACGTTTTGTACTTGAAGTCGTACCCCGCCTGCATTAATCGCTCCGGGACGACCCAGCGGCTTTTTAAAACCAATTCGGTTTCGGTTTGAATGATCCTCGCCCCGATTTCGAGCATCCAGGCCGGGGCCGGCAGCCCGAAAGGCATGTTCATCGCCCGGCGCAGCTCCCGCATCAGCTCCTTGTTCGTGATCGGATTCGGGGCCGAAACGTTAAAAACGCCGCTAAGCTCCGGATGCTCCTTCAAGAACAAAATGACGCCCAAAACATCGTGAAGATGAATCCAGCTGAAACGTTGATGGCCGGGCCCCTGAATGCCGCCGAGGCCGAAACGGACGAGATTGCGGTAGGGAACCATCACCCCGCCGCCGCGCCCCAACACGATGGCGATCCGCAAGGCCGCCTGACGGGTACGGGGAAGCTTAAAAGAGAAAAAAGACCTCTCCCATGCCTTGGCGACATCCACCGAAAATCCGGAGCCGATCTCGCCTGCTTCCTCGGTCATCGGACGGTCTTCGGCATGCCGGTAAATGGTGGCGGTGCTCGAATTGATCCATAGCTCCGGCGGCTGCTCGCAGGCCAAAACGGCCTCCCCGAGGATCGTCGTCATCTCGGTGCGGGAGTTCCAAATTTCGGCTTTGTTTTTGTCATGATAACGGCAGTTGACCGATTTGCCCGCCAAATTGACGAGCAGGTCCGCAGACTCCAGCGCCTCGCGGATTCCTTCCCGGTCCTGCCAGGAGATATGGCCAGCCCGTCTGGAGATAATGCACACCTCCCATCCGCGCCGTTTGAATTCTTGTTCGAGGTACGTCCCGATAAAACCGGTTCCGCCGGCGATCACGATTTTTTGTTTCATCGCTGCTCTCTCCTTTTCCGTCAAGTAGGACGATGGCGCTTCCTATGGCGATGGTAGAAAAAAATGCCGGCTGCGGCTAGCAGCGCAATGACGAGAATGCTTAACCAGGCCTCTCCCGGCCTGCCTGCCGGTCCGGCATAGGGTCCCCGATATTCAGCCATGACGTAGGCTTCGGTGCCCGTTTTTACGGCAATCTGCTTTTGGGGGCTGATCCCTAGTATTTCATGGTACGTCGTCCCCTTCGGGTAAACGTTCGAAAAGTTGCCGCCGTATGTGCCTTCGCGGTCGGAGTAGCGAGTCACCTTCCCCAGCTTTTTCCCGATGCGATCCGAATCTACCTGCTCCGCCCGGTCATGCCTTAAAATGTTCCTTGATCTCATCCTGCGGGTCCCATTTGGACCAGGCGGCTTCCAGCAAATGGCCTTCCGGGTCCCGGAAATAAAAATATTTGGCTTCGCCTTGGCCGAGCGTACGGAGCTCTTCCACCTGAACGCCCGCGTTTTTCAACTTGTCGTAGGTATGCTCGATGTTTTCGCAATTCAGGGCCATGATCGGAAAAGGCTTGCCGTTTCTTCGGATTTCCAGCGGCTGCTTGTCCCGGGTTTCGATCAGCAGCAGGGCAATCGAGTTCACGTGCGGATGATGCAGGACGGCCAAGTCAGAGCCGCGGTCTTCGAATTTTTCCATCAGCTTGAAGTCCAGATGCTGCGTATACCACGCAATCGAATCGTCGAGGCGGGTCGTCGGCACGTACACGTAACCGATCCGCAGGAAAGAAAACGTCATGAAAAAACCTCCCTGAAGATTATTTTTCGTCGTTTTGCGATGCTCACGTTTCGTTCAGCTTCAGCGCTTTAAAATTTTTGATCAGATAGTGCATGCCCGAAGCAAGCGTCATCCACACGGCAAGCAGCATCAACGCCTGGTCCACCCGAACGGAGGTAAACCATTGGAACGGGACATTTTCAAGCATGACGGCCACGATGGCGACGACCTGCGCCACCATTTTCCATTTGCCGAACTTGTCGGCGGCCAAAGCGATGCCTTGCGCGGAAGCGATCATCCGGAGGCCCGTGATCACGAATTCGCGTCCGATCATCAACACCGCTGCCCAAGACGCAATCATGCCGGACTGCACCATCATGATCAGCGCAACGGAAATGAGCAGCTTGTCCGCCAGGGGATCAAGCAGTTTTCCCAAGTTGGTGATCTGGTTGTATTTTCTGGCGACATAACCGTCCAGTTTGTCCGTTCCGGAGGCCAGCACAAAAATGGCTACGGCAATGTACGATCCGTAATCGTCCAAAAAACGGAATACCGCCACATCCGCCAGAAGGCCACTCGGCAAAAAAGAGCATAAACAGCGGGATGAGCGCGATCCGTGCCAAAGTGATCCGGTTAGCCATATTCAAAGCAACGTCCCTCCTTTCATTTTCCCTATGGATTTCGGCTTCCCCACTCGCGGTAAAACTGCTGCAAATACTGCTCCATAAACGCATGCCGCTGTTCGGCCAGCTCCCTGGCGTACGGCGTGTTCATCAAACTTTTAAGCTTCAGCAGCTTTTCGTAAAAATGGTAGATAGCGGTCTTGCCGGCGGACCGGTAATCCTCCTGGGCAAGATCATCCAGGCTCAGCTCCGGGTCATGGATGATGCGGCCTTTGGCCCCCGAATACGCAAACGTTCTGGCAATGCCGATCGCCCCGATCGCATCCAGACGGTCCGCATCCTGCACGACCTGCCCTTCCAGGGTGGTCATCGGCGGATTTTTGCCGCCGTTATAAGACATGTTCGCGATGATGTCCATCACCTTGCCGGTCAAATCTTCGTCAGCGGCTTGTTCCGTCAGCCATGCCCTCACTTTTTCCAACCCCGCTTCCTTGCTTGCATTCAATTTTTCGTCGGCCACGTCATGCAGAAGCGCTGCCAGCTCGCACACGGTCCGGTCGGCGTTTTCCTTGGCGGCGATGTCGAGCGCCGTATTCCGTACCCGATCGATATGCCACCAGTCATGGCCGCTGGCCTCCCCGGCATGCACTTGTTTTACGAATCGCTCCGCCTGTTGGATAAGCCAAGAATGATCTGCCACTTTCATGTTTGCCTCTCTCCTTCTGCGATTGCGGCATTGTTTTTTGCCTGTTGCGGCATCTCCGCACATTCCATGCTACAGCGTTTTTTTGAAAAAAACCTCGCCGATCCCGCCCTCGTTGATGCCCGAAACGATTCCCGCTTCCTCGAAGCCGACATGCCTGTGCCAGCTTTGCGGCTCCGCTTCGTTCACTTGCGACGAGCTGTACAGGTAGCGGTGACCGCGCTTTTTTAAATCCTCTGATGCAAAAGCCAGCAGTTTTTTGCCGATCCCCTGCGCGCGGCGGCCTTCTTTCACGAGGATAAGACCGATGTAAGGAACCGTGGACCATATGTATTCCAAGCGCATATAGCCGAGCAATTCTCCGTCGTTTTCGGCCAAAACGACTTCGCGGCGGCCCAGCTTCCACCTCAGAAACTCGGGATCAAAATGCGGATCCATCTCCCGTGCCTTCGCAAAATCTTCGGGTTCACCGAAACGTGTGACAGTCTGCACAAACCAACCCTCCTTCAAAACATCGCTTTTGTTTCGTTATCCATTTTCAATTCTTGTTACCAAGCGGTATGACGGGGCGACCTCCCATGTCTCATACGGAATCATACCCTTGGCCCTCATCGCGTCGAGCGTGCGGGATTTTTGCTGCGGGCGGGTAATATATTCATCGATGTTGGATTCGGTGATTCGAACGTATCCGGCTTCCTGAATTTCTTCCGGCTGGATGCGGATCTCCCCGCTCACATATTCGGCTTTGAAAACAACCGAAAGGACGTGCTTCGTCGCGTTGAAATAAACGCCCGTAATTCCGACCGGCCGAATCACGACCCCCGTCTCCTCCAGAAATTCCCTGCACACGGCCTGGTCCAATGGCTCCCCTTCATCCACTTTTCCTCCAGGCATCTCCCATGTGTCGTTCCGCCAGTGCGTCCTGACGAGCAGCACCTCGTCGTGTTCGTTCATCAACAAGGCGGAAACCGAAACCGTGTGTTTGGGCGGATTATGCTCCATGCCGATCGTCCTCTCTTCGCGTTATTTGGAAACGGTCCTTTCGCCGCTCACCACATGCCAGTGAAAATGCTTGGAGTCCTGGTAGGCTCCGAGGTTGGTGATCACTCTGGCGGCGCCCGTGCTTAAGGTCATGTCCGAAGCCACCTTTTTGACGACGGCCATGAGCTCTAGCAGCAGCCGATCGTCGTTGCTTTCTTCATCGGAGACGAGCGAACCGACGTGAATTTTCGGAATGACGACGACATGATGTTCATAGGACGGTCTTGTGTGATGGTACGCCAAAACTCGCTCCGTTTCCATCACTTTGCGGACAGACGTTTTTCCGTTCAAAACCTCATCACAATAAAAATCTTGGCTCATATGCCCCTCCTGTTCCTGCATCCTGCCGGATCATGATTCAACCGTGCTAAACGATATCCTTTTGATACACGATAATTTCTTTCCCGTCTTGATTGATCACGGATTTTACGGGCGCCATCCCCTGACCCTTCCAAAACCGGTGTCCCGGTTCATTTTCGGCGATCACCCCCAGGCGGAACGTTTTGACGCCTCTTTCCTTCATGATGTCATAAAATAAATCCATCGCCCGGCGGCCGTACCCCTGCCCCTGAAAGCTCTTTCGTATTTGCAGCAGCCCAAGCCACGGATAACCGTCTTTGGGATTGTTCATCAACAGCTCGAGCACGCCGACGTACCGGTCTCCGTCTTGAATGACAAACCGTTCTGCCCCCATGTTTCGCCCTTCTTGAATCTCTTCCCGGATCTCTTCTTCCGTGAACACGTCCTTCTCCTTCGACACCCGGTTAAAAAAAGGATCCGAATTCAAAATGATGACTTCCTCGCTAAACAGCTTTGGCGTAGATGGTATCAGTATCATCAGTTTCTCCTTTCAATTGAATGTATTTATTTCATATTTCCCTGCGCCCGGAGCCTCAAAATGTCGATCTTCCCCGTCACCCGAAGCTTCGAACGTCTCAACGCGATCTCCGGTGATCGCTAAAACGCGTACGTCTTTTTCCTTTTGCAAACCTTGGATATTAAACAGAAGCGTGACCTTGTAACGGGTTCCCCAGCCCTGTGACATCTGATGGGTTCCAAAATAGGATTGATGCGTTTCGATGAAGTCATTGATTAACAAGGCAACCCCCAGGATAGCGGCCAAAATGCAATAAATCAGCGTTCTTTTTTTCACTGGCCTTCACGCGCCTGTATGTATTTTAAAATCTCTTTATTGCTACGTACGACCATCCGTTTGGCCTTAAACGGTTCGGTCATTTCCATAATCTCCTTCATATGTACCCTGTCAAATTTCCGGTTCCATACCCAAGCCATCTCGAACACATTTTTCAAAGACTGCTTGTAATTCGCCCGCTCGAGTCCAAGCCTGGTGCGCAAAAAGCGGCGGATGACCCTAAAATCCCGGACCCAGCGGTTGGGCGTAATAATAAAAATAACATCGGCATGCTCGAAGCTCTCTTTTCCCCATTTATGATGCACGCCTTCAATAACCCAAGCCTCGCTGCAGGCCGCCCGCCTTAACAAGGCATCCCTCGTTTCCGCCGGAAATCTGCGCTGCACCTCGCCGCGTTCCCATACGAAATTGTCCGTTTCATAGTGAGGGATGTTCAGCCTTCGCGAACATTCGCGTGCGATGTAGGATTTTCCGCTGCCGCAAGAACCAATAATCCGGATTTTTATCGGTTACACCCCCTTCAGGCGTTATAGCCGATTGGCAAGAGCTTTTGCAGCATCAAAACGTAAATCAATGAAGTCATCAGTCCCGCTCCGATGAAGACCGAATGGTTTAACAGCCATTCATCCAGAATGAAAGATACCGCCGTTAATGAGATCATCCCTTTAAAAGCCATGTACAGCCCGAAAACGAAAAAAAGAACGGCACTGGCGACCTCCATCCGCAAAAGAAGATATCCGAGGTAGGGGACCAGGCACAGGACGCTGGCCATGGACGCACAGCCGAATCTGCATAACGCCTTTGAGATCCATTGCATCACGTTACCTCCCAAGCGGATAAATTTTGGAAAGCATATATGATTCCAATTTTAATCTATGTTGGTTGTTATTGTATACGATTTCAAGGAAAATAGAGAGAAGCACTTTCAAAGGAGAGTTGAAATTGAGCAAAAGGAGATCGAAGGAAGCGGCAGCAAGGAAGTGATTGCCGATCAAGAGACGGGGGATCCGATTTTGGGCATTTCCGATACCATCGAGCTGAATGCGCAAGAGGTTCGCGCTTTTCTGGCAGGGAATCCCGACACCCTTCATTTCAAGCTGTTTGCCAGCCATGATGCTTCGGGCCGCGAGGCGCAGGAATACGCCATACCGAGCTTCGGCTGGACCAGAGCGCCGATTACGGGCTCGATCTTGATTTGACCGGGGACGCTGTTCGGCTTACGGACGATCATGGCAAGACATATCCCCTCAAGACTTACCGGACGAAGTATCAGCCTGCGAACGAGAACTTTCAACCCGGCGTAATCGAGCTCGCGTTTAATTCCTCTCCTTTTTTTGACGAGACGGTAAAAAGCTTGTCGCTGCATATCGGCGATATCAAAGTATCGGACTGGACCAGAAGCGATTCGTTTACCCTTAGTCTGAACGAAAACATGCCGAAGCCGATCC
This sequence comes from Paenibacillus cookii, assembly GCF_018333375.1. Taxonomy (GTDB): domain Bacteria; phylum Bacillota; class Bacilli; order Paenibacillales; family Paenibacillaceae; genus Paenibacillus_AQ; species Paenibacillus_AQ cookii. Next base: position 133,486 of record NZ_BORW01000007.1, read on the forward strand.
GCTTTAAAGGCAAGGAAATGGCCATTGCCCAGGCGCGATATGAAGATGGTTTTCTGAAGCTCCACGTGCGGCAACCGGAGAAAGATCGCATGAGCGTACGTTTTCGTATACCTACGTTCCAGCCGGAAGGGGAGCTTAGGGACACGTATTATGGAGAAAAGGCGGATCAAAGAAAAGATCTGCTCGTTCCGGCCGAAGGAACGGATGCCTATGATCTGTCCATTATGGCCCCGCAACAGGAGACTTACGAAATCCGCATGATGCGGGAAACGGATGCCGTTCGAATTGACCGGACGCTGAACATCGATTTGAGTCCATAATATCTTATCGGTCCAATAGATGCTCCAAAAGGACGTTCGCCTAGAACGTCCTTTTTGCTCCAACGGATTCATCCGAAAAATTCATTCGGTCTTATTCATTTCATGGTTCAACCGATCTATTTTCTCTTCCAATCTTCTCAAGCTTTCTTCCGTGTTTTTTGTATGCTGGATGAGTCTATTTACGAATTTATATAATCCCGCAAAAAACAGGATTACGATCAATATAAATACAATTTGATATAACGCCGCCATCCAAGAAAAATTCAAAATATCCGCTCCCTCAACGACTACAGTTATTTCTCCCTAGCTGCATACATGCTGACTGGTATTATATAAGTACTTCTTGATATACGATTTGTCATGCTTTCATTTATGTCGAGTATCCCGATGAAATCAGACCATTTTCAATATCATATGAATATAAAAACGCTCTCCCCCTAACCATCGATCAAACTGTCATTTAATATAACCATTTGGTTTTAGTTTAGTTACAATATTTTTTTATATATCAGATCTGCTCCCGAGATCCTACAACATCCCGCAATTCTCTTATATCCACAATCGATGCGTACGGATGTACGCCCATTCTGTTCATCTTAGCGATGTCTCCTTGATAGGATATGAATCGAATCCCCGCGGTCATCGAGGCTTTTCCATCGATCCAAGAGTCGCCTACCGAAATCCATTCCCCGGCTGAAATATCGCTGCACCGATCCAAAATGTAATGAAACCCGGCAGGCGATGGTTTTAGGGAGGACATGGTTTCTCTACCGACGACAACATCAAAAAAATCCAATATATCATGATCCCTTAAAGCGGCCTCCGCGGCAATGTTCGAGTTATTCGTCACAACGGCCATACGGTATTTCCCCTTCAGCTCTTCCAGAGTTTCAGCAACGCCGTCCTCCAATTCGGCCCCCTTCATGCCTTCCATTTCAAATCTTCTGGGTATCTCCCACATTTCGGCGACCAGTTCCTCCGTCATGCCGCCGGTTTTCGCAGCTTCTTCAATTAGGGTGGAAGTGGTGTGCTTCGATATATCAAGCTGCCGGGAGAGCAATCCCCTGGAAACCAAAAATCGAAAGGTCTCGAGTTTCATGGCCGCAAAATCTATTTTGGATTTCAATAACGTATTATCCATGTCAAAAATAATGCCTTTGATCCCGTTCAACTTGCAGTTTCCTCCTCTCTTGCAAACGTGGAACTGTGGCGGGTGGTCCGAGTCGTGAAAACCTGGAAAAGGCTTTGTGGCCTTCTCAAGTTAAAAATAAGATGGCCCCTTTTTTAGGTGAGCCATCTTATGTGCTTATGTACCTTTATAGCCCCTCAGGGCCTATTCCCTCTGCATCTGATCCATAATGGCTTCGAGCTCGCGGGACGACTCGTGCAGCAGCCGGGCGGTTCCCTGCATCTCTTCCAGGAAAGAGGCATGCGATCTGAATTCGGCGGAAACTTTGCGCGAAATGTCCTCATTCCGGCTGGCAATGGAGGATAAATCCCCGATGGATGCCGACACCTGCCCGGAGCCGGAGGAAATTTGCTGAACGGTTGCGGAGATGTCCTGGATATGGTCGGCTACCTGCTTGGACAACACCTGCAGCTTCTCAAACGACCTTCCGGCACTCAAGGTGATATCCATACCGCTCCGAACACTTTCATGCACCTCGTCCATGGACAGCAAGGCGTCCAGGGAATCTTGCCGAACCGTCTCCACCAGGCGGGAAATCTCCCCGGCCATCTTGCCGGATTGATCGGACAGCTTCCGAACCTCCGAAGCGACGACGGCAAAACCCCGCCCATGCTCGCCGGCCCGGGATGCTTCGATAGCGGCATTGAGCGCAAGCAAATCGGTCTGGCTGGATATTGCCCGGATCGTCTCAAGCAGTTTGCCGATTTCCAAGGCGCGGTCATTTAACGTTTGTACCCTGTGATCGGAACGGTTGACCGCCAGCTGAATCCGCTCCATTTGCTCGCTTACGCGGCGGGCCGATTCATTCCCCTCCTCCGCGAGCGCGGCCGATTGTTGTGCTGAGCGGGACACCTCGGTTGAAAACGAAGCAATGCGCGTGATCCCGGCAGCGATCTCCCGCATGGCCCGGGTACTCTCGGCGGAACCGATGACCTGGGACTGGGTTCCCTCCACAATGTCCTGCATGGATTGAACCATCCGATGATTGGAATGGGCAGTTTCGGCAGCAGCGGTGGACAATTGCCCCGCAGATCCGACAATTTGGCTCGAGGCGGACGAAAGGCGCTTGATCACATCTTGGACGGCCCGTTTTCTTTCATGTTGTTTTTCCGATTCCAATGCCCGCCGGATTCGGGCTGACGAGTTGATTTGCAGCATGGTTGCGCCTGCCGTAAGGACCAGAAATAGGGCATGAACGCATACCATGCCAAAGCTGTATGAAGAAGTGCCGAACACGATTTCCGGAATGACCAGGTAGCCTGCCGCATGCTGCAGCGCAAAAATCACCGTCATAAGAACGACCAGGGAAATGTTTTCATAATAGGCCAGGATGGCGATCACCATAAAGATGGAGAAATGCAATTCGACATGCCCGCCGCCGCCGGCGATGATGGAAATACTCGCGAAGGTAAGGGCTAAGGTGTTCAGGACGGGAATCCAGCGTTGATCGGCCTTGTGCCTGAATACGATCAAACCCGTTGCCCATAGCGCAAACGGGATGACGAGCAGCAAGTTCAAAATGACCCGGAAGCGGGCCGCGTAATTCATCACTCCCATGCCCATTCCTTCCATGGTTGCGGCATTCATACCTGTAAATACGTCCCAATGGCCGTTCAGCAAATGCGGGAACACGGATAACAGAATAACGGCTGCCGACAACTGGAGCATAAAACGGTTTTTTTGCGTGATCATAGTTTGAAAGCTCCCCTAATGTTATTTTATGCTGGGAAGTATTCGACGCCGTTCATTTCCTTTCCTTCCAGAAAAAACCCCCGAGATTCAGAAAATATTCAGAAACGGAAACATCTCAGGTCGCTAACGTTTCTTCTTTATTTAATTGCTCCCAATCATTAATAGCCGCTACACTTCCACGATCCCGACGGCCGTATATGGATAATCAATCTGTTTCTTCACAACATCGGCCGCTTCTTTTCCCGCAAACAATTCCGTGATAAACAGTCCTAGATCGATGGATGTTGCTACTCCCCCGGCCGTGATGACGTTGCCATCCTTTACAATCCGCGACGGGACCACCTCTGAACAATAGGGCTCCAACAAGTCATATACATTCGGATGGGTCGTTGCTTTCCTGTCCTTCAAACATCCCGCCGCTCCCCACAACAACGAACCTGTGCATACCGATACTTTGTACTTCACCGGTTCCGCTGTCTTGATCCATTCGATGAATCCGGCATCATCCTTAAGTTTTCGTGTTCCCATTCCTCCCGGAATAAAAACAAGATCATATTCGGATAAATCGGGCTGAATGACATTGACCTTTACCTGCATGCCAAGTTCATCCGTTACTTCCCCGGTGACACCGCAAATGTCCCAAGTCGTTCCTTTCGTCTTGTCAAAAAGGTTCAAACGATAAATCACGTCATAAAATCCGACAAAATCAAGGAATGTCACTCCGTTGAACAAAACCAAGGCCATCTTCATCGAACCAACCCTCTCTCCATATATTCCCGTGCCTTCAGATCCAATGGTTATCATCGTTACGCCTATGCCGTGCCTTGCAAAAAAAGAGCCTTTCAGGCTCCCTTTCAAATGATGCGCTCCATTCAAACCTTCCTCCCGATATAAAGCAGATGCGAAGCTGTACCCAGCAAATAGGGATTTTCGGATTCCTGGATGACGATGTCCAAAACTTGGCGATATGCCTCATCTCCCTGCCGGCGCCAGTAGTCCCACTGTTCCGGCGTCATGGCACTCGCAACGCTGCTCGAGCCGATCAATTTTACGGATTCAAACCCTTGGGACTCCATAAACGGATTGATCTCGGCGATGTCAAAATAATAGGCCCCGGTAAACCGTCCTTCGTCCGCGTGATCGAACGTACCGGTTTGCAAAAACCGGCGGATGCCTTCAACCGTATGGTTCGGTTTCCAATGCTCGGGCTGCATGAGCGAATTCATGAAAAACCTTGTTTTGGACATCACTGCGACAAACACGAGTCCGCCCGGCTTCGTTACTCGATGCAGCTCCTTCACGGCGCTAACTCTGCCCTCTTCCGTCTGCAGATGATACAGCGGCCCAAGCATCAGCGCGGCGTCGACATGTTCATCCGGCAGCATGCTTAAATCCCTGGCGTCGGCGGCATAAAAACCTTCAAACTGATCCAGGACCCCGAATTCCGCGGCTTTCCTTTTGGCGGCGTCCACCGAACTCGGCGTCAAATCCGTCAGCGTCATCCGGTACCCGAGCTTCGCCAGCTCGACCGCATATTTTCCCGGCCCGGCTCCGTTATCCAAAATATGCCCCTGCGGCGGCAACATGCTTTGGATATGATGAAGGTTGATGATAAATTCGATCGGCTCGCGGTCAAGCCGTCCCCATTCGTCGAAACGATCGTAATATGCGATCACGTTATTCATGCGGCTGCCTCCTTTTTTACGTCCCGTTCACCCGCAAATGCCTCGATTCTTGAATCCGTTTTTGGATGTCCTCCAGCTTGCGCCGGTATTGCGGCCGATCCGGTTTGATCTTCACGAGCAGCCGGTACGCCCACAATTTCAAATATCCCCCCATATGGGTTTCGGCCTTGCGCTCATCGTAGAAAAAACGTTTTTTCATCTCCAGCCACTCCCCTGGAAAAAAAGTTATTTATTTCATCCTTGCCACAACCCTGGCGATGGAAGAGTCGGCCTGAATGTAGAGCGGCATCGCGATGACTTCTTCCTTCCGCTCCCGTTACCAACCGAATTTCTCCTTGATCATCCGAGCGACGGTTTCCGGACCGAGACGGGTATTGTTGATCCGCAGATAATGGGGGTGCGTGATTTCCCCTTCCATGGAGTTCAGCCGATAATTCTCCATCGTTTCCAGCAGGTCCCGCTCGGAGAATTCCAGATCGCGTTTGGTCGGTTTGTGGGCCAATCGGTGAGGGCTTTTGTTCCGGGCAAGCCGCTCGTTTACATCCGCTTCCAGCTCGACGTAATAGACCGTACCGCCCTGCTCTTCGAAAATACCGCTGATGTGCTTGATGTAATCCCAATCGCTCGGCGCATCAAATGCCCATACAAACGTAAAAATCAGCCCGGCCAAATCGCTTTTGGCCACTTCCTCGAAAATCTCCTGGCGGAACAGCCCGACCAGCCGTTTCCCGGGAGCCGATCCGTAGCTGAAAAAGTTGGAAACGAGGTCAATCGTCATATGGTTGTGGAACAGCTTTAAATCCGTGATTTTGGCGAGCTCCTGCCCCACCGTCATTTTTCCGACGGCCTGCGGCCCGAATATAATGACCAACTTCATGCGTTCGCCCCCCTTTTACTTCAATCTTTTTACCCGGTACCAATAGGAATAGATTTGGCGGTAACCGAGCTTTTCGTACAGCCTGTGGGCGGGCGGATTATGCTGAAGAACCTGAAGATAACTTTGGGTCGCCCCGTTTTCTTTTGCCCATCTCAGAATGTTCCGGATCAGCTGCTCGCCGTATCCCCGGTTCCGGTGCTGCTCGGACGTGACGATATCAAACAAACCGACCATGTGGTCCTCGATGACGCCAATGCCGCAGGCCACGGGAACGGCCCCTTCATACAGCGTAAAACATCCGGTTTGCAGAACCGTACCGGACAGCATTTTCGCGGTGACGGCAAGATCATGCTCCGACAGCTTGGGATTCAGTCTTGCCAAGGTCTCCAGCCATGCGGAAGTCGGCGCTGCGAACACTTCGGCGTCCGTGAGAAGCGGTTTTGCCGATCCGTCCAGATCCTCCAAAAACATGTTGCAGGACGGATCGACAAGCGTATATCCTCTGGATTCAAGCCCCCGGTCCAATGAAGGAGGACCAAACGACGTGACTTTAAACACGGTCGGCAGCCCCGCCTTGGCGTACAACTCCTCGCATTTGGCGATTTTCCGTTCAAGGCGTTCTTCGTCCCGGTTGTACAGCGCGTTCACGGAATTGGACCGTTTCGTATACCCGTCGGCAAAGCGGAGCAGCCATCCGTCATAGACCAGCGTTTGCAGCGCGGGCCAGGCATTAAGCGAGTATTCTTCGATCTGCAGTTGCAATGGGGCCACCCCTTTCAAAGGAATTGGTAGCATCATACAACAGGATGGCAAACCTGCTCAAGCATTATTTTGGGTCAACGTCCGCCGCCCAGTTTCCGTTCCGGAACAGCGCCTCCATCGTCCCGTCCTCCAGTTCGGCGTCGATCCGGAGTTCAGGCGACCCGATCATAAAATCCTCGTGAAACGGGCTGACGTTTGCGCCGCTGAGGAGCAGTTCTTCTTTCGAGTAACCCGTACCGTTGGTCATATTGGTCGGATACGCGTTGCCTAAGGCAAAATGGCAAGAGGCATTTTCGTCGATGCCGATGTTGTAGAACAGCCTGCCGGTATTCGAGATCGGGGAATCGTACCAGCGCCACTTCGCCGAGATACCGGGCCCCTTCATCTGATTCCAGGAAACGTTTCAGCGTTTCATGGCCGACTTCGGCGGCGAAATCCGTGACCCGGCCTTCCTTGAAGGTCAAGCTGAAGCGATCCACGATCTGTCCGTTCAGCAAAAACGGTTTGGTGCCGGCCACCACGCCGTTTGTTCCGGTCCGCAGCGGCATGGTGTACACTTCTTCCGTCGGCATGTTCGCCACAAACGGAAAACCCGCTTGCGTGAGCTGTCCGCCGCCTGCCCAAATATGGTCCGGATGAAGTTCCACCGTCAGGTCCGTCCCGGGGGCTTGGTAATGAAGTTTGCGGTAACGTTTGGCGTTCAGGAGATCCGCCCTCCGTTTAAGGGCCTCGATATGCTCCCGCCAGGCTTCGACCGGATCGACCGCTCCAATGCGGCTCATGGAAAAGATCGCTTCCCATAATGCCGACACCCGGCTTTCGCCCGGCAATTCCGGATACGCCGCATCTGCCCAGGCCCGGGTCGGCACATTGACGATGCACCAGTTCAAATAGTTGCTCCGCACATACCCCAGATAGGTTTGCCGGGCTGCGGCGGCAGCTCTGCGGGAAGCGGAAAGCTTTGCCGGATCCACCCCGTCGTACAGATTCGGATCCTCTCCATCCAGCAGAAGAACGGCACCGCCGGATTCGGCAAGCTGTTCCATCGAGGAAGCGACCCATGTCGGATAATAGTCGAAGGTAGCCTCCTCCGCTTCATCAAAACGCAGCCGCGTTGATACCTCGTCCTGCCATGCAACCTGGACATACCTGGCTCCTGCCCGGTAGGCTTGCTTAACGACGAGGCGCGTGAATTCGATCGTTTCGATCGGCGATTCGATGTACAGGACCTGCCCGGCCCGCAGGTTCACGCCTACCTGAATCAGCAGCCTGGCGTAGTCCTCAAGTTTTTGTTCGAATGTTTTCAAATCCATCCCTCTTCCTTGGTTTAATTCAAAAAGCGGATATGCTTGATTTGCGTCATGATCCTGTCGTATTTCTTGCGCAAGCTGCCGCGCGGATCGGGCAGCAACGGAATGTTGACCGCTGCCGCAATGGTCTCCGCCACTTCGGAAATCGTCATGTCGTCCGTCTGCAGCTGCCGTTCGAATGCGGGAAGGGAAAGCCCTTCGATGCAGCGGTCGATCTGCCGGGCGGCCCAGGAACGGCCGTTTTCTCCGCGGCTCCGCAGCCTTTTCAGCAGCGTCTCCCTGGCGGCGCAAAGCGCAAAATGATGAACGGCGATCCCGTCCCGCCTCAATCTGCCGACAATGTCGTCAAAATATTCCGGATTCACGATCGTCATCGGAATGATCAGCGTTCCGTCGTATTCCTCGTGGATGTACTTGATCATGCCATAGTTCGTGTCGCGCCACGCCTTGTGGTCCTGGAAATCGCTTTTGGCCATGGATGCGGGGACGTTTTTGCGTATAAAATAACCCGCGTTCTCCGGATCATAGATATACGAATTCGGAATCCGCCGGTGAAGCTCATGCGCCGTTTGCGTCTTTCCCGCGCCGAACGCGCCGTTTACCCAAATGATCAATCTTGTTCACCTCATCCCTCGCTATTCCAAATATAACTTCAACGATTCCCCTTCAATGACGATGGCGGTCAGCCCCTGCTCCGTTTGCGTCCCATGCGCGTTATGGTAAGATTCCGGCCGCCGTGCGCCCCGATGGCTTTGCCCTTTTCGCTGCCGAAACGATATATTTTCACGTGATTCGCTCCCTTGGCTGCACCCATTTAATAAACCGCACTCTCCACATCCGCCACCATGGTGACTGATGTGCCCACGACGCCAGCGTCTTCAAAACCGAAACGCCGGTACAGCTTAACCGCGGCCTCGTTATTGGGGTCAACGCTTAACGATACCCGGGAAATCCCTCTCTTCTTGAGTTCATCGAAAAGCGCCTTCATGAGCGCCGTCCCGATGCCCTGCCCCCGATAAGACGGCGAAATCGCCATGCCGAGCTCCGGCACGTCCGGACCGACATACCCATATCCCCGGTTGCTTTCGTCAAACAAACGCGCCGTGATCGTGCCCATCGGCTGACCATCATCCGTGACGGCAATCCACCCGATGTCGCCCGGACGGCCCCAATGCTCCGCGTATTTGGCGATGGCCGGCTCCTGCAGAATCTCCCTTCCGAACGGTTTTCCGCCTTCCGGGACATAAAGCGATTCATACAGCATATCCCACATGAAAGGGACATCCCGCTCCGCAATAGGTCTGATCGTGTAATTCATCGCCGCCCCTCCTTTTTTTGTCTTGTTTTTCCTTTTTCGAGGCCTGAGACGATCATAACAAATGCCTTGGGATAAAAATAGCCGTAAACGAAGCAGAAAACGCCTTCCTCATAAAGTGAAAACCTGAGCGACAGCCGTCCCGCGATTCTTTGATAGCCGCATGGCTGCCCTAAACGGCCCTTGCACATATAAAATATAAAGGCTGGCGAACAAAAAAACGCCCGTTCCCTGTTACGTTAGGGTTCGAACGTTTTGCCGGGCGGTGTGCCGTCGCTTTTTCGCGTTGGCCATTTATTCGATGGCTTCTCCAAAGATCCCCTGCCGCATGATCCTCACGTTTTCTTTATGGCGCTCCATCAAGCTCTTTGATCAAATATAAAACCAGGTCGTCATCGACCATGACGCTTTCGCCCGGCTTCACCTTTACGTTTTTATAGGTCAAACCCTGTCCGTCCAATGCGTACCCGCGTTTCGTATACATCCGCTGTGCGTTTCCGTAATCCTCGTACAAGCCGACGCCGAGGCCGATTCGGGAATGCTCCCTTGCCGCGATGCGCTCGAACTCGTCAAACATACGGCTGGCGATGCCTTTGCGCCGGAATTCCGGGAATACGTTCAGGTCGTTGATCTCCGGAATGCGCCGTTCCTGAAAATACGGATATTTGGACTGATAAATGAGATGGCAGCATCCGGCCAATTCCTCTCCGCAAAAAGCCATCAGCGTGACCCGCTTCCCTTCCCGGTTCTCCTGCAGGCAGCGCTCGAAATAATCCCCCTGCCGGTACCAGCCGTAGCGGGTGAATTCCTGATTCAGCATCGCCGCCTCCGACGGATCGGTTAACGGCTTTATGGTAATAACGTCACTCATTCGATCACCTCATATCGGCTTTGCATGCGGGCAGTCCCATGGTTGGCCGTTTATTTTTCCAAAATGACAAGCGAATACGCTCCGGTAGTCTGGCCCGTGCCCATCGGCTTTTGGCTGTGTACCTTCCACCCTTCGGACAGCAGCCGGTTCAGCTCGTCGAGGTTATTCCGTTTTTCCGTCCAAAAGTAGAGGATAAATGCTTTTTGCATGCCGTTTCCCTCCTTCGCCATCATGTATATGCTGTGAACCGCCTTAATCACTTCCATATGCCGCCAAAAATCCCTTTAAAATTGCATCATGAAAGATATGGCCCGGTGAACTGGAGATGGAGGATCGGCCAACCTCTTTCAGAAGCACTGCCATGATAAAAAAGGCCGAGGGCCGCGCACCCGACGATGCCGCAAGCCTTCAGCCTTTTTAACTTGATGATATGGATCAAATGACAGCAGGTCTCAAAACATCAGTTACTTCAGTCCGCGATGCATCGCGTCAAGCAATTGATGGGTGTCGTCGCAGCCGTATTCCCAGAACATGATGCCTGCCAGGCCGTTGTCTTTGACATAGCCGCATTTATGCCCGATCGACTCCTCGTCGTCATAGGAAATGAGGCTCGAACCGTTGAACAGGTACGGCGCGCGCGCCTCTTCGTCCCAATAACGGGTGTAGCCGTTTTTGTTGATATATTCTCTCGTGAGCGTCCCGAAATCCGGTCCGTACCCGCCGGTCGTGCCGGCCATTTGGTGCAGCCCGTTGTTGCGGTCCGGCACTTGATGCCAGACGCGGGAGTAAAAAGCGGCCCCGATGACGATTTTTTCCTTCGGCACGCCTGCGCGCATAAACATCTTCACGGAGGCGTCCGTGCTGATGCGGAACAAATCTCCCGTCGGCGTGTACAGGTTCGTATGGTGGCCGGTCAGCACCTGGAATCCGCCGCGCATATCATAGGTCATCAACTGGACGAAATCGAGATATTTCTGCACCTCGTCCATTTCGGTGCCGTCCACGTAATACTGGTCCGCGCCCGCCGCGATGGTCAGCAGGTAATGGCGCCCGTCTTCCGCGCCTTTGCGGTCCAGCGCCTCGCGGATCGTCTGGAGCAGCAGCGTGAAATTCCTTTTGTCGTCCGGGCTGGACGCGATTTCGGCTTCCCCGTAACACGGATATTCCCAATCCAGGTCGATGCCGTCGAACGGATGGTCCACGATGGCTTGAACCGCCGACTCCGCCATGCTTTGTCTTCCCGCTTCGGTCGAAGCCGCTTCGGAGAAACCTCCGGCGCTCCAGCCGCCGACGGACAAAACGATGTTCAGCTCCGGATGCTCGTCCTTGATCTTCCGCAACACGGCCGCGTTTTTCAGATGGGCCGTCGAAATCCGGCCGTCCACGACATGGCCGAAAGCCACGTTGAGATGGGTCAATTTCATGAGGTCTTCCCGCGTCATGTCAGGAAGCTTGGCGTCGACGGCGTAACCCGCGACGATATATTTTTTCTCGGTCATTCGATTTCACTCCGATTCGTAGTTTACTGCCATACGACGGACAAAACCTGCAGCGCTTCCTTGCCGGTTCCGATTTTATAACCCGATGCCGTATAGCGAATTTGATCCTGTGCATCCAGCACGAACAGATGCGGGTAGCCTGCATCCCGGGCGGGGGACTGGGCAATGAAATCCGGCAGCGCCGCGTAAGAGGCATCCCGGACGAACACGGTGCCGGACGGCAGGTTCGGGTAAGCCGCCGGATCAAACGAAGCGGTCCACTCGGCATTGCCGATAATTAGCACGATCGGTGCGCCAAGCTTCGCATACGGCTCCGCCAGTTCGCCGATTTCGCGGAACAGATGTTTCGTCGGCTCGCGCTCCGGCTCGATCCAGGCGACGATGGCCCCCGAGCCGCCGATCAGCTCGCCAAGCGTTGCATCGGTTCCCTCCAGCGTTGTCAACGCGCTGGTGCGGTCGATCTTTCCGAGCACCGGAATGTCATGCTTCGCTTGGCGGTACGTCAGGACAACGTCGGTCGTTTCCCCTGCCGTGACCTTGAAATAGGCGAAACGCGCTTGCACCGTGCCGTCCTTCAGGCGTACGCCCGAAGTCAGCCGGTAAAAGCCCGGCTCCACCTCGAACGGCTCGTCGTATACGTCTTTTTTGCCGTACGGATAGACCAGCGTCTTGTACCTGCCGTTCTCCAGACGGGCAAACGTGAAATTTTCGTAATACGAAGCTTCGGCCGTTTCCGGCGCAGCCTCCGGATCGCGCAGCAGGCGCAGCGACCCCCATGCCTTCGTTTCCTCTTCCTGCGGCGCATGCGCGGCAAACATGGCGTCTTTCCATGTGCCGCCTTCGAGATATTGCGGCTTCAGCTCGCTTGGATGCAGGCGGGCCGGGATGCCCAGGCTCCGGCATGCGGCGACGAACAAAATGTCGAGCGATACGTCATCCCCGTGCATCAGCTTGAACGTGCCGACCGGATTGCCTTTGCCCTTCAGGTTTTGAAGGTCTTCCCGCACAGCGTATCCGTCTTCCAGCTTGCGGACAAGCACCGAAGGATCGGCTTGGATCGCCGCGGCATCGGCCGCAAACGTCTCTTGGAAAAAGCGCTTATACGGCACGATCATTTCGTACAACACGCGCGGACAAAGCACGTACGATACGAACGTCGTTTCGTCCAGTTCCCCGCGCTGCGCCAGCCCGCCGATCAGATGATCGTCAAGCGAAGGGCGGAAGGTGTCCACCAGATCCTTTTCGTTCAAGCTTTCCAGCAGCCGCAGCGGCCATTCGCCGTATTCCCCCGAACGCTCGCGGAGAAAAGCGGCGATTTCGCGGTCGTTGCCGCGAGCCTTGCGCAGCACGTCCCACACCCGGTCTGCCGGCAGCCCGAATTCCGCGGCGAGTTCCGTCGCATCCGCTTCGGTCAGGAACGTGGCTTCGTAATTGGTCCGGATCTTCGTGCCTTCTTCCAGACGGCGGTTATGCCTTTGGATGCTCTCTTCGGATAAAGCTTCCGCTTCGTCTCCTTCGCGCTCCGGCGGCGGAACCATGTCGAGATCCAACGTTCCGGAAGGCTGCTCCGCCTGATCCAAAACCAGTTCGATCCGGTCGCTTTCGGCCACGGTCACTTTGCGTTCGCCCCACACGCCGTCCCGGACGGCGCGAATGAGCAGATCGCCGTAGCCCGTCTTGAACGAAGCCTCTCCAAGTTCATTCGTCGGAATCGTGGCGATCGGATAAAACTCGGCCATATTGTACAGCTCGAAGTGCACCTGTGCCCCGCTGACCGCCTTCCCCTGGCGATCCTTGACGGCGACCGTGATCGTCCGCGTCGGCGCATAGTTTTCCAGCAGGTTGATTTCCGTAAACCATTCGTCGGCAAGCGTGATGTCTTCCGGACCCGGATAATCCGCGTAAATCCGCGTGTTGATCAGCATCGCGCGCCGGGCCGGCGGACTGAACCAGCCCTGGTTCAGGCGGGCTTCCGGTTCGCAGGCGCCGAAATAATACCATTTTCCGTCGGCCCAAGCCTCGACCCAAGCATGGTTGTCGTCGCAATGCGCCCAGCGCGGCGTGTATACTTGACGGGCCGGGATGCCGATGCTGCGCAGCGCGGCAACCGCCAGCGTCGATTCCTCGCCGCAGCGGCCGCGGGCGTTGCGGATCATCGTCAGCGGCGAAATCGTCCGGAGATCGCTGCCGATGTAAGTCGCCTTTTCATGGCACCAGTAGTTCGTTTCCAGGATGGCATCCGCCATGGACAAGGATTTCGTGCGTTCCGCCAAAGCTTCGTGCAGGATGCCGCGGGAATCCTCGATATTTTCGGTATTGACCCGGTACGGCAGGACAAAATGCAGGAACAGATGATCCGGCACGCGCTCCCCCCAGGGCATTTCCTTGCGGATCGCAAGCGTCGTACGCACATGGTTCAAAAACAGCGCACCGTCGTAGTCGGCCATGTCGTTGACCGGCATATACGCGTACAAGTACTTAAGCGCCCAAGTCTCCTCTTCCGTCAGTTCTTCCTGAAAAATGCCAAACAATTCCTGTTCCCTTGCCGCGGCCATCCGGCGTTTCTCGCCGAACTTGCGTTCAATCAGCTCGATCGCCGCCTGATCCAGCGAAAAAGCAGAGGTCTGCATCGTCATTTCCTTTCCTCCTTCCACAACTTTCCGTCCTGCCGGATGCAATATACCGCCGTTCCGTCCGCCGAAGGGGCCGTGATCTGGAACAGGCTCCGCGTCGTCTCGATGACCGGTTCGATGCTCCAGGCATCATCGCCCTTCAGATGCTCCATCTCTTTCGCGAATTCGCCGCGTGCCTCGAAATGATTGCGCTGGCGGTAATACAGCTTGCGCAGCTCCCACTTGATGCGTTCATCCCGCGGCAGCTCGAACGTATCCGGCCCGTCGGCATCGGCAAACACCACATATCCCCAAAGCTCCGGGTAATGCATGTTGATGATGCCCATCGGCGACCATACCCAGTTGTCTTCCGGATAAGGCTTGCCCGTCCCGGGGTTGATCACCTTTTCGTATTTTCCGTTCCGAACCTCGGCCTGCCACTCGACGCGGGAGAAATTGACGCGCCAAAATTCGCCTTTGACCGGCGCACGGCCTGCGGGCGCGCATTCCTTCAAGATGTTCCACGGAATCGCTACTTCGACGCTCCACTTCCGGTTGTCCGCTTCGGGATTGTTCAGTTCCCCGTCGATATGCACGGCCGTTTTTAAACCCCTGATATCCCAGCCGTTCACCGGAGGTCCGCCGTCGCGGTAAGGCTGCACGAGCATCAGATCCCATACCGTATTCAGCGCGTTGATCTCGAACTCGTAATATTGGTGCGTATCCCCGTCGGGATCGATGAAAATTTCAAAATCGTTGTCATAAAAAATGACCGATTCGCGTTCCGTGAGCGTCGCCCAAATCTGATCCTCGATCAGCTCCGCCCCGAAATAAAAATATTCGTCGTCCCAGAGCATTTTGACTCGGGTCGCTTTCGCCGGCTTCGGACGCAGGTCGCCTTCGATGTCGACGAATTCCTCCGTCCAGGCCGCTGTTTCCCAAAACGGCTTGTCGAGCCTTCCGTCCAGTTCGAGCGGCCCGGCCGCCCGGCGGCAAATATAATGCTTCGGAGCGTATTCGATCTTCGGTTCAGGCACTCCGCTTAAGTTCATGTCGCTTCCCTCCGGCAATTCATGATTTGATGTGGATTTCAACCTCGTGCGGGCGATACACCGAAATGATCCGCCCTTCTCCGTCCGCCGCGAACAGGACGGATCGTTCCCGTTCCAGTCCGAATGCGTAGGCCACGCCCGTGTCGGCATCCTTCACTTCAATGTTCGTATCCCAGGCATATTCCGATACGAAAACGTATAAATATCCGTCCCTGAATTTCAGCTTGCGGCCGTATACGCCAGGTACATCGCCCCGGATCCATTCAAGGCCGCTTTGGCAGCCTGCTTCGTCAAGGGCGTACCGGTACAGCGCCGCCATCGAATCCGTTCTGTCGTTTAATTCGATCGGAAGCGGGCACCAGATCAACCGCCCGTTGCCTAACCGGATATTCCGGACCGCGTCGCCCGCGGCCGGGGCATCTGCCGCTTCAACCGTTCCGCCGCTCCGGGCCTCCTTGCTTACTTCCGCAATCCGGCGTTTGCCGTAAGATAACGGAATTTCATGCCCGTCCACGTTCAGCAGCTCTTCGCGGCGGACATTGCAAAGCCGTCCTTCCCCAAGCACATCGGTCAGCCGCTCCGTTTTACGCCAGTAGGCGTCGATGCTGATCGGCCCCGTCACAAGCAAGGTGGCTCCCGTGCGCTCGACGATGCCGAGCAGGCGATCCCAAGCGGCATCGTCGAAATTATGGGCGCTAGGCAGCACGATCAGCTTCGCCGGATCCTTCTCCAGCGGCTCGAGGTCATATTCCGATACGCCGCGAATCGGCATGTTCAGTTGGTAGGAGAACACGCGCGTCAGGCGCGTCGTCGCCTCGTACGCCAGCTTGCGGTTGGAGAAATCGTTCGAGTAAGGAAAAATAACGGCCACTTCCTCCAGTTCGCGTTCCTGGAACAGGTCCCGGATTTCGCCCATAAACTTGCCGAACCCGTACGAGACGTCGGTTTCCGGCTTTTCCGTCCCGTCCGCCCGGAGCGCGCCGATATGCGACTCGTTGGCATTGTCCATGTAAAAATTCGTATTCCAGATCCAATGGATCGCCCCGGCTCCTCCGGTCGCGAAGGCATAAGCGTATTTGCGCTCCAGGATGCTCCGCAGCTCCTCCTCGGTTCGTTTGGCCCGTCCTTCCGGCGTTTCGACGTACATGATGCCGGTTTCCTGAATGACGTTCGGCTTGTCCGCCGTTTTCGCGAAAACGCCGTCCCAGACCAGGTCGTCGTTGAGCCACCACGAATGGACCGTCGTATAGTCGACCGCCTCCTGGTAGAAAAACGGCGAAGGACGCTGCGCGCCTAACGCTTCATCCTGCCCGACCGTGACGAGCTGATCCGGACTCAAATTTTTGATCTCTTCGTATAACTGCTTTGCCCACCGATTGTGCATGTCCATGGAGAACAAGCAGTAGTCGAGCCACCGCGTGCCTTTTTTCTCCAGGATCATGTCCTGCACGTCGAAGTTGATCTCCTGCGGCCCGGGAATCGCCGCCGCCTGAAAGCTCGGCAGCTGCTCCGGCGTCATGTTCCAGCGCTCCTGCAGAAGCTCGATCCGCCCGTGGCGTTCCTCGAGCCAGGCCGAGAAAGCCGCCCGCTCGAACCGGTCGCCGCAGGATCTCGGTCCCGAAGCGAAAATCCGTTTCGGATCGAACATCGAAGGTTCGTTGATCAAATCCCAATCGACGTTGCTCGTCGCCCGGTGGCGATGCACGATGGAACGGATGAACCGCTTTTGCGCTTCCACGCTTTGCGGGTCGAGATAAGGGTTCGTGCCTTCCCAAGTTTCCGGCGTAAAAGAGAAGAAAGTGAACGTCAACTGCAGATCATGTTTTTTGGCGGTGAGAATAAACGCGTCGATCGCGCGAAGCACTTCTTCCGAAGCATGCCCGTCCGCCTGCATCACGTTGCGGTAAGCGGTCCAAAGCCCCGTCCGGATCCAGTTGATCCCGGCTTGGGCCATCTGCGCCATATCCCGGTCCCAAACATCCGCGTTCGGCAGGAACAGAAATTTGCGGGCCACGTCGGAGGCCATGTAAGTCATGCCGACGATCGGCAGCGGCCGTCCGTCCTTCACGAAATAGTCGCGGCCGCAGCTGACCGGGCTTCCCTTCGCAAGGAGCTCCGGGTCGTTCCCCCAGAAGCCGTGACGGAGCACGCGCGTCTCCCCGTCTTCGGAGGTCGCCCGGCATACGACGCGGTAAAGCCCGCTTTGGATGTCCAGCGGCACCGGAATGCGGACGAAATCCAGCGATTTCGTCACTTCGGCGCCGAAACGCTGCACCCAAAACTGGTCGCCTTCGTCCTGCTCCACGGTGATTTCGAACGTCCAGCGCTGATCCGAAACCTCCGCCTCATTCGATTTCGCGATCCGCTGCATCTGCAGCGTCAGCACCGCATGTTCGCCCGGCTCGTAAGCGGCATAGTTGGTTTTGATCGCAAGCTCCGTCACCGGTTTCGCGCAGAAGGCGCTCCATTCGGCTAACGCCTTGATCCCGCCTTGGTCCCAGAACGAAGCGGACGGAGGCAGGTTGACGAATAGCCATCTGGAACCCGCAAAGTCGCCGCGGGAATGTTCCCATAAGACGACGGGAGCCGCCACTTCCCGTCCTTCGCCGCTGATCCCTTTCAGGAGCGGGTAGACCTGCGTGCTCATCGTTCCGGCCGAACCCATTTCATGCGGAAAATCGCTGTTTCGGGTCGTATGGGGCACCAGATTCCACGTATCCCGAATCTCGAAAAGCGCCTCCCGGCCGGCCAACAGCGGAATCTGACCGGACGCAGCAAAAGACTGCACGGGCCCTGCGTTCACGGGCAGCGTTTCGTGGATGAACAGCTCGCGATGGTATGCGGTTTGTTCGGCTTCAGGCGTCCAGCCTCCTTCTTCGCAGCGAACCGGGACTTTGAAAGGCGCTCCGCCAATGCTGATAAGCCCCCCGCCGCGCCGCAGGAAGGCATGAATCTCCGGCCAGGCCGCTTTTGGAAAATACGGCGCGTGCAGATTGACGAAGCAGCCGTCCCGGCTGGAGCCGAGAGCTCCGGCCAAATCCGCCGCGCCGACGACCGTGCCGATCTGCCGCAAGGCTTTGACGGCCTGATCGTCAAGCCCGGGACTGCCCGGAAATGCCGAGTCGTGAAATACGATGACGTTCCGGCTCATAGAATCCCTTCTTTCATCGCTTGATGCACGAGTTTGGAGAACAGGCTGTTGGACCATGCAAACCACTTTCTCGTGAAGTTCGCCGGATCGTCCGCATGGAAACCTTCGTGCATGTAGCCCGTGTCCGCATCGGTCGCCTCCAGCATCTCGATCATCGCCAGCTTCTCTTCTTTCGTCGTAGCCGTTATGCCCTGCATCGACAAGGCCATATGCCATACGAACCCGTCCGGCGTGTGCGGGCTGCCGATGCCCTTGGCCGCCTTGCCTTCAAAATAGAACGGATTTGCCTTCGACAGCGCGAAACGTCTCGTGTTTTGATACACCGGGTCGTCCGCCGACACGTATCCGAGATACGGAATGGAAAGAAGGCCAGGCGTGCCCGCGTCGT
This sequence comes from Paenibacillus cookii, assembly GCF_018333375.1. Lineage (GTDB taxonomy): Bacteria > Bacillota > Bacilli > Paenibacillales > Paenibacillaceae > Paenibacillus_AQ > Paenibacillus_AQ cookii. Next base: position 152,209 of record NZ_BORW01000007.1, read on the forward strand.
CCATCAGGCAGTAATTGCCGTATCCGTCCGTTTCGTACGCATAGATCGGCCCGAATTCCGGGTGTCTGTAAATGCCGTACAATTGAATGCCATGGTCGATGTCCTGCTCGAGCTTTTTCAGCTCCTTCAGAAAATCCGTGTCACGGAACACCCATTCCGCAAACTCCTGCATCTGGCGAAGGGCGACGACGGCAAACATGTTGCCCGGAATGTTGTAATGGAAATCGCAGGCGTCGTCGCTGGAACGGAAGCCGGACCAAACCATGCCCGTATAATTGACCGGCATGCCGAGCCCGTCGTTGGCCAGCGTATCCTGGCGGATGCCGTTATTTCTCATGAAGCGGTACGGAGATTGCTCGACATGGCGCTGCTCCGTCTTAAACAAGTCATAAATCACGCGCATCGCCGATTTGAAGCCGGCGTCGAAAATATCGGTGAGCCCGGTTTCCTTCCAGTAAGCATAAGCAAGGCGCATGGAGAAGCAAAGCGAATCGATCTCAAACTTGCGTTCCCACACCCATGGGGACATTTCGGTCTGATCGGCCGTGTTCCAGTGCCAATCGTTCGCCGACTCGTTAAACGCGTTCGCGTAAGGATCAATCAGAATATACCGGATATGGCGCTTGATCAAGCCGGACAACATGCGCTGCAGATCCTCGTCGTCTTTCGCCAGCGGCACGTAATGCATGACCTGCTCCACCGAATCGCGCAGCCACATGGCCGGAATATCTCCCGTAATGACGAAGGTCGTGCCGTCGTCCATCAGCTTGGTCGTCGTCTCCAGCGTGTTCGGAAAGCAGTTTTTGAACAGCTTCAGCAGCTTCGGGCGATGCGCCAGCTTTTCCTCCGCTTCGCTCAGGACGTCCTGCACGGCCTTCGGAAGTAAGCTGGTCATTTGGATTTTCGGTAATCTGAATTGCTCCATTGGAATCTCCTTTAAATAATGGATGATGTGATCAAAAATGCAGGGGAGCGGCACCCGGACCTTTTCGAAAGCCTTTCATCCGGCTGCCGGCCCCAAGCCAGGCTCCCTAGTTATGCGTAACGACCGCTCCGGAACCGCCGTACATTTCCACTTCCTCGTCGAATTCCAGCTTCAGCACAGTTACGTGCTCATGCGTGTCTTCGGCCGTCAAAGGAATCCAGGTCGTTCCCGGAATGTTGAACCAAGGCACGCCGCCGTGGATTTCGTGCGTCAGCTCTTTTCCGGAGTGCAGCACGGTGATCTTTTTGATCGGGTTGCACAACCCCTTCAGGCATATGCTTTCTTTCGGATCGTCGTAGACGAAGAGATACAACGTCTTTTTGTCTTTGGACAGCGTGCTGCCGCCAAGGTAATAACGCGTCATGATGCCTTCCTGCGTGCCGTACACCGCCTCGGCATGCGTGCGAATCCAGTCGCCCAGTCCGAGCAGGATCTCTTCCTGGCGTTCGTCGATCGTTCCGTCTTCGCGCGGCCCGATGTCAAGCAGCATGTTGCCGCCCATCGAAATGCAGTCGCAGAACATGCGGATGATCTGGTTCAGCGATTTATAATGGTTGTCCGTCGGCACGTACCCCCACGACGAGTTGATCGTCGTGCAGAATTCCCACGGCCCTTCAGGTCTCGTGATCGGCAAGCCCTGCTCCGGCGTTTTGTAGTCTCCGTGCCCTTGAAGCCTCGAATTGATGATCAGGTCCGGGTTGAAGGATTTCAGGTAATGTTTGAACTCCGGCAAATTCCACTGTTCGGCGCTCCGTTCCCAGTCCCCGTCGAACCACAGCAGGTCGACCTTGCCGTAATTCGTCAAAACTTCTTTCAGCTGGTCGTTGTTGAACTGCAAAAACTTCTGCCATCTTTCTTCGTTCTGCACCCCGTCCGGCGGGCTCGAAAACCGGTTGACCGTGCTCAAATCGTCCGGCACTTTGCCGCCTTCGTAGACGCTCGGATAATCCGGATGCGACCAATCGATAAGCGAGTAGTACATGCCGAGCCGGATTCCCCTTTTCGTAACCGCTTCGGCATACTCCTTGATGATATCCCGCTTGGCAGGGGTTTTCTTCATGACGCTCAGATCGCTGTACTGCGTGTCGAACAACGCTACGCCGTCATGGTGTTTGGTCGTCAGCACCGCGTACTTGGCGCCGGATTTTTCGATCAGGTCCGCCCATTTGTCCGCGTCGAATTTGGAGGCGGTGAAGCCGTCCAACTGCTTCATGTATTGCTCGTAAGATATTCTCCCGTTGTAAAAAGACCAGGATTCGGCGACGCCGTCCACCGCATAAATCCCGTAGTGAATAAAAATGCCCAGCTTCGCGTCTTCAAACCATTGTTGCATATATGTTCAGCACCTTTCAGATCAAATGGTCGGCTCTATTCATGCTAAGCCCAATACATCATGTAAATATGTCAGCCTTGCGATATATTGCGTTATTGGATCCGGAACGCATGCGCGATCGGCGCTTTGGCTTCGCGCTCTTTCGCCGGAAGGCGCACGGCGATGCCGGTGTCCGTCTTGCGGTACTCGAGCCCTTCCGGCCCGCCGATCAGGTCGATGCGGCTGAACTCTTTCTGCAGCGGCAAATGAATCTCTTCCGGAACGGTTTCGTTTTCGTCCTTGTACAGGTAGAACGCATAGATTTTCCCGTCTTTTTGCGTAAACTGCACGTTGCCTACCGAATACGGCTCGCACACTCTCGTTCCGTAGATGCCTTCGCCATGGACCTTCAGCCAAGCTCCCATGCCCTGGATCCGGGAAATCGCCGTCTTCGAAATTCTTCCGTCCGGCTGCGGACCGACGTTCAGCGCCAGGTTGCCGCCTTTCGCCACGATTTCGACGAGCAGATGAATCAGCTGGCGCACCGACTTATAGTTATCCTCGTAGCGGAACGAGAAAGCCGATCCCATCGTGATGCAGCTCTCCCAAGGCACGTGAAGCGCGCGCTCGGGCAGCGTTTGCTCCGGCGTGATCAGGTTTTCGTAAGGCCCGCCGACCGTGCGGTCCGCCGACAGAAGCCACGGCTGGATTTTGCGAGCCTTTTCGACCACTTCGCCGAGGCGAATGTTCTGATCGCGGTAATCGTTGACCCATCCGGCATCCAGCCACAGCACGTCGATCCGGCCGTAGTTCGTCATCAGCTCCATGATCTGCTCGTGGGTGAATTGCACGAATTGCTCCCACAGCCATGGATATTCCTTCGGATCATAGGTCGGACCGCGCGACGTCGTCGTTCCCGGCCGCATGCCCGGCGCCCAATAATACGGCGAATGCCAATCGGCTTTGGAGAAATAGGCGGAAATGCCGAGGCCTCTCGCCCGGAACGCATTAAAAAGCTGCTTCGTGATGTCGGCGTATTTATGCGTATGGAAAGGGCAATCCGGACCGGTAATGCGGTAATCGGTGGTACGGGTATCCCACATGCAAAATCCGTCATGGTGCTTGGTCGTAAAGTTTAAATATTTAAAACCGTTGTCCGCCGCAAGGTCCGCCCAAAGGTCCGGCTGAAAACGAAGCGGGTTAAACGTTTTGTTCAGATCGAAATACTGCCGCTTCAGTTCCTCCGCGTCGATATCCCAGTCGATTTCGTTGCGCGACCATTCTTCGTCCACGTCGCTGAGCGCCCAGGACTCGACCAGGCCCAGCTGGGAATACGGCCCCCAGTGCATCATCAGCCCGAGCTTCTGGTCCTTGAACCATTCGAGCCGCTCCAGAAGAAGCGGATCTTCGGGTTTGACCCACTGCTCCTCGCTGCTGTAGTTGTGCACCCCTTGCACGACGACGGATTCTTCTTCCTCGATCAAATGCTCCTTTTCACTCATGGTTATCCTCCATATCACGATTGGTTTGGTTTCCTTGCAAAAACGGGTGTCACGCGGTTTCCGGCCTTGCCGCCGGATTTATGAAAACGCTATCTTTGAGAGATAACTTCTTCGAAGCGGCGCCGATTCCTTCATTCGCCAACCCGAAAATCTTGATTTGCCCGCTTTTTCTTCCGAGGACGCATTTCGAAACTTTCCGGCCCTCTATGTCCAAACCGCCGATTTGTTGGTATCATGGATAGGTACCTGAAGATTATCAGCTGACACAGGAGGCAGAATTGTTGAAACGAAACTACTTTAAATCCAGGCTGTTTTTGAAATATATTTGGTCCTATTTGTTTATCCTGCTGATTCCTCTCGTCTGCATGACGATTTTCATTTATGAAAACGCCGTCACGAATCTCCGTTCCGAAATCGAACAGTCCCGCCTTGCCCAATTGACGCAAGCGAAGGTCATCATCGACGGAAGGATGAAGGAGCTCAGCGAAATCGCGACCCGCATCTCCTACGACAAACGGCTGGCACGCTACCAGGTCCATGATCCGGTCTCCAGCTGGGAGTCGATTCAAGCGCTGGACCAGTATAAGGCCACCAGCTCGATCATCGGCGAAATGTACCTGTATTTCCATCAAGACGATAAAATTTACTCCAGCAAAGGCCTCAACAATTTTGACGTCTTCGCGAAAAACATTCGCTTCAAAAACTGGAGCAAAGATACGCTTTACCGGGACTTGAACGAAGCTACGTATCCGATCATGCGGCCGGCGGACATTGTCACGAACCCTTCCGGCGTCCAGGAAACGATGCTTGCCTATTTGATTCCGATCACGCCGGGAAGCTCCTCCCCCCACGGGACGGTCATGTATTTGATCAAGGAGTCCGAACTCAGCAGCCTCATCGACTCGATTCTCGGAAGCTACCAAGGCCAAACGTACATCCTCGATAACGAGGGACATATCATGGTCGACAACCGCCAGGGGGAAGCCTTGACCGAAAAAGACGCGCAGGCGCTTTTCGATGATTTGTCGCCCGGCATCCAGGACCGGAACATCAACGGACAAGCTCATTCGATCGTCTCCGTCAAGTCGGAAAACAACGGCTGGAGCTACGTGACGATCATGCCGAGCGCCCAATTTTTCAGCAGCGTTTTGCATGTTCGCAGCTTTATCATCATGCTGTTTATCATCGTGGTGCTGGTCGGCGCGGCCATCGCCGTCGTGCTGGCCCGCATGCAATACCAGCCGATATCCATGCTTGTCGAGTTCGCCGCTTCCAAAGCCGGCGCCAAGCGCCCGGATGATGCTTCCGCCTCGGGCAACGAGCTGGACCGAATCCGGACGGCGCTGCAGGAATACAGCTCGCGCGTCGATTTGCAGGAGCCTTTCGCCCGCAACCATTTTCTGTCCATGCTGCTCAAGTACGGCAGCGCCCAGAGCCTGACGCCCGAACTTCAGGAAGCATTCGATCTCCGGTTCGACCGCACCCATCATTTCGTGATGGTCATCGGCTGGGACGAAGAGAACATGAGCGAAACCGAAAAGCAGGAGCGCCAGGACATGATCGAGCTGCTCGCCCAGATCGAAATTCCGGAGCTGAATGCCCATGGATACGGCGTGGAGCTGTCCCAGCTGAACCAGTTTGGCCTGATCATCAGCTTCAATCTCGGCGGACAGGACGAATTTTCCCATATCCGGCAAATCGTCGAAGCGGTGCGCAGCAACATGCTCGAAACCTTCGATACGATTCCGATGATCGGCGTCGGTACGTGCTACCCGAGCCCGGATCAGCTGAACCAATCGTTTATCGAGGCATGCTCGGCGTTTGAGCTCCGCGTATCCAACGATTACGGCTCGGTCACCTATTTCGAAAAGCTGTCCCAAACGCATGACCAGGAATTTTGGATCCCGAACAATACGCTGCTCAAGCTTTCGCAAAGTTTGAAGCAGGGAAGCTACGATGTGGCAGCCCAGATCGTTCATTCGGCCATCCAGAACCTGCATACGTCCGAACATTCCGCGCTGCTGATCCGCTGCGTTTGCTTCGACCTGCTGAACAGCATTTTGAAAACCGCGTCGGAGCTCGGCCATCACGGCATGCTTCAGGAAGTCGCGCCGAACATGATTTACGGCAACTCCCTGGACGAGCTGGAACGCAGCCTGCTGAAGCTGTGTGCGCAAATATGCGCGCAGGTCGAGCAGAATACGCAGCAGGAAGAACAGTCGATCATCGATCAGATCGTTGCTTACATCGACGAGCATTACGCGGACAATACGCTCAGCCTGGAGACCGTCGCTTTCGAGTTCAGCATCTCGCCATCCCATGTCAGCCGCTCGTTCAAGGAAAAGATGGGGCTGAACTTCATCCAGTATATCTGGCAAAAAAGAATGGAAGAGGTCATGCATCAGCTGAAAACGACAAGCGATCCGCTGAAGGACATCATCCTTCGGGTCGGTTATCTGGACACGCCGAATTTTATCCGCAAGTTCAAAAAGGAAACCGGTTATACGCCGGGCCAATACCGCAAAATGTTTTCGCCGGACGGCCAAGCCGCATCCGAGTCCGATTTGGACGGCGAATAATGATGAAAGCCAACATCCGGTCGTCAAGACCGGGACATGTTGGCTTCATTTTTTTGTGCTGCTAATCGATTATTTCCCGGAATTCCAGCGGTCGTACGCGCCTTGGTAAAGCTCTACGATACGGTCTGCGCCCATCTTTTTCAGCTGAGCCACGTATTTGTCCCAATTGGAAAGCGGCTCTTGTCCGGTCACGAACTTCGCTTCCATTTGCTGAACGTACGTATTGAGGTCGGAGAGCAGTGCCGTTGCTTCGCTTTGCTCTTCATTCGTCAAGTACACGTTAGGGAACGGCGTTTTGCTGATCGGTACAAGCTTCTCTGCATTTTCCTTGTCGATCCACTTGTCGAAGTCGCTCTTCAGACCTTTGGTCAGTTCGGCGGAGTTCATGCCCGGCGTCAGGATGCCGTAGTTCGGCGTCATCGTGCCGCGGAATTCCTCGCGATCTTTTCCTCCCGGAACCGGAAGCCATTCTTTTTCATGCGTTTCTTTGTTTTTGTATTTCCACAGCAGGTTTTCAGGGCCTTGGGCGAACAACGTTGCGCCGTCATAGCCGTATTGGTAGTCGATCCAGCGCATCGTCGCTTCCGGAGCAGGGTTTTTGCTCGTAATTGCGAACGTGCCGTTGGCCGAGATGCCCGGGTGTTTGCCGTATACCGGAGAATCCGGGATTTCGCTCTTCACCGGCGTCATAAGCGGGTTGTCGCTGCTTGGGTCGCCGCCGAGCGTAAAGTAAGGGAAGTAGTCGTTAAATACGCCAAGCTGGTTGTTTTGCCCCTTCGCCTTTTTCTGTTCAGGCGTTTGCGAGAACGTTTCGTGGTCGAGAAGGTCTTCCTTCCACAAACGGTTCATGAACGTCAGGTAACCTTTGTAGCCTTCCTCTTGCGGCGTGTAATGCACTTTGCCGTCTTTATCCGCGTAAATCACTTCGTCATAGATGCCGAAGAAGCCGAGGAAATACATGCGCAAATCGTCCAGCTTCACGGAAGTCAGCGGAATTTCGTCCTTCTTGCCGTTGCCGTTCGGATCTTCTTCCTTCACGCGTTTCAAATACGCGTACAATTCTTCCGTCGTTTTAGGCAGTTCCTTTACGTTGAGCGCTTTCAGGAATTTGCCGTTATACCACATCGGGCTCCGGTACCATACGGCGGACAGGTCGACGTTCGGCAGCGCATAGATATGTCCGTCCGGCGTCGTAAACGATTTGCGGATATCCGGATGCTCGTCGAAGATTTTTTTGATGTTCGGCGCGTAACCTCCGTCGATGTATTTCTCCAGAGGAATCAGCACGCCTTGCGTTCCGTAAGTGACCTGCTCGGCAGGCTTGAGGTCCGCGCCGTAGAATACGTCCGGCAAGTCGCCGCTCGCGAACACCAGGTTTTTCTTCGTGGCGAAGCTGTCGATCGGCGAAAGCTGGTAGTTGAATTTAATGTTCGTCAGTTTTTCCATTTCTTTAAGCACGGGCATTTGGTTCCAGTCCGCCACGCCGGCGTCCTGCGACATCATGGTCAGCGTCAGCTGCTTGTCCACGATCGGAAAGCCGTCTTTTTTCACGCCCGCAGCTTCGGTTTGCGCCGAAGAAGAAGCTCCTTCGCCGCCTTTCGACGAGCCGCATGCTGCAAGCAAGGACGCGGAAAGGGTAAGGCAAAGTAAAATGGATGAAGCCTTGCGAATGTTTTTCATCTGTATAACTCCCCTTTGTTGTATTCGGGATGGCAAAATCCCCATTTAGCAAGATCAGCCCTTTACGGAACCAATCATAACACCTTGCACGAAATAACGCTGTAAGAAAGGATAAATCACAATAACTGGAAGTGTTGCGACGATGATGACCGCATATTTGACCAGTGCCGCAATTTCGGCTTTGCTGTTCATCGCCGCGGCCGTCGAGGCATCAATCGCCCCTCCGCCCTGGGCCGCCATCTCCTGCAAGACGAGAATTTGGCGCAAGACGAGCTGCAGCGGATATTTGGCGGAATCATTCAAATAAATGAGCGCCGAGAAGTAGCTGTTCCAGTTGCCGACCCCGTAAAACAAGGCCATGACCGCGATAATCGGCATCGACAGCGGCAGAATGATTTTGACGAACAGCCGCATATTGGTACAACCGTCGATTTGGGCCGCTTCCTGCAGCTCCTTCGGAATCGAGCTTTGGAAAAACGTGCGGGAGACGATAATGTTCCAGATCGATGCGGCGGACGGAATCACGATCGCCCACATCGAGTTGATCATGCCAAGCTGCTTGACGAGCAGGTAAGTCGGTACCAGACCGCCGCCAAAGAACATGGTCACCATGAACATCCCCATAAAAAAGTTGCGTCCGACGAAGTCCTTGCGGCTCAGCGCATACGCTGCAGGCAGCGTTACGATCAGGTTGATCGCGGTTCCCACGACCGTGTACAAAATCGTATTGCCGTAGCCGATCCAAATGCTTGAATTTTCGAACACGCGCTTGTAGCCGTCGAAGGTAATGCCTTTCGGCCACAGCCACATTTCCCCGGAGCCTACGAACTTCGGATTGCTGATCGATGCGCTGATCATATAGATGAGCGGATAAAATACGATCAGGAAAGCCAGAAGCACGTAAATGTAGTTGCAAATTACAAAGATCTTGTCGCGTTTGGTTTCTTTTACGCCTGTTAACATCCGTGCCCCTCCTTTTCTACCACAAACTATTCTCGCTCGTCCGGCGCACAATCTGGTTCACGACGATCAGCATCACGCAGTTGATCACGGAGTTAAACAAGCCGATCGCTGTCGAGAAACTGTACTGGGCATCCACGAGCCCGGAGCGGTACACGAACGTCGAAATGACGTCCGAAGATCCCATGTTCAGCGGGTTTTGCAGCAGGAGAATCTTTTCAAAGCCTACTCCCAGCAAGCTACCCATGTTCAGGATGAGCAGGATGGTCATCGTAGGGATCAGCGTCGGGATGTTAATGTGGCGAATGCGCTGGAACCGCGAGGCCCCGTCGATGATCGCCGCTTCGTGAAGTCCCGGATCCACCCCGGAAAGCGCTGCCAAGTAAATGATGGTGCCCCAGCCTGCGCTTTGCCACACGCCAGACAATACATACATCGTTTTAAACCATCTCGGATCCGTCAAAAAGTCCGGCGCCTGGAATCCAAGACCTTCAATGATGTGCGTCACGATCCCGGTCGACGGGGACAGGAAGGAAATGATCATCCCGGCCATCACGACGACGGAAATAAAGTGAGGCGCATACGTCACGGTCTGGGCCAGCTTCTTGAAGAATCCGTTTCTAACCTCATTAAACGCCAGTGCCAGAATGATCGGAATCGGAAATCCGATGGCGAGTTCGTACAAGCTGATGCTCAGCGTGTTCCATAACAAATCCCAAAAGTAATAGGAATGGAAGAAGCGCTCGAAGTGGTCGAAGCCGACCCACGGGCTTCCGCTAATCCCTTTTGTCGGAATAAAGTTTTTGAACGCGATCTGAATGCCATACATCGGTCCGTAAGAGAAAATGAGAAAGTACAGAAACGCTGGCGCAATAAAGATGTACAATTCCCAGTTCGTGACGATTCTCTTCCAGACGCCCTTGCCGGTGCCGGCCTTTCCCGGTTTCAACATTGCATTGCCCGGAACAGCAGCTTTTGTATCCTGCATAGGATCACCCCTTTCATATGATTTCTTTCTGTTTGTTTTCTCTCGAAGTTATGCAGGGTTGCTAGCGCTTACATGTTTAACGATAGACAACCTGGCAAACGTCGTAAATATGTCATTTTAGGTGCGCCGGAAACCCGCGCGGCATCAAGGTTTTTGGACGCTGACAATCGCGGCTGACATGCTGACAATATGTCGTTTTTGCTTGCCGGAAAAGGCTTTCAGAACGACATCAAATATGACCAATCGACACCAAATGACAACCTTTTCATATGCCTTTGGCATTTCTCCCGCAGAATTTTCAGTTCGCATGATAGCGTTTGCGAAAAAATGGACATACGAAAACAGACCCAAGGGACTCTCTCCCCCGGGCCTACACATGGATATATGGCAAACTATAAACGGCACAACCGAATGGTCTTGATGCTTAAAATGTCATCTTCCCATCAAGTCTAACGCGCTTTTCCAAACAACGCTCCCGCCGCAACGAGCCCTGCAAAACATCCGGATATCGGCGACACGACGAGAATTCCCAATAGGTTCGAACTGGAAGTAAATAGAAGCTTGGCACAAACGACAACGATCATCATGATCGCCACCGTGATCCAATACCTCCGCTTTCGTTTTCCCGCGACCCTGGCCGCGCTTACGGCCGAATATGGGACGTTGGCCAATACGTAGAGCAGGATCGCCAATTCCAGCGTCAAACCGAAAATGGACAAGGCATGCTGCAGCAGCTTATAAACAGGCAAATCGGCAACAACGACGCTGCGCAAAGCGGGATACCTCATCACAAAAAAGCCGGAGGCGTGCGTCAACCCATCGATCAAAATATGGCTGTAAAATCCGATCGCAACCGAGACGATAAACACGACCCAGCTTCGCATGCGGCGGAAATCGAAGGGTCGAATCAGCGCGGAGACCCGCAGATCCAAATCGAAAACAGAAGGCAAATGCAGGGCCAGCGGCTTCAGGACGACCTGAAGCAAAAACAAAAGGAGGGTGCACAGCACGAAGGCTTGCAGCAATCCTGCGTGTGTATGCCCGATCCACTGGTAAGGCTCCATCGCCAAAAAATACTCGAAATCCGGGGCCATGCTGCCAAGGACAAGCCCTGCCAGGCTCATGTAACCGGGGCGGATCCACTTGGCAGGAGCAATGTATAATGGATGCGCGAAGGTGAACGGCATATCGCTATCCTAAAAAATACGCCATAAACTCTTCGTCATACAGGCGTCCGTCTACCATCAAAGCTTCTTTTTCCAAACCGTAACTTACGAACCCCAGTCCCTTATACAATGAGGCTGCAGCCGTATTGGCCGTAACCACCGCCAGCTGGATCTGCCGCAAACCTTCGATGGCTTGTCCCCGGCGCAGAATTTCCTGCATAAGGGCCTTGGCGATCCCTTTCCCGCGATGCGCCGAAGTGACGTACACTCCCCATACCATGCCTTTATGCCTCATCTTTCGTCCCTGCTCCCTCCGGAACCCGGCCATCCCGATGAGTTCGCCTTCCTCCGTAAACGCGCCCAGTATATAATTGTCCGGTTCATCGTTAATCCTTGATTCGACTTCGTTCATTGGGGTATGGACCTGTTCCTCGTAGGAGGAACCAAAAGCCTCGGGCTGCGTTTTCAGCGCCTCAAGCCGCAGCTTCCAGAATTGCTCCGCTTGTTCCCGTCGTAGGTTTTGAATGTGCATGATTCGTTAAACTCCTCTCTGGGGGATCTTCCACGCTTGGAATAACTCGATTAATTCGCGTGCCGTATTTTCGGTAAAATCGCTCACGTTTTGCGCATGGAAATACTTATTTTGAACTCCCGGCTCGTGACGTTCATCTTCCAGCCAGGCCAGCTTCATGTCCCTGTACCGCCCGACTTCGTCTTGCGTGAGGAACGGTTCGACCGCAAACGCCCGCGCCCGCCGCAATTGTTCGAGCGCATCCTGCGCCCACGGCTCCTGTCTTAACAAATGGAATTCCAATTGGCTGACTTCCCTGTTATACGTCTCCCTGATCCCGCCCGGGTCTCCGTCGTATGCTCGCTCAAAATCCGCATAAACCGTCTCCGTCCACCGGATATCCGTATAAATGTGCGCAAAATAGCCTAACACGAAGGCCAGCCATTCCGAATTCCGGTCTTGTTCCAGATAGGAATTGCAGGCTGCCTGCAGTGTAGCGATGCTCGGAAAACGTCCCTCCTGAACGAGGTGAGTGGCGCCCTTTTCGCTTCGGGTAACATGTTCTCTGGCATGGATGGCGTCCGGCGAGATGCTGCCGAGCAAAAAAGCGGGCATGGGATGGGGCAAAGACAGTTTTTGGGCAACCGCAAAATGGACCATCGGCCACGGCATGGCGTAAACCTCCTTCGGGATTCCTTTGGTATTGTCTAAAAAATAATCATCGTTTACGATAATGGCATCATCATTGTAAAGGAGAATGCATATGTTCCGAAAAACTTTCCTATGGAGTATGAGCATCGTTCTGCTCGGAGGCGTGATGTTTTCCGCATCGGATGCCAGCGCCGCGTCCCAGGCGAAAAAATTCAGAAACTGCTCCGAGCTCAACCGCGTTTACAAGGGCGGCGTCGCCCAAGCTCCGGGAGTCAAAAACAAAGGCGGAAAAACGAAATACGCGCCGTTTGTATCCAAAGCCCTGTACGATGCCAACAAAAAGCTGGATCGCGACAAAGACCGGATCGCCTGCGAAAAATAATCCCGGCAAAATCGCTTTCGCATCGGCAGGCAGCAGCCGGACATGCTTAAGGTATTGGGTCATGTTGGCATCGTCCTGCAGCGGGTATGTATAGGAGAGCTCTTGTGCCATTTCGCAGGCTAACTTTCGGAACAACCGGCACGCCGCAAAAACGGCGTCCCGCATGTTTTCATAGCTGCCGTCCGAAAAAGTTGCTTTATACATATCCCAGTAAGGCCCGGGGAGATATTCGCTTGAAATATTTCCCCGTCTTGCCTGCCAGAAACCCGGCAATCATGCCGGGTCCCAATCCACCATGATAACCTCTCATCTTATCCTCCAGCTCAATAATCCGCAGGCCCCGGCTTCCATCCGACCCGCTGGCTCCATCGGCTTGCCCTGCGCATGATCTCCCAGATGACCGGTTCTTTTTCCTCCACGTACTTTTGCCGCTCGTTCGGATACAAAAGCATGAGTCTTTGTTTTTCGGCGGCGTATATTTGGCCTTCATCCGGGTGTTCTCTCAAATAGTCCCTGAACAATAACGCAAACTGTTCGCCGAAGCTCCCCTTCTCCCGGATATGGATATGCACCCTTTTTTCGCCGGGCGACTCCCTGAAATACCGTTTGGTCAACTCCTCGTTGTCCGCCCGATGGATGAAGCCGATGGCTTCCATTTGCGGTTTGTACAGCTCAACCGGTTCTAGGGAGGCCACCGAAACCTGAACGTCGATGATCGGCTTCGCCGCAAGCCCCGCCACGGAGGTCGAACCGATATGGTCGACCCGCAGGGCCGTATCTCCCAACGCATGTTTGATGCGTGCTCCAAGCTCCGCGAACTCTCTTTTCCAGTCCGGGTCGTATGGGACGAGGTAAAAGGTATGGTCCGTCATCATATTCTCCTTGGTTCTTGGTTGTTGTCCTTAGAAACTTCCCTTCCCGCAGAATCTTTCGAATTTTTCCAAATATTCGCATCCGCATAGGCCTTAAATCGTATACAATAGTAGATAAGTACCTTTTTCCATATGAATGAAACGAATGGTGTTAAAGGAGTGCAACGAATGGCAATCATTGATGTCGTCAAATTTGAAGGTCCGCCAGATGTTTATGCATGGCGCCATCCCAACCAGGAATTAAGCACATGGTCCCAACTGATCGTTCATGAAACGCAGGAAGCGATTTTGTTCAAAGAAGGTCAAGCGCTGGATTCCTTTTCTGCGGGACGTTATACGCTAAGTACCGCTAATATACCAATTTTGTCCAACTTCGTAAACCTGCCATTTGGAGGGGAGTCCCCTTTTACGGCCGAGGTCTGGTTCGTTAACAAGCTCAGTTCGTTGGACGTCAAATGGGGCACCAGCTCTCCTCTCGAGCTGCAGGACCCAAAGTTCAATATTATCGTATCTGTAAGGGCTTACGGCCAATTCGGCATTCAAATCGTCGATGCCCGCAAGTTTCTGCTAAAACTTGTAGGAACGCTTCCAACCTTTGATCAGGATACGCTCATTAAATATTATCGCGGCGTGCTTATGTCAAACATTAACGAAATCATATCCTCCTATATCGTCCATAAAAAGATCAGCGTGGTCGAAATCAACGCGTATGCCGCTGAAATTTCCAAACATATCGAGGAGGCCATCGCGCCGGCATTCGAGGAAATGGGGATTTCTTTGCTGAACTTCTATGTCGATTCGATCAACACGCCGACGGACGATCCAGCCGCCCAGCGGATCAAAGCGGCCTTGGCCAAAAAAGCCGAAATGGACATCATCGGGTATACATACCAGGAAGAACGTTCTTTCGACACGATGGAAGATGCCGCCAAAAACCCCGGCAGCAGCGCCGCCGTCATCGGTTCGGGACTTGGTTTAGGGTTCGGCATGGCCGCACCGATGTACGAAGCCGCCCATCAAATGGCCGGAAATCTGACCATGCAAGCTGCTGCCGTCGCAAGCACCAAACAGAGAAGCTGCTTAAACTGCGGAAGCCTCAATTCGGAAATGGCCCGGTTTTGTTCCGATTGCGGTCAAGCTTTGACGGCCCCTGCGGCGAACCGGCAGCAGCAGCGAACTTGCAGCGATTGCGGGAATCCGCTTCTTCCCAACGCCAAGTTTTGCGAGAATTGCGGAGATCCCTACAATCCTTGCCCGTCTTGCGGGTATGATTTCGCCATAGGCATGTCCTCCTGCCCGAAATGCGGAACATCGCTTCCGAAGGTCTGCAGGGAGTGCGGCGAATGGGTGGATGCCAAAGCGAAGTTCTGCCCGAGCTGCGGCGCGAGTTGCGCCCTGAAATGCGGCAGCTGCAATCACGAAATATTGCCCGGACAGAAATTCTGCATGGAGTGCGGCGCTAAATTAACATAAAGCGGGGGATCACATTGATGACCGGAATCGTTCGCAGAGGCTGGATCAGATCCCTGATCTTCCTGCTGCCTTTGATTACCCTATTGTTGTTTGGACTAAGCGGCGGATGGATTCGGGCGCATGCCTGGATTTCGGGGGTCGCCGTCGCCTGTGCCGAGGCCGCCCTGCTTATCGGTTGGCTGCGGTCCGGCGGCAGAGGCCAAGGACATGAAGCGGCGCCTGCTCCTTTTCGCATCGCTTTAGGATTTCTTGACGGAGCCTATTTGATCGCCGTGTTGGCATGCGTCCTGCTGCTCGGTTATGTGTTCGACGTCTCAGCCGCCGCGTATTTTACGGTTCATCTTATTCTTTTGGCCGGGTATGCAGTCGTTGCTGCCCTTCTGAGATTTAGCGGCAAATTTGCCGGGGCTCAGGATCAAAAGCAGCGCGATCAACGGAATATCAGAAACGATTTGCTCAAACGATTGACATCCATGCGCGCCCGCGTACGGGGCATGCCGGACACGCCGGGCCAAAGCGATTTAATGGAGGAACTTGCCCGATTCGAAGAAACCATCGCTTATGGCGATCCGGGGGTCATTGCCGCCCGGGCCGGTCTGACCGGCGTGTTCGAACAGCATCTTTCGCTTCTGGAGGACCAGATTCAACTGATTCAGGCAGTCGACGGTTCCAAAAAAGAAGCGTTAACGGCCGAAACGGTCTTGCTCGTCCGGAAAATACGCGAACTTATTCTTGAGCGGAACAATCTTGCTTCCCCATTCAAGTCCAATTCGGTATAGAAGATATTCGGGAGGTATGCTGCAGCAATGGACTTTAAATATAAATCCCAACTAACGGCTTTTGACCGGGTCATTCTTTGCACTACGGTGCTGATCTTTCCTGCCGGCTACGTGATATTTCCCCTCGGCTTGGTCATCGCTCTTATTCGTGTGTTTTCTACTCACTTTCACCGCAGTTGCAAAGGAAGAAATCACAGGTTGTTAGGTTGGGCGTTTACTCTCACCTATCTTGTTACGATGTTTATCTTTCTTATCACATATGATGAATTCGGGCCTGCGGAAGCCGCGGAATCGATTGCCAATGCGGTCGTCTATGGGGCGTTCCTCCTGCTGCCTGCTTTCATATTTTTCTCATTGATCGGTCCATCGGATCGAAATTTCAATCGGCTGCTTTCGCAATACCACTGGTTGGTCATGGAAAGGGGGATCACCAGCGTTCGGCAAATAGCGTTGGAAACCAGACAATCCCCGATCCCTGCGGAAAGGGACCTCAATTTTATGATCAATCATCGGATGCTGCCGCTGGGCGTCATCGAAAATGGCATGCTTAAATTTATGCCTGGAAGTTATCCGTTTGAGCAGCAAGCCGAGGCTAGCGAAGAAGCTCATCCGCAACCCGACATAGGTAACCATGAAAATCCTGATATGCAAGGCCCGCGAGCGTTGGAATGCCCGGGCTGCGGCGTCAGGGTCGTTGTCGCTCCACACGAGCAGAAGGAATGCGAATATTGCGGCAACGTCATCATCTGCGCGTAATGGTTGGACCCTGAGCCCCTATGGATACAAATCGGCCTGCCCTGCTAACGTTTGGCGTCGAGCAAGGCAGGCTAAATATTTCTCTGGGAATCTTACTTTAAATTTTCATCCATAAATTCCTGCAACATCTCGCTGTTCTTTTCACCTCTGGCTTTATATCTCTGCTTTTTCCGCTCTTCCTAACATTTCTTCAACCGAAACGGAATACAGCGGTTTGCTAAGCTCCAAAATCGCTTTGGCATAATCCTGAGTTTCTTTTTGAGCGTCATGCTCCACTCTTATCCAAAACCTCAATCATCGACGTTGTCCTTTTCCCCTTTGGCACGGCTTTCGTTCTCAATATGTTTTGTTCCGTTAAAACCATATTGCTGAATATTCCCTTCAGGATCCTCACTGTAGTAGTAATGTCGCGACGCTTCATCCTTAAATTGAACATCAACGGAGTAGTCGTTCATTCCGTCGAATTTTACAGCTTTTATCGTTGTCATCGTATACTGGTCCGGAGTATATCCTTTTTGCTTCAAGTATTCGACCGTTCGCCGTTCCAACGATTCTTTTACCGCCGCATTCACTTTGATATAGTCCGTGTACAACCTCCCAGCGCCAAATCCAATGAATGCAGCTATTGCAATCGTCGCAACCATCCCTACTTTTTTCACCTGATCACCTCGGTTTCTTGACCAAACCCTTCACCTTAGTATTTGAACGTTGGCCGATGGATTATCGTCTCCTTGAACTTCCGGTAGGCCCGGATTCCGCATCCCCCTGCCAAATACAGCAATGTCGCGACGATCCCGCTGATCGGGGAAATAACGATTTCCTTCCCGGCGGCAATATGGATAAATCCTGAAATGATCAGCGGATTCACGAGCGAATCCGCTGATCATATGTAAAATGACGCAAGGTCAAATCGATTGGGTTACCCGGTAAAGCTCGATAAACATAACGGACCAGCAAACCATCGTTACAAACGAAACGATATCGCCGCCAGGTACCACTTGATGTTTCCTTTGATGTTCGGCCGAAACCCGACTTCCCTGAAGCCCGATTTCGTAAAACAAAGGCACAACGCCGCCAGCATCGGCAGCACCAGCCAGACGCCCATCCCAATCGAGTTCCACTCCGGCTGATCCGTCAGCACGGAATCCACCGACACGCCGATCCAGCCGCTGAATATAACGACCAATGCAAAAACAACCACATTCCGTACCGTTTGTTTATACATAAGTCCCCCCGGAAATCATTGATTCCTTATGCAAATATCAAGAATAAATGGTTTGATGAATTCTATTCACGTCGTAACTGGATCGATGCGTGCGGAACAAAGCCATCTTTGGGAGCAGAACGAATCCGTTGGAAAGAATAAGGGGGCAGAACCCTTGTTAAGCTCACGGGCTTGCATGACGATTCGGATCAAAAAGGAGGTTTATGGAGCCGATTCCCGATACAGAGAGGTTTGGGCGCCCGCCCCCTAATAAATCATGATTCCCTCGATCTCTCGAATTTTTAAAATTTCGCTTCGATCTGTCGTATCGATCATACTCATGCGTTCATGAGCCGAATTGATCAACCACGCTTTTCCGTTTTTCAAGAAACACAAGTCTTCCGGCATTTCAGGCTGCATCCATTGATACAATCGATTTGAAATATGCAGCAGCAATGCTTTTAACTCTTCGGTACAACCAAAATAATAAACGTCGGCATAATGACCCAACAACCTCGTTCCCGGCCATTCATCCTGCCGTTTCATTTCTTTGACGTAAGGCTGAAGCCGGTCGAGCAGCGCTTCCGCGTTCGGGTGCAGCCCAATCTGATCCCTTTTGACTAAAATAAATTCATCGCAAACGTCAAACGCGAGCGAGATTAGCGAAGCATAGGTTACGCCGATCGGCTCCTCCAATATTTGAATCATACGTTCTCCTTTATGAACTCTTTAATCCTTGGCGTCATTTTGGCTTTGTTTCACCCAGTTCGGGATATGCTCGGCAAAATAAGTCGATATTTTCTGGGCTTCCGTCAGAACCCATCGAATGCCTTCCTCGTCCAAAAACCAGTTTTGCCGGCTGATCCGGCGATCATCCTGAAGAACTTGAAAGGCAACGCTCGGCGGAAAAACCGTCTGATAGGTCATAAGCGCTCTTCTCGAAAAATAAGACTTGCACACAAGAATGGCACGTTTCACTTCTATATGCTGCTCCTGCAGAACTTTCCAGGAATTTCTGGCGTTATCGAATGTATGTCTGGCCTGATCTTCTTTCAAAATTCGGGACTCGGGAACGCCCAGCGACAGGCCAATTTCCTTAAAATGTTCCCACTCGGTTGTCCCAAGCTTTCGGTTGTATCCGCCCGACGGCAAAATATAAGGCGCGATCCCGGCACGGAACAATCTTGCAGCCATGCTCATCGGTTCCGTGTGGCTTCCCCCGGGAACAAGGATGACATCCGCCGGAAAGATTTGTTTTTCTTCTTCGACAAAAACCAGATCCGTCAGACAATCAAAAGGATATTTCATATCCATCACCTCCTGCCGTTTCCTTCGGATATTCTATCAATCTAGCTGTGACTGCCTTCCAATATAGCATATGTAAGGGGCGTCCAAAGGGTCCATCACAGGAATCTATCCATTTATGCTTACGGCGAAGCAAGCTTTGGAAGTTTTACCCGTTTGATCGTGATCGGCTGGTCGATGATGATGTCGTCAATATTCCTTTGTTCCAGCTCTTTTAAAAGTTCGTCGAAAATTCTTTTGATGAGGAAGCTGTCGTCAAGTGCTGTGTGGCGCTTCAGGTCGGAGGCATCGATGCTGAAAAATGAAAGCAGAAAATCGGTTGATATGATTTCATCTATTTCGGGAAACAGATATGAAAATAACGCTTTCGTGTCCAAAATCGGATTGGAAAGCATGTTCAGCCCATTTCTTCGGCATTCATGGTAGAGCAGGGGCCATTCTTCGATAAGGGATCAAGCAGCACCGCACCGATTTGAGTGATGCAGTCCTCTTTCTCGTCGGGTCCCGTCGCCTCAACGTCGAAGACGCAAAACTTCCGGCCGGCTATATGTTCCACGCGAATTCCGGATAAGGCATATGCCTCATCGGAAATCAAATCTATTTTCATGCAAACCCTTCTTTCGGTTGTCATTCATCAATTTTCCGAGAGCTCCGGCAGCGGGCTCTTGCCTTCTCCTTCTTATCAAATCGCCTAAGCCGCCCGTTTTCAGTTTCGTAATAATGGCACAAGAAAAAATATGAACCCGAGCCTGCCTAATCCGCACGAAAAACCCGATCCATTTTTGCTTTGTCGTATTTCAAGATCCAGCCATAATACTTATCGTAAACCTCCCTCAATACATCCGGGGTCATGGAAATAACGTCACATCCTCGATCATCATAGATATGAAAGATGCTTCCTTGAGTTATATTAACGAAAAACACTCTATGCTTTATCTTTGGCTTCAGGGCCATGTCCTGGTTACAGATCGCTTGGATGAGCGGTGCGTATTTGATCTCTCTTGCTTTGCATGGAAGCCAAAATCGATGGATATAAAATGGAGGACCGATACTTGTACCCGATGCATCCGATTCGTCCGGGATCACTTCGATTTGAATGTGCCGCAATATCTTTTTGTTTTTAATAAACCGTTGATAGAGATTCAATTTATGGACCCTGCCTTTTGCAACGTTCGCAAAATATGCATCGGTTACGAGAATCACATCGTCATTGGGGTGATGGAGTTCCTTGAACAGCTCGATCGCCCGAAAATACACTCGTTCCAAATAATGCTCTCCATCGATGTCAAATAACCCCGGGTCTCCCAATTCGAATCGTAGGGACGATTCCCAACTATAAAACAATGGCGGTTCAAGCGATAACCCTGGAAAGTTTATGTTCAAATAATCTGTCATGTTCATCTATGATGGTCCATCTCCGATTCTTCTAAGCCCTGAATTTATTCCACATCCGCTCAAAAAAACTTTCCCCTTGAATCACCCAATACCGCTCGCCCTCAGGCACAAGCGCATAAAAATCCCGATATTCCCCCGTCCATCCGTCGGGTACGTAATGTTCAAAGGACATGGGCTCCGGAAAAAGGGAATACAGCACTTTGTCATCGAAATTCACGTAAATCGCAGGCATAAACTCGAGCACGTCGTCATAACTCCCAAACGCATCTTCCAGCTCGATTAGCGTGCAGGTCAGGTCGCTTGTAGCTACTTTATAGTCGTGTATTCTTTCAAAAAAACACTCTGCCGTCGTTTCATCCAACACTTCAATGCCAAACCGGTCCTCCATTTCGACATTCAGGAACCAATACTCCCTTTCGGTAACGTACCAGCTCCATTGGTTTTGAAAAACGACGCCGACGATCAATATTTTCGCATACTCAGGCAAAAGCTTCATGTTTTCTCCGTCGCTCCCCTTCCGGTCGATTGTCCATCCTGTCCCGTGTGAAATGAGTCGACTACTCCAAATCGTAGGGAGCTTCGTAGATGACCTTATCGCCTGGGCCTCCGTGAAAATAGAGCAATGCTTCCTCATGCTCCTGCCCAAGTTGCTCCATATAAATCCTGGTTCCGCGAATATGCATGAGTTGGGTCAAAAGTTTATCCTCCGTTAAGGCTGAATCGGCCGCATTATTTTAGACGAAGCTCCACAAAAAATGTATCGATTTCCCTCAAAACTTGTTCAAGCATCTTTAATGTTTTCATAGGATCCAACGTCTCTAATCCGTGATTCGCCCCGTCGATGACCAGCAATCTGGCGCTAGCGATTTGACTTCGTTCTTTTTCGGTAAATACCGGATCCTCGCTTCCCGTCACGACCAAACTATTGTTTTCTCGAATATAAGGAATGGTCCGGCTGATCGGGGTCAGGAACACATGTTTTACATCCATCCCCAGTTTCTCGGCCAGCAGGCCGGCGACAACCGTCCCCAAACTTTTGCTCAAAAAGATAATCTGTCGGTATGGCGAGAGATCGATCGTTTGAAAAGCTTCTGCCAAATCCGAAACGATGCTCCCGATCAGCTCATCGCTGAATTCGGGCTTCAGGCGCGCGCTTTGGTAGCCGTATTCAAGCGATAAAACATCGAATCCGTATTGAAAAGCCAGTTTTCTCGGGTAATGAAAAAGCGGCAGTTCGGTGCCGTATTGGGCACCCGGAAATTCGACGACGAGCGTGGTGGATGACTCATTTTCGAATTTTTTAAACCTCGCCTGGGCATTCCATGAAGTAGGAAACGTTAACTCCTGGATTTTCATGCCGTTCATCCTTTCGATTGGTATTTGCAGACTCGAGCCTCTTAAGCCGACGTCTGTGATTTTGTGCTAAAGCGCTGTATGAATTTCTTTATATCTTCCCTATACGTTTCTTTGAAAGCATCACCCGTAAATTCGCCGATGACCTTTCGCCAAAAGGAAATGGCAGGCGTATTCTTTTCCATTTGAGCCACGGCCCAGTCGGCCTTAAACAATGCCAACGCTTTTTTGGCGGCGGCAGACCCAACCCCGGTCCTTCTGTATTTCGGCAACACCATAAAATCATAAATGACGTGCGTCGGATCCGGATCCGTATCCAGATTTTCGAATAAAACGACCGCAAACCCGGCGATTTTTCCCGACAGCATAATAAAAAACGGATTCCACCTATGATCGCCTTCCCAAAAATAATCGATATTGGCATCAAATCTTCCATCTTCATTCATGTCTTCTTCGGTAAATGGGCTGAACTCATAATGATAAAATTGATACAAATTCGATAAAAGATCTTTCTGCGCATAAGGTACCGGGCGAAGTTCAACTTTCATGCGTTTCCTCCTCAAGGGGATATGATTGTATTTAAAAAGGAAGCTCCTTGCTCCTATATTCAATCCCCAGCTCCTCGTACCAAGCATTCAATCCCATAAATTCCCTCATGACGGATCGAATGGCTTCCTGGGAAACTCGCATAGGCATTTGGGATAACTCTTCGAAAAAGCGACCCGGATCGTATACCGGCAAAATGTTCATAAACACCCCCGCTTTAATCGCCCAAGAATCGTCCACTTCTGCAGCCTGCCTAGCGATTTCACTTATATTGTCGGACATCCCGCAGCATTTTGTGGCCGTCCCCTTCTGATCGCCTCACCATTTGCCGTGCCGTCTCAAAATTCATGATCACTCTGCCCGTCGTTTCAAAGCCGTCCGGTACGGCGGTGTAGCCCTTACCTTTGCGGCCACAAAAACCGTATACGTATCGGTATTTTCCCATAGACGCATGCCTGATCCTTCCTACCGCTCCTTTGTCGACCCGACCCACAGATCCCCCGTGCTGATAAAATACGATCGTTCCATCTTGCCGCCGATCATGTATTCGTTGGTTTCAACCGCTTTTTTCCGCGCCTCCTCGATCTCCTCCTCCGTTTCCAAATCGCTTTCCCAGACATGATATCCATTAACGCGTCTTTCCCATGTAAAAAGGTCAAAAGAAGGATGCTTGATCTGGTAAGGAAACGACTTCGGCTCCGGATTCGGCCTAAAAAGCTGCTCATAATAAGCGCTGCTCCAGAACCTGCTTTCTGAATTTATAAGGGGGATTTTTTTTGCCGACCTCGTTTTCGCTGATTTGATGCAGGTTATAAAAGGGGCTGATCCATAGTTTCACGTATTCTTTTTGGTGTTTGAACAAACCGTCGACATCCAGATTTTCATGATAAGCTCCCCAATCGGGGAGTTTTCTTGCCCTTCTGCGCATGCCTCTCGTTTTTTTGCGGATGGATGTAAATTTGTGTTCCATGGATGTCTCCTTGTAAAACAACGGTTCTTGATTTCATGATTTTTGCGATCCGACTAACATTCCAATAACACGGGCCTGATCCGATGGAATAATTGATGCGAATCGACTTTTTCGTAATTCCACAGCATAATGACCCGCAAGCCATGGGCGGGATCATGCCAAATTTCCGAGCGGAATCCCGGCGTGCCGCCCCCGATCAAACGTACATCTGGTCTCAGAAACCATCCGTACCCATAACCCAAATCCGGATCGAACGAGGTCGCATAATACGGCGTAAACATCCGCTCCATCGTCTCCTGTTTGAGCAGCTCCCCGCTGAACAACGCCTCGCACCATCGGTCCAAATCGCGAACGGTCGAAAAAAGCTCTCCCGGCGCATCGACATCGCTTAGCTTATCATTGTCCGCATTCCTGAGGGTCCCGTTTTCCAAAGTATGTCCGTATGCACGCCCGGGATTGATGTGTCGCGGATGGTCCAGACCGGTCGATCGCATCTGCAGCGGCGAAAAGAACCATGCGTCCAAAACTTCCTCATATCTCATTCCCGTCAACGCCTCTAAAATATATCCGAGCATAATAAATCCCGTGCTGCTGTACGCCCATCGCTCACCCGGCCTGAACTGTTGCTCCAGTTGGAGCAAATAATCGATAAAATCCCGGTTCTCCGCCTTCCATCGGCTCATTTCCAAACGCAAGTCGGGCACCGCGTAAATGTCCTGCATCCCGGAGGAATGACTCAACAAGTGATGGATCGTGATGTCCGGATGAAGGCCCTTAAACTTCTCAACGTAGGCTCCCGGATGCTGATCCAAATCGATCCGCCCTTGCTCGTACAGTTTAAGCGCTGCGGCAGCAATAAACATTTTCGTGACGGAAGCAATGTGGAATTTGGTGTCGATCCCGTTCGGGACGTTTAGCTGCATGCTGGCTTGACCATAGGATTGGCTGAATATTTCCTTGCCTTCTTTGGAAATGAACACGTTGCCGGATAACAGATGTTCCCGCCCGTAATGTTCGATGATTTCCTCGATGCGTTCGAACAAAGCAATCACCTCTTTCGAATAGTAAGGAGCGGTTCCCTTTTTGCGTGCCGCCCTTCTTTGGAATCCTAAACTTGCAGCTCCGTCATGACTCCTATTTCCTCGATGAGTTTCGTTTGGTTTGCTTCGATTCCTATCTTTCAGCATGGCTCGCAATATTTTTTCATCAAAATACCGATAATCGGCTGTTCCTTGTAGTCGACCATTTCTTTGAGGCCATAAGGGATAAAGCCGTTTTTATGGTAGAATTTGAGCGCCGCCGTATTCGGGTTGTGGCAAATCAGGTGCAGTTCAGGCAAATGCAGTTCGTCCCTGACGGTCGTAAGCATCGTATCCAGCAAAAACTTCCCGGCTCCCCGTCCCCGGTAATCCGGGTTGATGATCACGTTCCCAAGCCAGCAGCGGCTGTCCGCCTCCACATCATACAAATTGCAATAGCCTGCAATCTCTTCCCCGCTCAAAATTACGGTCGGATGCAACCTTTCCTTCGCGACCTCTTCCAAATGCACCGGATCAAGCGGAAACGTTCCCCGCGGAAACATATAAAACTGTTCGTCTTGGCTTTGAGGAAAAGAGGCAATGATTTTAAAATCTTCTCTCTGGGCTCTGCGTGAAGTAAACATGGCGCGCGATTCTCCTTTCCATGGAGGCATTTCCTCCCTTGTCAGATGAATTCCATGGATATCCTGATTTTACCTTTATTTCATAGCAGTTTGTATCCTAATAAAAAAGCCGCGGATTCCGCGGGCCAAGAAATACATGATGCATCCATGTTTGTTTCGCTTTCGTTTGGTTTTAAAAAAATGCAAGGCTACTCGGGAACTTCCATATACCCGGAGACCCCTTTAATGTGTGTCACCTGTTCCCATCAAGGGGCAAGCCCTTTATTTTAATCATTAGCTTTCGGGTCTCTTTTCCCAAGGCGTCAAAGTGCCTATAACCGTTCTTTTGGCGCCGCTTTTGATGCCGTTGATGACCCCGTTTGATATTTCTTCGTGCGTAAGCCAGCGGGATGCCTCATCTTCAATGACGAAACCAAGTTTGACCTGATGAACGGTACGTTTCGGAATGTCGCCGATTTCTTTCGCGATTTCATCGAGATTCGAACGGCTGCCTGTAACGTGATACAAGCTCCACTCCCGGTCCGAAGCCGATTTGATTTCGTTACTGATGGCGTGGATGATTTTCGGGTAATTTCCACGAATCCAGGCAACGACAATGTTATAGGCGCCATGGGCAGCGATAGAGCTGCGGATCCCGCCGGTTAACGATTCCTCGTCATTATAATCCATCAGAAGGGGAATGATGTTTGGACTGGCCTCGGTCAGCTTCTCCATCTTGGAACGGCTTCGGCCAATGACAGATACCGTATACCCTTGATCGGCCAGCCATAAAGAAGCTCCGGCAAGCATTCCCGAACCGCCTACGACTAATGCATGTCTCACTCTAGTTCCTCCTTTTTACGGTGAAAATACGGCCCGCACATCGATTCATGCGTGTGTATGAACGGCCACTTAAAATTTTTTTCAGATACGTCCATGTCCTGCTTGGAATCAAAATCGGTGTATCACTTTCGTAAAGATAGTCACTCTATGTTAATGATATTATAATGATTAAAAAACAAGTGAACCACATCATTTTTTAAGACGAGGTATGAACATGGAGATTGTAACTTTTTTGGATCACAATACTTTTAAAACAGAAGCCGACCATTTGTTTATGGAGCAAAAATCAATCATAAAGGCTGTGTTACCCAATGCAGATGTACAACACGTAGGAAGTACGGCAATTCCCAACAGTTTAACGAAAGGGGACTTAGACATTCAGGTTCGCATTGAGCCCGCCGAATTTGAAAATGCAGTTGAAGCATTGTCAAAGTTGTATGCGCCTAACGAGGGAAGTATACAAACCGAATCGTTTAGAGCATTTAAAGATGATACGACGATTCCGCCTTTAGGAATTCAATTAACCGTCGTTCATTCCGAGTTCGATTTTTTTTGGAAATTCAGAGATGTGCTGTTAAGCCATGATCGTTACAGACAGAAATACGATGAGTTAAAGAAAAAATACGAAGGCAAAGACATGGAGCTTTATCGTCAGGCCAAAAATGATTTCTTCGAATGGCTAATGGAAACACCTGAATTTACCATGTTATAAGAGCTTCTCGTGCCAATGTAATTTCGCCGAAATCTGCCGTTAAGACTAACGGTTTTGGCTTTGATTTGGATCATAAATCCCCTCTCTGCTGGTTTATTTCTCCCTGCTTTCCTCATAGACGCGAAGCCATTCCTTCCCGGAAGCCCACGGGGCATCCGGAGCTTGATCCTTTAACATGTCCTCGCATGCTTTGGCGATGATCCATTCTCTCAGGCCGTTGTCCGGGCTTTCTTTTAATTCATTGATCAAATAATCCAATCCTTCATTACCGGTGTTTAGCACCTCGCTGTATCCTTCCAGGTTTGCGTTGATATAGTCCGCAGGGTTGCTTGAGGCTTGAATCTTGCCATTGGAAATGATTGCATCCAAATGTCGATCAATGATCGAAAGAGCTTGCTGCTGCGATGAATTTGGACTGCAGGCAGTAACCAAAGCGAATATAAAAAGGGAAAGCATAATGCGTTTCACGATACCTCGCCTCCATTTTCCAAGGTCCTTGCGCCATTACTTCGAATCTGGCTCCACACTCCTAGCTCTCTTAGTCCCAATCCATAAAGGCCTGGACGGTTAACTTTTCCTTTCTGCAATCCGGGCAATTCAGCGCGGCATCCTCAGGGATATATTCCATAGGTTTCGGCGGCATGGGCGCCGAGCAGCGCGGGCAGGCATACCGATTGGTGTAAGTATCGGCGGCCGACTCCATATGCAAATAGATTGCGTTTAAAAGGTAACCGCATGACTGGCATACATACAAACCGTCAAAGCAATCATAGGTCGATTCCTCTTCATGTTGAATAAACTCTGCGATTCGTTTTTTGCCCTCTTCTTCCTCGTACCATTCCTGAATCATGCTCAAACTGCAGTATCTAAATCCGATGCCTAAAAATACCTCTTGCTTATAGGAGCAGCGCCCGCAGTTTAATTGGTATGCTTCACCCATGAACTCGCCTCCCAAGCTTTATGCAAACCGATCATCCCCAAACCTTTCTTGCTTTGATCAATAGAAACAACGGAATTTTCATTCTTCGATGATACGTCTCCGGATTGTGAAAGTTCTCTTCCCGCGGTTTGGATTCCTTCAAACTTTCGATGACAAACCCCGCTTTTTGCAGT
Organism: Paenibacillus cookii; assembly: GCF_018333375.1. Taxonomy (GTDB): domain Bacteria; phylum Bacillota; class Bacilli; order Paenibacillales; family Paenibacillaceae; genus Paenibacillus_AQ; species Paenibacillus_AQ cookii. The sequence continues at coordinate 179,888 of NZ_BORW01000007.1, forward strand.
CCGCCAAAATAATCCTCGATGGTGCGGTGGTATTTGATCACCTTTCCTCCCAGCCAATCCTGCTCCCGGGGGCCGGTATGGAAATATTGGTCCACGATCCAGCTTTGCTTCAAACCTTCCGTTTTGGCGGTTCCGTAGGAAGAGGTGATGACGGGATGCTCTACCGAAAAAATAAAGGCGCCTTCTTGCGCAAGCGCGTTGTAGACCTGATCAAAAAGGGTATCGATGTCGTTGATGTAATGTAAAACAAGCCGAGAAACGACCATGTCATAAGAAGATGCAGGAAAATCCCAGGCCTCAATTGCGGTATGAATGACTTTCCCGTTGGCCTTCGGCAGCGTCTCCTGCGCGAGCTCGACCATTTTCTTTGAACCTTCGATTCCGGTATAAAAACGGGCTCCCGACTCTAAAAGCTCATTGCCAAATGCGGCGGTCCCGCAACCCAGGTCCAAGACGTTTTTTTCTGTGACTTCGCCTACTAAGTCCATAAAAATTGGTTTCTCAATCGTATCGTTTGCGTTTTCGTTCCATCGCCTGCGTTCAAGGTATTTGTTCAGAAGTTGCTCGTCGTCGTAAAATTGCGATCCTTTGTAAGCCATTGCGGGTGATTCCCTCCCTTACTCTCTGAATGATATTCCCGGCATGCCGAATGTATTAGAAGCTTACCGGGGCATGAGCGTAATCGCTGCTTTTAAAAACGTTATCCCGTCTTCATCAGCGGCTTCTTATTAAACAAAGCCTGGCTACGATAACCATTGGCTTTCATCACCGTGATTTCCTCCTGAAAAACGAAAAAAAGCTGCGCAACTGTGATATACTGTTTATATTATAAACACTTTTAGAGGAAGACGGCTACGGTCGAATGAGGGGGTACATTCTGATGAGCAATGACGATATGACACCGGAAGAAGAAGCGGCAAAGATGCTTCCCGCCGGCGCGGCGCTCGGCTGGGGATTGGTCAAGCCGCCGCAGCGGGGGCCCAAGCGGGAAATGAGCATCGACCTGATCGTGTCGAAGGCGATAGAGATCGCGGACCAGGACGGCCTCGCCGCCGTCTCGATGAACCGGATCGCGTCCGCGCTCGGCTTCACGGCGATGTCTCTTTACCGCTACATCCCGAGCAAAGACGACCTGCTCATCCTCATGCAGGATGCGGCATGCGATATTCCGCTGCCTCCGGAGCGCCCCCCGCATGAATGGCGGGAGAGCATGCGCGAGTATGTGCTGGGAACGGTCGCTATTTTTCGGAAACATCCATGGTATGGGGATATTCCGATTCTCGGCATTCCGATCACGCCTAACAATCTACGGATCGTCGATTGGGCGCTCCGGCCGCTGCGGGATATGCCCCTGGACGATTTCGAGAAAATGTCGATCGTTCTTCTGCTGAGCGGCTATGCCCGTAATTGCGGGATGCTCCGGCGCGACATCGATCGGGCGGTTCAGGCCGGTTCGAGCGAGGAAGCGTTCAGCGGCATCAATTATTCGGCGGCGCTGCGGACGCTGGTCAAGCCGGAACAATATCCGGACTTGTATCCGATCGTCATGTCGGGGGTTTATTCGGGTGAGAAAGAGGCCGAAAACACCGTGGGCGACGATTTGGAATTTGGACTGGAACGGATGCTGGACGGGATCGAACAGTATTTGAACCGGAAAATGGGCGGCGGCACAGCCCCATAAAGCTGCAGCTAAAAAGGCTGCTTCCAGGAATCCATTCTTGGAAGCAGCCTTTTTCATTAAAATGCCGAGTTTACGCGGCGGTGCTGACGGCCTTTTTCTTGTCACGGAGCAGGATGACCGTGACTGCAGTGGCGAGCAGCAGGATAACCGCGGAAACGATGCAGGTCGCATGCATGGCGGTGATGAAGGCTTCCCGGGAAGCCTTCATCATTTGGGCCGCGGCTTCCGTCGGCAAAAGCCGGGCGGCGGCCGATGCTCCGGCGATGGTCTGCCCGGCTGCCCGGGCAGCCTCCGGCGCAAGCTCCGTGGGCAGGAACGGAGTGACCGCATGGCGGTAGACAGCGGCGAGGACGCAGCCGAGAATCGCGATGCCGAACGCCCCTCCGAGCTCATTGGACGTTTCTATGAGGCCGCCGACGGCTCCGGCGCGATCAGCCGGGGCCACGCCCACGACATAATCGGTAACGAGGGTCATGACGGAGACGATTCCGGCCGCAACCAGACCGGCTCCAATGAGCAAAACGACCAGCGGCGAGAAGCCCTCCAGGCGGATCTGGGACAAAACGCCGAAGCCGACCGCCGACAGGACAAAGCCCCCGGCCATCACCCGCGGTCTCCCGCAGGTTTGCGACAATTTCCCGGCAATCGGCGCCGCCGCGGCGACCACGATCGAAGGCGCCACGCTCCAGAGGGAAGCGACGAACGGGGAATAGCCAAGAACCGACTGAAGAAACTGGGTACAGATCAATGAGCTGGCCATAAGAGTGAATGCAGCGATAAAGTTCACAAGAATCGAACCCCCGATCCGCCGCTCCATCAGCGCGCGGATATCCAGCAGCGGGTTGGGGAGGGTCCATTGACGCCGCACGAACAGGACTCCGACAAGCAAGCCTGCTGCGAGCAAAGCTGCGGGAAGGATCGCCCAGCCCTCTTCCGCAAGCGTCTTCACGCCGTATGTTACGGGCAGGATCGCCGCCAAATCGAGAATCGAGCTGAAGACATCGACCCGGCTCTGTGCCGTGCTGCGGGACTCCGGCAGCAGGAACGGCGCAATGATGAGCAGCAGCGCCATCGCGGGGATATTGATGAGGAACACGGAACCCCAGGAGAAAGAGTCCAGGAGCAGGCCGCCGATAATCGGCCCGATGGTGACGCCGCCGGCCATGACGGCGCTCCAAATTGCCATCGCCTTCATCCGCTGCGCCGGATCTTGAAACATCGTGCGAACAAGAGCCAGCGTCGACGGCATGAGGGTCGAACCGGCGATGCCCAGAATGGCCCGGGCGAGAATCAAGGTTTCGGCCGTCTGGGCATACGCTGCTAACAACGAACTAAGCGCGAAGCCGACCGAACCGATCATCAGCAGCCTCCGGCGTCCGATCCGGTCGCCGACGGCCCCCATCGTGAGGAGCAGGCCGGCGAGAATGAAGCCGTAAACGTCGAAAATCCACAATTGCTCGGTGGCGGTCGGCAGTAAATCATCGGCAATGGCGGGTGCGGCAAAAAACAGGATGGAAACGTCCATCGATACGACCATCAGCGGGAGACACAGGATGCATAGCGCGATCCATTCCTTGCGGCCGGCCGCTGCGGGGGTTGCAGTGCTCATCATAAATCCTCTCCTTATTGTTTATGATATAAACAGTAACTTTTGAAAACAGTATATTACATAAACAGTATATGGTCAACACAAATTGTGCGCATATAACAAAAAAAGGCGCTAGCCTTGTGGGCCGCGCCTCTTGTACTACAACATTATTTTTGATGGTTTAGTTGTTCGAAAAACCGCAGGTTCGTGTCGAAATCCGGTACGCTTTGGGTTGCTTCGGCTTGTTTCACCAGTTGAACGACCAGGTCATTATAAGGCGTCAAAATGCCTTTCCCCTTTGCAAGCCGCGGTACGACCCCATTGATATCATCGATTTCCGTCTTGCGTTTTTTCTCCAGGTCCTGCAGCATGCTTGCTTTGAGCCGTCTCGACGATTTCATGAACCCCCGAAGCGTCTGCACGCGTGCCGGAAGGTCCTCTTCGCTTTGGATTTCCAAAGACGCCAGATCAAATCCGTTCATTGGGGCAAAGGTGACGCCGTTCGCATGACCGACTTTGATCGTCTCATCCGCGATATGCGCGGCGCTGACAACGCTGACCTCATGATCCAACACCCCGCCGAACTCCGTATTCAGCGCAGCCGATAACCCGCTAAACGCGTTGTTGATCAGCAGTTTGGACCATTTGGTCCCCACCAGGTTGTCGGAAATGTGCGTGCCCCCCACAAGATCCAAAATCGTTTTGATCCGCTGTATTCTTTCCGTCCGTTCGCCGTTTAATTCCCCGATTTGAAAAGCATAGCTTTTAAAATGGCTGTACTCTGTCGTAAGGCTTGAAATTCCCGGTTCCATGAACGTTGCGCCAAATTCGACCGACCCGGCGATGACGCGTTCCCGGCCCACAATGGACGCCACCTTTTCTTCAGGGATGCCGTTTTGCAGGGAAAGCACGACGCTATCATCGCCTAAAAACGGCAGCAAATTCTGCAGAACGGAATCGTTATAAAGCTGCTTGGTTAACAGCAACACCAAATCGTAAGTTCCGGACATGTCATCAGGAGTGATGGCTTTCACCTTGGCTTGAAAATCCGTCGTGCCGGTAATTTTTGCGCCGGATTGGTTTAACGCGTCCACATGGGCTTGGTAGACATCGATCAGCTCCACGTCTTGTCCACCCGCAGCCATGTAGGCTCCGGCAATGGTTCCCAATGAACCCGCTCCTAAAACTGCAATTCGCATTTGAAAATCCCCCTTTTTACTTTTCGGCCAAATAGTCGTACACAACCGTTGGAGAAGCCAACGACAGCTCGGTGACGATATGGGAAGCCGATACGACCTCCAGCACAGGCAAATCGGCCATCGGCGCAAGCGCATGGGCGAATAGCTCCAGCCTAGCGGGGCCTGACCAAGCGCCAAGGATTTGAATATCCGTGATTTGGCTCCGGACCAATTCGCAGATTCTGGGGTAACCGTCGTAGCCCGGCATTTTTTTCAGCATATAGTTCGGTTTTACGATTTCGTGAAGCGCCTCCGCATGGTCCAGCGGAAAATGCTTATACCCCATGGTAGCCGTAGCGACCCTCAAAGTGCCGTAATCCAGAAGCCCTACCAAGGTGTCGGAATCGACGTACAGACTCGGCTTGCCCAGCTTTTTAGGATAGGCCGCGATTTCCCTGCCGGATGCAATGGCCGGAAAGCTGTCCACATACATGGCATGAAGTTAGTCGCCTTCCTCCCCTTCAAAGCTTACCGGTATGACCTGTCCGCACTCCGTGTACGAGCCGAGCCCCGTTACGTCCGGCATCTTCATGATTTCGAACTTGACGAGCGGCTCCGTCACCTCCAAAGGCTCCGGAACGATTTTTTTCAATTTTTCCAGATCCGTTTTATATACAATGTTCAAATACTCGCGATGATAAAAACGATAAGGCCCTAAAGGAAACGCCCCTGCATCAAGCGGAGTCGTAAACTGCTTCACCACTTCATCCTTTTTCACCTGAATGCACCTTCCTTTTTGCATTTATGCTGTCCTGCTCTTCGATCTACCCCTATTTTACATCGCGGTTTTACATTTAATCTAATACATAATAAAATATAAATACATTTATCAAAATAAATATATAAGGTGCAAAAAGATCGATGGAGCTGCTCCAATTAAAATATTTTCAGACCGTCGCCTATACCGAGCATATTTCCAAGGCCGCGGAACAACTGAATATTGCCCAGCCTTCTTTAAGCCTGACCATCAAGCGGCTGGAAGACGAGTTAGGCACGAGTCTATTCCTCCGAAAAGGAAGGAACATCGAGCTAAGTCCCTCCGGAAAAATCCTTTTAAAACATGTGAACAAAATTTTTACCGAGCTTGAAAATGCAAAAACGGAAATACAGGCACAGGGTTATGAACAGGACCGGACCATCAGGATATCGATCTCCAATCCGAGATTTCTCTCGGGATTGATCAGCGAATACATTACCCGGCATCCGGATACGAAAATACACCAGGAAGTCGGGGAAAGAACCGAAATCATGACCCGCTTAAAAAAGAGGGAGATCGATTTAGGCATCGCAGGCGGTCCGCCGACCGCGGATGAAGAAATCGAAAGCTGCGTGCTGGTGGATGAGGACATCGTGTTGGTTTTGCCTTCAAGCCACAAGCTGGCGGGAAAATCCGAAATTTCATTAAGCGAAGTTGCCGCCGAACCGTTTATATCCTTGGCCAACAACGAGGAGTATCGCGGTTTTACGACAAGCCTTTGCGAAAGGGCAGGTTTTACCCCCAGCAACAATTTCGAGGTGGATTCTCATCTATTGGCGGAAATCATAAAACTGGACCAAGGCGTGGCGCTGCTTCCCATCTCGGCATGCAGAACACTCGGCTTGCATTACGTCAAAATCACGGACATCGACCCTGCCTATACCGTCAGGTTGTCGTGGGTCAAAGATCGTTTGTTGTCTCCGACCGTGACAGAGTTCCGGGATTTTATCATTTCCTATTTCAAAGAAAACCATGGAATGTATAAGGTGTATTGATGCGAATGATATCCGTGTAAAAAATAAAAGCCGGCGGCTGCCGGCTTGCACTGTCTAACAATTTTATTCAAAATCAACCTGTTTATCCAAAATGATCTCTTCGATCGGATGTTCCATGAACACGGCGCTTGGTACCAAAGAAAATTCAATCTGTTCAAGGGTTTCAGGGAGCGGCGGAGAAACAACGAATTGCAGTTTCGAATGTGAACCTCCTCCATAGCTTCCGTGTCTTCCTACAGCAAACGGCCGATCGCTGAAAACTTCGAGCATGAGATTTGGCTTTAAATGAACCCCGCCGCTTTTTCCCTCATCCAAAAGATTGATTTCCACATGCACGATGCTTACTTGTTCATGCTGCATGGCATGCGTAAGGATGTACTCGCATGAATCGACGACGGTTTTCTTCATGATTGATACCACATTCAACAGGGGGCCGAACTCATTCGGAACATGAGGAGCCATCTGCGGCTGCAAATGATGGAGAATTAACCGGATTTCTAATTCATCCATTTCGAATGCTTTGGCCCATTCCGTTAACTGCTCGTTTGGCGGAGAAAATCTTTTGCCTGTCGTCATCGACCGGCGAGTCGAAATCAATTTAATAATCTGCTCATCGATTGCTTTGACCTCTTCATTATATTCATATCGAAATTCTCTTACTTCACCCCAGCCCATTAATTCATCTCCTTAATTTCTATTTTATCGATTCGCCAGCTTAGTGATGTGGAGGATGTGGAGGATCTTCGCGTAAAAGCTCCTTAATTTCCCTCAATTCCTCCAACATTTCCTTCGTAAGCTTATGGGTTTGAGAGTTGTCGATCCCCAGCTTCACGACGAATACGCCGAAGAACAAAGACAAAACCAGCAGCAAAATAAATTGGGTAAAATCCAAGGTATGACCTCCTTTTTAGGATACATCTATGGTGCCCATGATCTTATTTACCCGCCAGAATCGTAAACTCCCAAGGGATATTTTCATTGTTCCATCCGCGATGTTCGTCAAACCTCTTCAAGGTAAAACCTGCTTCAAGAACGGCATTCATAATATCACTTAACGTATATAACCGGACGGATACATCGGGAAAATCCACCTGCTCTTGCTCATCAAAGAATCCCTGGTAAGCTACGTCCCCGCTTTTTAATTCCGGATCAAAATATTCAATTTCTCCTTGGCCCGGCAAACATCTTCTGAACGGATGGAAATCGCTGAGAATCATTTTTCCTCCTTCCTCCCGTTCGAACCGCAAAGATTGGCGATCTTGTTGCCTGCAACGTTTTCGAAATGATGTTTGTGCTTTTTCAAGCTGGCCAGCGGATTTTCTAAGATTTGAATGGCTTTCTCCGTTGGCGAACCGTCTCTTTTATGCCAGAACTCATAGGCTCGATATTCCCACGCTTTTTTGTTTTGCTCGCTTTGTTCGTTCAAGTGGATGGCCCCTCTCTCATGGTAAATGATCGTTTCTCCCGATGGTGGTCTTATTTTTCAAAAAAGCCTATGTAAAATCGTTGCCATCATCTTGTCCCAATCCCGATCCGTATTATCAATCACCACCGAATCAATCGGGAGCACCTTGAGGGCGTCCAGTTCCAACGTTTTTCGGCGAATATAATAGGCAATGGTTTCTTCGGCCGCCCACTTCGGTTTGGAACGAATCTGGGCCGTATGCTCTAGCGATTCTTTCACGCTGTCTTGAGATAAATAAAATAATACCGGATTTAGCGGTCTAAAGATATCGGCTAACACGCTTAGATATTCAATGATTTCACGTCCGCTGGCTTCAGGGTATAACCTGTGGATGTCATGAATCTGGTGCTGAAATAAGACGCTCTCGAAAATCGTGACGCGCTCTTGTTTCATCGCTGCCGCTGCAAATTTTTCAAATCGTCTGCAAAATACCTGCTTAAATGTATCAAACGGAACAACGGGACGGTCAGAGTAACAAAATTCTTTGGCGCGCAAATCCTTTAGCAGCGTATCATCCCGGGGCTCCGGTTCAGGCGATTGGTACGGCGTGAGTGCATATTCATCTTCTATAACGGAATGATGCTCTAACCAGTCGGCTTGCTGCGGATACTTCGAAAGCAGTTCCTTAAATTCGTTCATAGTCAGATAAGCGTAAAATGGAAGATCAATCGGATGCTCGCTGCCTTCCACAAAAACGGCGGATGCCGTCCCCTTTTCTTCAAAATAGGTGTGCAGCAGCTGTGAAGTGGTGGTTTTCCCCGATCCGGGAATCCCCTCGAATAAAATCAGTTTTGCAGCGGTCACAGGTTGTCCTCCTAGTGGAACGATCCGGCAATCCGATTGCTCGATCTCCTCTCGCCAATTCCCGTCTTTCCGGTTCATCTAAACTGCACTTAACGCCAACTAATTTATATTCTCTATGTACCATTTAAAATGATGATTTTCCCCTTCATGATTGGACCTCCAAATTAACATTTACTTCGCGGTTTTCTGAACCAAGTGTCGAGGACTAACTCTACAAGCTAACTTCAGGATAGATTGTACCAGAAGATCTGATAGTCAAAAGAAGGGGACATTCCAATGGATTTTGCTAATCGAATGGACCCGGTATTCCCTGGGTTACAGTCCCAGTAAGGATGAATTCCTTTTTGCATGCACTCCCGTACAAAAGCGCCGGCAACGGCTGCGCCATAATTTCTTCTTCTGTGCCCTTCCAAGGTTTCTATATCGATGGCATGCGTTTGATCGGCGACAAATCCGGAAAAACATATGCTTACCATGGTATTATTGTATTCGGCCAAGTACCCGAATCCATGATGCAAGAAGGAGTCCATCGAATCCCAAAAATGCAATATCTTTTTTTCTAAAAACGAATGGTTGGTAAGCCGTCTTGAATCCCATAAATCCCTATCGATCCTTCGAACCGTTATTCCATGATCTACAGCTACAATTGGCTTTGAATTCCCCGTTAATCTAAACACATGTTGATGATCGCTTGAAATGCTGCGGCTTTGAAATATTCGCGGTATCGCTTCAACCCAAATATTCATCTCCGCACCAATCTCAACCGAATGAATATTTAACTTCTTTAGTTTGGGTTCGATATGTTGCCTTATGTATCCTTCTAAATCCGCTAGAAAAGATTGGCTGTGCACATTGCCGACAATCTGAAAACCTTTTTGGCCCTGGATCCAAATCAATGCTGCGGTTGGTTCTGTTGAATCATCCACATAAACTCTGCCCGGGTTATTCCCATTAACGATCGCCCTGACTTCAACGTTTTGACACTGATCGGTGATATGCCGTATTTTACAAAAATCTTGTTTATTAAGTTCTAATATCATTTTTGTTCTCCTAAGTATGGAGTTATTCTTCCACATCTGACTCTTGTAAGTACCGGATGACCAAACGATTCTTTGAACCCCTTCTTTCAAAAGAATAAAAAAATCGCCCCAGCCTGAGATAGCCTTATCTTAAGCTGGGCCATTTGCTCTGAGCATTGCTTCGATAATTATATCCTCACAGTTTAACTCACAAAGAATCCTGTCTAATAAATATTGTCAGCTGCCTCGTTTTATCTTTCCGTTCATTCTGATTGCGATTTTAATATCTGATCGTTCACAAACGCTTTGAGGAAAAAGAGTTCATTTTCATTGGGTTTCCGGTCGTGATCCGCCTCAAAAGCTGCGATGGCTCCCTCTAATGATGCGGATGTTACCGCTTTGCTCGCGGAAATGAGCTCTTTCCAATACAGGTCCATCTCGGCCGCGTCACAAATGGATTCATGCCCCAGCAGGAAGTGAGTAGCGTCATATTTGCGGATATCCTCGATCATCGGCAATAACAAAGATTGCTTAAAATGATACAAAGAATTTTCCGTGGTGCCATATGCACTATCCCCCAGAAAAAGGACTTTTTCATCCGGAATATAAACGATCGTTGAATCATCCGTATGGGTGCTTCGAATGGTTTCAAGAACGCAAACTTTATTCCCCAAGTCCAGACGCAGCGATCCCTCAAAAATGATATCCGGCGAAGTTAACTGGAATGTGTCTCGCTCCGGTATTTCGCTGATGATGGTCTCAACACATTGTGAAGTCATCTTCTTGGCATCTGCATATTCCTGGAGAGAATGATCGTCAAACGAAAGGCTGCGCCAATCCTGAATGATTTCATTCGTTCGGGCATTCACAATGATGGCAGCTGCTTCAAATTCGTTCATTCCTAGAACATGGTCCCAATGCGCATGCGTGATCGCCAAATATTTAACCGGAGGGACTTTCAACTTCTCGATTTCATGCAAAAAGTCCCTTGCGTGCTGAACTGAATTGCCGCTGTCTATAACCAAGCTGTATTGGTCTCCGCAAACCAACCCTAGCGTTGGTCTTTCTTTATCGTTTTGGTTCGGCAAGTAATGGATGGAATCGCCTATTTGATTTAGCATGTCAGATCTCCTCTATATTTTTATTTGAAGGGGAAAGAGAAAATCCGCATGCGTTTCGGATGCACTCTAGATTTTCTCACAGTTTATTTGGTTACCAATGGAATCGCCTCCTGCGTATTTAACATTGTGATGGATGAAGCCATGGGCTTGCCGAGCCCCTCATATCATCAAACAACTCCCAATAATTCTTTTAATTCCCTTACGATGTACTTCGGTTGATATTCAATAGATATGGAATGACCGTTCCTGTTATAGTAGCAAAAATCGATTCCCGCGTTCCGGGCGCCTTGGTAATCGTCGGTTAATGAATCGCCCACAAAAAGCACTTCATGACTTGAAAGTTGCAGCTCATCGAGAGCGATATCAAATATCTTTTTCTCGGGTTTTCTAATCCCCACTTCGTCGGAAACCACAATGGATTCAAAAAAGTGATGGAGATCCCCCACAGCCAACCTCTTCCTTTGGGCCATGCCGATGCCATTGGAGATAATCCCCAGCTTATACCGCGGTTTTATGGACTGAAGGACCTCCTGAGCTCCCTCTTCATAAATGCAAGTATTGCAAAAATAATCCCAATAGGTAGCGGTAAGCGTTTCATGATCGGACGGATTCATGTTCAAAGCGTCACGGAACGAACGATGCAAAACGTCTTGAATCGAATGATGCATGCCGCTTTTGTTGACGAAGTCCAGCCAATGTTTGGAGTTATGCTTCAAAAACGACTGCCAAAACTCATCCCATTTCCGTTCTTCGTCTACGAACAAGTTGTGATCCCGAAGCGTTTTTTTCATGGAATCCAATTCGCATAAGGAATAATTTAATAGCGTATTATCCAAATCAAAAATTACGGCTTTATACATATGTACCATCCCCGACCCCGAATAATATTTACACTTTATAACAACATACTCACGATGGAAATGTATTGTTTGGTTTAAATTGTTTTGTAGCTTAGATCTTACGGTTTGTTCTTATATTCAAAAATAATTCTTATAATCGCGAGAACCAGGCAAAAGATGCCCGCAGCCAGCCCTATATACATGGATGTATAAGCAAACCGGGGAATTTCCCCGTCTCCCACAGGCCCAACTTTAGGCTGATCCAAGGACCATAATCTGTATGAAGCCAAGGCAATGATGACTAAGGATATGAATACAGAAATGATTCCTCTTTTCATAAGCCTCCCCCCCCTTTCGCTTCAAAGATCATGATCTATTCTCTTTTGTTCTCTTCCGAATCCATGTATTGCTCCAATTCCTTTTCGATCTCCTCATTGCTTGCGTGGAATTCGACGCCCCGCAACCAACCTAATCGTTATTTGCGTTTACGAACCGTCCAATGCCATATTGCTCATCTTGTTGGTTTGAAGGGAACATTGGCGTGGTTTGGCCGGCGTTCACTTGAATTTCTCCGTTCGGTTGCACGACTTCATGATTAAATTCCAGATAGCTTCCTATAATGGCTCCCCCTGATTCTAAGATGTAAACTACAATATGGTTGTAGTGATCCGTTTTTTCCTTCAGCACGTACCCGGTTTCGATAACATCCTTATTCAGGTACGGAGACAAATCAACATGTCCTTCGGTTCGGATCTTATCGACATGCTCTTGATAATCCTGTAAGGTGTTTGCCTTAAACCTTGTTTCCGAATAATATTGCCCGATATGCCATCCATATTGTTGCAAATATTCCGTATGCAGCGGATTGTAAATCTCAACAGATTCTTTTGTATGTTCTTTGCATCCAGCCAGTACCAACAGGACAAGCAACGTCATGATCATGGACCGCACATGGAGCACCTCCATTTGTTTTTAAGCCTTTTCGGCCGAGGTCATTCCATAATTATACATTTAATAACAAAAGAACGGTAGGTTTACATGGCCTCCCAAAAAAAATAATCAAGAACCGAACTTTTTTTCGGGAGAGAGACAATATAGGGTGTAAGCTGCTTACCCAGGAGGGCCCTCTGAATGCAAAGTGAACATATGTACCAATTACTCGCAAAAATGATAGAAGGCGATCAGCAGGCGTTTCAAACGCTGTATGAAGCCACCTATCGGGATGTCTACCGGACCGTCTCTTTTCTGGTGGACCATCCGCAGGATCGGGAAGATGTCATGAACGAGATCTATATGCAAATGTGGAGCTCCCTTGCCAACTACGATACGAACCGTCCTTTCAAGTTTTGGCTGCACGGCCTGGTCATCCGCCAAGTGCAGAGATTTCGGGTCAAGCGTTGGAGGAGATTCCGAATTTTTGAACGCATCCGTGCCTTCTCCCGGGAAGAGCATCATTGGGACCGCCCCGCTGTTACGGAAAATGCTGACCATGAGATAGCGCAGGCCATCCAAAAACTGACCGACAAACAGCGAGAAGTGATTATCCTCCGCTTTTATCACGACTATACGCTTGAGGAAATCGCGACGCTGCTCGGTATTCCGCCAGGCACGGTCAAGTCCCGATATCATGCCAGTCTGCAGGCGCTTCGAAAATACTTAGGGAATCTCCCCCTGGAAAGGATGAAAAAAAACAATGCCTATTGAACGCCAAATCCGTGAATACCTGCATAAAGAGGCAGAGACCCGGGAGTGTCCGCCGGCGCTTTCCAAACGAATCGAACAATCCTATTCCCAATATTTGCAACGAAAAAGGAGCGAAAAACCGATGAAAAAACGTCTGATTGCCGGAATGGTTGCCGCCGTAATTATGATTCCTACCGCGGCATTTGCTGCCCCTACTCTGATTGAAATGGTGACCAGAACGCCTATCACCGCTGAACAAGTCAAGGTCGATGAAGCAGGCAAAGCGGCGCTCGGGAAGTTGTACAGCGCGTTTCCCGAAACCAAAACGTTCGAAATTGTCGAGGCAAGCCAGCTTGGCGGCGACCCGAATGCGGCAAAAACAAAAGCGATCCAGACCAGCATCGTACTGAAGGACAAAGGAGCCTCCGGCAAAAAAATCAGGCTGGATATCAACGGGGTTACGGGCGAGATTGAACATGTGAACCAAGAAAATTGGGAGCCTCAGGCGAAGCCGGTCATTTCTTTAACCGGTCAGGAAATCAAGGCGAAGGTAGATCATCTCATTGACAAAATATACGGCAACGTGGAGCAGTACGAGTTCAGCATGGAGCAGATGGGGAATCCGAATCAAAAAACGTTCATGTTGAACTACACCGAAAAGGGATCCGCAACACCGTTCTACCAAGCATTCGTCCAGGGGAATACGATCAGCGTATCGTTGATCGGAGGAGGTCCTGCTCCATCGGTAGAAGGATTCTTCTCTGCAAACGGCAAGCCTGATTATACGGCCGATGCATTTTTGAACGACGGAAACCTGCTTGCTTTGCTGAAAATGAGCCCGGCCCAATTAAAACAAGAGCTGGCCAAAGGCCAATCCGTCGTCGAGATTGCGGCAGCTAAACATATTTCCAAACAACAAGTCCTCGATGTCATGGCAAATACGCAGGCTGAAAAGCAACTTCAACCCGAACAAAACGGAGAACCTAAAAACGATCTTTCAAAGGAACAAATCAAAAAAGTGCTTGAACCTAAAATATTGCAAGTGATTGAGCACAAAACGGAAATGCCATGGTAAAAAAGAAGATAAACGTCCTTTAGATATTATAGAAGCAGTCCGTGCCGGGAGATCCTGAGCTTGGATGGGAAACGAAAAGAGGCGCCAGAAATGGCGCCTTCGTTTTATTTTACGTAAAAGGGCATACCCTCTTATCCCTTAAACATGGCCGCTTAAGGACTGCGCCGCAAAACGGTAAAACGCCATGGCGTCCTCCGCATTGGCAAAACCGGCCTGCGCCATTTTGTCGCTGCCTCCGCCTTTACCGCGATAATCGGCCAAATACTGCTTAAAAAACGCGCCGCAGGCAAGTCCGTCCCCTACTCCCCGCGCTAGAAGCACCTTATGCTCCGATTTGGAGGCAAAAAGCAAGATCACATCGGCTTGTTCGGCGAGTTTGGCTGCCAGGTTTTGCATATCCTTCAACGGCTTGTCCGCAAATACATGCTGGATGAGGCTGCCCTGACGGTTTGCCTGCAGCTTTTCCGCCAGGTATGCGTCATTTTCGGCCTTTACCGCGTTTAGCTCCGCCTGGAGCTGCTTCTGCTCCTGATCCCATTTTGCAATCCGGTCCAAAATCTCTTCCTTGCCGGTATTGAATCGGGCCGACAGACTGCCCAAAATGTCCATGCCGGCATTAAATTCTCTCAGCGCACGATAACCGCATTTAAAATATAGGCGCGTATGCCCCTTTTGCTTCTCCGCCCGCAGCAGTTTGATCATTCCGATCTCGCCGGTTGCGGAGACATGGGTTCCGCCGCAGGCGTTGTATTCGATCCCTTCGATTTCGACGATCCGGATATCCTCGGTAACCTTCGGCTGCTTGACCAGCGGCAATTCGGCTGCCCGTTCCCGGCTCACAAAATAACTCGTGACCTTCCGGTTCAGGTATATCTGATCATTCACTTCGAGTTCCAGCATCATCAGCTCGTGCTGCGGCAAATCGGCGCGGGCGACATCAATGGTGGCGTAATCCTGGCCCAAGTGGAAACTGAGCGTTTCCGCTTGGCATACCTCCAGACACATGGCCGACAGCAAATGCTGGCCGCTGTGATGCTGCATATGGTCGAACCTTCTGTCCCAGTCCAAACGGCAGTTGACCGCTTCTTTTTCAGGGAAACGCTCGACCTTATGCAAAATTTCCCCTTCCTCCAGGACGACATCCAGCACCGGTATGGCATCGATCCACCCCAGGTCACAAGGCTGCCCTCCGCCGTGCGGATAAAAAGCCGTTTCCTCCAAGGCCACATAGGCTCCGTCTTCCCGCTCCATTTTGCGCGTGACCCGTGTTTCCCATTCCCGGATATAAGCCGATTCGTAATATAACTTCTTCGTCATCTGTAATGTCCTCACTTGTCCCCAGTTAAATTTTATTTTAGTTTCAGCTTACTACAAAAACGCCCCGCAACGCCAAATTTCCCGAAAATGAAAAAAGACCGCCTGCCAGCGATCCGAACAGCACGGTATTTTTAGGAAGTTGACGACGATGCACTCCAGCCTTAGCTCGTATCTTAAGCCGCGCCGCGAAAGATTTTATTGCACGTTTGGCTTGAATGGTTTACGTAGCCATCTCATGCCTCAAGCCTTCACTGCTTTCTAAAAAGCTTTCCCGCTCCACATAATACAAATCGAAGCAATGCTGCGGTTGATTGACCGATTGATATACCTGCTCATAGATGTTGTTTCCGAATTTGACGTACGGCAGCTTTTCTACCGCTTTTCTCGATCGGATGTTTTGCTTGCGGATCTTCAAATAAACCGTTTCGATGGGGTGTTCGAGAAACAGTTCAGCCAAAAAAGCTTCCTTCGCCCGCGCGTTATACCCTTTTCCGAAATAAGGGGCTCCGATCCATGTGGCCAGGAAGCCTGTTTGATGCGCAATCTGATATAAATCAATGGTGCCGATGGGCTGCCCCATCTCGTTCAGAATCGTCCTGGAGATGCATGTTCCCTGCTCTTCTTCAACGATCAGCTGCTTGGTTATGAACAAATATTCTTCATAAGACGGGCATGAGTACCGAACATAAGTAAACACCGCAGGATCCGTCATGAGGTTGTACAGAGCACGGCATTCGTGCAAATCGCGTTTTTTCAACATCACATCGACCACCTAGTCCCTTGGATTTGCTCATAAACAATTCAAGTATATAAAAGGACTTGGGGCATTGGATGAATGCAGTATTTTCCGGGTGTAAAAATGCAGTTCGAAATCATTCATGGATCAGCCATGTTTTGGCATCTTCTGGGTCTGAAAAAAAAGATAGCCTTGGATTCATCCCCAGTTTCTTCATTCCTTTTCTTAGTCTCCATGCATTGAGACTCGATAATCCGACAAACGAAATTTTATCGATATGGTCTTTTAGATTGTACATATGGTTTATGAGTTCTTGTCGCACTCGACTCGTAACGGCTGTATGATACATATCCACCCATATTTTAAGCCTGTTGTTTGTTTTAAAAATAAATTCTTCTTCCTTTTTCATCAAGTCAAAAAGTTGTTCTTCGTTGTTATATTTGCTTCCGTACTTCAAACAATGGATTGCTCCGCCTTTATAGTAATAAGGATAGATGGAACCTCCCGGCGATTTCATGACGATAACACCTCCTAAAGTTTAGAATTCGGGCTTCGTTTCTTGTAATCTGAATCATCGTTCCAGCCAGCACATCTTCTACTTGTTTCTCTTTATTCGATCCAAAAAATGCCGCACCTCTTTCCTGGACCTTAAGATGACAACTTGTTTGCGATCTTTGGCTTGCTCAAGCTCTTTTATCACCCGCGGCCTGCTTCTCTTCCGATAATTCCAGACCCAAATAAAAAACGCCCAATCCAGTTTTTCGGGGCATTCCTCATTGAGATCGGGTCGCGTTTTTCCATGGTATATGATTCTTCTTTTGATGATCCGATAAATGCATAAGAGTGTGGGCATGTCCAAAAATATCACCGCATCCGCTTCATTCAATCTCATCCCTAGCGTTCTTGTATAATTTCCGTCCATGATCCACCGATCTTGGCTTACGGCAGCTTTAATAAAGTCATCCCATTCTTCATTTGAGGTCGGGGTCCAATGGGGTTTCCAATAATACCGGTCTAAATGAATCACCGGCAGCGATAGGATTTTACTGAGTTTTTGAGATAAAGTCGATTTTCCTGAGCCTGCCGAGCCTATAACGATGATTCGATTCACCAATGGTCACCTTCTTTCGTTCTTTACTGATATTCTAATGGTTTAAAACGACGATGTCGCCGACTGAGCATGGATGTCAGCTCAATAAAAATAGCCTAAAAAATCCAGATCTCCTTCGCTCCAAGCGGTCTTTCCTACTTCCTTAATCATTAACTGATCGACCTCTTCATGGCCTATACCGTTGGAGGTCTGTGTTTCATAGTTAATTTTCATCCATGTACATTTATTCTTTACCGGCTTATATCCATTTCTCCAATAGAAGTTCGTCTTATCTGTAAATAACAATATAAAATCGATATTTCGGCCCTCAGAAAATCGATCAACTTCTAAAAGCAGCTTAGAACCTACGCCCTGTGAACGGCTGTTTTGCGAAACGCAAAAATCAATGACTCCCAGTATTCTTACGGGCTTTCCGTTTAGATTCATGACTCTATATTCTAATCCTACGTGTCCTATGAGTTGGTTTTCCTGATTCCAAGCCAGAAATCTAAAGTGCGGCAATTGCTTGAAATAAATCCGATCCTTGGGATAGATATCTGGAAAACTGTCGATTAATAATGTTTGTATAGATGCTTCCAACTCAGTGCTTATATCATATTCAAATACTTTTTCGATCTTCAAAGTCACCTCTCCTGTCCGATATATATTTGTTTTGCGCCTTGTCCGCATCAAAATGTTTCATCGCTTTTTGAAGGAAACTTTTCTTCCACCATCCGAAAATAATGCCCGTCCGGATCATAAAAGGTGAAATATCCGTATTCATTAGTAAATACAGGTTCTTTATCAATATGGGCGCCTGCCCGTTTGATTCGTTCATGCAACGCAAGCAAATCATTCGTTAACATTTCAACCATAGTCACCTGCCTTGCGCTGTTCGTGACCCAGAATGAACGAGGAAATGCGAACTTCAAATGCGTGATTTCTTCCGGCTTGGTTTCCATCAAAAATATACTTGGACCATTTCCGTTTTTAATGAAACATGGGCCTCTCCAAACGAATACTCCGCCGAACTCAATTCATAGCCGAGTACATTGCAGTAAAAATCCACCGACTTTTTCAAATCTGCGACTGGAAACCTCAAACAGCAGTAACCGCATACATCCGCATGCTTCGTTTTTTGGCTCAACTTCTTTACCTCCTAATAGTTTAAGCCCCAAAGGGAGGCCACCACGCAGCTTAAAGAATATTTACTTGATTTCGCTTGGTCTAACTAACTCATGATGCTTATACATACCAAAAAATATCTTCGTGTCGATATCCAAATTATCTCTGCATTCATATAAGATCTCATACTCTTCTTGCGTAAGTTCTTTAAACTGCCGTTGAACCAGATGGTCAAGTACCTCGTAAAATTTTTTTCCTGTCTCTTCACTATGTACAGAAAAAAATAATCGCTCATAAAGACCTGTCATTTCACTGAATGAACCATTAGTATATTCTTCCTCAATCAACCGATGAACTCTTTCTAAAATCTCTTCTTTTTTGATATTCAGCGAAACATACTCTTGGTTGACTAAATATGAAATCCCCTCCAATACGGCATCATCCACGTCATTATTCAGAATGTAACTATGCTCAGACTTTTTACCTAAAATTTTTGGAATATTTTTGTTTTTATTCAGTACTGAAATCTCGTTGTTATGAATACAGTCAGAAATCACAATGGCCGGTATGACGAACGCATATTGGGACGGAAGCTTATTCTTTTTGGAAATAGGATCACAATCCATATCGCACACCGACTCGTCTAATCCTTCAATTGCACACAAGAAAGCAATATCGTCTTCATACACATTATATCTTCCGCATTTTTTGCACTTTATGACAGACATTTTCCTATTACAGCTTATACAAATCCCAGTCGTAGCGTTGTTGTTATATTCCATATTTATACTTTCGTAGATGACTGATTTATTCTCTCTGCAAGCCGGACATCTTAATAACACATCATCTCGGTCGTCGTATTCGCATAAAATACACTTTCCAATCTCTTTGATCCATGACGTTTCATTGCAGTAGATGCATCTCCCAATCGTGATCTCGCCTTTATGTTTCAACGTATCGGCTATATTCAGCATCACTTTTTTGTATTCATCCATAGAACGGATTTTTTCAAACTTCTTCGTACCCACATAGACTTTAATAAAATCACTCGGAGCCAAATAATCCAAGGATTCTACTGAGTATCCTTCATACAAAAGGGGAAAAACAATTTTAAAAACGATATAAATAAAGTTTTCTTTCGCATTCGAAATTTCATGGGAGGTAAAATGATAAGAAAAGTGCAGAAGTCTGTTTCTTATTTTTTGGAATTGCTCCATCTTTTCTATTTCTTCATTTTTATTGAATTTAAATAGGGGGATATTTTTAATGTGATTTTTAAGCCTTTCAAAGGAGTCCACTTTTAGTGCATTTTTCAGGTATTCTTCATAGATCTCGTCTACAGTATGATTTTTATATTTTTCGGTCAGAATTTTCTTTATTGATATGTTCCCCATATTGTATGCAATTGCATACTTTAATGAAAGTTCCACTGTCATCTGTATGAATACGGATGTCTTAACAACACTATTCATTTCACTAAAATCCGAATGTATGATTTCATCGATGGATATATTTAAGAACCTAATGGCATTTTGAAAAATAGCGTCTAACATTTCCTCTTCTTTGTTCAAATTCTATGTTCTCCTTGTTTTCATATCTTTTTTTTGCGTAATGTTCGTTTGTTCATTCTTCGCCGCCGGCTTCATCCCGGAGTTTGATTTGGTTATACCGCTCGCGGATCTTCGAGATGGCTTCTTCGCGTGCTTTTTCGATCCTCTCCTCGGCTAGACGATCAAGTTTCTCCTTCTCCTCCGGGCTAACCTTGTTTACCTTCGTGACTATGACCTCAGCTTTTACAAATCGGTCATGCACCATTAACTCCAATCATCGAAATGTTTATCAAGGAAGATTAATTCCTTTTTATAATGATCCAGATGACCTTCTTGAACCAGCTTGATAAAAGCAGGGTCCCCGGCTGCGGCACGATCAGATAGTGTGGTGCACATAAATTGGATACGAGAAATGACCCACCATTTTAGATCCGTAGGTACATTCATGCCATAGGAATCAAAAAACAACTTTATTCGTTTTTTCCGCATGGATGCATGATCCGTTTTGTTATATTCAACAACCGAAAAGTCTTCCCCGCCTGGCGCGAATCCGGCTAAAGGAACTGAGGTGTACAGAGTATAAGCAATATCCCAAATACGAGGCCCAAATCCCGCCATATCAAAGTCAATCATTCCAACGGGGAGCTCGTCCTTGAACACAACGTTATATAAAGCAGCGTCGTTATGACAGACGACTTCGTGCCGGGATGCCTCCGGAAAATCATGTAAAGATTTTTCTGAAGTGGAAAATCTCACAGACGAATCATGGAACCGTCTTAAGATCTTCGCCAATTCAGCCAGCGCCAAATCCGACCACATATAACTTTCATTTTCAGGGTAGTTGTTCCCGGGAACCACGCCTTGAATGTAAGAAAAGACCTCTCTCCCCTTCTCGTCAACTCCTAAATATTTTGGGACGTATGGGCAACCTACGTTCTCAAGATACCTAAGAAGATCATTTACAAACGGGTTTGGTTTGGATTCACGCCGTACCGTCTCCCCAACTTTAACGACTTTATTCATATTTCCTCCGGCCAGGATTTCCTCGTGGTCCTTCAATATTTTGCCTCCTTTGAATCGTCTATTCGCGGTTCCTGACGTCCAAATATTCGATTTTCGAAGGTTCTAACTTCTCTTGTGATTGAAGCAAAAAGATCGGGAGAGCTTCCTCCCAATAACTTTTATCATTGGTTCAATTTCAATCTTTCTCCATAAAATCTTTCTTGAGAATTGAAAATATCAACGTATCTGTGATGATCTCGCCAAATATATAGTCCGAAGTAAACCTTCCTGTACGAAGCCCAACTTTGATAAAAGTTTTGCAGACGCACTTTTTTTGACAAATTATAGGATAAGTTAACCATGGAGGCTTTAATAAAATCGTTCAATATGCATGTCCCAACAATTTTATCCTCATCTAATTCCTCCGAATTTCGAATTTTTATATTTGATCTCCAATTTCGGCTTTTGCAACCCAAGCCATTCAGTTGATTTTTCGTCCCTCTTTCACTATATCGTTGATATCAACCTTCACCATCTTGGATAAATCATGAAAAAAAACATAGTGATCAATGAGATGGATATAAAATGATTTTATTTGATTTAATTCTTGTCTTTCCGTCCCATCTGTTTTGATTCGGACCAGATTCTTTTTCTTCGAATGATCACTGTAATAAATCCAGCCATCCGAAACATTTATATATCGCGCATTATCGTTAGACAACATCGTTAGCTTCGAGCCGTCTGTTTTCATTTTGTATAACTTCTGATTGTAATTGAAGTACAGCCAATCCCCTTCGATATTTAATTCGTTAATGAATCTCCCTTCTAAAAGTTTTATTTTTGAATTCCCATGGATATCGATCTTAATTAACTTATTGTAATATGACGTATAATACAGCGATTTACCGCTAACCACAATTTGACTTGCATGGTCATTATTCAATTGTATTTTGCCGGTCCCGTCTAAATTCATTCTGTAGATGAAACCATCCTGAGGCCCTATGTTGGTATAAAAAATATATTGATCTGTGACATGGACATGAAACGCAGAATTGGCTAATACTTGTTTTTCTGTCCCATCGATTTTTGCTTTCGTCAACTTCCAGCCGTCAGAGTAATATAAGTAATCTCCCGCAATATTGATATAGCCGGGAAACCCGTCCATTAATTTTGTTTTTTCAGTTCCGTCTTTTTTTACCTTATATAACCCTCCTGCCAAAGAAAAACTTCGATAGTAGATCCATTCCCCCTTACTCGCATACATTCCATCATTATTCAAATTCCCCGTACTATTCCCCGCAAAGGATGCGTTTTGGACCTCTGTCAATAGATTGGACAGCCAGAATCGAGAAAATTACGCAATTTGACCGTACATTTGTTCGTATTGAAAAGGTGTAAGATACCCGATAGCGGAATGTACGCGTTTCCGGTTGTAGAAAAACTCGATGTATTCAAAAATCCGACTTTGGGCTTCCTTGCGGGTTCTGAACTTCTCCAGATAGACGAGTTC
>NZ_BORW01000008.1 GCF_018333375.1 Paenibacillus cookii
TAAGTGAAAGAGACAAATTACACTGAGCCTGAACAATTTATTGTCAGGCTAGCGTCTTTAGGCGCAGTTTGGCAACAGGGGGTTATACCCCAAGTGCAAACCACCCGTTGGACGGGTGGTTATGATTCTTTAGGTTTCTTAAGTTTTCCTTTATCAACGTTTATTTTTCGTTTCGAAACGCTTAATTTCCCCTCCCTATAATAAAAACATCTTAAGCGGGCGGAACGGCGCAAGGCCTGATGTCCGGAAGCGATGAACGGGGGAGAACCTGATGAAATTAGCGCGGAAAACGACGGTCGCGGTATTATTCGGCGGCTGTTCGACGGAATATGGCGTATCGCTGCAGTCTGCGGCTTCGGTGATCGATCATTTGGACAGGGATAAGTACGACTTGGTGCTTGTGGGGATTACGCAAGAAGGCGTGTGGCTCCGGTACGGCGGCGGCACGGACGACATCCGGGAGGACCGCTGGCAGCAGCATTCCAGCTGCATTCCGGCATTTTTGCCGCCAAGCCGGGACATGGCCGGGCTGGTGGAGCTGGTCGGCACGGAATACCGCGTGACGCCGGTCGATGCCGTGTTTCCGGTGCTGCATGGCAAAAACGGCGAAGACGGCACGGTGCAGGGCTTGCTGGAGCTGTCGGGCATTCCGTTTGTCGGCTGCGACACGTTGTCTTCGGCGGTATGCATGGACAAGTCCATCGCAAGCAAGCTGGTGAAGCTGGCCGGCGTGGATACGGCGGAGTCAATCGTCGTTCATGCCGGGGATGATCTATACGGCGCGGTCAAAAAGGCCGAGCCTCTGGGGTTCCCGCTGTACGTGAAGCCGGCCCGTTCCGGTTCCTCCTTCGGCATCGCCAAAGCTTACGACAAGCTGGAGCTGATGGAAGGCATAAGGTCCGCCTTGTTGCATGACGATAAGGTGGTCATCGAGCAAAACGTTCCCGGTTTCGAGGTCGGCTGCGCCGTGCTTGGGCATGCTGCCGATCCCTTGATTGCCGAAATCGACGAAATCGAGCTGAACGGCGAATTTTTCGACTATGAGGAGAAATATTCCCTTGCGACGTCCACGATCCATCTGCCTGCCCGAGTTTCGGAGGATGCGGCGGCCAGCATCAAAGAGGCGGCCAAGCTTATTTACCGCACGTTGGGCTGCACGGGCCTGGCCCGGGTGGACATGTTTGTCTGCCCGGACGGCCGCATCGTGTTTAACGAAGTCAACACCATGCCGGGCTTTACGGCGGCCAGCCGGTACCCGAACATGATGCGCGCAAGCCATATCGGCTACCCGGAGCTGATGGACCGTCTGATCCAGCTTGCGTTATCCAAGGAGGCAAGAGCATGATGGTTAAGCGAGCGATACGTCTGCAACCGAAAATGGTCCATCGCGGACCTCTAGTGCTGGTGAACAGGGAACATCCGCTGCAGCATGCGATCCACTCCAGTTATTTGGCTTCCGTTGAGGGGGTCGCCCGGGCCAGCACGGAAGAAGCCTGCATGCGCCTCGAGCGGACATGCCTGCGGCAGCTGAAGGCATTGCTTGCGGCCTGCGGCGGCGCAGAGGCCATCGGTATCGTCAGCGGTTACCGGACGCGGATGGAGCAGCAGCGCATTTACGACCGGTCTTACGCAGCCAACGGGCCGATTTTTACGGCCAGCTATGTCGCGCGGCCGGGCGAAAGCGAGCACCAGACCGGACTCGCCGTCGACGTCGGGGAAATGGACGCGGGCGTGGATTACATCTGCCCGTCGTTTCCGGAGGACGGCGTATTCGCGGAATTCCGCCGCAGAGCCGCGGAGTTTGGTTTTATCCAGCGATACCGGGAAGGGAAAGAGCATCTCACCCATATCGCCTGCGAGCCGTGGCATTTTCGTTACATCGGCGTGCCTCATGCGATCATCATGGACCAATACGGGATGTGCCTTGAGGAGTATACCGAATATATGCGGCAGTTTAGGCCTGACGGACCGCATCTCTTCAAAAAGTACAAGGATCATTTGATCGAGATGTTCACCGTGGAGGTCGGAGAGGAAGGAGCCGAGATTGCCGTCCGCACGGAGCCGGGTGCGAAAGTGGAGATCTCAGGCAACAACGTCAATGGATGCGTCGTCACGATTTATCATGAATGCAAGGGGCCAGGAGGCGCGTCCGGTCCGGAACATGGAACAGGCCTGGGGTTCGGGAAGGAGCAAGCCGTCCGATGAAGACCTGGGCTCTTATGGACCGGCTGCTGATGCTGCTTATTCCGATGGCGGGAAAAAAAGAAGCCCCAAGCCGCGGCCACCGCGCTTGGGCGGAGATCAACCTGACCCATCTGAGGCATAACGCGGCGGAGCTGAAGCGGGTGCTGCCGCCGCAATCCCGGATCATGGCCGTCGTCAAGGCGAATGCTTACGGGCATGGAAGCCTTGAAGCCGCGCGGGAGCTGAGCCGGGAAGGCATTGCCCACTTTGCCGTCGCCGAGATCGGGGAAGGGATCGCCCTGCGCAAACATGGCGTACGCGGCGACATTCTCGTTTTGGGTTACACGTCTCCGGAGCGAGCCCCCGAGCTTGCCCGTTACCGCCTGACCCAAACGATGGTCAGCAGGGAATACGGCGAGGCGCTGAATGCGTATGGAGTGAAGCTGAACGTGCACGTCAAAATCGATACCGGCATGAACCGTTTGGGCGTGCCGTGTCATGACCCGCATTCGATCATGGCATGTTACCGGTTTTCGCACCTGAACGTAACGGGGACGTTCAGCCATTTGTCCATGTCGGACAGCTTGGGGCAAGCCGAGACCCGTTTTACGCAGCAGCAGCTGGACCGTTTTGAACTGGCGATCGGGCAGCTGAGGGAGGCGGGAATCGATCCCGGACTTGTGCATATCCAGAGCAGCTACGGCATCCTGAATTACCCGGAGGTGAGCTGCGATCTGGTCCGTCCCGGCATCGCGCTGTACGGACTGCTGAGCCGCGAGGAAGACGAGGTGCGGACGAAGGCCGATTTGCGGCCCGTCCTTTCCTTAAGGTCGGTTGTGACTCAAGTGAAAGAGGTAAAAGCCGGCGATCCGGTGGGATACGGACGGAACTTTATTCCTTCCTGCGACCTTCGGATCGCGACCGTGTCCATCGGTTATGCCGACGGGATTCCGAGGTCGCTTTCCGAACATGGCGGGTACGTGCTCATTCGCGGGCAGCGGGCACGCATCGTCGGCAGCATCTGCATGGATCAGCTGACCGTCAACGTGACCTCCATCGCCGGCGTCCGGCAGGGCGATCCGGTCACGCTCATCGGACAAGACGGGGCGGAGACGATCACGGCCGGACAAATCGCCGCGCGGTGCGGCACCGTGGCGAACGAGATTCTAAGCCGCTTGGGCAGCCGGTTGGAGCGGGTCTATCGATACGATTAAGATGGACTGATAAGTTTCTTTTTAGGGTTCGATATGAGAACAAAAACGGATCTTTCCTTGTCGCATCCGGCAGGGGAAAGGTCCGTTTTGTTGTATGTGTGCATATTTCGCCTATTCACGAAGGGCTAGAAAATCCGCATCCTATACGTCGATGTTTTTGATCGCTCTTGCCGGATTGCCGCCGACGATCGTGTTGTCCGGAACGTCTTTCGTGACCACGGCTTCGGAGGCCACCACGACGTTATTGCCGATCGTGACGCCCGGATTAATGACGGCTCGTCCACCGATCCATACGTTGTTGCCGATCGTGACCGGTTTGCCGTACTCGGGCCCTTTTTCCTTTTCTTGTCGTATAATATTTGATGTTTTTTTCCGTGTGTTATGTGAACTCATTTCACAGAAGCAGGATATGAAGAAATAATAGTTTTACCGTCTTTGTATTCTAAAAAGTAGGCAACTTTTAAATTTGAATTATAGCTAATAAATTTACTTCCCATCGCCCACTTCTGATTTTTCAGTATTGACTCTCCAGTTGATGAATACAATGACCATGTTTGTTTGGCCAGATCACCTACAAAAAGTTGACTATTGTTAAAAACAGTTACCCAACCCGATTCTTTATCTTTATCCTCATTAAAGAATGATTGCAATGATTTAATCTTATTATTTGTACTAACATTGATGATCCTATAGAATACTTGAGAATCTGTTGGTTTTGGTCGATTAGCACTAGCCAAGACTGATTGATATGTGTAAGAATTGAAAATTGAAAGTTTGTTACCCAAAAATTTGAATTGGAAATCTGTGTTGAAATCTTTGAAAAAAGATTCCTTCTTTGTATATAGATTTATAGTCTTAAGAAAATAATCATCGATACCGATACCTTGTCCAACATATTTAATAGCTAAATTTGGGTATTTTTCAAAATCCCAATCCATGACACTCACACTTTCATATCCCTTATCTACAACTTGGGCATTATAGGTGACAGTTGGCTTTTTCCAAGGGTATTCATACAAATTAAAAACATTTTTGGTCTGCACCATAATTCTCTCATTCACTTTTCCTGTTGGAGCAACCCATTTTAATTTATCACCCGTATCTTTCATGGGGATTTCAGTTTTTGAAAGTAAATTCCCCTTAAAGGAGAACACACTTTTTGTGATCTTTGTAGGACTAATTTTTTTTAAAAGAATAAATTTTTCCGGGTTTTTAATAACTCCTAAATCCAAAATGGGATTTGAGTCACTTGATAAATTGATCGAATTATTTGTTTTAACGTCTACTAGATCGACTTTATTAGAAACGCGGTCCAACAAAACTACTGTACTCTCGTTGAGTACAAAAATATCAGTCGTATCAATTTGTGGCAACATGACATTTGAGTTAGCGAAAGATTGATTCGAAAATAAAACAATTCCCAATATCATAGAAATTAAAATAGCCATTTTTTTTGTGAACATCATGAACATTTAGTATCCTCCACTTCTTATAAGTTGTTTTATACTATAAACACAAAAACAATGACAATAGTTGCTGATTTATTTTCTTTTTAGGGTTCGATATGAGAACAAAAACGGATCTTTCCTTGTCGCATCCGGCAGGGGAAAGGTCCGTTTTGTTGTATGTGTGCATATTTCGCCTATTCACGAAGGGCTAGAAAATCCGCATCCTATACGTCGATGTTTTTGATCGCTCTTGCCATGGAACCTTTTTGTCTACCTTTAATTCCATAAAGTTCGGCCTAAACGTTGCCCTATGAAAGGAGACGAAAGATCGGTTAGAGGTTTTGCTGAATGAAAGATCGAAGTAATTAGCAATCGCTTGAATACAAGGGGTCATATAAATCGGTTTTTTGGAATGAAATGATTAGTGGTTTAATCGACCTAAAGAAAGGAGAGGGCTTAAGATTTTTAAGATCGGTACATTTTCTAAACTAAGCCGGGTATCTGTCAAAACATTGCGTTATTACGATCAGCGGGGATTGTTGCAGCCGGACACGATCGATCCGTCTTCCGGTTATCGATATTATTCAGCGGAACAACTGTTAGTCGTGCAACGAATCATCGATTTAAAGAACCGGGGGTTTACGCTGGAAGAGATCAAGTCCCTATTGGCTGAAGATGTCTCTCCGGCGGAAGTGAAAAAATCTTTGACGGCCAAGCAGCTGGAACTGCAGCAATTCATCGAGGAGGCACAAAGCCGATTGGAGGAGATCAGCTCGGGGCTGGAGCGTATTCGGGATTTAGACGACCCTTCACCGGCCGTCCCGATCGTCATTCGAAACGTAAAATCCCAGCTTGTCGCATCCATTCGCGATACGATCCCGCGCTCGCACTTATGTCTCCTTTTGGATGAAATTAAACAATATGTGCGTGAGCATCAGGAGGATGACAACCGCTCTTTAAACGTTCAATGGCATAACAACGACGACGAAGAGGATTTGATCGATGTAGAAGTCGCTTTACCCGTTGCAAAGCCTATTCCGGGCAGTGACAGGGTGAACGTTCACTTTTGGCCGGAATTAAAACAAGCTGCCTCGCTGGTTCATTGGTGCGACCCGTATCATTCCTCCTGTTCGGCATTGGCTGAGCTTGCGACATGGATATCGTCCAACGGATATCGGCCAAGCGATGCCAAACCGATCCGGGAAATTTATTTGACGGCAGATCAAGATCTGTATGGGAAACTCCGGAGGGCTGAATTGCTCATTCCGATTGAAAAAATATAAAAAGCCGAATCTTTCATTGTTCCGTGCAAAAGGAATGATGAAAGATTTTTTTTTGGACGTGTTGACTCTCCCCTATGGTGGAGGGTGTAGAGTGTCATTAATCAAACAATAAGGAGTGGTACAAATGAAACGTTTGGAAGGAAAAGCGGCATTAGTAACCGGGGGAAGCCGGGGCATTGGCCGGGGCATCGCGCTGCGGCTGGCAGAAGAAGGGGCTCTGGTTGCGGTCCATTACGGCAATCGTTTTGCTGCAGCGGAGGAAGTGGTCAGTACCATCGAAGCAAACGGGGGGCAAGCATTTGCTGTGGGCGCAAACCTGAACTCCGTTGCGGGTATTGAAGCATTGCTTCAATCGCTAGATGGGCAGCTTGTAGAGCGAACAGGCAGTCATCATTTTGATATTTTGGTCAACAATGCCGGCATCGGTACTTCAAAAAATCTTGAAGAAACAACGGAAGAATCTTTTGACGAAGTATTTGCCGTTAACGTCAAAGCCCCGTTTTTTCTCGTACAGAAATCGTTGTCTCGTCTGCGTGATCAAGGACGGATCATTAACATATCCTCTGGAGTGACTAAAATTGCTATGCCGGAATTGATGGCTTATAACCTGACGAAAGGAGCAATCAATACGTTCACCTTTCAACTGGCAAAGCAGCTTGGACCACGAGGCATCACAGTCAATGCGGTTCTTCCCGGTATCGTCGATACGGATGTGAACGCATCCTGGCTGTATACTCCGGAAGGGCAACGGTATGCAACGGAAATATCTGCACTGGGGCGCATTGGGGAGCCATCGGACATTGCCGACATCGTTGCGTTCCTTGCATCCGTCGACGGGCGATGGGTTACGGGGCAGATGATCGATGCTACGGGCGGATCCCATTTATGATCCAGCGTTTTTTCCGGAGCCCATAATCCCTATAAGTAAAACAAAAATCCGATTCCTTCGTTGACTTAACGCGGAATCGGATTTTGCTTTTTCGTTGGACGCTTCTTTGGAAGGCAGCTTTGCATCGCTTGATGTCGGCATGAACGGGCAGTGAAGGCCCCGCTATATGAGTTCCATACCTCGAACAGCAGGCTTTATGTTCAGTCCGCGATGACAAGATTCGTCCCCGTTTTTTTGAATTTGGTCAGGAAGCTGCGGTCTACATGGGCATCCGTCACGATCGTGTCGATCCGCTCCAGGGGCGCGATGGCAACCGTGACGTCTTTGCCGAATTTGGTGCTGTCGGCCGCGACGATGACCTCTTTGGACAGCTCGATCATCTTTTTGCGCGTGACGGCCTCCTCCAGATTATAATCCGAAATGCCCCTTTCGATCGTGATCCCGCTGCAGCAGATAAAAGCTTTCCGCACGTTAAGCTCGTGAAAATTGAAAATATAATCGAATGCGACGACGGACTGCTCTTCCTTCCGGATTTTGCCCCCGATGATGATCAGCTCGGCATCGGTGTCCATCAGCTCCTGGATGACCGGTATGGAGCAGGTAATGACCGTCAGGTTCTTTTTATCCTTGATGTATTTGGCAATTTGATAGGTCGTCGACCCGCTGTCGATATAAATGCAGTCGCCGTCCTGAATCCACTCGCTGCATTTGCGGGCGATGTGCTCTTTTTCTTCCAAATGGTTGACCATCCGCTCGTCCATCGACGATTCCCCGAACCGGTCCGCAAGTTTGATGCCCCCGTAGATTTTTTCGATTTTCCCCCGGCCGGCAAGCAGGTTGATATCCCTTCGGAGCGTATCGACGGAAATGCCCAGCTCCTCGGTCAGCTCCGTTATTTTAAGCACTTTTTTGACGGTTAATAGGTCGAGAATTTTCTTTTGCCTCTCCAATGGCAGCATCGCTTTCACCCGCTCATCTATGACGTTGGCGTTTCGAACCGAAACAATTCCAGTGTACGTTCAGCCTCCCTGGGATTCAATAGATTTTACATAGATCACCATGTTTTATCGTTAGAGTAGGGATAGAGTTAGTCAAGAGTTATGAAATAGTTATGCATAATTTACGCAAAATTTACAAGCTCGCGCATCTCGGTTGACATACGGTTTTTATACTGGGGTTGTGTTTAAGGAGGTGGGCGGCTTGCTGAAGCTGCAGCATATTGGCAAACAATTCGACGGTAAAACCGTTTTGGACGACATCAGCTTCGAGATCGGCACGGGGGAAATCATGTCGCTCCTCGGCCCGAGCGGAAGCGGGAAAACGACGCTGCTTCACCTGATTCTAGGCCTGACCGGGGCGGACCGCGGCAGCATTCGTTTCGGCGACGAGGACTTGACCCGCGTCCCGATGAAAAAGCGCGGCTTCAACATCGTGTTTCAGGATTACGCCCTGTTTCCGAACCTGAATGCCTACGACAACATCCTATACGGATTGCGCAATAAAAAAGGACGCGTGAACGCTGCGGAGGTTCAGGAATATATCGATTTTTTGGAGCTGGCCCCGCATTTGAACAAAAACATCGGCGAGCTGTCCGGCGGGCAAAAACAGCGGGTGGCGCTGGCGAGAACGCTTGTCACGAAACCGAGGCTGCTGCTGCTCGACGAGCCGCTGAGCGCGCTGGACGGGGTGATCAAGGAATCGATCAAGCAGCGGCTCCAATCGATCGCGAGGGAGTTCCGGCTGACGACGGTAATCGTGACCCATGATCCTGAGGAAGCCTTAACGATGTCCGACAAGATCCTGATCATCAACCAGGGCCGAATCGCCCAGTTCGGCACGCCCCAGGACATCATCGACCGGCCGGCCGACGAATTCGTCGAGCAGTTCATCATTAAGCAGCTGAGCATCAAACGGCAAAACATTTTGAACCTGTTCGGTGAGATGTATGCATAAAGTCAAACCGGAATTGCGCGTCGTTTTTACGCTGCTTATGCTCTTTTTCGCCGGGTTTTTGTTCCTGCCGCTGCTCGTTTTGCTGATTCGTTCCCTGGAAACGGGCGAAGGGTTTTCGTTTGCGAACTACGCGGCGGTCTGGGAAGGGAGGGATCTGATCGAGGCGGTCTCGAACAGCGTCAAGGTGTCGGCGGCTGCGGCCGTCATCGCCACGGTGCTCGGATTCGTTTTGGCGTACTCCATTCATTGCACCCGGATCTTTCGCCCGGTCAAAGGCGTTCTGAAAACGGCGGTCCTCGTGCCGATGCTGCTGCCGACGATCACCTACGGGTTCGCCATTATGTATTCGTTGGGCAACCAAGGGCTGATCACGAAGCTGATCGGGCGCAATCTGTTTGAAATATACGGCTTTAACGGCCTGCTGACGGGATATGTCATCTACACGCTGCCGCCGGCTTTTCTGCTGATCCATAACGCTTTCGGTTATATCGACAAAAAGTTCATCATCGTGTCCAAGCTGATGGGCGACGGGACGGCAAGAAGCTTTTT
The DNA here is from genome assembly GCF_018333375.1 of Paenibacillus cookii. Classification (GTDB taxonomy): domain Bacteria; phylum Bacillota; class Bacilli; order Paenibacillales; family Paenibacillaceae; genus Paenibacillus_AQ; species Paenibacillus_AQ cookii. The sequence goes on from NZ_BORW01000008.1 coordinate 9,521, forward strand.
TCATGCGGTGCTGCGGCCGCTCGCGGGCGCGCTGGGCGGGGCGTTCGTGCTCGCTTTTATCCTCAGCTTCACGGATTTCGGCATTCCTGCTTCGGTGGGCGGAACGTATCCGGTCATCGCGGCGCAGCTGTACCAGGTGATGCTCGGCTCCATCCCGGATTTCAACCAGGGGGCGGTCATCGCCGTCGTGATGCTGGTTCCGGCCGCGTTCGGGATCTGGCTGCTGCGGTATCTGGACAAGTTCAATTTCCATTACGACAAAATCTCGGCCATCGAGCTGCCGAAGCACCGGGTCCGGGATACGGGACTGGGCGTTCTGTCGTCCGTGATCGTGACCGGCATGCTTTCCGTTTTTGCGGTCATGTTCGCGGCGCCGTTCATGAACGGCTTTCCTTACGATACGGCTTTTACGCTTAAGCATGTCAACGGCGTATTCGCGTCCGGCGATTTGACGGGCGTGTACAAAAATTCGCTTTGGGTCGCGCTGCTGACGTCGCTGCTGGGGACGCTGGCCGCATACGGAGCCGCGCTGCTGAATGTACGCACCAAGCTTAAGGCGAAAGGCGCGACCGATGTCGTGTCGATGATCACCAATACGGTGCCGGGAATGGTGCTCGGGATCGCGTACCTGCTTTTGTTTAACGGGAGCAGCCTGAAGGGGACGTTCGCCATCCTCGTGCTGTGCAACATCGTGCATCTGTTTACGACGCCGTATTTAATGGCCAAAAACGCCCTGTCCAAGATGAATCCGTCTTGGGAAACGACGGGCGAGCTGCTCGGGGACAGCTGGTTCAAGACGGTGTACCGGGTGGTGCTGCCGAATTCGGCGTCCGCGATCATCGAAATGTTCGCTTATTATTTCGTCAATTCGATGGTGACGATCAGCGGGATCATCTTCCTGGTGTCGGCGCAAACCTCGGTCGTGGCGAGCAAAATCAAGGAGCTGCAGCATTTCGCCAAGTTCAACGAGATTTTCGTGCTGTCGCTGCTGATCTTTTTCACCAACCTGTTGATCAAAGCGGCGTGCGATTGGATGCAGCGGAGGAGGGCGGTGCGCTAGTACGTTTCAGCACCATATACTCACCATTAAAAATAAAAAGCGAGGGATTTACGACATGTCCAAAACATTCAAAAGTTTGCTGCTTACGTTATTCGCCATCGGCTTCGTGCTTGCCATGGCGGGCTGCGGCAGCGGCAAAGCGGAGGAAGCGAAAAAGGTCGTCATTTACACGAACGCGGACGAAGAGGCCGTCGCCTCCATGGAAACCGCGCTGAAAAACGCCGGGTATGACGGCAAATACGTGCTGCAATCGCTCGGCACCTCGGAGCTCGGCGGCAAACTGATGGCCGAAGGCGGAAAAATCGAAGCCGATCTGATCACGATGAGCTCCTATTTTATCGAAAGCTCGCAAAGCCAGTATGCCATGTACAAGGACCTGTCGTTTACAACGGATGCGCTGGAATCCTACCCGTCCTATTCTACGCCGATTTTGGCCAACACCGGTTCGATTTTCGTCAATACCGAAGTGCTGAAGCAAAAAGGTTTGCCGATGCCGGCGTCGATCAAAGACCTGACGAAGCCCGAATTCAAAGGCCTTGTCTCGATCCCGAACATTATGGACTCCTCGACCGGCTGGCTGCTCGTTCAAGCGGTCATTAGCCAATACGGCCAGGAAGAAGGCAAAACCGTGCTCCATGACCTGATCGCGAACGTTGGCCCGCACCTGGAAAGCTCCGGCTCCGGTCCGATCAAAAAGGTGCAGGCGGGAGAGGTCGCTGCAGGCTTCGGCTTGCGCCACCAGGCGGTCAAAGCGAAAGCTTCCGGCGCTCCGATCGACTATGTGGACCCTGCTGAGGGCAACTTTTCGCTCACCGAATCCGTGGCGGTCGTGGACAAGAAAAATGCCGTGACGGACCTGGCGATGAAAATGGCGGAAACGATCATCAAAGACGCCCGGAAGGATCTGATCACCAATTATCCGGTGGCGCTGTACAAAGGCGAGACGGTGGAAAACGTCAACCAGCCTGCGCATCCGATGAAATTCGTCGAACCGCTGACCGTCGAGCTGCTCAAGAAACATCAGCAATTTTTTGAGGCAGCCCAATAGGCTGCAACCGATGCCTGAAATTCAAACCGAACAAGGGAGCCAAACAAAATGAACAATTACAAGCTGTTAACCCCGGGACCGCTCACCACGACCGCCGCGGTGAAGGAAGAGATGCTGTTTGACCGCTGCACGTGGGACGACGACTATAAATCGATTACGCAAAAAATCCGGTCGCAGCTGCTGTCGCTTGCGGGAGCAGGCCCGGACGAATATACCGCCGTGCTGATGCAGGGCAGCGGCACGTTTGCGGTAGAGTCCGTGATGACCTCGGCCGTGTCCGACGACGACAAGGTGCTGATCGTGACCAACGGGGCGTATGGCGAGCGGATCGTCCAGATGGCCGAATATATCGGCCTGAACTACACGCCGTACCGGGTCCGTTATGATGCGCAGCCGGAGGAAGCGGAGCTTCGGGCTGTGCTGGCGGCGGATCCGGACATCACGCATATCGCGATGGTCCACTGCGAAACGACGACGGGCATTTTGAACCCGCTGGAGACGGTGGCGAAGCTGTCCAAAGAATACGGAAAAACCCTTATTATCGACGCGATGAGCAGCTTCGGCGGCATCGGCATCGACGTGGCGGGGCTGGGCATCGACTATCTGATCAGCAGCGCCAACAAATGCATCCAAGGCGTGCCGGGCTTCGGATTCGTCATCGCCAAGCTGGATAAACTGAAAGGCTGCCAAGGCGTCGCGCGGAGTTTGTCCCTGGATTTATACGATCAATGGAAAGGGATGGACAAGGACGGCAAATGGCGGTTTACTTCCCCTACCCACGTCGTGGCGGCTTTTTCGAAAGCGCTGGATGAGCTTGTGGAAGAAGGCGGGGTTTCGGCGCGGGAGGCGCGTTATCGCGAAAATAACCGTTTGCTTCGCCAAAAGCTTGCGGAGATCGGCATTCCGGCCTATATTTCGGAAGAGAAGCAGTCGCCGATCATCACGACCTTTTTATTCCCGGACGAGGGCTTTAACTTCGAAGACTTTTATGCCTATGTAAAGGAACGGGGATACGTGATTTACCCGGGCAAACTGACGGACGCCGATACGTTCCGGATCGGCAATATCGGCGAGATTTATCCGGAAGACATCGAACGGTTATGCGGCATCATCAGCGAATATATGGGAGGAACGGGACGATGAACAACATCGAAGGCGTTATTTTGGACTGGGCCGGAACGGCGGTGGATTTCGGTTGTTTCGCGCCGGTGAACGTATTTGTGGATATTTTCAAGAAGGCGGGCATCGAAGTGACGATGGAAGAAGCGCGCGGCCCGATGGGAATGCTGAAAATCGATCATATCCGCGCCATGCTGTCCATGCCGAGGGTGTCGGCGCTGTGGGAAGAGGCTTACGGCAGGGCTTTTAACGAAGAAGACGTCAACCGGCTGTACGCCGAATTCGAACCTGCATTGATGGTGTCCTTATCCGAGTATACGAATCCGATTCCGGGCGTCATTGACACGGTGGACGTACTGCGCGCCCAAGGGCTGAAGATCGGTTCGACGACCGGCTACACGAGCTCCATGATGGAGGTGGTCGTCTCGGGCGCCCGCGAAAAAGGATACGGGCCGGATCACGTCGTGACGCCGGACGATACGGGGTCGTACGGAAGGCCGTACCCTTACATGATCTACCGCAATATGGAGCATCTCCAATTGTCCGCGGCTTGGAAGGTCGTCAAGGTGGGCGACACCACTTCCGATATCAAGGAAGGCGTGCAGGCCGGCGTATGGTCGGTCGGGGTTGCGGTCGGCAGCTCCGAAATGGGACTGGGCGAAGAGGCGTACCACGGGTTGACGGACTCGGAAAAAGAAGCGGCGATCGAAAAAACGCAAAAGGTATTCATGCGGCATGGGGCGGATTTTACGATCCGTACGTTGGCTGAGCTGCCGGCATTGATTGAACGCATCAATGGTTTGCTCGCGGAAGGGAAAAGACCGGGCTGCATGATACCATAAATAACGGCAAAGCCCTGGCCTCCTAATGACGGTCAGGGCTTTGTCCTTTATTTTTTCAGATCGCATTCATTTATCAAACTTCTCCTTATACTTATTGTTCTTATAATAGAGCGCATCATTTTTTGATTGCATTCATTTAAGGAGCTGAACACGAAATGAATGATAAAGGAAAGAACCGGATTCACGAAGGTCAGGCAACGGGGGATCCTGTATTTGCTCATCAGGCAGCGGAAGAGACGAGATACGTTGACGATCCATTGCTGCCCATGCAGCGGATCGAAGGCGGGGGCGGGCCGAAAAGGGTGCATTTCGACAGCATGCCTGCGCCTGTAAGGTATTTGGGATACTTTTTCGTTTTTATCGTGCCTGTTTTATTCGTCATCCTGATTATCATCAGTTTTATCAAGTAGGATCCTTCCGAAGCTCGCAGCCCCGCGAAAATACAGTGAACAACCCGCCGTACGCCGGTGCCCGGCGCGGTGGGTTGTGGTTTGTCTAGTTTCATCTATTCGAGCATTAGAATGTGTAAGCCGGAAAATATAGATCGATCATGCCGTCTCATTGGTTATTGCGAATTAGGTTTCGTATACAGCCCGATATGTTTTCCGTAATTGGTTTTCGCTTTCTTGTTCAGGCCGAGATTGGAGTATAAGGCTTCCATCGCCTGCGTTAAATCCTCTTTGTTCCAATACACGAACGGGCTTTTCCAGTCGCCTTCCACGTTCAGCATGCGGGTCGTGTCGGGTTTCATTTGTTTGAAATTGAAGAGCCACCGCTTCAGCTTTTCCTCCGGAATATCCGTTTTGACGTTATCGCCGATAATATCCAACATGTCTCCCCACTGGCCGATGCCGTTCAGGGAAGTCAGTTTGTCCAGCATTTGGTTCAGGACCTGCTGCTGGCGTCTGTTGCGGTCAAAATCGGAAGAAGACCCGGTGCCGTCATTGGATTTGCGGTATCGGACGAAGTCGAGCGTTTGTTGTCCGTCGAGATGCTGCAGCCCTTTGGTCAGGTTGATATGCGTCCCGTCCGCGTTATCGATATACCGCATATCCATGTCGACGTCGATCTCGAGTCCGCCAACGGCGTCCACCGCCTGACGGAACCCGTCAAAATTGATGAGCACCATATAATCGATCGGGATCTGCAGCAGCTCCCCGAATAATTGCTTGGTTTCGGCCATCGCGGTCGTTTTGTCCTGGATGTAGTGGTGGGCGTAAAAGTAGTTTGCTTTATGGCTTGTTTGTCCGGCAGGCGTGATTTTTAAGTCGCGCGGGATCGAGAGCAGGCTGGCCGATTTGGTCTTCGGGTTCAGCGTCGCGATCATCATGACGTCGGTGTTCATCGTTCCGCCGCTGCCCTCGCGGTTGTCGACGCCCGCAAGCAGAAACGTCACCGGCTTCATGTCTTCTTCGCCGATGCTTTCGATTTCGGCGTCCGCTTTGGGTACCTGATGCGCAACTTCCTGCTGCTGCGGAGCCTGGTATTCGGCGGCGGAAATTTTATGTAAGGCTGACATGGCTTTATGGTGCAATACCCCCGCATAAGCTCCGGCGATCACAATCAACAGTCCGATAACGCTGATACAGCTAAGTATGACAGTACGATAAATGCTTCTTTTTTTCTTGGAACGGGTCATAAATCCTCCAGAATATAGTTGTGGCATGAACGCCCCATCGCCTCCATGGCAGCGCGTAATTCACTCCTTTCGAAAAATGTTCGCTTGTCATATGTATACTACAAAATATACAATCGATCAAATTTAGGACCAAATCTCCAGCCAATGTATATTGCCTCGAAGGATAACGCCCCTAAATCAAGCAGCCGCCTTCCTAGGGAAGACGGCCATCGTCAAGTTTTCTGCTCAGTCCCACTTCAGCTTCGTTTGCACGGCAGAACTGCGGGTTCCGTCCGGGCCGACGGCGACCAGTTCGATCGTCGTTTCCGCTTCGCTGCCGATCCTCTCCAGCGATTTGACATAATAAACTTCGTCCATGATCCGCCCGATCGCTTCCTTATTGCCGTCCGGCTTGATCCGGTAAAGATCGTAATACGCCACATGGTCCGGATTCCATGTCCAGGATACAAACAGCTCCGCCTGATTGCCTCTTACGTAAGCCTCATCGATCTTCAAGCCTGCAGGAGCGGCAGGCTGTTCGGAAGCGCCTTTCGTTACGGCCATCCGTCCGATATTCATGCGGTAGTCGACCGTTCCGGCAGACGCGAAATGCAGCCCGATCGTCGCCAGGGTACGCCCGCTGTAAGCTCCGAGGCTTAATGTTTTGGTATTCCAACCTGCCGTATCGCTGCTGCCGATATCGATATATTCGAACCGGTCCGGCTGATCCTCGAACAGGAGCGCAGCCTTCATATGCGTCGGCGTGCCGGCGGCATCCGACTTATACATGATGGACAGGTTCACGTCATTCGAGATCGCAAGCTTTGTTTTAAACAAACGGAGATCGGTCGGGTTGGCGGCACCCAGCTTACCGGACACCTTAAGCGACGAACCGCCGTCGTAGGCCGTCCCGTAATCGAAGGATGCAGCCAGCGGCGCGCCGGTCCCGGCGCTTTTCGCCCACCACTGCCAGCTCGGCAAAATGTCCTGGATGCCGGCGTTGTTCCATTCCTTCGCGCTGGATATTTCCCCATCCAGGAAAAAGGCGGTGCCGTGCCCCGTATTGAAGGAACTCTGGAACGGATAGGAGCCGATCACCGACCGCTCCGGGATATAATGCGCCACCCCGTCCCAGCAGCGGTATTCCGTCGGGTTGTTCGGAACCCCTTGGTCCGGGTATGGGCTGCAGCCCGTCGTCAGCGTGCGGCCCGTGCGGGTAGGGTCCTGATTCGGCCCCGACCAGTAGACCCGTTCCCGCCGGAATACCTCCTCCTGCGCATTCGGGTCGAATTTGTTCGGGGCTTTGTTCCATACCATATCGGTTCCGAACAACGCCCATCCGCTTTTTGGCGCCTTGCCTGCCGGAAAAATCCACCGGGGGTCGTACGGCGGATTGTAGCCGTATTTATCGTTTTCCGTACCTGCAAACAGCACCTTGTACGGGTCCAAGCCCAGGCTTTGCGCATAAGCATGCGCATTCGCCAACCTCGTTTCGTTCCAGGCATAGTTCATGAAGATGCTGTTGTTGACCGGCACCCCGTTATCCACGATCCAAGGCGCGTTGCTGCTGCTGAAGCCGTTCACGTAGCTGACCCTGCCGTCCACCGACAAGGAATCGTACCACTGCAGATGGAAACCTTCCGGCGCTTTCGCGCGCAAATATTTGATCATCTCCATCAACTTCTGGGCGTTTTCTTTGGAAATGCTTGCTTCCTGATTGATAAAATAGCCGTCAAATCCGAAATACTGCGCCATTTCGATCATTTTATCCGCTACCGGGAACGATCCGTCCGGCTTTTTTTCGACCCAGTCGGAGAAGGTTTGCCCCGCTCTGGGCCAGAACCATCCGCCCAAACTGAGCACGCCGTTTCGGTGCGCGGCATCCGTATACGCCGGATTCGGCAGGTTGATCACGCCAAACTCGGGATTCGTCACCGAAGAGCCGTCTACCGGGAGCCCGTGCCATGACCCGTAAAGGTCGGTGTACTGCCAAAAGTTCAGCAAATTCCGGGAGAAGGAGTCGTTGTAGCGGTAGGCCTCGAAAAAAGCCTCCTTATCGTAATCCGCGGATAAGTTCATGACCTGCGGTTCCGTGCTTAACGCCGGGTTGGCCTGGGTCGGGGCAAAGGCGGGAATGCGCTCGGCCAGCGGGACGCGGGACCTGAAATATTTGGCGAAGCGGTCGGTTTCCGGGCTCCAGCTTTTGATCTGGTCGACGTTGTACCCGTGCATGTAAGGCTGGTGATCGGCTTTTGGCGTTTCGGCCGCAGCGGCCGCGGTTTGAAGAGCCATGGCTGCGACCCCGGCCGCAAGTAGGGCTGCTAACATTTTGGGAAGACGGCCTCCTTTTTTTCGAAAATGAAACAACAGAACACCTCGTTTCTTTCGAGTGAGTATGTTTGTGGATCGCATTTACGGCGAATGCGAATGTAGCTGCACTCTTTATTCATAAGCCTGCCGGAGCAAAGTATGACCTCAAGATCGAAGATGGCTTGGCAAAATAAAAAAACAGTTGCAATATACAGTCTGACTATATATAGTGTAACTATACAGTTCGACGATATACAGCAGAGCTGAATAAAGGGGGTATCATCTTGAGCCGGGACAGACATTTGCCGCTGACGGAAACGGTTTATTATATATTGCTTGCTTTGCGGGAACCCGCCCATGGATATTTGATCATGCAAAAGGTGGAGGAGATGAGCGCCGGCCAGGTAAAGATGGCTGCCGGGACGCTTTACGGGGCCGTGGAAAACCTGCTGAAGCAGAAATGGATCCAGCCGGTCCAAAGCGAGGACAGCCGCCGCAAGGTATACGTCATTACCGACCAGGGGCTTGCCATTTTGCGCCAGGACTTTGAACGAATGAAACATATGATTGAAGTGACAACAGCGATCATGGGATCGTAAGAAAGGAGGAATCGCCATGAAAAAGATGAAATTTTTCACGAATTTCGATCGTGAGGAACAGTGGTTAAACGAGATGGCCCGTCAGGGATACCAATTGATCAACAAATCGGTGGCTTATGAATTTGCGCCTGCAAAACCGGAAGAGGCCAATTACCGCATCGATTACCGGTTCTTTAAAACCCGCCAGGACTTCGAGGACTACAAGGCATTGTTCGAGGACTGCGGCTGGACCCACGTCGCGGGGACAAAAAGCTCCGGAGCCCAATATTTTAAGCAAACGGGCGACTGGGGAGACGACGACATTTTTTCCGACGTCAATTCGAAGGCGGCCCGGTACAAACGCATCTCGGATATGTGGCTGTCGCTGGCTTGCAGCTTCATTCCGCTTTTTGCGGTTTTGATTTCGACGGGCGCGATTCATATCACGGCTTTTGTGAAGCCCAAGCTGCTCTACTATACACCGGGATTATGGGAGATGAGCGGATCGCAATTTTGGAGATCCTTCCTGTTTGAAACGCCGTTCGCCGTTATGAGAGGGTTTAGCTGGGCGGTCATTCCGATCATGATTCTCGTGTATGCCGCTTTTGCGTATAAAGCGAAAAAGGAGTATATGAAATCGCAGCAAGAGTAGAAAGAATAGGTTATTTATAGATCAAAAGCTTCCAGAAAGTCGGCGGCGGCCGGTTCTTTTCGGAAGCTTTTTTTGATCTTAAACGAATGCAGAGGGCCCAGCGGATAACTCAACAGGATCGCAACATAAGTGTAGACAAACCCGTTGTGGGCCGCGGCGGGGTCATCGAACGAAAAGGCGACGATGATCAGCATGAAGGGGTAAAGCTCCCCGAAAATACCAATTGCCCCAAAGATGCAAAATAGGACGGTAAAATGCCGGAAGAAAAAACTTGGCGCCGATTGACGGGTAAGCGTTTTCATAATAAGATGAAATCAGTTTTGATTTCAAGCATCAGGGTTTGACATACAAAAACAATAAAGGAGGTTTATTTGCGTTTGTGCAAACGTTTGCCCAATGAATGAACCAGGTTTTGATCATCACTTTTATCAAGGAGGCCTTATATGAGCTATCGCAGAAAAAAACCAATCCGCGTGTTGTCTTTGCTATTGGCGGTCATGATGACAATCGAACTGATGGCCGGCGTTTTCCGCCCGGTTTTGGCCGAAGCGGCGGAGGCCGGGCCGAAAAGCACGTTCGCGGAGGAAGGCAAGATTTATTTCCGGCTGCCGCAAACGCTGATTCAGGTCACGGCTTCAGGAGCATCCGCAGGATGGAATGAGACGGCGGAACTCACCGATCCGGACAACGACGGTACATACACGGCTGAAGTCCCCGGGCTGCAAGCCGGAGAGGAATATGCCTACGCGATTGCCGTCAACGGCGTGCAGCAAAGCGGGTCGCCCCTGACGGCTTCCGCCGATGATCAAGGCGTTTTGCGCCTGTCCTATACCCCTGTGTTCAAGGTGACGGGAAGCTTTGACGCTTCCGGGGGAGCGGACCAACACCCGCTTGCGCTCGAAAGCGGCACGTATCAATACGCGACGGAGACGCTTCCGGCCGGGGAGTATACGTATGCGTTTGTCGCTTCCTCCGAAGGGACGGGAGACATCCGCTTTTCCGACCCGGGCAACCCTCCGGCGGACGGCCCCGACAGCAAAATCACGGTGGAGGCCGCAGCCTCGGAACAGCCGCCTGCAGAACCTGCGGCGAAGGCCGGACTCTCCGGGCTGGCGCCCGACCCGCTGGTTGATCAGCCGGGAGGCGCGTCCAAATGGGTGGTCGCCGGCAGCTTCCAGGGCTGGAACAACAGCTCCGAAGAGACGCGAATGAAGCATCTGACGGGAGATTTTTATCAATATTCCGCGGTGCTGGATGCGGGCCATCATGAGTTCAAAATCGTTAAAAGCGGCACCTGGGACGGGTTTTCGAACAACGGCAACAATTTTGCGTTCGATTTGGATGCCCCCGCAAAGGTGAATATTTACGTCAACGAAAAGCTTGGTGAGGCGCGCATCAATCTGCCGAACGTGCAGGGCCTGCCGCAATATGCGCCCAAGCTGACCGAAGCCGAATGGCCGAGGCTGGTAGGCAATATCCAAAAGCTGTTCGGCGAAAACGAGTGGGCTCCGGGCGAAGCGAAGCAGATGTTCGTCGATACCCGGTTTGACGGTTCGGTGTATGAGCTGCAGCGCCCGGTGCCTGCAGGCAAATACGAGATGAAGGTGGTGCTGGGGGACCGGTGGGATGGAACCCCGAATTACGGGGACGAAAACGGAAACAATTTTCTTTTGAACGTTCTGGATCCGTCCGACGTCATATTTTCCATTGATCTCAGCCAGCCGAAACCGGTGCTGACGACCAACTACATGCCTTCCGACGCCGCTTACGACGGCAAAATCAACAAGGGCAAGCTGTATTTCGATTCGCGTCAGATGACTTATAAAAAGCCTTTCGGAGCCGTCAAGGAGCAAACGGAAGACGTCACGCTGCGGATCGCGGCCGAGGCGGGGGACGTCCAGGTCGCGCGCGTGGAGCTGACGAATCCCGAGGGGATGTCTTCCGCTTACGATATGCATGTGGCGACTTCCTTTGGAGGGCTGGACTATTGGGAGGCCACGATTCCGAAAACGGCTTTTCAAGGCATCGGCGTATGGAATTATAAATTCATTCTCGTCGACGGGATGTCCAAGGTGGAGTACGGGGACGACAACAACCGCGGCGGAACAGGCACCACGGCTGACGACGGGGTGCTCCCGTACGAGCTGACCGTGTACAAGAAGGATTTTAAAACGCCGGACTGGATGAAAAACGCGGTCGTGTATCAGATTTTCCCGGACCGGTTCCTCGACGGCAACCCGGACAACAACCGGGCGAAAATCGTGGACGGTTACCGCGGCGGCGCCATGCCGGGCGAAACGATGACGTCGAAAAACGGGCATAAGCTCCAATTTTTCGATGGCGGCGTCCCGGGCGACCCCGTGCCGGAGGATGTTGCAGGCTCGTGGAGCGACGTGCCGGAAAACCCGGACCGCGTGCTCCCGCAAAACAAGCCTTATTTCCCGGATGCCAAGTCCGACGGCGTGTGGACGAACGAATTCTACGGCGGGGATATCCAAGGCGTGGCGAAAAAGCTGGATTATTTAAAATCGCTTGGCGTTACCGTCATTTATTTCAACCCGGTCGCTTGGGCGGCTTCCAACCATAAGTACGACGCCACCGACTACAAGCATCTGGATCCGATGTTCGGCGAGCCGGTGTATAACAAGCCGGGCGACCCGACCTCGGGTTTGAACTACGAAGCGACAAGAACCGCATCCGACCGCGTCTTTGCCGAGTTTGCCAAACAGGCGCGCGCCAAAGGCATCCGGCTGATCGTGGACGGCGTGTTTAACCATGTCGGCGACGACTCCATTTATTTTGACCGTTATGAGAAATATCCGGAGATCGGGGCTTACGAATTTTGGTCGAAGGTTTACGACAAAATGAATGCGGATTCAAGCCTGACGTTGGAGAAGGCCAAGCAGCAGGTGGTTGATTCGTTTACGTCCCAAATCAATCCGGCGACGGGCAAGCATTATGCTTACCCTGAAGACTTTGACTTTACGACATGGTTCAAGGTATCGAACGAAAAGGTCGACGGCCATTACAAATACGAAGGCTGGTGGGGGTTCGACTCCCTGCCCGTCATTGATGCGCCCGAACCGGCTGCCGGCGATGCGGATGGTCTGTCCGGCAACCACGAATGGAACGTTCAAGGATACCGGGATCAGGTGATCGGCCATGACTTGACGGGCCTATCGGATGACCAGGCGGCACAGCGGATGCAGGAGGCCAACTCCCAGCGCTGGGAATGGCTCGGCGCCCGGGGCTGGCGGCTGGATGTTGCGCCTGACGTGTCCTCGGGCACGTGGGAGCAGTTCCGCAAAGCCGTCAAATCGACGGAGGGACGGACCGACGCCAACGGCGAGCCCATCGACGACCCGATCATTTTGGGCGAAGAGTGGGGCGTGGCGACCAGGTTTTTGCTTGGCGACCAGTTCGATTCGGTGATGAATTACCGCTTCCGCAGCGCTTTGCAAACGTTTGTCCTGAACGGGAACGCCGCCCAGTTCCATGAATCGCTGGAATCGATCCGCGAGGATTATCCGCAAGAGGCGTGGGAAGTCATGCTGAATTTGGTGGATTCGCACGACACCATCCGCTCGATCACCAAATACGACAAACCGTCCTGGGAAGAAGAGCATTTGCAGATCGCTCCAAGCCCGTCGGACCGGGCGCTTGGCATGCAGGCGCTGACGGCCATTTTCCAGATGGGCTACCCGGGAGCGCCCACGATCTACTATGGGGATGAAGTAGGCTTGGAAGGCACAAAAGATCCGGACTCCCGCCGGACATTCCCGTGGGAACGGGTAAGCGAAACCGGGGGAGGTTATGCGGGAACGGGGAAATACGCGGATCTGCTGGCCACCTACCAAAAGGCGGCTGAAATCCGAAACGACAACGAGGTATTCCGTACGGGCGATCTAAAGGTGGCCTATGACGAAGGCGACGTCATCGCTTATGCGCGCAAAACCGATGCCCAGGCGGGTCTCGTCATCGTCAACCGCGGCGGCAGCGACGCGACGATCAGCCTCGACACCGCCGGTTTTCTGCCATCCGATATCAGCCTCACCGACCGGCTGGGAAGAGGAACGACGGTTCAATTCAAGGACGGAAAGGCCAGTTTGACGGTCAAGGCGATGAGCGGCATGATGATGACTTCGGATGCGAGCCTGAAGGCCGTGCCTAAAGTGAGCGAACTGCAGGCCATCGGAGGCAACGGCTCCGTCGCGCTGTCGTGGAAGGCCGTTCCGGAAGCGGCGTCTTACCGCATTTACCGCGCACCGATCGAAGGCGGGACGCTCGAGCAAGCAGCAACGGTGAACGGAACGGACTGGACGGATACGAACGTACAGAACGGAACGAAATATTATTATGCCGTGACGGCGGTCACGCCGGATGGGGAGAGCGGTTTGAGCGATTACGCATCCGCTACGCCTTTTTATCCGGTGCAATCGGTGGAAATCACAGGCACCTCGACGCCCGTGACCTTGGGGGCGGGGCATAAGACTTCGCCAATCCAAGTCACGATCCACGTACCGGGATTATCGGATCATCCTGCTTACGCCGGAAAAGAAATGCCGGGGGTTGCAGCCAAGCTGGCTTTTTACAAGGAAGGCGATAACAAGGAGGATGCGGGCGAAACCAAGCTGCGTTATTCGGAAGATACGCCGGACGGGCGGAAGGTGTACTGGGCTGCGTTTGAACCGACGGAAGCCGGGACCTTCCATTATTTCGCCAAGGTGTCCACCGACAACGGACAGACATATACGGAATCTGCCTCCGCAAATGTCGATGTTTATGCCGACCCGGTGAATACGACGCCGCCGGAAGCACCGGTCCTGGCTTCGATCGGCACCGAATCGAGCCGCGCCCAGTTGGCATGGACCCACGCGGGCGGCGCGTTCAAATTCGAGGTCTACCGCAAGCAGGACGGGGGGAATTTCAAAAAGCTGGCCGTTCTCGATGCTTCGGCGCAGGGTTACACGGATTTTACCGTAACCAACGACACGACGTACACGTACCGGGTCGCAGCGATCGATGCGTTTTATAATCGGGCTTTCTCGGATGAGCAGACGGTGACGCCGAAGCTCGTCATGGTCGACGTCAAGCTCCGTTTGCATTTGCCGAGCTACACGCCGGTAGAGGACGATATTTACATCGCGGGGACGATCAACGGCTGGAACCAGGCCGGAGGGAAGCTGAACGTGCCAAGCGGGGCGACCACCCGGGACATCGTGGAATACGATTTCAAAATGATGGCCGGAAAACAGATCGAATACAAATATACGCGGGGAACCTGGGATACCGAAGCGCTGACCTCCCATTCCCGCGTGGCCGACGATCCTTCAGACATGAGCAACTATGCGTATTCCTCCGAAAATACGAACATGAAGCTGACCGTCAAAAACGAGGGCGGCAACAAGATGACCGTCAACGATTACGTTCTGCGCTGGGTGGATATGCCGATGATCGTTATGCTTCCGCGGACTTCCTACGGTGAGGCGATCGCCTACGAAACGACCGAGGACCGCTTTACGTTAAAAGCCAACGTTCCATACGGTTCGGCCGTGACCATCAACGGGCAGCCGATTCCGGCGGATGCGCTGGATGCCAAAGGGAACGTGGAGGTCCGGGACATTCCGTTGCTTCCGGGCATGAACCGCTTCTCCGTCCATACCGAGCCAAGCGCGGAGACGTTAAACTTGCCGTGGTATGAGGATAAGGGGCGGGCCGCCAAGGCAACCAAAACGATTGAGCTCGCCATTACGCGCAAGGACAAGGAAGGCGAACCGAATCCCGTTCGCGTCACCGGCGTGACGCTTGCTCCGAACGAGCTGCATTTGACGGAAGGCGGCTCTGTCGGAACGTTGACCGCCCGCGTTCAACCGGAGGATGCAGCCGACAAGGCGGTGTCGTTCGCTTCGAGCGACGAAACTGTCGCGAAAGTCGATGCCAACGGCACCGTAACGCCGCTGAAAGCAGGTACCGCAACGATAACCGTCACGACCCACGACGGCGGTTATCAGGCACAAAGCACCGTCACCGTGTCCCATAAAGGCGGGGACGGCGGCAATGGCGGCCAAGAAGGCGGAGGTTCGGGCGGAGCAGGCGGCAGTGCGCCGGGCAGCTCTTCCGGCACCCCGTCAAGCCCGGGCGGCAGCCCTAGCGAAAAGGATGCCAAAACCGCCGTGTTCACCGTCGAACAGATCACAACGGCAGTGAACCATCGCGGCAACGGCAGCACTGCCGAAATTGATGCGGGAAGCGCCGACCGCGTGCTGCTTCCGGTTCAAACGGGAAGCCTGCTGCAAGGCGCGGCGCTCCAAGTGAAGCGCGGTGCCGATACGGTAACCGTTCCGGCCGCCGTTTTGGAGCAGCTGAAGGCCGCTGCCGACGGTGCAGCGCCAGGCCGGCAAATTTGCCTGCAGCTTGCAGCCGTCGACGCTTCGGCGGTGCAGCAGCTTCTGTCGAAGGCGGGCGCGAAGTCCGGGGCGCAGCTCGCGAAGCAATCGGAGTGGTACGATCTGAAGCTGCTGCTGATCGATGGAAGCGGAAAAACGATGAAGGAGCTGTCGTCGTTTCATCCGGCTTTGCGTCTGAGCCTCAAAACCCAAGACCAGGCAAAACGGAACTTGACGGCGTTGTATCGGGTATCGGACGACGGCGCCTTGGAATGGATCGGCGACGCCTCGAATGCCGGGGGAACCCTAACGGCAGACATTCGGAAGCCCGGCACGTATGCGGCTTTGGAATGGCGGAAGGGATTTGCCGATCTGCCTGCAGGCCACTGGGCGTCTGACGCCGTTTCCTACCTCGCTGCGCGCCAAATCGCAACCGGAACAAGCTCAGACCGGTTCGAGCCGCAGCGCAGCGTGACGCGTGCGGAATTCGCCGCCCTGATCGCGCGCGCTATGGGGCTTGAAGCGAAGCAGGCGGCGGCATTTGCCGACGTGCCTGGCGATGCTTGGTATGCGGCGTCCGTAGCCGCCGTGCATGAAGCGGGCATCGTGCAAGGGCGTTCCGAAGCCGTCTTTGAACCAAACGCGGTGATTACCCGCGAGGAAATGGCCGTGATGCTTGTCAGAGCATACCATGCGAAGCATCCGGCAAATTCCGGCGTTTCCGGCGTAGATACCGTATTTACGGACGCCGGCCGGATCAGCCCATGGGCGCGCGATGCCGTGCAAACGGCAGCCAAGCTGGGATTGCTGACGGGCAGCGGAAACGGTCTGCTCCTTCCGCAAGGCCAGACGACCCGCGCGGAAAGCGCCCAGGTCATTTACCGTTTGTTAACAGGAAAATAGGCCTGTCTAAAGCCCCCTGACTTGTCAGGGGGCTTTTTGGGTTTCGATTCGGGATCAAACCATTCCAGCCTCCCTGAGAAAATGTTTGATTATCCGATTCTGATAAGATTTGCGGACATGAAAAGGAAGGCTCCAGCACGTTTCGACGGTAACGGTTTTGGCATGAATCAGGCGGGCCGCCGCCGTTCGGGACGAGCCCAACAGCGGATGCAGGCGCAGGTGGAATTGATGGGAAGGGGATTGCAGGGCGGAGTTCACCCGTTGGATGACGCGCCGGGCGGCCGGGACGACCGGATTGGCGGCGTCGGTGACGAGCGTCTGCCCAAGCACCTTGGCGTCGTGCTTCGACAGCCCGTTGGCTTCATGGAGATCCAAATACCAGGAAGGTTTGTAGGTTTTCATCAGCTGAACGATCGCTTGGGACATCGGATGGGTGGCAGGACGTTTCGGCCCTTTCGGAAAAGTCCGGTTCAGATCGGGAACGCCGCGGATTCGTTTGCGGTAGGCTTGGGGATTGGCGACGGGCACGATGATCAGCTTGCCCCGGGCAATGCGGAGCCGCCGATTCCGAAGCTGTTCCACCAGCTGGCGCGCGGAATGGATGCTTGCCGTTTCATTGCCGTGGATTCCCGCAACAATCATCATGACGGGACCGCTTCGCCCTCCCGGAACGATGTAATAAGGTGCGGCATGGGAAGTGCCCGCGGCCAACGTATGGTTCTGGACGGTCATGGCCTTCATCTCCCTTCTGGATTAAGGTATGCGTCCAGAAGGCCGAAGGTACAGGCATTTGTCAAATCATAAGTTACTCCAGCGACAATGACATATAAATGAATGCAATATAGGCAGCGACCGGCAGGCTCAGTCCAATGAACAGCGATACGTAAAACCACGGGGAGCGCAGCGTATGCCCGATGCCGGGTTCGCCATCCGCTTCGTTCCGGACCTGCCGGTTGCCGTCGGCTTCGGCTTTTCGTATCTGCTTCGAGAAGCTGTCCAGCAAACGTTCCGCTTGATCCTCCCGGAGCGCCGACAGCGCTTCCCAGAGCTCCGAATGCTTTTTCCGCAGATCCTCCAGCCGCTTGTTTTCCTTAACTTCCTCCGTCATGAGTCACCCCGTCCTTTCCCCTCTTGGCTCAGGGATTCGTTTATTGTATATAACATAAAATAGGTCTCCAAAGTTACGACCGAAATCGACGGAGCTGCAGCCTGATTCCGATCCGTTTACGATGGTTTCCTTTTATTCGCAATGATGTATTTGAAACTTTTTTGGTGTTTCCCCAGTCAAACGGGCATAAGCGGCACTCAAAGACCTAGGGCCCGGGATGAGAACCGCGGGGCGAAACGCGCCTTTGAAGCCGTCAGGGGGTGAATCAACTGAACAGCAAAACAAAAACAATGACGGAGCGGCAATTCAGCGAGCGGATCGAAGCCTGCAAGGAAAAGCTCTACCGCTTTGCATACTGCTACGTGAAAAATGAACAGGAGGCTTTGGAAATCGTCTCCGAAGCAACGTACAAAGCATATCTATCCTTCGGGAAATTGAAAAACCCGGAATATTTTGAAACCTGGATCAGCCGGATCGTCATTCACTGCGCGCTCGACCATATGAAAAGAAATAAAAAATATACGTATACGGAAGACGGCGCGGCGGAATTTGCGGCGAAAGAAGACCCGGTTTCTTTGGAGGAGAAATGGGATCTATATGACGCGCTGGATCGGCTGAAGCCGGAAGACAAGGCTTTTATCATATTGAAATATTTTGAGGATAAACGGTTCAAGGATATGGCGGAAGTGCTGTCCCTGCCCGAAAACACCGTAAAAACGAAGCTGTACCGGATTTTGGGCAAACTCAAAAAACATTTGGTCAAGGAAGAGGTGGATGTACAATGACGGGGAAAGAACGCTATGACGACATCGAGATCCCATCCCGCCTTTCCGGGGTCATTCAGGACGCCATGAAAAGGGGGCGCGCCCATAAACGAAACATGGCATGGCTCCGGGGCTCGTCCGCTCTCGTGGCGGCCTGCGCCGCTTTCATCATTACGGCGAACGTGCCTGGCGTGGCCATGGCATTGTCGGATGTGCCGGTCATCGGGTCGATCGTCAAAGTGCTGCAGGTGGGAAGCGGGGGCGAGCGCACCGACGGGGTGTCCGTGACCACGACGGCGGAGGAAAATTCGCTGAACATCCATTTCACGATCGACGGCGAACGGACGGAGAGCGCGCCGGCGTATACGGTCGAACGCAAGGAAGCGCCAAACCGCTTGATCTTTACCTTTAACGGCGTCCGGAACCTGAATATGGAAAAGCTGAAGCGGGACATTCGCGGGCTCTCCAATGTGAAAGACGTTTACAGCAACGTGATTTTGGACGATTCCGCGGTCCGGTTTGTCGTTGAGCTGGGGGACAACATCGATTATTCCGTATCGGAATACCGGCAGCCGGGCTATATCCAGCTGAAGCTGTTTGGCGCAGCGAAACAGGAAAAAGCGCATGAGGTCTATGTTGTCCGCAGCCAGGAAATGGAGCAGGGAGAAACGCTGGCGATCCTTGAGGAGCAGTATGCCGGGGACGGCAGCAGCGTCATCAAAACCAAAAACGGCAAATTTGTCGTTGTCATGGGCGGTTTTGCTTCCCGCGGCGAGGCTGAGGAGCTGCTGCGCAAATTATCCGCCAGAGAGGACTATTTCGAGCCGCTCCAAGTCGACGGTTGGATGAGCAACGAAAATCCGGAGTGAGGCATGGAACGGGACGGCAACCCGCAGTGGAGGACCTTCTTTCGGATAAGGGCCGTCCCGGACACGAACGGACCTGTTCTCCCGATGACGGCCCGTTCCCGAAATAGCGAAAAGGACAGCTGCGCGCTGTCCTTTTCAAGTTTCGAAGGCTGTCGGCAGGAAGGCCCTTTTTTGCAGAGCTTCCTTTGCCGGCTTTCTTTTATTCATCTATTTCGCTACATTAAGAGTCGTCCCTTTGACGGGCCCGGGCTTCGCCGCCCTTACGGCCGGCTTCCTCGCGGCTCATTTTGCCATCTTTCCCATCGCTGTCGCTTCTCGCTTCGCCGCCCTTGCGGCCGATTTCCTGATAGAAGTCACGGTCATGGGAATCCGACGTCGCTTCGCCGCCCTTGCGGCCGATTTCCTGATAGAAGTCACGGTCGTGGGAATCCGACGTTGCTTCGCCGCCCTTGCGGCCGATTTCCTGATAAAACTCGCGGTCATGGGAATCCGCTGTCGCTTCGCCGCCTTTGCGGCCGATTTCCTCATAGAAATCGCGGCCATGGGATTCCGATGTTGCCTCTCCGCCTTTACGGCCGATTTCCTGATAAAATTCACGGTCATGCGTTTTGGCGGTCGTCTCGCCACCCTTGCGTCCAGCTTCTTCGAGTGTCATCTTACGGTCATCCTTATTGTTTGCCATTTCGAATCACTCCTTCTAGGGTATTGAGTTTTGCTTGCGCACTCTTTACTTACCCGTGCATCGGAATCTGAAACATCCGATGATGCTGGAGCAGGGTGAGCGGATTCATGCTATGCCAGCTTCTAACTTGCCGATCTCGGTAAAGCGTGGCAGTAGCTTTCGGGATCGGGATGGCCGGCGATGACCGTCATATTTTTGTGCATAGTTTGTTCCCCCTGATCGAAACGGCGTCGTGTAAAATAGAATTGAACCCATCATAACGGGAACCAAGTGGCAAGCGACATGAGGAAACGCGCGGGAAGCTTGATCATTTGCGCCGGTCGGGAGGAGGCGGATTGAACACAATGGGTGTACCGGCCACGCTGCTGTGGCCGATCCGCAAATCGATGAACGCAAGGGGGCTCGACTGGGAAACGTTTTGGGGCTTATGCCGGTGTAGATCACGGGCTGCTTGCACACGCGGAACTCGAACGGATCGTGCAATCGGCGGCCGGCAACAAGTTTGGGACCTATTTTATGGCGTTAACGGTTAAAGGGATGAATGAACCGTCGCTGACAGGAAGGGGAATGTTTTTTGCCTTATTTTACGATATTCGCATCCCGAAACGATATCGAGGATATCGGCGGGCTGGTTCATGAGGTTTTTGCGGACGGCTTTAAAGTAACGGGCGGGGCTCCGGGGGAAAAGGAGATGACGGTTCAGCCGAAGGGCTGGTTCAAAAACAACAGAATCACGATTCGCGTGGCCTCGGAGGATACCGATCCGGATTATTTCGCGAACAATATGCCGGGAATGATGGGATTTTACGACCGCATCCCGTTCCAGGACGAGGATTTGAAACGCCGCGTGCTGATCCAAATCTCCGTGATTAACACGATGCTGGCGATCGAAACGGAAAAAGAATACGGCCAAGACGACCTGGACCGCTTCGTCAGGCTTGCCGCCAAGGTGGACGGCATCGGGTTTATCCCCGACGGGACGCTGCTCGACCGGGATGGGCGGGTCATCGTGTATCCCGACGGCAGCTCCGATGCCGCCGATTTCAGTCCGCGGGCATGCACGAGAAAAATCCGGGGCGAGGACCATACGACGCCGGAGGGCGCGGAGCGGAAGCAAAGAAGTCTGGCGTATCTGACGGAAAAGCAAGTCCCGTTCGTGGAGCATTTGCCTGAACTGCCTCCGCTTAGCGAGCTGAAGGTCAGATCCAGGGAGGAGATCGCCCGCCGGGCCGCGGCGCTGCTGATCGTCATCCAATACGCGTGCGACGTCGCCCAAGAGGGGGACTTGGCCGAGTCGAAGGCTTTCGTGAACCGCCTGCTGGAGCAATTCGGGGTCAAGGATGCATTAACCGAAGCCGAAAAGGATTTGCTGGAGGAGGCGGAGCCCGGGTATCAGGACGCCGTTAATCTGGTCTGGCAGTACGAGGCTTATTGGGCGCTGCTCTGGGCGCTTGGGGTGGTGGATTCGCTTGATTTTCCGGATCATGCTTGCGACTCCCATGCCGCGATTGAGGCGGTATCGAGCTGCGGCGGTTTCGACGAGTTTTTGGAGCGGACGGCGCTTCGGCGCGCGGAAGACATATTGGACGAAGCGGACAAAATCTATCGCTTGCATTGGGCCTGCGTCAATGACCGGATTCATGGCAGGGAGCCTGCGGCCGGCCTGAACGAAAGCGTCGTGATGGAGCGGCGCCGGGCGTTGTTTTGGATGATCGGCTTCCGGGACGAGGCATGGGACGATATCAGCATGGATACATAATGGAAGCCCGGAACGCAAAAGGGATGTCCTCAAGGTGCGAACCTTGGAGACATCCCTTTGTTTTGTTGTGCACAGTCCCGGGGGTCCGGCGGGATAACCCAGCGCTTTCCCGCCTTACTGGCTGCTCATCTTTTTATGATACGCTTCCGTCATTTCATCCGCCACCTGCTTCAAGGTCGGGTCGTTGCGCAGCTGCTCGATGAATTTGTCGTAGTTTTCGATGGTGTCCTTGCCGATGATGACCTTGGTGCGCATGTCGCTCACTTTTTTCGAAATTTCCGGATAGTATTTGTTGTAAGCCTCGGAGTACAGCTCGCTGCCGGGGTTCGGCGTTTTGATTTTTTTGCGTTCATTCACGATTTCGACGTTCCGGTTGTACACATCGTCCGGCATGCCGACCGCGCCGATGGACATGTCGTCGCTGATCAGGTGGATCAGGTTGTTCATGTTGCCGTCGCCCAGATGGTCTTTTTCGCTTTGCGGCGTCGGAATTTTCCGGCCGTTCTGCACCGTGTAATGCACGCCTTCGATGCCGTAGGTCGCCAGCTCGTTGCCTTCTTTGCCGTAAGCATAGTCGAAAAACCCGAGAATTTTTTTCACTTTCGCTTCAGGCACCTTTTTCGGAATCAGGTACACCCCGTAATACGGCGTGCCGGACGGCGTGTATTTTTCCCCGCCGGCGTTTTCCAGGTACGTGATCGGCATATAGTCGGCCGTCGGCACGACCTCGCGGATTTTGGAGCCCGTCACCCACGCATGGTTCATCGATTGGGAGGTGCCGCCCGCATTGCCGCCGCGGATCAGGTCCACCGTCTGGGAATATTTCATGATGGCAAAATCTTTCGGGAACAGCCCCGCGTCAAACGTTTTTTTCAGCCACAATACCGCATCGCGGGAGGCGTCTTCCGTGATGACGGGAACGAGTTTGTCGTCTTTCAGCTTCCATTGCCCTTGCGTTCCGTTGAACACGCCGTACACGAAGCCCATCGTGTCCGGGTTCGCCGCATACGGCACTTCGTCCGCCTGTCCGTTGCCGTTCGGATCCTTTTCCTTGAATGCCTTCAGCACCTCGAACAACTGGTCCATGTTCGTCGGCGTTTGCAGCCCGAGCTTATCCATCCAGTCCTTGCGAAGAATCGGGAAGGCACCCCCGCCATAGCTCGGGTAGTAGCGCGGAATGACGTAGTTTTTGCCGTCCACCTTGGATGCGGTCCACATCTCGGCTAGGTTGGAAGCGCTCAGATTCGGATAATCCTTGATGTAAGGCGTCAAATCCCAGAAGACCCCTTGCTTGATCATTTTCTGCAGCTGCGGGTTGATCAGCGACTCTACGAACGTCACCTCGGGCAGGTCGCCGGAGGCGAGCATGACGTTGATTTTTTCCTCCGACGTGGACGGGGACAGCCAGGTGATGTCGAGCTTGGTGCTGGTGCGCTTCTCGAATTCCTTCCAGATCGGGTTGGTATTGTCGATAAATTCGGTGGCGTAATTCAGCGTCTGCATCTGGATCGGCGTCGGCCCGTCCCCCTCTTTCGATGCCCCTTTGGAGCCGCCGCATGCCGTCAGCAGCACGCTCGCGCCGAGCGCGACCAGCATGGATTTGAGCAGCATCTTTTTCTGTACCTTTGTTCCGGATGGACTCATTTCATAACCTCCTTTGATTTGGCAAACCTGTATGCCTCATTCCTTCACGGAGCCGACCATGGCGCCTGTCGCAAAATGCTTCTGAAGGAACGGATACACGAGCATGATGGGAATGGTGGCGATGACGACCGCGGCCATTTTGAGCGTTTCCGTCGGCAGCTGCCGGTTCATTTGCAGGGACACGTTTTGTTCGCCGCCGCCCATGGTGGTCGGATCGACGAGCATGTTTTGCAGCAGCACCTGCAGCGGCCATTTCGACTGCTGGTTGATGAACATGATGCCGTTAAAATACGTGTTCCAATAGCCGACCGCAAAAAACAGGCCGAAGGCGACGATGGCGGGCAGCGACAGCGGGATGATGATCCGCCAGAAGACGCTGATTTCGGTGCAGCCGTCGATGCGTGCGGCTTCGTCCAGGCTGTCCGGGATGCCGTCGAAAAAACCTTTCATGAGCAGCACGTACCAGCCGCTGGTAAGCGAAGGCAAAATCAGGGACCAGACGCTGTCGATCAGGCCCAGATTCCGCACGATCAAGTAGACCGGGACAAGCCCGGGCGTGAATAAAAAGGTCAGCAGGATCATGAACATCATCGTTTTGCGGAAGCGCAGGCGCCGGCAGGAGATGGCGTAAGCGAGCCCTCCCGTCACAAGCAGGCTGAGAGCGGTGCCGACCGTGGCCAGAAACACGCTGACCATCAACGAATTGACGAACAAGCCGTTGCCAAGCAAATATTTATAGGCATCCAGCGACCATTGATGCGGCCACAGGATCAAGTCCCGGGTGTAATACTCCGTCGAATCGGTAAACGAAAGCACGATGGTGTAATAGATCGGGAAAACCATGGCCAGGCTGAACAAAATCAGGAGTCCGCCGTTAGCGCAGGCAAACAGCCGGTCTTTCCAGGATGAATTGACTTCCATGATCATCGGCTATACTCTCCTTTCGGTGGGGGCTATTGCGTTAATACAGGCTTTCCTGGCCGAAACGTTTGGCGGCCCTGTTCGCGCCGACGACCAAGATGACGCCCACGATCGATTTGAAGAGGCCGATGGCGGTGCTGTAGCTGAATTCCCCTTGCCGGATGCCGACGCGGTATACGTACGTATCGAATACTTCGGCGACCTCTGTGACGGCGGCGTTCATCATCAGGTAGACCTGCTCGAAGCCCGTGTCCATGATCGTTCCGAGCCGTAAAATAAGCAGAATCATGATGACGTTCCGCATCGCGGGCAGCGTAATATGCCACATCCGCCGGAAACGCCCGGCTCCGTCGATGACGGCCGCTTCATATTGTTGCGGATCGACGCCGGCAATGGCGGCGAGGAAAATGATCGTGCCCCAGCCGACCTCTTTCCAGATGGACTGCGCCGTCAGCATGCCCCAAAACAGCTTCGGATTCGATAAAATATCGACCGTATCTTTGTCCAGCGCCGTCAGCAGCTTGTTGAACAGCCCTTCGGACTGGGAGAACATCAGATAGGTCAGGCCGTAAATCAGCACCCACGACAGAAAGTGCGGGATATAGATGAGCGACTGCACGGTCCGTTTCATCAGCTGATGGCGAACCTCGTTCAGCATCAGGGCGAGGATGATCGGCGCCGGGAAAAAGAAGACCAGATTCATCAAGCTGATCCCGAGCGTGTTGCGCAGCAGCATCCAGAAGTCCGGGTTCGAGAAAAACCGGGTAAAATGCTCGAATCCGACCCATGGACTTCCGGCGATCCCCAGGTAAGGGGAGTAGTCCTGAAAACCGATGACCAGGTTGGTGATCGGAATATATTTGAAAATAACGAAAAACAAAATGCCCGGCAGAGCCAGCACGTACAAATACCGGTCCCGTTTCAGGTCGGGCCATAACGGCCGCTTGGGTTCCCGCAGCTTGGCTTCGGGCTTGGATGATCGCTTCCGCATCTGCTTACCTCGCTTTCTTTTGTCTGTGGAAATTTGGTCCGATCGGGCTTGGAAATCGCGCATGCCATAAGCACAATGTAGAGGCTCGCGGCATTTCCGGCAATTTGATTTTATTTTCGGGCAACGGCGGCGGGGTTTTTTATGCCTTTGCGGCCGGGCTTTCGTGGCTTCGGTTCGAGCCTGAAGGCGAGGCACTCCCCGTTATCCGTTTCATGGCGTTGCACTTTTTTGCCCCGAAGGGATTGGCCCCGGCATCCGGCGAAATGGCATGATTTTTCGCGTTGTAAGCCTTTTCATGTGAGCCTCGTTTCGTTATGATGGATGATACAACACGCCGTTCGCGAGTTATGGCTTATTTCGAACAGTACCGTCAGGAGTGAGGGATTTGGGGAAGGAATGGACAAGGAAATTGGCTTCAAAAGGAATCATGTATTGGAAAACCATTGCGCTGGCCATCATGCTCACCTGCGTTCCCATTTCGATCGTAAGTTTTATCAACTGGCATGTCGGCAACCAGTACCTGATCCGGCAGCACCAACAGAACAACGAGCAGCTGCTGAAGGATACGGCGCGGCAAATCGATGAGCAATTTTCCCAGCTTGTCCAATATGCCGTACACATGATGTCGAACCCTATACTGAAACCGTCCCTGGCCGACACGAACTTCGTGGACCAGTTCGAAAAAACGCAGGAGCTCAGCGATACGCTTTATTTTATCGAAAACGGCGATCCGCTGGTTGACCAAGCTTATCTGTATGTGGCCAAGCAGAACAAGATCATGCAGCCTATGCTTGGTTTGCGCCCTTTGGATGATCCGGCGGATGCGGCCGCCTGGAAAAGGATCATGTCGTCCGACCAAAGCATTTTTTGGACGAATGCGCTGCCCCGCCCGTACAATAAAGGGAAACCGACGCATGCCATCGTCATGAAGCTGCCCTTCAACAGCCAGCAATCCTACGGGGCGCTTGTGTTGTACGTCAACCCGGCCAAAGTGCACCTGAACGCCAATTCCGAGCAGGTCGCTTTTGTCCTCGACGGGGAGGATACGCTGGTCGGGCAATCCGACGCAAGCAAACAGTATCCGGAGGTCATGCCGCGCATTCTGGAGAAGTTGCGCACCGTCAAACGTACCTACGACACGCAGATGCATTTTCAGCTCCCGGTAAAAAACGACAAGCTGCTTGTGAGCGTGTTATCCTTTGAAAAAATGGGCGGCATTTGGACCTTCGTCTCGGGTACGCCGTCGTCGGCCGTTACGGCGCCTACGGGACCGTACCGGCATGTCGTGGTCGTGTATTGGATCGGCTCCCTGTTCGTGGCGCTGGCCCTCAGCTGGTTCGCCTCCAACCGGATCTACAGGCCCATCCGCAAAATCGTCGATTTGTTCAAGGAAGGCAAGCCGGAGCCGGCTTTGGCGAACGACGAGCTGAAATACATCGAGGAAAAATGGAAGCAGTACCGGTCCGTCAACGAGACGCTGCAGAGCAACCTGAACCAGTCCATTCCGAAGGTGCGGGAAGCGCTCATCAACCAGTTTGTGACGGGCCAGGCGGCCCATCTGACGGAAGCCGAAATCATCGAAAAGCTGCAGGCGCTGCAGCTGGATCTGACGGAACATCGCTTTTTTATCGTGGTATGCCGCCTTCATTCCCTGACGCTGGGACGCGGCCAGCTAACGGGGAAGGACGTGCAGCTGCTGACTTACGCCGCCATCAACCTGCTGCATGAAATGTCCGAGCGGACCGGCTCGTACGTGCATACCCTGGATTTTATGGACGGCTCGTTTGCGGTCATTTCATGCGTGCCGGCCGCCGGGCCGGGGAATGATCTGAAGCCGACGCTGATGCAGCTCGGCAGCGACATGCTGGATACCCTTCGGGACGTGCTGAGCATGCCGGCCACGATCGTCGTGAACGGGCCTGCGGCGGCCTGGCGCGACGTGCCCTATTTGCTGGAACAGGCCAGAAGGGCGCTGAGCTACCGCACCTTTACGTCCGACAGCCAGCTGCTTGAAGCCGGGGCGGTGCTGGAGAAAGCCAACGTGGAGGTCGAATTTCCTTTCGAGCTGGAGCAGGAGTTTACGCATACGCTGAACCTGGGACTGGAAAAAGAGGCGGAGGATATTTTGATCCGGTTCGTCGAAGCGCTGCAGAAGGACGGGGCGCCGGAATGGGTCGTGCATCAAGGCCTGATGCGGCTGAAAAACAGCCTGTTCCGTTCGATGCTGCAATCGAACCATAACCCTTACGCCATCTGTGACGGGATCAAACTGCAGGAGGAGCTGGAGGCGCTCCGGGACGCCAATGCGTGCATCCAGTGGTTCCGGGAAAACATGATCCGGCCCTACATCGAGGTGTTGAACCGGAGTTATCATCCGTTCATGAAGGGCATCGTGGACCAAATCATCGCGACGATCCATGAAAATTACATGGCCGAGCTTTCGCTGGAAACGTTCGCCATGGAAGCAGGGGTCAGCGTGTCCCAGCTCAGCAAGGCGTTCCGTCAAATGACGGGATCGAACTACATCGACTATTTGACTTCCCTCAAAATGAACCACTGCAAAAAGCTGCTCGTTTCGACCGACATGAAAATCAGCGATATCGCCCGGGCGGTCGGCTACCAGCCGCCTTACTTCAACCGGATGTTCAAGAAGCTGGAGGGAATGACGCCGGGACAATACCGGGACCAGTTCAGTCCTGCGATGCAGGAAAAGAAGGAAGCGTGAAAAATGGACGGCCCCGCGTTTTTTCATGGGCGGACGGTTGACGGGGAGAAAAAACTGAAGCTGAGGGATGCCTCAGGGATGAATGGAGGGAACCGGCCATCTGGCCGTGCCCCAAGAAGTCAGTAGCGTCAAAATTAAAACCGGAGCAGGAATTTAGATATTACCTATTGGAGATAACGGCGCCCGTCTTGCCTGGTTTAGAGAAGCAGCTAAAGAGGGATGGGAAGGTTATCGACGATTTGTTTGCAATCGTCGCCCGTCAAATCTTTGGATCA
Source organism: Paenibacillus cookii (assembly GCF_018333375.1). Lineage (GTDB taxonomy): Bacteria > Bacillota > Bacilli > Paenibacillales > Paenibacillaceae > Paenibacillus_AQ > Paenibacillus_AQ cookii. Next base: position 37,775 of record NZ_BORW01000008.1, read on the forward strand.
TAGGAGTGGGGGAGTAACCTGTGAGAGAAAAAAGTGAGCTACGGAAGCTTATTGAGCAGGAAAGAAAAGCGCTGAATGAGATGGTCAAACGTACTTAGCACATTTTCCCTTTTGGTGGGTATGATGTTGATTTTAATGATATAATAATGTCAGAATAATGTCATTTGGAGAAGGGAAGTGCAAAATGAACATTAAACCCTCAACCACAATCCGGCAGGATTATAATGGTTTCTCAAAATATTGTCATGAACTCGATGAACCGGTTATTTTAACACGAAATGGCGAAGCTGATCTTGTTGTTATGAGCCATGAGGCTTATCGCCGGATGGAAGCACGGATTAAATTACAATCAAAGCTTTTGATTGCTGAGAAACAGGTAACCGAAGGGGAAGCATTACTCGATCACGACCAGGTTATTTCAAGAATCCGGAGGAAGATCGATGCAGCAAAGGAATAGGGTGCAATATGCTCCGGCTGCGGTTGATGATATGGATGAAATTTTTTCATTCATATCCCAGGACAATGTTTCAGCTGCAGAAAATTTGTTGCAAAAAATAGACGATCAAATTTTAAATCTTGCGGAGTTCCCTTATATGGGGTCCGTCTTGTCGGAAGATGATTTTCCCTTACTGCAACGAGGTTACCGGTTCATTGTCGTGCACCCTTATTTAGTGTTTTATCGGGTAATTGAAGATACGGTGATTATTCATCGGCTTTTACATGGGCGACGGGATTATCTTCGTGAGTTATTTGGTCCTTCATTAAAATAAAGCAACCCAAAGAAGCCATGGGCAGGATATGCGCCCATTCGGCTTCTTTTTATGTTGGTTCGGTTCTTGAATTCGAAGACTGGGATTTTGGTTTTAATTATAGAAAAAGAGAGCGCTGCATTAACTTGAAAAAAGTGGAGGTAAATATGGCGGGAGAACAGAGAAAGGAACGAAGCGATAAGAAAAAAGCGATTGCTCCATACATAAGTGCAGCTGCTGATGAACAAGTAGCTCGGATTGGTTATGTTTGTGATATGCCGTTAAAAACGATCGGTGAGATGTTGGCGAAGAAAAAGTCTGAAATGGATATACAGTCAGCTCTTCTGTAGAATTTAATTTTTGAGTTAAGTTAATATCAATATCAGAAGGAGTCGTTAACGACTCTTCAGTAATATTCAATTTTGAATCCAAAGGAACCCCATTCCTATTAGGCTCCGCTAATAAATTTGCTGTCTCGGCCAATTTCTGCCGAAGGCTTTCGGCTTTTTCGGCATCAGCCTGGTGGGCTTTTTCGTCGGCGCGGCGATCGTCGGCATCGCTTTCGGGATCGTCACGTCGCGCAGCCTCGTGCGCCGGATTCGAAAAATATTGACCTCGGGTTTACCGTCTCGATCGTGTTTGATTTTGCGGACGCCAACTGCTTTTAATGGTCAGAAGAAAACATTTTTGGAGGTGCGGTATGCGGGTTGGCATCATCGGAGGAGGTTTCGGCCTGAGGATTCAGGCACCATTGATCCGGCTTCATCCGGACATGGAGGTCGCAGCCGTCAGCACCATGATGAGGCATGAGCTCCCGGACGAATGGGCGGGATGGAAACAAGCTCCGGTACATTATAAAGACTGGACAGAAATGCTGGATCGGGAGGAACTCGAACTTCTGGTGGTCAGTTCCCTTCCTTCGGATCACTTCCGAATGGTGAAGCGAGCGATTGAACAAGGGTTGCCCGTCATTTGCGAAAAACCTTTTGCGATGAACAGCCATGAATCGGGGAAGCTGCTGGAGATGGCAACGAAAAGCCGGGCCAAGGTCGTCGTTGATTTTGAATGGCGGTACCTGCCTGTGCGGCAGAAGGTAAAGGAGCTAATCACCAACGGTGCCATCGGGCAGATCCTTCATTTCGAATACCACATATCGAGCCCGCAATATGCAAGGCTGCTGACCGCCCCAAGGGGCTGGATGGGGGAAAAAAGCAAGTTCGGAGGCATGCTCGGTGCCGTCGGCTCGCATATGATCGATTGCTTGCGGTGGCTTGCGCAGGATGAAATCGAGATCGTCCACGGAACCGTGCATACTCATGTCCCTCAGGGGGCCGGAGAAAAAAGGGATGCAGACGATGCTTTTTTCGTTCACGGCATGATGAGCAGCGGATTCACGTTTTCGATTCAATTATTGTCCGGGGTTCATCATGGTTTCGGGTCCCAGCTCAAAATATTCGGAAACAAGGGTTCGATCACGTTAACGGATGATCGGGTTCTTCGATTCGGGGAAGCGGGAGGTCAGCTTACCGAAATCGGCCTGCCGGCGCCAAAAGAAGCTCCTTCCGTTATTTCGGCGGAAGCTCAAGCCTATTACCCGGCATTTTATCCGTTTATAGACAACGTATATCGTTATATCAAGTTCGGCCAACCCGATGCGGATTTGCCTCTGATCGAAGATGGGCACCGGAATCAAACCGCGCTGGATCGAATCTTAGGTTCGTAACCCGATCCGGTTTATCCCTTTGCGTTCCTTTGTTATAATAAAATGAATAAAAAATGCAAACAGTCGTTGCTAGCGGGGGGAGTTATACGTTGAAAAGGGTTACGATGCAGCAGATTGCCGACCATCTGGGCGTTTCGAAGTTTGTCGTCTCCAAGGCGCTTTCGGGAAAAGGCGGCGTCAATGAACATACGAAATCGCGGGTCATTCAAGCCGCTTCCCAGCTCGGATATTTTGCCCAGAAAAATGCCTACATGAAAAATAAAGAAGGGGAACCCAACGTCATTTCGGCATCCGGCAAGCAGTCTGTCATCGTTTTGATGCCTAACATTCGCTTTCAGACCAAGGATTCCCTATATTGGGGAAAAATTATGGAGGGCATTTCGCGGGAGTTGGAACGGAAGGGCCTCGGCATGGTTATCGTCACGGAGTCCCGGGTCGACTCGTTCGTCCATGTGCTGAATCCAAGCGGGATTTTCGGCATGATCGGGGTCGGCAAAATCGATTCCGAGCTGCTGCTGGAGACGCACCGCCTTGGCATTCCCATGGTCCTCGTCGATCATGAAGACGACCTGATTCCGACGGATACGGTTTTCGTCAACAATACGGACGCGATTGCCCGGCTTTGCAACCATTTGATCGGCCTTGGCCATACGCGTTTGCAATTTGTCGGGGACGTTCGCTTTTCCCGCAGCTTTCAGGACCGATGGATCGGATATCGCAAAGTGCTCGAACAGAACGACCTGGAGGCACCCAAACCCATTGATCCGATGCTGACGCTGGATGGGGTGGACAGCGGCGAGTTCGCCGGGGAATTCGAGAAATGGCTGACCAAAATGAAAGAAAAGGGGCAGCTGCCGACGGCATTGGTTTGCGCCAACGATTCGATCGCGTTCGGGGTGATATCCGCATTGCGGAAACACGGCATCCGGGTACCGGAGGATATTTCCGTCACCGGCTTTGACAACATCGACGCCGCCGACCGGTCCCAGCCTGCACTGACGACCGTGCATGTGCCGAAGGAGGCCATGGGCGAACGGGCGGTCAAAAAGCTGCTTGAAAGGATCCGGTATCCGGAACTTCCCGTCGAGAAAATCCTGGTATCCGCGGACATCGTGCACCGGGACTCCACGTCGGAGCCTAAGGAGCCGTAAAAAGGCGCGGCGGCAAAAAACGCATCGGGGAAACGGCCGCGCCCGGCCGCGGATCGCTGCGGCTCCGCCGGCCGGGCCGAAACCGCACCGTCATCAAAAAGGGAATCCATCAGCCGATAAACGGCAGGCAGAGGATCCCCTTTTTGATATTTCAGGATTTTGCAAACCCCGATTCCGGCCGCTCCCTGGTCCCATATATAGGTGAACGAAACCGTTCCGCTCTATAAATTGCTGATTGAAAGCGGCTCTCCGGATTTTTGCCGAATCTTTATTTAAATGCGGGCCTTGAGCAATTCCAGATTACGGTCGATCAGTTGGATGCGTTGTTCCACGCATGCATAGGAGCGCAAGGCGTCCTCCGGCGTGCGCAGCACGTAATCCAGCAGCTGGTCTACCGTGGTGGTGGCCACATGTACCCGGGTATCGGAGGAAGCGTAATAAATGTATACGTTTCCGTCGTCGGTGGCGATCACTCCGTTGCAGAAGACGACATTGGAGACGTCGCCCACCCGTTCTTCGCCTTCCGGCGCGATGAAATGCCCGCCTGGGCGGTGCGTCACCTGGTAAGGACGGTCCAAATCGGAAAGGAAAGCGTATAGAACGTATCTGAGGCCGGCAGCCGTATTGCGGACGCCGTGCGCGATATGGAGCCAGCCGCGGTCGGTTTTGATCGGCGCGGGTCCCTGCCCGTTTTTGACTTCCTTGATGGTGTGGTATTGGCGTTCGTCGATGACGATCTCCTGGTCGATGACGGCATGTTCGATGGAATCGGATAATCCCCAGCCGATCCCTCCGCCGGAACCGGCATCGATGAACCCGTCCTGCGGCCGGGTGTAGAAGGCATATTTCCCGTCGACGAATTCGGGATGCAGCACGACGTTCCGCTGCTGCGGCGATCCCGTCTTCAGATCGTCCAGGCGCTCCCATGTGACGAGGTCTTTCGTGCGGGCGATTCCGCACTGGGCGATCGCGCTCGACAAATCGCCCCGGGGAGCGTCCGGATCTTTCCTCTCGGTGCAGAACAAGCCGTAAATCCAGCCGTCTTCGTGCTGCACCAGCCGCATGTCATAAACGTTCGTATCCGGAACGTCGGTTTCGGGCATGACGATCGGATGATCCCAGAAGCGGAAGCCGTCGATCCCGTTGTCGCTTTCGGCGACCGCGAAAAAAGACTTGCGGTCCACGCCTTCGACGCGGGCGACCAAATAAAATTTGCCGTTCAAATGAATGGCTCCGGGATTAAAAACGCCGTTCACGCCAAGCCGTTCCGAAAAATAAGGATTCGTTTCGGGATTAAAATCGTATCTCCAGATCAGGGGCGCATGGTTTGCCGTGAGCACCGGGTAGCGGTAGCGGTCGTAAACGCCGTTGCCCGGCGGCATTTTTTCGTTTTTCCGGTTGATTAACGTTTCATAGTTTTCGGTCAACTGCCGTTTTCTTTGCTCGAACAAGCTCATCATATCCCCTCCGATAATCGTGAATCGGCTTCCCGGCCGTTCGTTTCTTTTTGAAGGCGGGACAGCATTTCAAGGCAGGCCCTGCCGTTATGGTACGGGCATTTCCATGCGCTGATTTTCGGGCCGCCAGGCAGCGGCACGCCGTTCGGGTCGACGCCCCAATGCCATTCCCCGTGCTCGCGGTCAACGATGTATTGCTGAATGAATTTCCAGGAGTCCAAGGCTGCAGCCCTGAATTTGGGATCCCCCGTCAATTCATAGGCATTGTAGAAGCCGACCATGGCTTCGGCTTGCGGCCACCAATCCTTGTCGGCATCGGTCACTCCGTCAGGGTCGGCTTCGTTCCAGATCCCGCCGTCCCGGTCGACGCCGTTTGCGATGACGGCTTCCGCCATCCGGACGGCAACGGCTCTTACGCGTTCGAGCAGCGGCTGATCCTGAAGAACTTCGGCGGCTTCCAGCAGCAGCCAGCTGCCTTCGATATCGTGGCCGTAGGAAATATGCGAGCCTTTTGCGTTCCATTCCTCGTCAAAAAACAGCCGGAAATGCCCCGTGGCAGGGTCAACGATCTTTTCAATCGTCACCTCGATTAACCGCGCCAGGCTTGAAGCCAGCGCCGGTGATTTCCATGCCCGGTACAGGTTCGTATAAGCCTCCAGGACGTGGAGATGGGTGTTCATCGATTTTTTCTCATTCAGGTCCTTGTTGCTGAGGCTGAAGCTGCTCGTATGGGTCCAGTCGCGTCCCAAAGCTTCGATGTAACCTTGATGGATCGGGTCGTGGCTGTGCCGCTCAATCAGCTCATACAGCTCGATGGAGGCATCCAAAGCCTCCTGGTGTCCATCGGCGAGATAGAATTCGGATAATGCGTAAATCGCAAAGGATTGCCCGTAGATCTGCTTCTTATCCTGGGACGGATGGCCGTCGGCATCCACCATCCAATACAACCCTCCGAAGCTCCGATCCAAAAAATGCTCGATCAAGTAATGATAAGCTCTGCTTGCGATCTTCAGGTATTGCTCGTCTTTGTAGCGGCGGTAAGCGGCCGAAAACGTCCATAAGATGCGGGCGTTCAGCACCAGCCCTTTGTCGGCCCGTTCATTCACGCGGAGCTGCCGGTCGATTTCGCCGTAAAAGCCGCCGCGCGCGTCGTCCACGCTTTTGTCCATCCAAAACCGCAAAATATTGTTTTTCAGCTCGTCCTCAAGCTCCTGCATCCACGGCAAGGCGTCCATCATGTCAGCATCCTCCTTGGGCATGCGCCCCGTGTTTCAGACGAAGGGCGTAATGTTCCCTAATGACGGCTTCGGCCTCTTTGCCGTATACGCAATATCCGTCATCCGCGGACGCCTCATCCCGGCGGTACAGCTCGGCCGGCCAATCCCACAACATAAATCCTTGCACCCAATCCCGCCCGCTGCACTTGCCGAACATGGTGCGGTAAAAATCGGCCTGCTCGGTTTCGTTCACCGCGCCTTGAAACGTCCAGTCGTTGGGAATCGAAGCCGAACCGGTTCTGCTCGGGCATCCGGCCTCCATAAAAATGAACGGCTTGTTGAACTTCCGGACGACGGCTTCAATCCGGTCCAATTGGTTGTCCCAATCCTGAATCGGATAATATCCGCTGGAGCTGATCACGTCGAGGTCGTCCCACCAAACAACGTTATCCTCCTGATATTTATCGCAATTATACGTGAGGATTCCGCTGTAAACGTCCCTGACTTTAGATATCAGCTCGCGCCATTCCCGTTCCCGGCGGTCCGTTTGTACCATTTCGCAGCCGATGCACAGCATCTCGCACCCGGTTTCCTCGGCGATCTTCGCAAAATGAAGGATATAGCGGTCATAGGAAGCAAACCAATCGCTCCACTTCGGTTCGCAGGGCACGTCCTTGTCGAAAAAGTTGATGTGGGCCCGCCACGTCCCGTCGGCGCAGTTGACGATCGGCTTCAGGCACACCTTGAGCCCCAACGATTTGGCTTTGGCAACGGCCCATTTGACCTCGTCATCCGTCACGGTCGGCTCTTCCCAGTAAGGGATCTCCGTGGAGAAGGGAGTCGCTTGGTAAGCCGAAAAGGCAATGGCGGTCCAATTGACGCCGGTCGTTTCGGGCATCGCTTCCATGGAAGCGGAGGCTTTTTCGGTAGCCCACGTTCCTCTGACTCCCATGAATCCCCATGTCATGCCCGCGATAAATGGTTCTGTTAGTTTCAATTCGTTCACCTCGTGTCGTTTAAATAACAGGCTTATTCGTTAGAATCAAACAAATTGTTATGATTTGTTATCATAAATAATAACAAAATAAATACCATATGCTAAATATATACCGGAACCTCGGACGATATCAATACCTAAAAAACAAATGAGTGCTAACGGAGGCATGAAAAATCGAAGCGGTTATGATGAAAAACAAAAAGCCGCTTGGGTAAGCGGCATTCGTGTCAATCTTTATCGTCGATCGATGTTTGGCGATGAAACGGGGCAGGCGATCACAATCTTTTTTTATATTCGTTCGGCGTTACGCCGACCATCTTTTTAAACAATTTATTGAAATAGGCGGGGTCCGGATAACCCACTTCGGCGCCGATTTGGTGTACTTTCATGCCCGGTTCGGTCCGAAGGAGGCGTTTGGCGTTTTTCATCCTGACCTCGGCAATGTACTCCGTTACCGTGAGGCCCGTTTCGTGTTTGAAGAGCTTGCTCAAATAACTTGGGGTCAGGAAGACGAGATTGGCCAGCGTATTCAGCTCGACATGCCCGCTGTAGTTTTCGGCGATCCAGCGTTTGACCGTCTCGACGGCCTTGCTGCCCATTTCCTTGCGGGCTTCCTGCACTTCCGCCAACGCGCCCATGAAAAAGGACAAAAACAGCTGCTTCATTTCCGCAAAGGACAGGGAGGCAAGCAGCTGCTCCTTCCACCCGGCATGGGCCGGCGACTCGAAAACGTCCTTCAGCTCCCGGATTTCCGCAGCCGCCGTTTCTTCGATCTGGCAGCACGTCTCCAGGATGGCTTCGGGAGAGGCCGATGCCGACCTGAGATGCTCGAACCGCCGCTGAATCCACTCCTGCAGGGATGCCGCGTGGAGGAGATGGAGCTGCTCGGTAAAAAACTCCCACTCCGCGGCGGTTATCTCCTGCACCTGCGGCGGCGTTTGGCGGCCGCGGGCGGCGCCACAGGGGACGTAATAGCGGGGGGCGTGCGCATAAATTCCCGTATCGCAGGCAAGCTTGGCCTCCAGGTAGGACGCCTTGAGCATTTTGACATCATTGTAGACATGGCTGGAGCCGGCATGGACCCGGCCGTCGGCCCCGCCATGGAACGCGTCGCCCGTCAGGAACCTGCCGATCCGGTTGACGTCTTCCGCTCCGGGAGCTTCGGCGAAATAATAAATATAGGCTGTCAGCCGGCATCGAAGGGCGAACCGATCGAATAACCATTCGGGATCAAGCCCCTCCGAACCCCGGCAGCATTCCTGCGCTTGCTCCGGTTCCCCGAAGCCCGCTTTTTGGACGAACGCCACGAAATAAGGCCGGGGAAGCGCCAGCTCCTCCCAAACAAAGTCGGCCACGGCCTCGCTGTGAAGGCAGGTGTGGATCAGCCTTTGGCGGTGGACCGCCTCTTTTTCCCTGGCGGACTCGCGTTCGTCGTTTAACCGGTAAAGCAGCTCAAACAGCTGTTCCTTGTTGATCGGCTTGAGCAGGTAATCGACGGCGGATGCCCGGATGGCTTCCCTGGCATATTCGAATTCCGTAAATCCGCTCATGAGGATGGAACGGATATGGGGGTGGGTCGCCCTTAAGCTTTTGATCAGCTCAAGGCCGTCGATGACAGGCATCCGGATGTCCGTAATGACCACGTCGACTTCGAGTCCCGGAAGATGCCGAAGCACATCCTCCCCGTCCGGAAATTGGCCGACGACCTGGAAGCAAGGACTTTCCTTGCCGATGATCTTCGCCAGTCCTTCGCGAATCAGCATTTCATCGTCCACGATGATGATTTTAAGCAAGCGGCTTCGCCCTCCTTTCTTCTCGAAACGCCGGAATCATTCCCCGTCATCGGGCAGTTTTTCCTTGATTTTGATCAAAACGCTCGTCCCGGCCCCCGGTTCGCTGTGAACCTGCAGGCCGCATCCGTGGCCGTAATGCAGACGGATCCGTTCGTTGACGTTGTGGATGCCGATGCCGAACGATCCGCCGGCATCCGTCTCTCTCAAGCTGGCGTTCAGCGCAAGCAATTTTTGCCCGTCCATTCCGACGCCGTCGTCTTGAACCCGGAAAATGACGTGCTCGCGTTCCTTCCAGGCGGCAATCGAAACCGTGCCCGTGCCCGGCTTGCGCTCCAGCCCGTGAAACACGGCGTTTTCGACGATGGGCTGGAAAATCAGCTTCAATACCGGAAGCCCGCGAAACGCCTCGGGGACATCGATCGTCAGCTTGAATTTTCCCGGGAACCGGATGGACAGAAGATCGAAATAATGTTGGACGTGCTCAAGCTCTTGGGCTATGGTCACCGTTTCTTCGCCACGGACGATGCTGTACCGCAGCTGGGTCCCGAGCAGGTAAGTCAGCTTGGCCACCTGCGGGTCATCGTTGATTTCCGCCAGCATGCGGATCGACTCCAGGGTGTTGTAGATGAAATGAGGATTGATCTGGCTTTGCAGCGCCCGCATGTCGGCCAATTGCTTCCGCTTTTCCGTGGCCTTGATTTCGTTCAGCAGTTCTTTGACCCGCAAAATCATCCGGTTAAAATGGCTTCCGAGCATGCCGATTTCGTCCTCGTACCGGGTGGTGATCCAAACGTTCAGGTTCCCGTGCTGTACCTGCCTCATATAACGCACCATCGACTTCAGCGGCTTGGTCAGCGCATGGGAGAAGAAGGTGGCGGCAATCAGCGCAATGCTGAGCAGCAGCAGCGTCGTAACGATCAGCGTGGTGCTGTTTTGCTTGACCTTATACAAAATTTTGGCGAGCGGAATCGAAACCGACGTGGTCCAGCCCGTCTGCTCCGACACCACATAAACGGTCAAATAGCTTTTTCCGTCGATTTCCGATTCGAAATAGCCGGTTTGCCGGCTTTGCCTCATCGACATCAGTTCCGACTGCCGCGCGTTGACGGTCCCGGGATCCCCGCTGGCATAGACCAGCTTGCCCTGTTCATCCAGGATTAAGGAGGAGCCTTGGGTGACCCGGTCCATCGGCTCCGCGATGTCCTGGAACAGCCCGATGTCGATGTCGAATACGATAATCCCGATATCCTGAAGGGTGCTCGCCGATTTCACCGTGCGCAGCACGCTGAAAACGGCCTTTTCCTTGTTGCCGTTCACCCGGATCGAATGCCTTCCCATCAGAATGGGGTGCGCCCCGGACTGCTGGTCAACGAGCCTTTTCCAGGTGCCCAGCTGATCTTTCGTGGACAGCTCCGTAATATCCGGCCTTTTGTCGAAAAAGATATGCTCGTAACGGTCGACCAGATAAACGGCGGCGATCTCTTTTTTGGTGTGGCTCAAATAGCTGAGGAACATCCCCATGGCAACGTTTTTTCCCCAGTCGGTCGTCTCCTGCTCCAAATAATATTGGACGTCGGAATTGTAAAGGGGAAGGGCGGTCGAACGCTTCAGGTCGGCAACGTACCTGTCGGTCGTGTTCGACGCGTTGACGGCCATTTGGATCGCATTGTTCGTGGCGTTTTGCAAAACCGAATCGAAGGTGGAGCGCGCCGAAAGATAGCTGACGTAGGTGATGGGCAGCGACAGCAGAAAAACGAAAATAAGAATCAGCTTTTTCTCCAGTGAAAGGTTGGCAAGAAACACCCATCCCTTGCGTATCATCCGGCCGATCCGACGAATCATGCGAGTTCTCCCCCTGATGCTTTGATTTATTTCACCGCTCCGCTGGTGACTCCTTCAAAGATATACCGCTGAAGGAAAATGTACAATATGACCGTCGGCAGCAAAATAAGCAAAATGGCGGCGCAGATCAAATTCCAGTCGGCCGTGTTGACACCCTGGAACCGCATGAGGACCGTCGTGACGACGCCCAGGCTTTGCTTCGGCATGTAGAGGTACGGAATGTACATGTCGTTATAGATGCTGATGGTCTTCAAGATGACCAGCGTGGCGGTTGCCGGCGTCAGGAGCGGAAAAATGATGGACCGGTAAATTTTGAACAAGGAGGCTCCTTCCACCATGGCGCTTTCGTCCAAGTCGTACGGGATGTTTCGGATGAACTGCAGATACAGGATGATTTGAATCACGTCCGCCCCGATGTACAGCACAATGGGCGCGGCCAGCGTGTTGTACAGTCCCATGCCTTTGATGATGCCGAAGGTGGCGACCTGGGTCGTAATGCTCGGAATGATGGTGGCGATCAGGTACGCGCCGAACACGACGGGCTTCAGCTTGAAGGAGAAGCGGCCGAGGGCGTAGGCGACCATGGTGCCGAACAAAATATTCAGGGCCAGGGAAACGACGATGATGACGAGGATGTTGCCGAAGCCGCTGAGCAGGCCGCCGCGTTCAAACACGATGTTGAAATTTTCGAAATTGAAAAAGCTGTGCGGCAGCGAAATGGAGCTGCTGGCGTTGAACTCGTCCTTCGATTTGAATGCGTTGACGATGACGACGTAGGGCGGAAAAAAAACGACAAAAACGCCGATCAGAAGCGTGATGTATTTAATCAGGTCCTGCACGCGAAAACGGGATGGTTTCATCACTTATTGCCTCCTCTGCTGAGAACGAACTGTTGTACGGCAAGCACGATCACCACAAACCCGAGCAGGACGACGCTCATGGCCGATGCAAGCCCGTAATTGTTGTAGGCGAAGGCCGTATCGACGACCCGCTGCACGTAGGTTTCGCTGGCGCCTGCCGGGCCGCCTTTGGTCAGCACGAACGGCAGATCGAACACTTCCAGCGCCCCCGTGACGGTGAGGAACAAATTCAGCTGGATCACGGGTTTCATGTTCGGGAGCGTGATTTTCCATAACGTCTGCCACGAATTGGCCCCGTCGATTTTCGCCGCCTCGTACAGATCCCGCGGGATCGCCTGCAGCGAAGCGATATAGATGACCATGTTATATCCCATAAAACGCCATAATCCCGTCGAAGCCAGCGAATAGTTGACTAGCCCATCGGTACCGAGCCAGCTCGTCTCCCCGAGAGAGGTCAATCCGAGGCTGTTCAGGAACAGGTTCAGCGAACCGTTGGTCGTGTCGAACACGTAACCGAACATAAAGGCAACCGCAACGCCGTTCATGATGTAAGGCAGGAACAGGAGGATCCGAAACAGGTTGCGGCCGCGAAGCTTGCTGTTCAAGACCACGGCAAAATAAATGGCGATGATGTTTTGAATGATCCCCATGACAAAATAAGCGAAGTTATGCTCAAAAACCTTGAAAATGTCCGGATTGGAAAACACCTCTTTATAATTGTCCAGTCCGACCCAAGGTTTTTCCGGGCTGTACCCGTCCCAATTGGTGAAGCTGTAATAAATGAGCTTGACTGCCGGATAATACGTGAACGTCGCCAGAAGGATCAACGGAATCAACAGGAAAGAGACGATCACGATCGTTTTTTGTTTGTTGTACGAAAGCGATGAAAACATCTTGCATACCTTCTTTCTGCCAAAAGCTTTTGCTGTCCGGCCGCGCCGAAAAGACGGGAAACAAAATGGATTATCGCCGTGACGGATAATCCATTTTGCTTCGAACCGTTATTTAAAGCGGGCAGGGTTGATATTGGCGAATGCTTATTTGCCGAGGTCCTTTTTGGCTTTGGCCCAGGCTTTGTTCCATTTGTCGAGCACGCTTTGCGGATCTTTGGCAAGCACGAATTCCTGGGCGAGGGCCGGCAAATCGAGTTGGGCTTTGTTGGAAATGTTGGCGACGTCCATGTTGTCCGGAGTGCCTTCCTGAAGCTCGACGCCGGTGGCCTTGAATTCTTTCAATTGGGCCAGCGTGGATTCCTTATCCTTCAGCGGCGGAATGAATCCGGCGAAATCCGCGTATCCGGAGTCTTCCAGCATCCATTTTACGAAGGCTTTGGCCGCTTCCGGGGACTTGCTGTTTTTCGAGACCGCGTAGAAGAAATCCGGGCTCAGGGCCGCTCTCACCGTTCCGGAATTATCGTAAGGGAGAGGGAAAAATCCGACGTTGTCGGCCGTCGTTCCGGCTCCGATCACCTGGTTGATGACCCAGTTTCCGAGGAAATACATGGCGAACTTGCCTGAAGCGACGTCCTTTTTGGACTGCTCCCAGTTGGTGGAGTTGATGTCTTTTTCGAGATATCCTTTTTCATTCAGCTCGCGGATCAGGCTGAGCGCCTTGCCGTAACCGTTATCCATCGTAAACGGCGTATCGGTGTTCAGCTTGGCGTTCGGGAAATCCGGATTGTTTTCGATGACCCGGGGCAGGTCGTAGACCCAGTTGTTAAGCGGCCATTTGTCTTTGAAGTTCGAAGCGAGCGGCACGATGCCTTTTTGCTTCAGCTTCTCGCAAGCGGCAAGGAATTCGTCCCAGGTTTTTGGGATTTCGGTGATTCCCGCATCGGCAAAAGCTTTTTTGTTGTATACGATGCCCGAAGTGGAGTTGCCGCTGGAGAGGCCGTACACCTTTCCGTCGAAGGCTTTGAAATCTTTGAACGTCATGTTGTCGTTCAAGCCCAAATCGTCGAGCGGCAAAAAGTATTTCGGAAGATCGGAATTCGGAATGGTAGGGATAAACATCACGTCGGGCAGTTCGTCGCCGGCCATGCGGACTTTCGCCTGCTGGTTGTAGTCCGTCTGGGAAGCTTCGAATTCGACTTTGATGTTCGGATATTTTTCGTTGAAGCGTTTCAAGTATTCGTCATACTCTTTGCCGATCATGTCGGTACGGTTGGTCAGAAACGTTATCTTTCCGCTGATATCGGTTCCGTCCCCGGTTTTCGCTTCTCCTCCGGTTTGGTTTCCCTCTGTCGGGGTGGAGGATCCGTTGCCGGTTTCGGAGGTTTTGCCATCGCCGCTGGAACCGCAGGCGGATAGGATCGTCGACAGGATAATAACAAAAGCTAACAAGTAATATGATCTTTTTTTCATCCTTGTTCTCCCCATTTCTTTGTTTGATAGCGTTTACAGGCTTATTTTAACGTTTGTTCGCTGGATTTGAAATGTACTGGTTTGTTATTTATTGTCTATTTTTGTGCAAATTGAAATCGTTGACAAGCAACATAAACTAACAAAATAATAACAGAGTACGATAAAAAAGCGGATCATAACCATAAAGAGGATCATTCAACCATGATATGTTGGGCGGGACTAGCCTGGCAAGGGGGAGCACCGGCGCCGTCCGCAAGCCGCAAACGGCAAACAGCCCCCGGCACGCCTGAAGCGCACGGGGGCTGTCGTAAGTTCGCCGGTTCGGGGGAACTTGTTGAAGTATGTTCTTAATAATCGGACCAGTCCCGGTCGCCCGACAGGAATTTTTCCGTCAGGATCGACAGGAGCTGGATCCCGACCTCGTTTTGCCCGCCTTCGGGGATGATCAGGTCGGCGTATTTTTTGGAAGGTTCGATAAAGGCTTCGTGCATCGGCTTCACCGTCGTCAAATACTGCTGGTGCACCGACTGGATGGAGCGGCCGCGCTCCTCGATGTCGCGCACGACGCGGCGCAAAATGCGGACGTCCGGATCGGTGTCGACGAACACCTTGATGTCCAGCATTTCTCGAAGCTTTTCGTCGGACAATACATGAAGGCCTTCGATGATGACGATGTTGTTCGGCTTAAGCTCAACCGTTTCCGTCTCCGAACGGGCATGGACGGTAAAGTCGTATACCGGAGCATACGCCGGTTGGCCGTCGCGGAGAAGGGCAAGATGCTCTATCAAAAGCTCGTTGTCGAAAGCGAACGGATGGTCATAGTTGATATGCGCCCGTTCCTCGAGCGTGAGATGCTTGTGGTCTTTATAATAATTATCCTGGGATATGAACGTCACTTTGCCCGTACCTAGACGGTCGATGACGGAGCGGGCTACCGTCGTTTTGCCGGACCCTGTTCCGCCGGCGATACCTATAATGAGCATGGCTTGAATATAAACCTCCCTGATCGATTTGCCGTCCAGTATTGTAGCATAGCCCGGCCCTTTTTTCACCCCAAAATCACATTTGCGGCGCCTTGCGCCGAAAATCGCGACATCAATTCGACGAATGCATTAAACGCGCTGGTGCGGAACAAATCGCGCCGGAACACGAAGCTGACCACGGAGCGCCGGTATTTTTCCGGAATGGGGAGGACGCTGATTTTGCCTGCCTCTTCCCAGGTTTTAACGGAGGAACGGGTGACCAGCGATACGCCCAGACCGGCCGACACGCCACCCAAAATTGCCTCCAGCGTCCCGAACTCCATGCTGTTCAGCGACTGCTGATGCTCTTCCTGCAGCCATCGTTCCAATGTTTTGCGGTGATAACAGCCTTTGCCGAAAAACAGCTGCGGTTTGGCAAGCGCCGATTGCAGCGATGTTTCGCCGGGTTCCGCGATCAGGACCATCTCTTCCTCGAACGCATACAGCTCCTCCAGATCGGGATGATGTTGCGGCCCGTTGACGAATGCGGCGTCAAGCTCATACTCCAGCACGCTTTTGACCAGGTCCGAGGTATGCCCGGTGGACAGCGATAACTGGACGTCGGGGTAACTCCGGTGATACTCCAGCATCATCACGGGAAGCTGGACCGCGGCGGTCGTTTCAAGCGATCCGATGCGCAGCGTGCCGCTCGGCGTCTCCGAGTTCCGGGTGGACTTGACCGCCTCATCCAGCAAATACACGATTTTGTCGGCATATTTCAGCAAATTTTCGCCGGCCGGCGTGAGCGATACGCCGCGGCTTTGCCGGTGCAGCAGCGAGGTGTTCAGCTCCGCCTCGAGATGCCTGATGCGGGCCGTGACGTTGGACTGCACGTATCCGAGCCGGGCCGCCGCTTTCGTGATGCTGCCTTCCCTTGCTACGGCTTGGAATATTTTCAAATCGGCGCTTTCCATGCGTTAGCCACCTTCCTTCCACAGTGTCAACATTCAAAGCAGGGTTGTTTATCTTATCATCATTTCCAGTGATGAAATGCATCGGTTTTAATCATTTTACATGATAACATGCCCTGAAATACACTGTACATAATCCTTAAAGAAAAGAAGGTGGCGTACGAATGCGAAACTTGCGCATCATGCTGTTGACCGTGTTTGCGATGCTGGTTTCCGGCCTCAATTTTCCCGTCGGCAAAATGGCTTTGGCTTTCGGTTCCCCGTTCGTGCTGCTGGCGATCCGGTTCATTGCCGCGGGCCTGCTGATGCTGCCGTTTATTGCGAAGCGCCCGCATCCCCGCCGGGCGGCCGACTGGCTTAAAATTGCCGTCATCGGCCTTCTGCAGTCCGCGCTGGTGATGGCGGGCATCTATTTGAGCATGAAGACGATCTCTTCGGGAAGCTCCTCGATTTTATCTTCCACGAATCCGATCTGGTTTATTATTTTCAGCTTCTTGTTGTACCGTGTTCGTTACCGGGCCGTGCAATGGGCGGGCGTGCTCATCGGTTTCGCCGGCGTTGCCGTCGCGCAGGGTTTTACCGTGCAGCTGGAAAGCGGCTTCTGGTATGCGATCGGGGCGGGCATGGCTTGGGGGCTGGCAACGCTCCTTACTTCCCGCTGGGGCAAGGCATACGACACGTGGGTGATGGCCGCGTATCAAATGCTGATCGGGGGAGTGCTTTTGCTGGCTGTCGGTCCGTTATTGGAGCAGCCGCATTTTACCTGGGATCCGGATCATCTCGGCAAAGAGCTGTTCGTTCTTGGGTGGATGATTCTGATGAGCTCCATCGCCCAATTCGTGGCCTGGTATTATGTCCTGATGAATAGCGACCCGGGGAAAGCGAACGTGTATCTGTTCCTGATTCCGCTGTTTGGCTTATGTTCCGGATGGCTCTTGCTCGGCGAACCCCTTCATGCGTACGTGCTGGCCGGAGCCGTTTGCACGGGGATCGGCATTTTTCTCGTCAACAAGCCAAGGCCCGCAAAAGCGGTTCAAGCGGCGGTAGAAGGCAGCGGAGCGGGGGCGGAAAAGCGGCAATGCCCTGCCGGGTAAAACCGCCTTTTCCGTGCCGTTCCCATGGAAGTTGCTCTTTTCATGCCCGTAGGCTATCGTTGGAATAGGAAATGATTTCAAGTACCGAAGGGATGGACTTTGGATGAAAAATAAAGTGATTTTTCTGACGACCGACAGCCTGGGCAACGGGGAACGCGAGCTGGGATCGCAAATTTTGGAGACATTCTTCACGCTTCTGAAGCAGCGGGAGCAGCTGCCTGCGGCCGTTTTTTGCGCCAACCGGGGCGTGCTGGCCTTAACCGAACGATCGCTGGCCTCCGTTCATTTGAAGGAGCTTACGGATCGGGGGGTTCCGGTGCTGGCTTGCGCCACCTGCGTCGACTATTACGGCGTGCGTGAACAGCTTATGGCCGGGGAGATTTCCAGCATGGGGCATTTTATGGAACTGGCGGAAGCCTACGAAGTGATGACCCTGGCTTAAGCAAACGAAAAGCTCTGTGCCGGCGTTGGCGCAGAGCTTTTTTTTCACCGCGTAGGTTCGGTTTATATCGTTAATTTGCGCTTGTTCGATGTTGTAACCGCTGTCAAATCCGCTGCAAGAAACATGCCGATCGCTACAACCACTTTTCGGCCCATTTCTCTACCGCCTGCAGCGCCCTCCCCAGTTCGGTTCCTTTTCTCGTCAAGGAATACTCAATCCGCACGGGCCGGTCCGAAATGACGTTGCGAATGACGATCCCGTTATCCTCCAGTTCCTTGATCCGTTCGTTAAGCATGCGTTTGCTGAGGTCCGGAATATAGGCGTGAATTTCGCTGAAACGCTTGGGCTCTTCCATTAACGTATGAACAATAAGATTAACCCACTTTTTCCCCGTGATTTGGTGCGCCATTTCGATTTTTTGGCATAAAGTTTCGTATTTTTCATCGTTCATCCTCCGCTCGCTCCTTCGCCCCATAGATCCAACCATGGTTACTAAATATTATCAGGTTACACATTTTGCAGGGATATGACAAACATCACAGCGTGCTGCAAATACGATGGCGACTTGACAATTAACACCATGATATCACGGAAAGCGCTATCATTAAAGGGGTAAGGGTGCCGTTCATAATTTCGACAAAAAAAGTTTGACAGTTCGACAAAATAGGTTTAATATGGGCGATGTTAAAGTAAACGGGTTATTAAAAGTAACCATACTGTACTATGCACGGAGAAAAAAGAGAGAGCTGCTGGTAGCAAAGTATTTGGGTGGAATGGAGGAATCGAATAATGGACAATATGACATTTGTCTTGTTTGGCGGGACGGGAGATTTAGCGAAGCGTAAAATCTATCCGGCCTTATTTAATTTGTATATAGATAAAAAAATGCCAGAAACGTTTTCGATCATCGCGTTGGGCAGAAAAGAGACGACCCATGCCGAGTTTCAACAAGTCGTGGCGAAATCGCTGGAGACTTTTTCGAGAAGAGCGGCAAGCGACGAGGCGCAGTTGAAGGCTTTTCTTGAAACCGTCCGTTATGCGGCGCTGGATGCCGGCAACCTGGAGGATTTCAACAAGCTGCGTACCCTCGTGGAACAACGCGAACAAGAATTGAACATTCCGGACAACCGGTTGTTCTATCTGTCGGTAGCGCCCGAGTTTTTCGAAACGATCGCCTTTAACATCAAGGACAGCGGTCTGGGCTCCACCACCGGCTGGAAGCGACTGGTCATCGAAAAACCGTTCGGACGGGATCTGCAATCGGCGCGTCATCTGAACGCGCAGCTCAGCAAAGCTTTCGACGAAAGCGAAATTTACCGCATCGACCACTACCTCGGCAAACCGATGGTCCAAAATCTCGAAATCCTCGAATCTTCGAACCCGATTCTCAAGGCGCTTTGGTCCAATCACCATATCGCCAACGTCCAAATTACGGCCAGCGAAACCGTCGGCGTTGAAGAAAGAGCAGGGTATTACGATCATTCCGGAGCGATCCGCGACATGGTGCAAAACCATATGCTTCAGCTGCTGATGATGATTAGCATGCGCCTTCCGCGCAAAGGAGATGCAAGCGAAGTCCGCATGAAGAAAAGAAACGTCATGGAATCGCTGCGTCCGCTTAATAAGGAAACCATCGCCCAAAACGTCGTTCGCGGCCAGTATGCGGCCGGGGAGATCAACGGCAAACCCGTTCCGGCCTACATCGACGAACCAGGCGTTCCGGCCGGATCGAAAAACGATACCTTCATCGCGCTCCGCTTGTGGATCGACAACTATTTCTGGAGCGAAGTCCCATTCTACATCCGTACGGGCAAACGCATGAAGGAAAAATCTACGCGCATCGTCATTGAATTTAAAGAGCCGCTAAAAGGACAGAATACCAACAATGACCCTAATCTGCTGGTAATCGAAATTAATCCGAACGAAGGCATCTTTATTCAATTGAACAAAAAAGATCCGCTGGACAACGAAAAGCTGGAACCGATGCGGATCAACTTCTACGAATGCGGCAACGATTTGCCGGAAGCTTACGAAAACTTGATCCACGATGCGGTTCGCGGGGATTCCACGTTCTTTGCGCATTGGGACGAGGTGGAGCTGTCCTGGCAGTACGTGCAGCCGATTTTGGACGCGTTCGAACAAGACCTGATTCCTCTGTCTTATTATCCTGCGGGCTCCAACGGACCGGAAGCATCCGATCAGTTGGTTGCGGCGGACGGATTCAAATGGTGGCTGGATAAACCCGTCGAAGGCGAAAAAGCCGAAGAAAAAGAACTGGCGGTTCAGCGCTGATTTTTTAGGAATCATACTGTACAAGATTCAAACAAACAAAACATGGGCTCAAGACCGGTTCCTGACACGATGCAAGATTAGTCAAAAGATCGGTCGAGTCCAATAAATAGAAAATATGGTGTGGAGGGAAAACAAATGAAAGTCGGATTAATCGGATTGGGTAAAATGGGATTGAACTTGGGACAAAACTTGATGGATCACAACCACAGCGTCGTGGCTTACGACCTGAATACGGCTGCGGTCAAAGAATTGGAAAGCAAAGGCGCAAAAGGCACGTCCAGCCTGAAAGAGCTGGTTGAAGCGCTGGAAACGCCAAGAATTTTGTGGATCATGGTGCCGCACTCCGTGGTGGATTCCGTCATCGACGAACTGACTCCGCTGCTGGCTAAAGGCGACATCGTCATCGAAGCGGGCAACTCCCATTACAAAGAATCGATCGCAAGATACAACAAGCTCAAGGAATTCGGCGTGAGCTTCCTTGATGTGGGCACTTCCGGCGGCATGGAAGGCGCACGCAACGGCGCTTGCTACATGATCGGCGGCGACGAAGAAGCTTGGAACCATGTCGAGCCGATCTTCAAAGACACGGCGGTTGAAAATGGATACCTGTATGCAGGCAAAGCCGGCAGCGGCCACTTCCTGAAAATGGTCCACAACGGCGTGGAATACGGCTTTATGGCTGCTATCGGCGAAGGATTCGAAGTGCTTGAGAAGAGCGATTTCGATTTTGACTACGAAAAAGTGGCCCGCGTATGGAACAACGGTTCCGTTATCCGTTCCTGGCTGATGGAATTGACGGAAAAAGCATTTGCCAAAGACGCGAAATTGGATGAAATTAAAGGAATTATGCAATCTTCCGGCGAAGGTAAATGGACGGTGGAAACGGCTCTGGATCTGCAGGCTGCCACTCCGGTCATCGCAATGTCCCTGCTGATGCGCTACCGTTCCCTGGAAAACGACACGTTTACGGGTAAAGTCGTTGCAGCGCTTCGCAACGAATTTGGCGGCCACGCTGTAGTGAAGAACTAATTCCAGATCCTAAACAATAAACATATATGGAGGTTATGCATCATGAAATTTTTTATCGATACTGCCAATCTTGAGGACATCAAAAAAGCTTACAAAATCGGCGTGCTTTCCGGCGTAACGACCAACCCTTCCCTCGTAGCCAAAGAAGGCGTGAAGTTCGAAGACCGCATCGAAGAAATTTTGAAGGCCGTTCCTGAAGTGGAGTCCGTATCCGCCGAAGTAACTCCGGATGCCGAAACCGCAGAAGACATGATCGCGCAAGCCGAAGAGCTCATCAAGATCAACGGCGGAGACAAAAATATCACGATCAAGCTTCCAATGACGCTGGCTGGTCTTGAAGCTTGCCGTTACCTCTCCAAAAAAGGCGTAAAAACGAACGTTACCCTGATCTTCACCGTGAACCAAGCGCTCCTCGCTGCACGCGCAGGCGCAACTTATGTATCCCCGTTCCTGGGCCGCTTGGACGACATTTCCGAAGACGGCGTGCTGCTCGTAACGAAAATCGCCGAGCTGTTCCGCGTCCACAACCTGGATACGCAAATCATCGCGGCATCGGTTCGCCATCCGGACCATGTTACCCGCGTAGCCATGGCCGGCGCTCACATCGCGACCGTTCCGTTCAGCGTCATCGCGCAGCTTGCGAAGCACCCTCTGACGGATCAAGGCATCGAGAAGTTTGCTGCCGACTGGAAAAACGCAACGAAATAAGCTAGCTATATTACTAGCTATATTATAAGTAAGGATTTCGCGAATCCTAAAATAAAAGGCTTCCCTCGAGTCGAATGGCATCGGCTTGAGGGAGGCCTTTTTTGCGGGCGCAGGGGATTCGAGTGCCGCGCAAGTTTATTTTCCCGTGCCGCGGCTGGCATGCCCATAATGGTCGACCGCAAATCCGTATAACACTTTCAGCATAAACAATAAGCTGACGATGAGCATATGGGGCTGCAGATTCGGCAGCATCGGTACCCAGCCGAGTCCGGCAGACAGGAGCAAGCCGGCGACAAACCGCTGCGAGGGTTTCCCGATAAGCGCATTGACGACGAGCGCTCCGGCGACGGTATACGCCCAAACCCCGATCGAAACCCCCATATCCGTATCCAATAGAAGCGCGATGATAACGATGTGAACATGGATCGCAATGAATACGAGCCGATTCGTTTTGCGTGCTGCATAAAAGTTGCTTGTCGAGGCCGTGAAATTGGCGATGCATCCGGAAAACACATCGAAAACGAGCAGCAATGCAAGGGTGACGCGCCATACGGGCAAATGCTCTCCGAGGCCGGGGAACCTAAGGTAGAACGCGGCGGTCAGCAATCCGCCGAACAATAGGACGGTTAGAATCGAACCGAGGCTTTGGCGTTCGCCGAACACGTCATGCAAAAATGAAGGCATCCGAAGTGGTTTCATGCACGAGCACGCTCCCATTCATTTTAGGTTTGAAAGAACCCTTTTGAACAAGGTTTTGTACTATATATAGTGAATAACTACAAAAATATTATAAATTTTCGGATCGGGAATGGCAATAAATGTTGTACTGGTTTCATTGTATTGCTCCAAAACATCCGCTACACTACAAATGAGGTGCAAAACATGAACGGATTCGAACGACGGAAACGGAACAAAATGGAGCAGATCTACAGCTCTTCCTTTGAATTGTTCTCCAAATACGGTTTTCAGAAGGTAAGCGTGAACGAAATCGCCGAACATGCGAAGGTTTCCCCCGCGACCATTTACAACTACTTTGGAACCAAAGAGCAGCTGTATGCCGACATGTTTAAGGATTGGCTGGACAAACAGCTGGAGCAATACGAGGACATTTTGGCCTCGGGGCGTGCCTTTGCAGAGAAGGCCAAAGAGATCATGCTGCTGGAGGCGAAAAATTTAAAAATTTTAACGGATCAGTTTCAGAAAGCGTCGTTTTTTGAGGCGAGCGGATTGATGCGGATGCTGGAGGACTACAGCGAGCAGAAAATGATGCAATTTTTCATGAAGTTTGTCGCCATGGGGAAAGACGAGGGATATATTCGCAAAGACCACACGGACGAGACGGTCATGTTGTACTTTACCATGTACAAAAACGAGCTCGGACGGCATTGGGAGGCTTCGAAACAGGAAAGCATCGCAAGGAATATGGACCGGTTGATGGAATTGTTTTTTTATGGGTTGGTCGGAGAAAAATAGGGCATGGCGGAGCAGGGACATGCAGCAGCTGGCTTATGCGCTTGCAGACCAATCGGATAGCGGAATAAAGGCAGCGGCAGTCTGAGGCTTCATTTTCGCCCAAGGCTTTCCGCTGCTTTTTTTCGGACGAAAACCGGCTGTAAAGATAATTTGCGTTTAAAGAAAATTTTCCCTTTATTGGAATCGGTAAAGAGTGTATTATAATTCGTACCTAAAACAAATGAAATCCACATTAATCCAAAAAGTCGGAGGGCAAATGGATAAGCTTCCAGAAGAAATCGGAAAGGTTCTTCAGCGGCATGGCGCCGATCCGGAAGGCGTTTTGTGCTGGATGCTGTGCGACCGGACGCTGGACGGAGAATTCTCGGATACGTACGTGCTGCTTACCCGCGAGCATGTATGGATCCTGGCCAGCTTGGAGGAGCCTTTGCAGGAGAAGACGTACGGCGGTTATGCCGCGGGTACGCGCGCGAAACAGCCTCCCGCCCCGCGGGAGCGGAGGTGGGCGTTCGAGCGGTTGCCGATCGGGGAAATCGAGTCCCTGACCATCGTCAACCTGGTCGCGTCCGGCATGGTGGTGTTGAAGGCGCCGGAGGAACGGGCGATCGCCGCCTTTACGAACGGCCACATGAGGGCGGCAGCGCGGCTGGCGGGAATGTTTGCCAAGGTGAAGAAAAACGAGGAACCGGAGGAACAGGAGACGGAGGACGGCGACGAGCGCGCCGCGTGCCCGAAATGCGGCATGATCTACCCCGAGGAAGGGCGCAAGGTTTGCCCCAAATGCATGAAAAAACATGCGGTATTCGGGAGGCTGCTGTCATTTGCGGGCAGGTACAAGGCTTCGATGTTTTGGATCGTGCTGTTTATGCTGCTCGGTTCCGGAACGGGGCTCGTCATCCCTTATTTGCAGGGGACGCTGCTGTTCGACCAGGCGCTCGGCGGAGAAGGGGCTTTTGCGGGCAAAATCGGGCTCGTCATCTTGCTGATCATCGTGTTTCGGACCTTGTCGCTGCTGTTCGGGGTGCTCTACGGGGTGATTAACGCGAAGATGGCCGCAAACATCGCCTTTGATTTGAAATCGAGCGTGTTTCAGGCGATGCAGCGGCTTTCCTTGAGCTTTTTCGAGAAAAAGCAGACGGGGCAGCTCATGACGCGGGTCAATAATGACGCAACCGAGCTGCAGTATTTTTTCGTGGACGGTATTTCTTATTTCGTCGTAAACGCGATGAACATCGTCGGGATCGTCACGGTGCTGCTCATCATGGATTGGAAGCTGACGGTGCTGTGCCTGCTGCCGCTTCCGCTCGTGTTTTGGCTTGTTCGGAAAGCGTTTCCCAAGCTGTGGCGCCTGTCCATCCGCAGGCATAAACGGGTCGCGGCGATGAATGCCATCATCAGCGATACGATCCGCGGGACGCGGGTCGTCAAGGCTTTCGGGAAGGAGCAGACGGAGAATGCCCGTTTTGGCCGGGCCAGCGGCGCCTTTTCCGAGGCGGAACAGTCGTTCAACAAAATGGGCGTCACGTTGTTTCCGGTATTAAACATATTAACGCAGGTCGGCGGCATCGTGATTTGGGCTTTTGGCGGCTGGAGGGTGATGCAGGGCGACTTTACGTTCGGGAAAGTGATGACCTTTATTAACTACATGCTGCTACTGTACGGTCCGATCCAGTTCATGAACAACATCGTCAACTGGTGGTCGTATTGCATGTCCGCCGCCCAGCGGATTTTCGAGATTCACGACGCGGTGCCGGACGTTGCGGAAAAGCCGGATGCCGTCCAGCTTTCGGACATGAAGGGCGAAATCGAGATCAAAAACGTCACCTTCGGTTACGAGCCGAACAAGGCTATTTTGAAGGGAGTATCCCTGCATGCGCGTCCCGGCCAGATGATCGGGGTCGTCGGACACTCGGGGGCGGGCAAATCGACGCTCGTCAACCTCATCCCAAGGCTTTACGACGTTAATGAAGGAGAGATCCGGATCGACGGCATCCGCATCAAGGATCTGTCCATGGCTTCGCTGCGCAAGCATATCGGCATCGTATCCCAGGACGTGTACGTCATGTCGGGCAGCATCGCCGAAAACATCGCCTACGCCGACCCGGACTGCACGCTGGAGGACTTGGTCCATGCCGCCAAGATCGCCGGAGCGCATGACTTCATCGAAAAGCTGCCGGAAGGCTACGACACGATCGTCGGCACGGGCGGGCATAACCTGTCAGGGGGCGAAAAGCAGCGGCTCAGCATCGCGCGGGCGATTTTGCATAATCCGAAAATTTTGATCCTGGATGAAGCGACCGCTTCCCTGGATACGAAAACGGAGCTGCAAATCCAGGAGGCACTGGATACCCTCATCCGGGGCCGAACGACGATTGCGATTGCACACCGGCTATCGACGCTCCGAAACGCCGATTATTTGGTCGTGCTTGAGCATGGAACCATCGTGGAGGAAGGAACCCACGAGCAGCTGATGAAAAAAGAAGGGGCATATTACGGCCTGGTGCAAAAACACGACGAAGCGCTGAAAATGAAAGAGGTGATTACGGCATGACCCGAAACGAAACGGGCGCGGTACAGAAACCTGAAAAAAGCGGCGCCGGATTGGCGGACGCGGCCCAAATCCGGTACCTGTCGCCGGCGGATACGACGTTTATCCGCACGGAAGGACGGATGTTAAACGTACAAATCGGGGATCAGCTGCATGCGGGCGTTTATGTCCACTGCTCTTTTCCCCATACGAACAAACGGATCTACTTATCGGTCCGGACCGCGGAAAACGAAGAAGTCGGCATGATCCGCTCCCTGGACGAGTTCCCGAAGGAAACGCAGGAGCTGCTGGAGGAGCAGGTGCAGCTGCGGTATTTCGCCCCGGAAATCACGAAGGTGCTGTCGGTGAAGGAGGAATTCGGCTATTCCTATTGGGAAGCGGAAACCTCGTCGGGGCTGTGCCGGTTTACGGTCCGGAGCGGCGGCGGAAACGTCAAGCTGATGACGCCGAACCGCCTGCTCGTCGTCGACGTGGACGGCAACCGGTTCATCATTCCCGAACTGGACTGTTTGAGCGATAAGGAATACCGGATGATCGAAGTATGCATGTAGGCTTTGAAAGGCCTGCAAGCAACCGAGTGCGAGGACGGAGGTATCCATGAACCTTAATTTTACGCTGCCCGAGGAGCAGCTGTTCGCCGCGAGGCAGGCCGTCGGGGAGTCCATCCTATATTGCGTCCCGGCCGATCTGACGTATGGCGGAAGGCGGACGGAAAACTATTTTGTCGTCGGCGAACACCGCTGGGCGCTGCTGGAGGACGGGGTTGTCATCGAAAGCCGGGCGATAGCGGACGCCGAAGAATACAAGGTGGTCCCGCTGATCGGCAGCGCCGTATTGGAAGGGGACGAAGCCGGGACCAAGTTCATCCTGACCCGGCTGTCGATGAAACATGCGGCCCGATACGGATATATCGCGCAAATTTTGAACGACATATCCCGCAAACGCAAGGTCCGGATATACAACGATGAGGATGAGCCGATCTGCGCGACCTGCGGCGGGCAGCTCGTTCCCGGAACGAGGGTATGCCCGAAATGCATGAACAAAGCCGCCGCCCTCAAGCGGCTGCTGTCGGTTTCGCTGGCCCACTCCAAAACGTTTGCGGTCGGGCTGGCGGTCATTATCGCCGCTTCGGCGATATCGATGGCCGGACCCTATTTTCAAAAGCTGCTGGTCAATTCTGCGCTGCAGCCGCCGGCGGGTCAGTCGCCCAGCGTTCCGATGTTCCTTCTGGGCATTGCGGGCCTTTTGCTCGTGCTGGTCGGCGGCGAAGGGCTCGGCATCGTCAAAGGACGGATTATGGCGCGGGTCAGCTCGGAAATCGCCGCGGATCTGCGCAAGCTGGTGTATGAGCGGATTCAAAGCCTGTCGCTCGGATTTTTGACGTCGCAGCGGGCCGGAGATATCATGAACCGGATTACGTCGGATACGGAGCGGATCCGCAATCTCGTGCAGGAGCTCGCCACGACGGCGATCTTTCAGCTGATCATCCTCGTCTCCGCGAGCGTGCTGCTGTTTTCCGCCGATTGGCGGCTTGCCTTCGTGGTGCTGCTTCCGGCTCCGCTGGTCGCCTATTTGCAGCGTTACATATGGAAAGGCGTGCTGTGGAAGCTGTTCCGCAAGCAGTGGCGGGTCTATGACAAGGCCAATTCCTTCCTGCATGACGTGCTGAGCGGCATCCGCGTGGTGAAGGCTTTCGGCAAGGAGGAGCGGGAGGTCACACGTTTCCGGCAGTATAACAGCGAGTTTGCTGCGGCGACGATCCAGACCGAAAAGGTATTCAGCATTTTGGCGCCGATTTCGAACTATTTGATCCAGATGGGGCAGTATCTCGTGCTCCTGATCGGCTGCGGAATGATTTTGAATAAGGACATGACCTTGGGCGAGCTCGTACAGTTCAGCGGTTATGCCGCCATGATCTACGGGCCGATCACCTGGCTGATGTTCATGCCGAGATGGGTGTCGAACGCGATCATTTCGATTGACCGGATTTTTTCGGTGATCGACGAGCAGCCGGAGGTGATCGATTCGGAGAGTTCCGTCAAACATTCGATCCGGGGGACGATTACGTTCCGCGGCGTTTATTTCGGGTACAAATCGTATGAGCCGGTATTGAAGGACGTGAACTTCGAGGTGAAACCCGGGGAAATGATCGGCCTTGTCGGGCATTCGGGTTCGGGCAAATCGACGCTGATCAACCTGGTTTCCCGTTTTTACGACGTAAACGAAGGGGAGATTCTGATCGACGGCGTCAACATCCGCCGGATCGAGCAGGCCCACCTGCGTTCGCAAATCGGCGTCGTCCTGCAGGAGACGTTCCTGTTCGGCGGCACCATCCTGGACAATATCCGTTATTCCAAGCCGGATGCGACGTACGAAGAGGTGCTGGAGGCGGCGAAAATCGCCAATGCGCATGATTTTATCCTTCGTTTGCCGGACGGATACGATACGCGGCTGGAGGAGAACGGCAGCAACCTCTCCGGCGGCGAACGGCAGCGTCTGGCCATCGCCCGGGCGGTGCTGAACGATCCGCGGATTCTCATTCTGGACGAAGCGACCGCTTCGCTCGACATCGATACGGAAACCGCCATTCAGGAGGCGCTGCAGCGCGTCACGCGGAACCGCACGACGCTGGCGATCGCGCACCGGCTGTCGACCTTGCGCCACGCCGACAGGCTCATCGTGCTCGACAAAGGCAAAATCGCGGAAATCGGCACCCATGCCGAACTGGTGGCACGAAAAGGCATTTATTATAACCTCATTACCGCGCAGCGCAACATGGCGAAGGCGAAAACGGAGGCGGCCGTAGAGTCGGTGGTGTAGATGCGATGACCTTTTGGCTCAACGGCATAATTAGTGCACAAGAAATGGGAGCTAAGGCTTTTAAGCCGATTCCATGGTTGCTACGCTTGACTTAGGTGAGAGCAGAAATAGGGGGTGTCCCAAAAGTCTAAAGAGACTTGGAACACCCCCATGTTTTTATAGGATAGCCCATTTTAAAATTCAATCAGAGCAAACGTGTAAGGTCAGCTCTTCTTCTCTTGATTCTCTTTGTGCTCTTTATTCTTTTTATCCCGCTCCATTGCCTCAGCTACGTAATCACGTGGTGGGCGCGGGGGGATCTTATTGTTAATATTAATAAGCAGTATTATGGCAATGATCAATAAAAATATGATTAGAATTAGCAATAATCATTCATCTCCCTGGTGTCAATATTGCCAAGAAATCCCGGTCTGTATTGCTGGGTCTTGTTTGACGTTTGCAGTGATTGAAAAACTTCCTGTTCCCTTTGCATCTACACCAAGAGAACCAGAATATTTTGTTTCAGTGTGAATGTAGTGTCCTGATAAATCACCATAAGTAAATATGCTATTATTTCTTATAGCTCTATATAATACCGAACCTCTATGATTTTCTTCTTTGTATTGCTTGCCGGTGGAGTTTACCATTCCAGTATCTTCTCTAAGCTGAAGCTCAAAACCGATTCCGCCTGTTTTATCGTTTGCACTCCAAAGAGAACTGGATGTACCACGTTCAAAATTCCAAGGACCTACACCTTGAATAGGATTTCTTGAGTAATCCAACTTTTTCAAGAGATCTTGATTACTCACTGTTTGGTTATTCCCATCTTCAGCGACTGCCACTGCGGAACCAGTAAAGCAAAGAAGTAACGCGATAAGAAATGAACGGACTCTTTTCTAATTTTATTCCTCCCTATTTTGGATTATTATTACATCAAAATGTATAACAACTAAAAAGGGAAAAAGTTTGTTTTTTAGGAAACCGTCGAGGTTTAGCTTGGAAGTACAAAAAATCAGCTACTTTAGATATTATGCAAATTCAATCTGTCCGATCCGATCAAGTGTGAGGGGATTGTCCCCCCCTTGTTGTTCAGACGCCCATAGATGAAAGTCATTGAAGTCGATCATCAAGCAGCAGGTGCAAGGTATTTCTTCCGAGTGCCTACAGCACAAAATACGAAAGTCAGATCGGGTTTCTTTTTGAGGTAGAATAGCGTTCCTTATAGCCTTTGGATTAAGCGAGACCATGGTTCTTTTATCTGGAAAAAGAAGGGGGAGCAGGACAATAACCACGTACAGACAGTCTTTTTTCAAATTAGGGCTTGAATGTCTTCTGCCATC
The DNA here is from genome assembly GCF_018333375.1 of Paenibacillus cookii. Classification (GTDB taxonomy): domain Bacteria; phylum Bacillota; class Bacilli; order Paenibacillales; family Paenibacillaceae; genus Paenibacillus_AQ; species Paenibacillus_AQ cookii. Next base: position 67,585 of record NZ_BORW01000008.1, read on the forward strand.
AGGTAAACTGGAAGTCATGAGAGCGCGGATTTTGCAAAGCTGCCCCAAGATCCCTAGCAGCCCGAATTGCAAATTCCGGAATATAAGGGAGGAAGGATAGTATGTCGCAAAAGTTTGAAACCCGCATTCTCCATTCTTTAGTGAAAGTGTTTCCCGATGAGGAGCTGCAGGCCGCGGCCGGCAAAGCCAAAGGCTCCGCGCTTCTGAACGAAGTGTTTTCGTATCAGGTGGCCTATCGCTCGCCGCATTTGATCCCCGCGGTGAAGGTCAAGGCCGAATCGGAGCTTGGGGATCTGGTCACCCTGCGCAGCGTCGGCTTGGTACCGTCCGAACTGCCTATTTACTCCGACCATGACGACAATGTGCTTCGGTCCACGCCGGGTTTATATCCCGATCCTTTGTTACCGCTTACAGACGGGGAGCTGAGAGCTTATCCCGGGCAATGGCGTTCCGTGTGGGTTACGGTCGATCCGAAAGGCATGGCCAAACCGGGCGTATATCCGATCACGGTTCGTTTTGCAACGGAAACTGGAGAGACGCTGGGGGAAGAACGCTTCGAGCTGGAGATTATCGGGGCCGAGCTGCCGAAGCAGCAGCTTTTGCATACGCAGTGGTTCCACGCCGATTGCTTGGCGACCCAATATGGGGTGGAAGTCTTCAGCGAACGGCATTGGGAGCTGCTGGAGCAGTACATACGAACCGCTGCCGATCATGGCATCAACATGCTGTTGACGCCGCTTTTTACCCCGCCGCTTGATACCGAGGTGGGAGGGGAGCGCCCGACGGTGCAGCTGGTGGACGTCGAGATGACGGGCGAAGGCCAATACCGCTTCGGTTTTGACCGGCTGAAACGCTGGGTGGATCTGTGCCAAAAATGCGGCATCGAATACTTCGAATTTTCGCATCTGTTCACGCAATGGGGGGCCAAACATGCGCCGAAAATCATGGCTGTCGTGAACGGTGAGTCGAAACGCATTTTCGGCTGGGAAACCGATGCTTCCGGCGAAAAGTACCATACGTTCCTGAAGCAGCTGCTGCCGCAGCTGAAAGACTGGATCCATGAAAACGGCATTGAAAACCGCAGCTATTTCCATATTTCCGACGAGCCGAGCTTGGAGCATATCGAATATTATGCCAGCGCCAAACAGATGGTCAACGAGCTGCTGTCGGGTTTCCCGGTGATCGATGCGCTGTCGGACTATGATTTTTACGAAAAAGGTTTGGTGCAGACGCCGATCCCGGCCAGCAACCATATCGAACCATTCCTTGAAAATAACGTGACGCCGCTGTGGACATACTATTGCTGTTCGCAGTACAAAAACGTCGCCAACCGGTTTTTCTGCATGCCTTCGGCCCGCAACCGGATTCTCGGATACCAGCTGTACAAATTCGACAACGCCGGATTTTTGCAGTGGGGATATAACTTCTGGTATACGCAATATTCGAAAAAAGTCATCGACCCGTTCCGCGTAACCGATGCCGGCGGAGGCTTCCCTTCGGGCGATGCTTTCCTCGTGTATCCGGGCGAGGATGGGCCGATCGAGTCCATCCGCATGGAGGTCATGCAGGAAGCGCTTCAAGACCTGCGCCTGCTGCGCCAGCTGGAGGAATGGCTGGGCCGCGATGCCGTTCTTGCCGCGCTGGAAGAGGGCCTGGAGGAACCGATGACCTTCAGCAGCTATCCGAAGGACGCCGAATGGATTTTGTCCAAGCGCGAGTGGATGATTGAAAAGGTGAAGGAGCATATCGGCAACCGCGCGGTCATTTCTTAATGCGCAGCATGGGAACTTCCGATTAAAAAACCGCAGCCTGATTCAGGTTTTGGAAAAGAACGCACCGCTTTAAGCCGATTATTGGGGCTTAAGCGGTGCTTCTTCGCGTTTGTTGCGCAGCCTTCAACTCGCGGTAACGTTTTTGGCGGCCGGATTTACCGCATGGGGATTTAGGGTTAAGCCGCGCAAGTTCCTGTATCCGTCATTGGGTTTGAAGCTCGTAAGCAAGGCAAGGGTCGGCCGCTTCCCCGCCGGCCATGTCCGCGACGGCCCGGTATAAATGCGGCGGATATTCGGCGATCCGGTGACAAAGGTACAAAAACCACTCTTGTCCATAGGTGATGTAGATGCGCACGGGGAAGCCGGCCGCCCTCAGCTTCGCGGCCAGGCCCGGGCGGAAGCCGTAAAGCATATCGAATTCGGCGTTTCCGGCGTCGAGCCATCCGCGGCGGATCGCCTCGTTGATGATTTGCTCGTCATGCGTCGCAATGGATACGTGGTGGCCTTGTCGGATCGCGTCGTGAACCAGCTCCAGATAACGATCGTTCAGTGCAGCCGAGCGGGGCAGAGCTTGTCCTTCCGGCTCCCGGAAGGCCCCCTTGACGATCCGGATGCGGCGAGGCGAATGGCTTAGGTCCGCCAAGTCCTGCCGGGTGCGGTGCAAATGCGCTTGCAGCGTGATGCCGATGTTCGGGTAGCGGGAGGCGGCCTGCCGGTAGACGTCCAAAATGCGATCCGTTTTGGCAGACTCCTCCATGCTGATCAACAGCTCCGCCTCGACCCTCAAGGCTTCTTCGGCCAATTCGGTCAACAGACGATAAGCCAGATCCGTATCCACCGACAGACCGATATGGGACAGGTCGAAGCAAACCCGATCGCCCGCTCCGTTCAACTCCCGGATGATCGTTTTCAGCTCTTCGGCAGCCGCCTGGCATACCGCCCGATCTATCGTATTTTCGCCGATGTATTCCAGGGAAGTCCTGTACCCCATGTCCGCAAGTTTGCCGGCGGCATCCAGGCCGTCCCGGCGTTCCTCGCCGGCGACGTACTGCCTCGCTGCGCGCCGCAGAAGCTGATAGAGCCAAGGCGTTTGCTCCACAAATGATTTCACGTCCGGGCGTCTTGCCACCGATTTTAAGGCGTCCGCCAGACGCCGCTCCCAGTCGGGTTCATGGTTCATATCGCAAGCCTCCTTTTCTTTATGCCTTTAAAGTATACAAAGGCTCGGGAGGCTCGTATTGTAAATTATTGCTCTATGGCATCCGGGTGGAGACGTACCGTTGGGGCGTCACGCCGACGATTTTGAAAAAAGCCTTCGAAAAATGGCTCTGGTCGTAATACCCGGTCTCAGCAGCAATATCCGCGATCGGCCGCCTTTTCAAAAGTTCGGCCTTCGCATGGTTGATCCTCAGCAGGTTTTGGTAGGCGTGAGGCGGCATGTGCGTGCCTTTCTTGAAAAGGCGTATGAGATGGAATTTGCTGACCCCCACCGCTTCCTCCAGCCTTTGGAGCGTAATCCGCTCATGATAGTGGGCATGAAGGTATTCCTGAATCCGGCGGATGTGCGGCTGTTCGCACCCGGGTCCTGATGGATGCTCCAGATCGAGCGTATTTCGGCTGGCGAGCGCATAAATCAACTCAACGGCAGCGGATTCGGCGGCCAACGGTTCGTCCGCCCCGGCGAGAGCGTCCGCCACCTGATTGATCAAGCGGCGGCAATATTGATTTTTGTGCCCTTCCAGTAAAAACGGGATGCGCAGCGGTTCCGCCATGGCCGGCTCCAGTTGGTCCAGCCATTCCGGCTTGATGAACAACATTTTATATTTCCATGAATCGAGGGAGGCGGGGCGGCAGGCATGCAGCATGCCTGGCGGAAAACTGATCGCCCTGCCCGTCTCTACCCGATACGCGTGTCCGTCGCACCAGGCTTCCGTTTCGCCTTCGTCGATCAAGCCGATCGAATACTCTTCATGAAAATGCTTCTGATAGGCCAGATCGCTTCGCGTGCATCGTTTGGCCTCCAGGAAAGGCAAATGTTCGTTTCTATAAAAGGTTACATTCGTCATAGAATTCTCTCCATCCGGTGTCCGACCCCATAATTACAAGCAAGATGACTCCTTGAACGTAAGGAGAGTTAGTCCATCATTCGAGCAGAATGTATTGGCTCAGCTTGTGCTTTTTCCTGTGTAGTATTGCTCCAGGATCTGTTCGATGTAAATCATGACCTCCCGGTCCATGCCGTAGATTTTGGCGGCTTCGCCAGGCTCCGGTTTGATGTAATCCCAATATTTTAGAGCCAATGCCTCGTCGTCTTTGAATAATTGTTCGGCATAAGCCGCTATACGGGCAGCCAGACGTTGGGAGCGCCCGGACGCGGGAGAATCGTTGAGCTGCGCCCGCAACTCGTTTAGTATATCGGCCCATTCCATGGCAAGCGGATCGGCAGGTTCATGGGACGGCAGCTTTTCCATTTCCTCTTCCGTAAAGAACAGCCGGCGAATCTGCCGTTTTCTGTCCGGCTGTCTTTCGATTTCACGGATAAAACCGAGCATCTCTTCAATCCGGACTTCCTTGGTCGCCCTCATGGCATAAAGCGATGATTGGAGCAGATGCTCGACCTTTTGGATTTCTTCCTTCTCTTTTTGCAGCTCCGCGATCTGGCGCTCGATGACGCGGACCCATATGTCGTAATCGTCGCCCGTTTGCCGCTCAAAATGTTGATCGAACATCTCCTTGATCTCGCGAAGCCGAAACCGCATTCGCTTAAGGAGCACAATTTGCTGCAGACGCATGACATCCCCCGGACCGTAAAGCCGGTATTGATTGTCCGGGCTGCGTTTGGGCTTTAACAGATTCATTTTTTCATAATAATGCAGCGTTCGGATCGAAATGCCGGTTTTTTTGGACAGTTCCCCGACCGTATACAAAATTTTTCACCTCACCTCTTTTTTGCGCGAATTCGGCGAACCGTAAGCATGCACGCAAGAATAAGGGCTGCAACCACGACCGTCATAAAAAACAATATAAACAATTCCCCCGTACCAGGCATCGTTTCATGATACGTAAACAATCTTTGCTCCCTCTGCAGCACGGCAAACCTGGAAATTTCAAGATACGCAAGATGAAAACCGATGGGGGCCCAGAAGCTGCCGGTCGCTATTCTGAGCAGCTGCAGCGCGGTCCCGAAACATAGCAGAAGGATTACGTATTCGGCGTTCATCTGAGTGGCCATCCCCATTCCGCTAAGCCGCTGCAGGCAGGCAACCGCAACCGGAACGAGCACGAACATGGCAAGCTGAAGCGGGAAAGCGGCAAGGGCAGGAAGTTTCAATCTCAGCGTGCCGTACGCAAAACCCCTTAACACGGTTTCTTCCGGCAACGCCTCGTAGAGGAAAGCGAACATGATGTTGACCGCGATGCTCCCCAAGAGCTCCGGAGAGAGATGCCATTGCGCAATGCCGATCCATCCCTGCCAACACGCAATGATGAATCCGAAGCCTGCAAGGCCGACGGCAAGACCCGCTCCGATGAGGAGATGGACGATTCCTTTTCGAAGGCGATCGCCAACAATATCGCTCCAAGCTCTGCCCAGCAGCCTCGTTTGAATATAATAAACGGCCGCAAGGCTAATGGAACTGATAATTCCTCCTTTACTTAATTGGACAACGATGACATTCGCACCTGCAAGTTTGAGCAATCGGCCGGCCGCTGTCGCTGCGTACAAGCCGATTGTCAGGGACAACCATCCCAGGAGGACGGCTGTTATCCACGTTTTGGTTTCCGCGCCGGTTGGCGAAGTTTTCATTGATTCCATCAACTTTTCCCCTCCTTGGCGCTATTGTAAACCCTCTACTATAGGTCAGGGTCAAGAGGGGTCTGGATCAAGACGTTAAATAATGCGAGCGCTTCTTGAGGAGAAACGAAGATGCCGTCGGATTATTTGTGAAAAAATGAACAAATTATGAACTTCGTGCATGAACCTATTGATTTGTGAAAAAAATCACAGTATACTGTAAATGTGAAATAAATCACAACTAAACATTACAATTCGAAGGTTAAAATGCAGCGGCTTCACGACAGGCATGAACTTTTAAATTTCTTTAGATGAAGAACCATCGGACTTACCGATTATATTCGAGGAGGAATTACGATGAGAATTGCAGTGATTGGATGTACCCATGCCGGAACGGCAGCGGTGGCGAATGCAGCCAAGCTTTACCCTGATGCCCAAATTACCGTTTATGAACGCAACGACAACATCTCGTTTTTATCCTGCGGCATTGCCTTGTATGTAGGCGGCGTCGTGAAAGATCCGGAAGGCTTGTTTTATTCGTCGCCGCAGCAGCTGGCGGATTTGGGCGTCGTGACCCATATGCGCCATGAGGTGCTTGCGGTCGATACCGATGCAAAAACGATGCAGGTGCGCAACCTGCTGACCGGAGAGGTATTCAAAGACTGCTACGATAAATTGATCGTCACGACAGGCTCTTGGCCGGTCATTCCGAAGCTTCCGGGCATGGAGCTCGGCAACATTCTGCTCTGCAAAAACTACGAACATTCCAACACCATCATCGAAAAAGCGAAACATGCGAACCGCATTACGGTGGTCGGCGCGGGTTACATCGGCGTTGAGCTGGTGGAGGCGTTCGAGCAAAGCGGGAAGCGGGTGACTTTGATCGACAGCGCGGACCGGATTTTGAACCGGTATTTGGACAGCGAGTTCAGCAGCCGGATCGAAGACGCGTTCCGCGGTCATGGCATCGAGCTGGCGCTGGGGCAAACGGTGAAAGCTTTTGAAGGCAAAGATGGGCTTGTCAGCCGCGTCATCACCGACAAAGGCGAAATCGAAACGGATATGGTCATTCTTTGCATCGGCTTCCGTCCGAATACCGAACTGCTGAAAGGCCAGGTGGATATGCTGCCAGGCGGCGCCATCATCGTCGACCCATACATGCAAACGAGCAAAAAGGACGTGTTTGCGGCCGGCGACAGCTGCGCCGTGCATTACAATCCGACCGGGAAGGCGGCTTACATTCCGCTGGCTATGAATGCGGTGCGGATGGGACTGCTGGCGGCCCGCAACCTGATGGGACCAACGACGAAATATTTGGGCACGCAGGGCACGTCGGGCCTCAAAATCTACGATCTCAACCTGGCTTCGACGGGACTGACGGAAGGCGCCGCAGCCGACGAGAAGATCCATGCCGAAGCGGTGACCGTCAATGACGCATACCGTCCGGAATTTATGCCTACGGCCGAGACGGTGATGCTGAAAGTCGTATATGACAAAGAGAACCGCCGTCTGCTGGGGGCGCAGATCATGTCCAAGGTCGATCTGACGCAAGCGATGAACACGTTGTCGGTATGCATTCAGAACGGGATGACGATCGACGAGCTGGCTTTCGTCGACTTCTTCTTCCAGCCTCATTTCAACAAGCCTTGGAACTTCTTGAATACGGCCGGCATCGCCGCGCTGCCGAAGCTCGTAGCGGGCGAACTGCAGCACGCTTGACCTGACCGCACGAAAAAAGGTCATCGGGTCATCTTTAGGGATGACGCCGATGGCCTTTTTTACGCCGTTTTGAAGGAGTAAGCGAACGCAAACATCTGCGGACGATAAAGCGAAAGCCTTAATCCTCCGAATGTTGTTTTTTCTCTTTGCCTCCCACCTGGAAGCCGACCTGGCCGTCATGGCTGCCGACGTTGCCGCCGACCTTGAAGCTTACGCCCTGGCCCCCGCCTACTTGGGCACCCGCGTGGGCGCCGAGGCCGTGATCGCCGCCGATCTGCGCTCCCGTGCTGAAGGCTGCGCCTTGACCGCCGCCGAGCTGGCCTTTCACATGGGCGCCGAGGCCGTGTTCGCCCCCGATTTGGGCTTCGGTGCTCAGTCCGATCCCTTGCTTCAGACCGGCATGGCCCTCGGCCTGCACCTGAATGCCGTATTTGCCGCCGAGATTGCTTTCGGTTTCGAATTGGAAGCCTTTTGTTTTGTTATCCAGGTTCGCCCCTCCCTGGACGTTCAGACCGTATTCCTCCGCGCCGACGTGGCTGCTGACCTGGTTGCTTATGCCATGTTTGTCGACCTGGGTTTCTGCCTGGAAGCCGGCGCCGTGTTTGCCGCCAACTTCGATGCCGGTGTTCATTTTGACGCCCGTATGGCTTTTTTCCGGTTTGGCCTTTTCGGGCTCAACCTGTTCCGCCTGGACGTTTTCCGCTTTTACTTCGGCGGGTTTCGTCTCCGTCTCCGGCTGAAGTTTAATCTGAAAGCCTTTGGAAGTCGGTTCGACCCGTGTAGGGTCCATCGCTGAGTAAGGCGCGTCATAAGGGATGCCGGGGTATGGAGCGGCCGGGAACGGCGCGTAAGCCGGGTAGGCTGGATACCCCGTATAGGCCGGATACCCGGTGAACCCGCCTCCGTAAGGAACTACCCGTTCCGGCATGGGACAGAAATAAGGCGATGGAGCAAACGGGCCGCGGAATGTATAGGCAAACGGATAATAGGCGAATGGAACCGGATGTATGTGCTGGAAGGCGGGCCCGAAGGGATAGCTGCTTGTCGTCATGAGATAGAACCTCCAGATCAAATTTGATGATATAGCCTATTCAATGGGGCGAGAAATGACACATATATTATGTTTTGCTTTTGGGGGAATCGGGAGCGCTGCAACCGGCACCGGGCAAAAGAGGGGACGAAAGGCGGGGGCCGGATCGCATCTGGAAAAAAAGGGGTTGTCAACGGGAGTGCGAATCTGCTTAAATCAAATAAAAAAGGGTGATGACCAATGCCGCTAGTGGATATGCCCCTATCGGAGCTGAAAAAATACCAAGGGATCAATCCCAGACCGCATGATTTCGACGCTTATTGGGAGAAGGCGCTTGAGGAGATGCGCGCCGTAGACCCGCAGGTCGAGCTTGTCCCGGCTGAATTCCAGCTTCCGTTCGCGGAATGCTTCCATTTATATTTCACGGGTGTAAGCGGTGCCAGAGTGCATGCGAAATACGTTCGGCCTAAAGGGAGCGCCGAACCGCATCCGGCCGTGCTGCTTTTTCACGGGTACACCGGACATAGCGGCGATTGGATGGACAAAATGGTGTATCCGGCGCTCGGCTTTTCCATCGCGGCGCTGGACGTTCGCGGGCAAGGAGGCCTGTCCGAGGATACCGGCGGCGTATCGGGCAACACGCATCACGGCCATATTATCCGCGGACTCGATAACGAGGATCCGCACCGTTTGCTGTTCCGGGACATTTTCCTCGATACGGCGCAGCTGGCTTCGATCGTCATGAACATGCCGGAGGTCGACGCGGACCGCGTCGGGGCGACGGGTTGGTCGCAGGGCGGTGCGCTTACGATCGCTTGCGCTGCGCTTGAACCGCGCATCAAAAAAGCGGCGCCGGTTTATCCGTTCCTGAGCGATTACCGCAGAACCTGGGAAATGGATTTGTGCAAACACGCTTACGAAGAACTCGGAAAATACTTCCGCATGTTCGATCCGCAGCACAAGCGCGAGGACGAAATTTTCACGAAGCTGGGATACATCGATATTCAAAACCTGGCGCCGCGCATCAAGGCCGATTGCCTGATCGGGGTGGGGCTGATGGATATCGTTTGCCCGCCTTCGACCCAATTTGCCGCTATCAACAAAATTACCGCACCCGTGCAGCTGGAGATTTTCCCGGATTTCGGGCATGAAGGCTTGCCCGGGCTGAACGATAAGATCATTCAATTCATGAAGGATCTCTAAGATTCAATAAGGACGGAACCCTAGAATAATCCTCTTTTAGTAAACAAGAGAACTAAGACACCGTTAAAATCGGCTTAATCTTGTTGAACGAAGGGGATTTTTCATATCTGGTGATTAGAACAATCCTGTATGACCGTGCACTTTAGCAAGTGCCTCCACACTATTAGAACAGGAAGAGCAAGGTTGGATTGGTGGTCTGGATCCTCGCGTAGAAATGGACGGGCTGATGCTTGGGCGCGTTGGTTTTGGTTACTCATGCCTCCGTTTTATTGATCCAATAATTCCATCAGTGCTAGCATTGGAACTTCCCAAGATTAAGTAACTAGTAATTCATTAACTATAAAGTGAAATAGAACAGTAATGACAGTGAATTATTATTTCACTGTCATTATTCCATTGCTGAACATTCGGGAATTATTGTTGACAATAAACGTATTCTGCTTGTATTAATATGCTAATGTTGTTAGCAGAGTTACGGGGAATTATTGCATATTTTACTTTTTTGACCATGTTGTATATATTTATAGAAAGTGCCTTCACTATCATCGTTCTAAGTTAGGAACTAAGAGGTAGTGTCAAGAATTTTGTGTAAATGAAGATTTCCTTGTCTTGTAGGTGCAACGGTTTTAGTCCTTGGTTGTGAACATAGCCTGCAGTTCAGCACGTGCAAGATCAAAACCCATATGGCAACGTGTAGTGAAGCGCTGGTTATAGTCCTCAAACTGTGCCACCAGGAATTTTTCTAGGGTTTCTTCGAGTCGATTCGAGTGGAATTGTTCTTTACGTTTGCTGTATTTCTTTATCTGCTTGTTGAAAAATCTCTATAAGATTCATTGAGTAGATACTTCTCCAAATTGAATTCGGGAAGCTATGGGTTATCACGTAAAGATTTAACGACTTTAGGATAGACAGTTTTCCATTTATCGCAGAAGTTCTCAAGAGCAGCCTTATAAGGTGCAACGTTTGCTGCTTAAACTCTCCGTTGCGATCTCTAGGAATGTTAGCTTTAGGCCTCCGTAATCGGTGTGTAGCCACCGTTTCTAAAGTTTCCAGATACGGTCATACTTTTCATAGTCCAAGAAGGCGGTTAATTCCGTTTCTAACAAGCGATTCATAGCTGATTCCAGGTGCTTGCGGAATACTTAGTCACATCCTGTTTTGTGACGAGCTTGGACTAAATCTGATTTAAAATGATTCATAGGGAAGACCTCTTTTCTATGGATTGTTGTGTGGTAGCTCAATTCTACAAGAAAAGGTCTTCCTTTTGCTATTTATCTATTTACACAAAATATTTTATGCCCTCATTTTTTTCGTATTGAAAGAAGGTAACTTCCTTGTCTAAGAAAGAGTCTTTTATTAAGGGTACGTTGATTCTTGTAGTGGCCACATTGATGGTTCGTGTACTTAGCATTGTTCAACGTGTACCACTTGAGCATGTGTTTGGGGATACTGGGAACTCTGCATACGGACTTGCTAATAATCTTTATTTGATGTTGCTAACAGTAGCTTCCGCAGGAATTCCTAGTACTTTAAGTAAAATGATATCCGAGCGCTATGCTCTAAATAAGCCCCAAGAGGTAAGTCGGATATTTCGTGCAGCGTTGATCTTTTCGGCAATATCTGGCGTGTTAATGACACTCCTTTTATATTTAGCGGCACCGTTCTATGCGGAGTACATTGCAAAAGTACCTGAAGCTTCTCTGGCGATTCGGGCGATAGCACCTGCTCTGCTTTTATTTCCTGCTACTGCGATAATGCGTGGATACTTTCAAGGACGAGGGAATATTACAGCTTCTGCAATTTCTCAGATAATTGAACAAATTTTACGGGTGATTACAGCCGTTGGACTGGCTTTTGTAATGCTGGGAATGGGATACTCCGATAAATGGCTGGCTGCGGGTGCCTCCTTTGGCGGCGTTCTAGGCAGTATTGGTGCTTTTGGAGTCATGCTATATTATTTGTTGAAAAGACATAAAGAGGACCAAGTAAACTCTTCAGTTGTATCTGCTCACGAAGAAACCATTATACCTTATACACAGATCTATTTGGATATTTTCAAGCTTTCAATTCCTATAGTACTGACTTCCCTTGCTGTTACTGCTGTAAACTTCATTGATGGTTCAATTGTTAAGATACTTTTGATTGGACAAATTGGAGAAGTATTGGCGGAACAGATGTTAGCATATCTTACTTCACGTGCACAGATGGTAGCTGGGATTCCACCCATTCTTGCAATAGCACTCAGTACATCCCTGATACCAGTAATTTCTGCTGCGTTTACTCGAAAAGATGAAGATCATCTTCGAAATCAGGTTACGTTAGCGATGCGGATTGCAATTCTGACAAGTATGCCGATTGTAATTGCACTAAGTACGGCTTCTTATTCCGTTAACGGGCTGTTGTTTAAAAGTTTAGATGGCAGCGATATCGTCGGTCTTTTAACACTCATGACAATTTTTCAAGTTACCATGATGATCAGTAATTCAATCCTACTAAGTTTAGGTAAACCGAACTATTCTATGGTGAATGTTGCGATTGGTATTGCAGCAAAGGTAGCAGGAAGTTACATTCTATCATGTTTCTTAGGAATATACGGAATTATATTTGCAACTGGACTGTGTTTTTTCATTATTACTATTTTGAACTTATATGCTATAAAGAAAATAGTACCGTTCTTTATTATGGGAAAACGTTGGATTGGATTCTTAATAACTATAATAGTTCTTTCGGGAATAGGGTATGGTCTAAACCTAGCAGGGATACAAATGGTGTCGATTTTACCTGATCGCATTGTGTTCTTCCTGACTTGTTGTACCGTTGGCATAGTGGTAGTTGCCCTCTATCCAATCTTTCTGGTTCTGCTGCGAGTTATTCGGCAAGATGATCTAAAAGACTTTCCTACTCCTTTGCGCAAAATCATATCACCATTTATGAGGCTTCAGCTGTCTAAATCGGTTGAGCGCAAATAATATTAAACTTTACCAATTGTGAAAGGTTGCAGGAAAATTAAAGGGCCTTAGTCCAATGAAAATCAGGACAAAGGCCGCTTGCAATGTCTACTTGATAGGGGGGCAGTTCACATCTGTTGGATGGTTTAGGACTGCCCCGTCGTTCAATTGGCTTGAATCATGTCAATTAGATCTTGTATCGGACGCATTTCGCGGTTGGCATCATACGGATAGCGGTTCAGCAGTTGCAGCAGCAGTTTATGCAGATTTCCGTTGTTCGTCTGCTGCAGAAGCTCATCCATTTGCGCAATCAACTGCTTGTATTCCTGAATATGATCCGGGCCGTACACCTCGAATTCGAAGAAGGAGTTTCCGAATACGGTGGCGCGTTTGATGCCCTGGAATTTAACGTAACGCGCCTCCTGCGGATCGAATGCAATGATGTCCAGGGTGCCTTTGGAGGAAATAGTTCCATCCCCGCCGGAAACGTTCGTCCAATTCTCCTTATCCGTCGATACGAACAATTGGTATTTCTCCGCGTAGGCTCCCTGCCACTTGATGACGACCTTGCTGACGTCTTTCGGTTCGCCGAGATCGACGATAAACCAAGCGTCATCCACGTAAGCGCTCGACCATCTGGAGAGCGGGGACAGGTCCCCGTCCACGGCTTTGTCGGGCGAGTAATACGGGAATTCGGTTTCGGACGATTCCGCGGCTTTATGAAGGGCCAAATTGTCGCTGCTAAGCAGATCGATCGGCTTGTTGTAGATCATGACGTTGTCCAGCATGCCGTTAAACGCGTTCGTATCGCTTCCGATCCGGAGCGTCGGCAGCACGAGCGTATGCAGTTTCGGGGCTTGTTCCTCCAGCCTTTCCACATATTCGTCCAGGTTAACGAACAGCGTCACGCCTTTTTTGTCGCCTTTCAGCGTGATATGCGTCCACTTGTCTTCCGGAACCGCATAGTTGAACGTGCTGTCGTAATGCTCTTTCGTAAACCCGAGCTTTCCGGAAGCGCCTTGTTTGAGCTTGAGCGTACCGGCAGGGGATTCCATCAGTACGGCATTGTCCGGGTTGCCCGGGTCGGGTTTGATCCACATCGATACCGTCCAACCGAAACCTAGGGACTCGATCGGCGTTTGGATGTAGCTTTTCCCGCCGTTCAGGCGGACGCCTTTGCCGTATTTCCCGTCGGCCGTTTCGACGTTGACGCCCTTGCCGTCGAAGCGGTTGCCGGATTCATCCTTGAACCGGTTTTCAAAAAGGTATTGAATGACGCTGTTTTCATCGTTATCTACGGCGATCTTGTGGGACAGGTCGGCGTTCGGCGCGTCGGCTATGGCTTTCGCCCGCTGCTCGAATTTCTGGAAGGATCGGTCTTCCCGCGTTCCGGTCCACATTTTTTCCGATACGGCTTGAATGCCGGGAAGCAGCCGCTCATGCGAATCGTCCATCGATAAGCCGTTGGCGTCGGACACGTCGTTCCATAAGCAGAACATGCCACCTTTGACGCGCGGATGCCCGTAAGGAAGCGTGGTCGTTTCCCATTTGACCGGCTCCCACTCGTTATAGATGAATTGGGAATTCAAATAATCGCCGTATAACGTAGGAACGATGTACATGTATACGTTTTGGGCATTGACGACGTCGTAGCCGAGATCGACCGCCTGCTGCGCCGAACCGTAAGGCTCATGCCAAATATCCATCGTCGCGTCGGTGCTGATCGGGGTCACGCCGTTGTATTGGGTGAGCCCGCCCCACAGATGCGGACGTTTGCCTTTGCTGTTGATATGCTTGATCAGCGTATCCATGTACCCCCGGAAAACCTCGACATCCGGTCCGTGGTATTCGTCCGTGCCGATGTTAACGTCCGGGCCGATGAACGTCGGGTCGCTTCCGTCCAAATATTCATCGAATAACGATTTCACGAACCGAACGGTTTCCGGTTTGGAAATATCGAGGTTGCGGCTCTCACCGAGCGCCGGATTGTAGGAAATAAACGCGCCGGAATGCCCCGGCGTATCGATCTCCGGAATGACGTTGACGCCGTATTCCATGCCAAGCCGCTGCAGGTCTTTGAACTCCTGCTTCGTATAATGGCCGTTTGGACTCGCGAGTCCGGGATAGGTGGTGCTTTCCAAACGGAAGGCGGCGTTCGTTCCGTCGGCGAACGGCGTGCCGACATCATCGTTCAAATGGATTTGGAACGTGTTCATTTTGTACCAGGACAGCAATTTGACGTAGCTCCGGAGAAAATCGATCGTGTAAAATTTGCGCGCGACGTCGATCATCAATCCGCGCTGCGCATATTTCGGATAATCTCTCGCTTCCCCCTTCGGGATGGTGCGGTCCGGATGCTGCTTGAGAATCTGCAGCGCGGTCCGGGTGCCGTAAAACGCCCCTTTGGCGGAAACGGAGGAGATCGAAACGTAGTCCCCGACCCGGAACAGGTTGCCTTCTTCGCCGAGCCACGCGAGGGACGGATCGATGGACAAATACAAATCGCCTGTTTTCGGTTTGCCGGCCACGACTTTGAGATCGTATCCGGTCACGTCGAGCAAATCCTCGCGGGTCAGCTCGGCCGCGTTCCGCAAAGCCGCTTCGTCCTGCGGATTCACGACGATGCGCGACGATTTTTTGAGCGCAAACCGGCCGCTGTCTCCGTACCATTCCTGCAAGGAAGGGATGACGTCGGGCTCGGTGTTGCGGTCCGGGGTTTGCTTATGCAGTCCCGGCACCACGACCGGTATGTTCCCCGAGAGCAGCTTCCGGTCCGGGTTTTTCCCGTCTTCCACCTGCACGATCAAATGGACTTTGGCATCGACCAGCGGCGTGCGGATTTGGCCGTCCATGCCGATCACCGGCAGGCGGTCGCTTCCGTACAAGCTGACCCGGTACCCTTCCGGCACGCCAGCCGCCGACCAGTCCAGCTGCGTTTGCCCCGGCCGGACGGTTAACGCGGCGGCGACGTTGTCGATGATCGATTGCAGGTCGTGCAGCTGATAAACCTCGAATTCATAGAAGGAATACCCGTACAGCGTGCCTTCCACAGGCGCCCGTTTGACGCCTTGGAATTTGACGTAGCGCGCTTCGCGCAAAGCGAAGTCGATCGTTTCGACGCCGCCTTTGCAGGAGATGATGCCGTCGTTGGCCCGGATGTTCTCCCAGTTTTCGCCGTCGACCGATACGAGGATTTTATAAGAGTCGGCAGGGGTTTGCCAACGGATCACGACGCGGTCGATTTCCCGGGGTTCGCCGAGATCGACGTAAAACCATTGGTCATCCTGCAAGGCGGAGGACCATCTTGTGTTTCCTTTTCCGTCCACGGCCAGCTCCGGATTCAGATAATCGACTTCGTTGCCGGAAGCGAAAACGGGTTGGTGAAGCGCCAAATTGGTTCCGCCGAATGTGGATGTTGCGGCCAAACCGGCTTCGCCTGCCTGCGGCCCGTTTGCAGATCCGCCGGGATCCTGTCCGTATACGTCGTCGGTGACGCCGGCAGGTTTTTCGGTATCGTGTTCTCCGGCCGCCGGGGGCGGCAAGTCCTTTGAGGCGGCGGACATGTCCTGAACTTCAGGTTTCGCGAGCGCCGCGGTCGGGTGGACGGCAGGCATCAGCAGGACGGTTGCCAACAACATTGAAAAGGCTTTCATTTTTGTTTTCTTCATTTGTCCCTCCATAATGGTTTTGTTTGATGGAAAAGCCATACACAGCAAAACTTGCAGGGAATTTGCCTTTCATGATGAGATACTTGGATGATAAATCCGCCTTAATAATATAACGCGGTTGATTTTACCGGCAATATACAGTTGATGACATCGGCAAGGAATTTTCGTTTTTATGCAAATTTAATACGGGGGACCAGCCTTACGGAAACGGCTTCCCGTCCAAGCCCTGCGGATCATAAAGACTTCCTGGCAAGGAAGGTAATATCTCCCGGCCGTTGAATAAGATAAAACAAGTTATTTTACGGTATGGGGGGAATCGCGCATGCAGCGCAAATGGGTCAATTCGCCGTACATCTTCGCCCTCGGCATGTTTGCCATGATGGTGCCGAGCCAGGCGTTCAGCTCATATTACAGCTTTTTTTACGTGGAGAAGCTGGGTCTCGGCATCGGACTGGCGACGCTGGCCCGCACTATTTTTCTCGTCTGGGATGCGGTCAACAACCCGCTGTTCGGGCACTGGTCGGACCGGACCCACACCCGCCTCGGAAGGCGGCGGCCTTGGGTGTTCGGCGCCATGCCGCTGTTTATGCTCACGTTCATCATGGTGTTTTCCCCGCCGGGAGGGCTGTCGCAGAACGGCTTGTTCGCCTGGTTCCTGACGGCCTTGGTTTTGTTCGAAGCCGTTTCGACGGTGCTGTGGGTCAATTACGGGGCGTTGTTCCCCGAGCTGTACCACGGCGACCGGCTGCGTGCCAAAGCCTCCGCGATCCAGCAGAGCTATCAAGTCGTCGCGCTGTTGATCGGTTCGGCGCTCACGCCAATCGTTTTTAATGCGCTCAATTTTACCAACATGTCGATCATTTACGCCTTCGTGTTCGGCATTGCGATGCTGGTCTGCATGCTGGGGGTCCGGGAGCGCGAGGAATACAGCGCCGGCGAACCGCTAAAGCTGGTGGCCGCGTTTCGGGAAACGCTCGGCAACAAAAAGTTTTGGCTGTTTAACATTTCGAATTCATTTGCCCAGACGGTGAACGGCTTGATCAGCTCGATCATCCCTTTTTACGCAAAATACGTGCTGAAAATCAGCGACGCGCAGGTGACGCTCATCATGGCCGCGGTATTCGTGTCAGTTATCCCGCTCGTGTTCGTCTGGTATTGGATATGCCGCAAGCTGGACGGGGTGAAGGTATGGAGGCTGTCGCTCGCCGTTTATGCCGTTTCCGTGCTGCCGCTTTGGTTCGGGTTTAACCTGGTCAGCGGATTGCTGGCGGGCATCGCCGTCGGCTTCGGCCTGGCCGGTTTTTTGGTGACCCCGGCGATGGTGAGCGGGCGGATCATCGACGAAGACGCCGAAAAAACGGGGCTGCACCGGGAAGGCATCTATACCGCGGTCGCCGGATTCATTACGCGTTCCAGCGGGTTGATATCGGCGCCTGCGTTTTTGGTCGTAGGTCTGGTGTTCGGGTATGAAAGCGGCGACAAACCGGGCCCGAATCCGGAAATGACGTTTCGCGTGCTGATCAGCGCGGTGCCGTTCTGTTTGCTGCTGATCTCGATCGCGATATCGCTGCTGACCCGGTTTGAATTTACGACGCATCGGAGAGGGGATGTAACGCATGGGGAAAAAACTCATCCTCAATTGTGACGATTTCGGGCAAAGCCCGGCCTTGAATCAAGCGATTATGGCGCTGCTGGAGGAAGGGAAGGTATCGTCGGCGACGATCATGACGGTGGCTCCCGGGTTCGAGGAAGCGGCCGCATGGACCGCCAAACGGCGCCAGCCCAATGTCGGACTGCATCTGACGATGACAAGCGAATTCGAGGCGCTCCGCTGGCGCAGCCTGACGGGCGACCGGTCGCTGCATGACGACAGCGGATATCAATACCGCACCGTAAAAGAGTTCGAGCAGGGCGCGGCTACGAGGGCGGTCATGAAAGAAATCGACGCGCAGTACGGGCTGGCGCGAAAGGCCGGCATTGCGGTCAGCCATGTCGACAATCATATGGGGAGCCTGTACGGCATGGAAACCGGGCGCAGCCTGCTCCCCCAGACGTTGTGGAAGGTATCGCGCTGGAAGCTGCCGATGCGCTTTTTTCGCCGCATTTACAAGGAGGATCCGCTGCTTGGTTCCTTGGAGGGCATCGAACGGCCGGTGGCCCAAGTGGCGGCGCTGGCCGACGCCTTCGGCGTGCCGATTCCCGATTACTTGCTGTCGCATCCTTTTGCGGTCGAGGACGGGGAAACGTACGACAGCTTCAAGCAGTCGATCATCGCCAAGTTATACCGGTTGCCCGACGGCGTCTGCGAAACGTACATTCATCCCGGCGTTCCCGATCCCTGGATGCAGGAGCATATCCCGAATTATGAAAAAAGAGTGTGGGAATACCGCCTGCCTTTTGATGACGACTTTGCTTACGCCCTGCGCGACGCCGATGTCGAGTTGACCGGTTACCGGTACGTGCAGGAGCATTTAAAGCGGCCGCGGCTGCGTTCCGGGCTGAGGCTTGTGAAGCTGCTGCGATAAGAAGCGGCACGATATAGAGCCAAGCGACCGTTGATCCGCTGCGGAGGCTCTTGGATATACCCACAAATAAAAGGAGGATGCCGATGCATCCTCCAATCGATTTCCAGCTACCCGGCTCCGGGAAACTGCAGCGAAATTACCGCGCCGCCGCCGCGGGCGTTGCCTGCGCGGATCAAGCCGCCGCACCGCTCGACGATTGCGCGGGAGATGGCGAGGCCCAGGCCGGATTCGCCGTCTTTGCCTTTCACGAAACGGTGGAACAGATAGGGCAGCAGGTCCTCCGGAATACCCGGCCCGTCGTCGCTGACGCGGATCACGATTCGCCCGTCGCGGGTTTCGGCATGAATGTAAATATGCTGCCGCGCATAACGCACCGCATTGGAGACCACGTTCAGCATGGCTTGCAGCAGCTTGTCGCGGTCTGCGCGCAGCGTGCCGGCATGAAGCTTTCCGCACTCCGTATGCAGGATGATGCCCTTTTTGACGAGCAGCGGATTCAGCCGCTCCACCGTCTCCGTCAGCAGCTCCCGCACGCAAATCTCCTCGTCTTTGAACACGTCCTCTTCGCTGTCCAGCTTGGCCAGCAGCGTCATTTCGGTCACGAGCTTTTTGAGCCGCGCGCTTTCGTTCATGATGATATCGAGCCCTTTCCGCACGTTGTCCCCTTCAAACACGCCGTCGCGAATGCCCTCCGCGTACCCGGAGATGGACATGAGCGGCGTTTTTAGTTCATGGGACGCGTTTTGGAAAAACTGCTTTTGGACATGGTTGAAGCGGTTCAGCTCCTTGGCCATGTCGTAGACCGATGCGGCGACCGAGCCGATTTCGCCTCCGGCTTTGATGAAGGTAACGTCCGCGAAACGGCGTTCCTTGACCTTGGCGAGCTCATCGCGAAGCCGGATCAACGGCCGGATGAGTTTTCTCGTAATAAATAGGCTGAAGAGAAACATCGCGAGTCCCGCCGTGCCGAAAATGATCAGCAGCCGCTTCAGCAAAGCCTGTTCGATCATGCGGATTTTGCTCATCGGCGTATACAGCGTCAGTTTCCCCTGAGGGGTCAGCTGATCGACCGTAATGTAGTTTTTATCGAAGCCGTCGAGGATTTTTTGCGCGCTCTTCGCTTCCGTACTGCTTACGGCCGCCGCCAAAGGCTGCATGCGTTTCATTTCAAGGGGGGATGGGGACATTGCGATGATGCTGCCCGTCTTGTCGGTCAAAATGGCACTGATGCCGGCCTTCGAGGGGGTGACGGGCATTGCCATCGTTCCTTGTTTGGCGGCACGGCTCTCGAGGGGGAGAATTTCCATCTTCAGCGAGGTCGTCATTTCGACGCTCATCGCTTTCAAATCCTCTTTTTGCGCGCCGATCAGATGGTCGAGCAGCACGTAATGCAGGACGAATCCGGCCACGACCAGCACCAGAACCAGCGCGATGCCAAACGCGAGATTGATTTGGTGAACGAGTTTCATAGGGATTGATCGCCTCCATCATGTCTCATCCGGTAACCATGCCCCCATACCGCTTCGATGGGAAGCCGGCTTATTTTTTTGCGCATCCGTTTGATCAAATGGTCTACCGCCCGGTCGCTGCCAAAATAATCTTCGCCCCATACATAGGTCAGCAGCTCGTCCCTCGTAAAGGCGCGGTTCGGGTTTTCCGCAAAAACCTGCAGCATCGCAAACTCTTTGCTGGTCAGATCCACTTCCTCTCCGTCCCAAAAGACGCGGCGCTCTTCCGGCAGCAGCTGCAGGCGGCCAAGCCCGACCCGGACGGGGGAAGATGGCGGCTGTCCTTCCGGACCGTTCAGTTTGTACCAGCGCTGCAGCTGTCTTTTGATGCGGGCGACCAGCTCGCGCGGGCTGAAGGGCTTGACCATATAATCGTCGCTGCCGAGTTCGAGGCCCAGGATTTTATCGACTTCATTGTCCT
Source organism: Paenibacillus cookii (assembly GCF_018333375.1). Taxonomy (GTDB): domain Bacteria; phylum Bacillota; class Bacilli; order Paenibacillales; family Paenibacillaceae; genus Paenibacillus_AQ; species Paenibacillus_AQ cookii. The sequence goes on from NZ_BORW01000008.1 coordinate 88,172, forward strand.
TTGCGGAAATCATGATGATCGGCACTTCCGCTTCGCTGCGGATTCGTCTGCAGAATTCATACCCGTCCATGCCGGGAAGCATGATATCGAGCACCCACAGATCCGGCGGACTGCTCCGCCACAGCTCCCATGCTTCTTCCGCGCTAGCCAGCCCGACGGTGCGGTAGTTTTCCTTTTGCAAAAAAGCTTCGACCAAAAGGCGTATATTCGTATCGTCATCCACGACGGCGATGGTATATTGGTTATTCATGTTCAAATCCTCCCGTTTCTCTTCCTCCAGTATACCAACGGGCGGGCCTCCAATGGAAAATGCCATCGTTTTTCCATCGATCAAGCCATGCTTTGCCATCCTTTTTAGGTACACTGGGACGTGCAAACCAATAAAAGGAGTGTTGAACCATGAAGATGCAAAACATACTTAAAAAGACGGCCTTGTCGGCCGCCATGTTGTCCGCTGTTGCCGCGCCGGCGATCACCCATGCCGACAGCGCGCCAAAGCCCGAGGCACCGGCCGCAAAAATCCAGGCCACGGCGGCCGTGGTCGGCGAAAACGGCAAGCCGCAAAACATCGTCATTTCCAGATTGACCGACCCGCTTGAGCTTGCGAAACAATACGCGCCCGAAACGGTGGAGGACTGGCGGAAAACGCTTGCGCAATTCGGAAAAACGGCGCTTCCGGTCAGCGACAAGGATATCCGCATCGACAAGCTGTCCGTGGCGGTGAAAGTCGCCGAAGCCGAAGCCAAATCCGGCGATGCCGAGCCGTCCGCCCCGTTAGCGAAGGCGGTTCCTGCGGTGAAAATGATCAAAGTCATCGAAAAGGAAGCCGAGGGCGGAAAGGTTACCTTTGAAACAGTCATTCCCGCAATCCAGTTGGACGCATCGTCCAAAGATCCGAAGCCGGTTGCGGAGGATCAGGCGGAACGCGGGGCCCTTACGGTTACGATGATGGCCGCGGAAGCGAAGGAAGCGGACGCCGCTTTCCCGAAAGCATGGGCTGCGCTGGCCAAGGCTGAGGAATCCAAAGATGCGGATGCCATCCGGGCTGCGCTGGCCGACCTGCTGCAGCAGTTCAAGCAGGCCATCGCGGAGCAGGAAGCGGCGGCGAAATAAGGATCGGGAAAATCCTCTCTTCAACAACTCGGATAGATAAAACATGCTGTAACATACTCAAGGAGATCGTAAAAAACCCCTGGCTTTGCCTTCACGGCGAAGCAGGGGTTTTTGCGCGGAATGCGCCTACAATGTTGCCATCCGGGCGCAGACATTCGAAACGGCATGGCTTTGGGCGTCAGTTCACGCGGCTGTCGATCTTCGGCAGCGTTAAAGCAAACCGAGTCCGGTTCCCGCCCGTATCCAGCGCGAGACTGCCGCCGTGCTTCGCTGCCACATGCTTTGCAATCGTCAGCCCCAAGCCCGTTCCGCCGTCGCTTTTCCTCGCGGCGTCGCCGCGGACGAACGCGTCGAATACGCTGTCCCGCAATGCGTCCGGAATGCCGATGCCATTGTCGGACACTTCGATGCGCACTGTCTTGTGCCCGTCGAGGAGTAACAGCTGCACATGCGTTCCCGGCGGATTGTATTTCAGCGCGTTGGCGAGCAGGTTAGAGACGGCTCGGTACAGCAGCTTATCGTTAAAAGGCACGATCACCTCCCCCGGCGGAATATCGCACTCGAAGAGCAACTGCTTCTCTTCGAACGGATCGTAATAGTCCACCGCCATCTCGCGAAGAAATTCCGCCAGATCGAGCGCTTCCTTGATGACCGGGTAGTCCGGACTTTCCAGCTTGAAAAGCTCGAACATATCTTCAAGGAGTTCGGCCACAAGCTCCGCCTTGTCGTGGATCCGGCGGATCGTCCGAAGCTTTTTCGCCTCATCCTCGACCATGCCGAGCTGAAGGGCCTCGGCGTAGCCTTGGATTGCCGTGATCGGCGTTTTCAAATCATGCGAAATATGCATGAGCATCTGCTGCCTGCTTTCCTCCAGCAGGCGTTTATCCGACTCGGTTTGTTCCAGCTTTTCGGCCATCGCGTTAAAGCTTTCCTGAATCTGCACCAGCTCAAAGCTTGCCTTAAATCGGAGCCTTTTGTGGTACAGCCCGCCTGCCACGCTCCGTATGCCCGCCGCGATGGCGCTTAACGGATTCGTCAGCCGGACAGCGGTCAACCGGCTATATACCAAAACGTTAAACCCGAACAGGACCAGGAACAGGAGTCCTGCCTCCGCCGAAGCCTTCCAGAAAATCGCCTGGTTCTCCGTTGTTTCCACGAGAGGGGCCATCTCTATTTTTACGTTGTTTTTCGGCAGCCTGACCAAAGCGTAACGAAGTTGTCCGTCATCGTTGCGGAACGGGGCAATCGACGTATAATACGGATTTTGCTTTTCGTCGTGAAATAATCGGTTTAGTTTCTCTTCCGTGTAGGAAGAGGGTACGCCTGCTCTGCTGCCTTTGATTTCGATCACGCGCAGCCCTTCGTCGAGAATCTCCACCCAACCATGGAGCGCTAAAACAGCCTCTAACGGCATATCATCCGTATGGGGCCGAACGATTTCTCCGGCTTGCAGCGGAGATGCCCCTTGCGAAGGCATCCGCTCGCTCGTACGCTCGACGAAAAAAAGCAGAACCAGCAAAACGCTGGCCCCAACCGTCAGCGAAAAGAAAATGTAGTTCCGGAGCAGCATCCCGGACAACGTCGATTTACCTCGCATGGAGCTCCTCCCGTTTAGCAAACCGGTACCCGAGTCCCCGAACCGTTTTCAGATAAAAGGGCTCGCGCGGGGAGTCCTCGATCTTTTCGCGGAGCCTGCTGATCTGGACCATGATCGTATTGTCGTCGGCGATATACGGGTCTTCCCATACGTTTTCGAAAATTTGTTTTTTCGTATAGATTCGGCCCGGCCTGCCCATAAACAGCTTCAACAGCTTATATTCGATGGCGCTGAGCGCAACCGGCTCGCCTCGTTTGTACAGCATGCACGCCTCATGATCCAATACCAGCTCGCCGAACCGCGTTTCGGCCGGCTCGTCCTCGGCCGGCGCGGGAGCCGGAGCCGAATCGTTAAATTCATACGTTCTCCGCAGCTGCGCCTGAATGCGCGCCACAACCTCCAGCGGGCTGAACGGTTTCGTAATAAAATCGTCGGCGCCGAGACTGAGCCCCGCAATTTTATCCGTGTCCTCGCTTTTGGCCGACAACACGATCACCGGCAGTTTGGAATGCCGGCGTATCCATTGCAGCAGCTGGTAGCCGTCAAGGTGCGGCATCATGATATCGACCACGGCCAAATCGACCGCGGCCCGCGAGAACAGTTCCATCGCTTCGTGTCCGTCTTTGGCTTCGAGAACGTCAAAATGTTTTTCAAGAAAAATCTTTAACATATCCGCAATATCCGGATCGTCGTCGACAAGCAAAATCGTCTTGCGCACCATCCCACCTCCCTGTACCCGTACTGTTCGAAGCCTGTCAGCCGAATTCCTGCGTTGTAAGGTTATTTTAAGAAAAGGGAAAGCCGTCGGAAAGAAACGGTGCTTACAATTAGGCCATGCCAAACGTTTTGGCCATCGAATTGATGAGGAAGAGAGGTTGTTATATGGCGAATACGGAGCTTGAATCCACTAAACGGACGGTGAAAGGGTTGGCGTGGTTTGCCCAAATCATGACCCGGAACAAGCGTTTTGCGCCGCTTGCCCCGGGCTGGAAAGGAGCGATGATACTACTGGCCGCCCTTGTTTGCCCGATTTTTTTCATGCAGGGGTATTTTCTCATCGGGGAGCGTGGTTTGGGCGATTACTTGACCGGCGTCGTCTTGTTTATGCTCGCGGTCGCCCTTATTACCGGTGTGCTGGCAGGGCTGCTGCACTGGGCGAAGCGGATGCCGACACGTTATGTTTGGCTCGCACTGGCTTCATTCTGCCTGTTGATTGTCAGCTTCATCGGCCCGGTGCAGCTCATGTTGGCCACGGCTTTGTCGATGGTTGCCGCCTTCTCCTTGTTGGGAGCGATTCTGTTTCGATGGGTCACGGGAGCTTACCGTAAAGCCAAAACGATCGCGAAAGTGACGGCCGTATCCGCTGCGCTCGCCGCGATCGCTTTCATCGCCGTCGGCGGATGCTGGCTGGCAAGCGGCGGGAACGCGGAGTTGGCAAAACCGTACCGGCTGAAAACGATGAAACCGGCGGACCGTTACCCAGCAGCGATGGAAAATCCGGCGAAACCCGGCCCTTTTGCCGTCAAAACATTGACATACGGCAGCGCAAACAGCTATCGGAAGGAATTCAACGCAAAGGATTCGCTCGTAACCCGGCAGGTGGACGGTTCGGCCTTCGTGAAAAATTGGTCTTCGATCCGAACGCATACGTTCGGGTTCGGGCCGGAGGCGATGCCTCTGAACGGGCATGTCTGGTATCCCGACGGCGCCGGGCCATTCCCCTTGGTCGTGATCGCGCATGGCAATCATGTGGCGACCGAGTATTCGGATGTCGGATACGCATATCTTGGGAATCTGCTGGCAAGCCGCGGATTCATCGCCGTGTCGATCGACGAAAACTTCCTGAACACGTCCCCGTACGACGACTTGTTTATGCTGAATGTGCTGGAGAAAGAAAATCCGGCCCGGGGCTGGCTTATGCTGCAGCATTTGAAGGTATGGGACGGATGGAATAAAGCGAAGGGCAACCCGTTTTACGGCAAGGCGGACATGAGCCGGATCGCATTGATCGGCCATTCCCGGGGCGGAGAGGCAGTATCGGTCGCTGCGGCTTATAACAGGCTGTCCGCCTATCCGGAGAATGCCAACATCAAGTTCAGCTACAACTTCGGCATACGTTCGGTCGTATCGATTGCGGGCACGGACGGGCAATACAAGCCTGCGGGGCAACCGACTGTCCTGAAAGACGTCAATTACCTGGCTTTGCAGGGCTCGCATGACATGGATGTCAGCTCGTTCGACGGGGCGAGCCAGTTCAGCCGGATTCGCTACACGGGAAGCGGCGATTATTTCAAATCGTCGGTTTACATGCACGGAGCAAATCATGGGCAATTCAACACGGTATGGGGGCGGACCGATGGCGCGGGACTCGGCAACAAACTGTACAATATCGCGCAGCTTATCCCCCAGGAGGAACAGCTTCAGGCAGCCAAAGTGCTGATTTCCTCGTTCCTTGAGGCGACGTTGCATGAAAAGAAAGAATACGGCGCCGTCTTTCGGGATCTTGGCCATGCCCGGGAATGGCTGCCCGATACGATGTATATCAGTAATTACTGGGATTCGAAAACGGCCCTTGTCGCAAGTTTCGACGAAGACGCCGATCCCGGCACGACGACGCTGCATGGCGGACGGCTGGTTGGCGAGGGATTGAAGGAATGGAAGGAGGAGAAGGTCGAGATGAAGTTTGCCCCCGCGGAGTACGGTGCCGTAAGTCTTAGCTGGGAACGTGCGCCGGGCGCCAGACTCCCCTCCTACACAGTCGTTCTGCCTGGCGGCGAGTCCGGCATCCGGCCGAACGGCGCCATCGTCTTTTCGATGGCGGACCGGGATGACAAGAAAAAAGCTTCCGGCAAAAACGAGCTTGTCGATTTAACCATCAGGGTCGAGGACAAAAACGGCAGCCGGGCGGAATTGCCGCTGAGCAGCGCCGGCAGCCTGCTGCCGATGTTCGAAGGCAAAATCGTAAAGTGGCCGTTTGCTTCCGCTCTGCCGATCAAAGAGCCCGTGTTTCAAAACTTCGCCTTCCGGCTGGCCGATTTCAAGAAAATCAATCCAAGTTTTCAGCCGGAGCAACTGCAAAAAATCGTCTTTGCGTTCGATAAGACGGATCAAGGGACGGTGCTGATCCGGGATATCGGTATCCGGAGCGGCTCCGAATGACGATACGCGAGTTTATTTATGCATGCGGCCTTAGCCGCAAGCGAAGTTTTACAGTAAACTAGTAGATAGCTATGTATCAACCGGCATTGGGCGTCGATGCGTAACGAATAGGAACCGTCGGCGGGTTGATCGATTTAGCGGAGAGAGATTGCGGGGACCAACGCCAGGCTGGCGGAGCAAGGTTATAAAAAGACATGTCGGCCGTAAAACGACGATGGTGCACGCTATACCGGGGGGATGATCGTATGAGCGGCGGTAAAACATTGATGGAAGCATTCGAGCAGGCGGCCTATCCGCTGGGCGGCCACGGGCCGCGTGATGTTCAGGTGCTCCGGCAAGCTTTTGAAGAGGTTCCGAGCTCCATGAGCAGCGATATGTACGGCAAGGGGAATGTAATCGAGGATTTTCAGGATAAAATGGCGTCCTATCTCGGCAAGGAGGCTGCGGTATTTTTTCCGAGCGGGACGATGGCCCAGCAAATCGCGCTTCGCATCTGGTGCGACGAAAAAGGGCTCAAACGCGTGGCCTACCATCCGCTTTGCCATTTGGAAATCCACGAGCAGGACGGAATGAAGGAGCTGCATCATATTGAGGCGGTTCTGCTTGCGGACAAAGAACGGTTGATCACGCTGGACGACGTGCGGCAGATGGAAGGCGAGATATCCTGTCTGCTCCTGGAGCTGCCGCAGCGCGAAATCGGCGGCCAGCTGCCGCCGTACGGGGAGCTTGAGGCGATCTCCGCCTATTGCCGGGAAAAAGGAATCCGGCTGCATTTGGACGGGGCGAGATTGTTCGAGATTACCCCTTACTACAATAAATCGGCTGCGGAAATTTGCGCGCTGTTCGACAGCGTGTACGTATCCTTTTATAAAGGAATCGGCGGGATCGCGGGAGCGATTTTGGCGGGAGACGCCTCGTTTACGGAGCAATCGAAAATTTGGAAGAGACGCCACGGCGGCGATCTGATCAGCCTGTATCCGTATATCGTCAGCTCGGAATACTATTTCGACCGGCGGATCGGCAGCATGGCGCGGTATTACGGGGAAGCCAAGGAGCTTGCGGCTCTGTTCAACGCCTGCGAAGGCGTGTCTACCCGGCCGGAAGTGCCGGTATCGAACATGTTCCATGTGCATTTCAGGCTCCCGGAGGAGAAGATCGCCCCGATCCTGGCAAATATCACCGAAACGACGGGCGTCGGGTTATCCTCCTGGCTGCGCGGAACGGAAGCGGGGTCGTGCTTTTTTGAGATCAGCATCGGGGACCGGTATGCAAACGTGCCGAAGGAGAAAATCCAGGAGGCCTTCCGCTTGTTGGGAGAGCTGATGGAAGAAGCAGTGAATTAGTTTAGCGTAAATTTTGGGCAGCCTTGGACAATGGCGACCGGGGCTGCTTGCTTTGTTCAGTAAAGAAAATAATCCCAAAATAAAATAAATTAGGTATATAGGAATAAATTATGTAACTATTGTAGGTTTAATAGTGTTCTATTAAGTAGAAACAACAGTAGTATCGTTAAAAAATGGAGGTGAAAATTCTATAAAGCAGTATTGTTCGAATATAGGAAAAAGCCAATGAAGGAGATGAATACCATGAAGAAAGGAATAGCGAGTTTTCTTCTTGCAGCAGTACTCATGATAACCTTAAGCTTTCCAGTACAGGCGCAAAGTATTGATGATGGAGAAGTTATTGCTAAGGGTGTAGCTTTGCCAATCCCTACCTTTAATCAGCTTTATGGCACACCTTCAAGTTCAGACAATGCAATTACTAATTTAGATAAGAATGTAACCGCTAACATCCATGATATTCAGCTTCAAGATGCTAATCTTAGCTTTAAAGCTGAAATAAACTACAATAACCAAGTTAAAGAATTGGATGCTACCGGCAAACTTTTCAAAGGCTACAAGCAAGAAGATTCAATCAATAGCATAGTGGGGGATATTGAAGATAAAGGGAACCATTTTGGTATTCTTTTATTCGAAATCTATAACGACAAAGCCCCTGATAAAGTAATTACAAATGACAACTTGGCGGAAACGCCACATTTAAAACTTTACTTGACGGACCAAGAAGATAATGTCATCCTTCTCGAAATGGAGCTACCTGAACAATTAGCGCATGTAACCGTCACAAACGACGAAGCAATCGATACAACAAAGGATTTCTTCTGGTTTATCAACGTTATTAAACCCTATGAGAAACGTAATATTCCTACAGATGATAAGATGAAGAAAATGCTGGGGGTAAATCCAACTGAGGTGTCACCTACGGCTGTGGGCTATTTTAGCGATTGGACCCACAGCACCACATATTATCAGTCATTTTATATTGGTTCCGACTTTGTACAAACGTATTCTTTGCCATATGGTTCATGGAAGGCCTTGGATGTTACCAACCAGTCGACTTGGACAAACAGTTTTAAAATAGCTGAGCATACAACGGTTAATGGGGTAACAAACCGAAGTATCGATAATCCGTTCAGATATCGGAATGTCAAACTGTCCACCGGTGTTGGAGCGAAGTCGACGATCGTTTTTGCAATGACTGATGGTAGATTAAGCAGTTATGCAACAGGGTCATCGCTAACACTTAAAATTGCAGAAAAATTATGGTCTACTGCATTACCGGCTGCTCCATCAATAAGTGATATAAAGGGGTGGATCAATGCGATCGTGGATGCAGGAACCGATAAAACCGTTACGCTAGGATCTTCCAACATAAAATTAAATTCAAACCCTACAGTTGTAGAGGGGGCGAATTCCAAAAACTATGATATGTATCGATATACGGATATTAACGGTGCAAATACAGGTCATAATATGGTTCTTCAGACAACTGTACAGTATGACAGCACTACAGGAACTTCTGCAACGGCTAATGGTGTTATGAAAGTAAAGTGGGACGTATATTATGGGGCTACGGGTTCGCTATATGATTCAAGTAGTAAAGATATTTCTTTCACTTATAGCGTGAAGCCTTAAGGGGATAATAGATGAAAACGGCGGTGTATTATTGCCGCCGTTTTTGTTGATTCACGATGCAGCGACCTGTTGTATAGAATATTAAAACGGCTATGGTATTCAGATGGAAACTTCGTTATGTTTTGTATGTATAACAAGTGAACAAACCACCGATCCGAGGTGAATGAAATGAAACTCACGTACCGGACGCTCCGACATTTTACTCCCCACTTCGTCATGTTGGCGGCGATCATCATCCTGTCCATTTTCTCCATCACGCAGTACAGGGCCAAGTTCATGTATGAACAACATATTTCCGCCGGGTTGGAGAAGGATATGAAGCTGCTTGAGACGACGATTCGAAGCGATGACGCATTGTACCGAGAGATTTTAAAAAATGGAACGATGACGAAGGAACAAGTCCATGCCCTTATGACGAACCATGAAAAAATAAACCATATTATTCTGGATTACCGGGAGTTCGCGGTCCGATTCAAATTCAGGCATGAAGACTATACGTACGACAAAAGCTCATTAACCGCCATTCAAATTGCGCGTCTTTTTTATGATTGGAAGCTTGAAAATGATTCGCTCGGTTCAGCAAATAAACCGATCATCGAGCAGCTGCAAGCGCTGAATGCGGTATGGCTTTCCGCGGCTCCCTCCGAGGAAACGTCATTTCGTCTTTCAGATCCATCTTGGCTGTCGATGCTCGACCGGATCGAAACGGGGACACTTGATTTTCTTAAGCAGCATAATCTGAATACATTGGAAGACATTTGGCTTCACCGCACGGAAGTTCATTAATAAAGCCCCGTCCTTCGGACGCGGGTTTCTATGGTTTATCCACGGCGGCATCCTTTGAAAGCGTTTACAGTTTATCGAATGTCAAGTAATATATCAAACAAATGCCGGAATATTCCATGATGTTATCCGATGAAAATTAAAACGCTTAAAGCGGGGTGACCATGTGAAACAATGGCTGGGGAGATCGCTGAAGCATAAGCTTTCACTGCTGATGATCATGACCACGCTCGTCCCTCTTTTTCTCATGATGAAAAACATCGGCCTGCTCGATACCTACGGCGCCTTGATCCTGCCGTACACGGCGTTCGAGCTGCCGATCACGGTGTTTTTGGCGATCGGGTTTATGGCGTCCATACCGCGCGAGATCGAGGAAGCCGCCATGATCGACGGAAGCGGCTGGTGGCGGATATTCGGCCGGATCATTTTCCCGCTGTGCACGCCGATCGTCGCCACGATCTCCATCCTCGCCTTTTTAAGGTTTTGGAACGATTTTTCCTTCGCGCTCGTGTTCATCAATTCGCAGTCGCTCAAAACGCTGCCGCTCAGCCTGTCCCTGTTCTCCGACGGCTTCGGCACGGATTACGGCCTGACGATGGGCGCGATGGCGATCGCGGTCATTCCGACCATCGTGATCTATTTAGTGATGCAGGAGCGGATCATGAAAGGCATGGTAGCGGGTTCGATCAAGGTTTGACCGGGTTTGGAGATTCTGCGCAAGTGGTATATAGTGATACCTGATTAAAGGCTAAAAGAGCCCGGGAGGTATCTGCAATGAACGAAATTCACACCGAAACCGCCACGCTTGCCATGGGCTGTTTCTGGGGGCCGGAGGCGCTTTTCGGCGCCTTGCCCGGCGTCGTCCGGACCAGAACGGGTTATGCCGGGGGAACGGCGAGCGACCCGACATACCGCCATATGGGCGACCATACCGAGACCGTCGAGGTAGATTTCGACCCGGCGGTTTTGGCGTACGACGACATATTGCGCGTATTCTGGAACGGCCACCGCCCGGAAAATATCAACAGTTATAAAGGAAGACAATACCAATCGATGCTGCTGTACCGGAGTCCGGAACAAAAGGACGCGATCGAACGGGTGCTGGAAGAACGGCGCGTTTCGGGGAAGGGGGAGCCGGCGACGGAAATACGCCCGTTTTCCGTTTTTTATGCAGCAGAAGAGAGGCACCAGAAATATTATTTGAAGCGGTACCCGCATGCGGTGGAACGACTGCTGACGCTGTATGGCTCCATCGCCGAGATGGACCGCTCGACGCTGGCGGCTAGGCTGAACGGCCTGGCCAAAGGTTATGCCAACCGATCCGGCGTACTGGAGGACATCAGCCGCTGGCCGTTGCCGGAAGAGGAACGGGAGCGCATCGCGGCCTGCGTCGGAAGCATTCGCTGGTAGCCCGCTTTTACAGCACTTCCCGCAGCAGCGTTTGCAGTCCCCGTTCGATTTCCTTTTCCGTTAAGCCGGCGAAACCCAGCAGAAGCTGGACGCGGCCATCGTTTTTGGGCGTTTCATAGAACATGGAGGCTTTGTACACTTTCAAGCGGCGGTCGGCCGCTTTTTTGATGAGCTCGTCTTCCGTCAGGTCCGTTTGGATCGTCAGAATGACATGCAGCCCCATGGTTGTGTCGTTGACTTGGACGAAAGGGGGAGCGTAATTCCGCACGGCTTCCCTGATCTTCGCCATCTTGCTTTTGTAGATGCTGCGCATTTTTTTGATGTGGGCTCCGAAATGACCTTCCTCCATAAAATAATGCAGCGTCCGCTGGTGGATGCCCGAAGCGCAAGGCTCGAACAGCAGCTTTTTTTTCTCATAATGCGGCAAAAGCGCGTTCGGCAAAATCAGGTACCCGATACGAACCGACGGCAGCAGCGCTTTGGAGAAGGTTCCCACGTAAATCACCCGCTCGTTGTCGTTCAAGCTGAACATGGCCGGAATCGGCTTTTGTTTATAGCGAAATTCGCTGTCATAATCGTCTTCGATCAGATAGCCGTCTTTCTCCTCGGCCCAATTCAGGAGCGCCAGCCGATGTTGGATCGGCATGATCATCCCCAGCGGAAACTGGTGGGAAGGCGTGACGTACAACAGCCTGCTCCCGACCTGACGGAGACTTTCGAGATGCACGCCGTTCGGGCCGACGGGGACGGGTTCGATCCGGTAAGACAGCTCGCGAAACACGTCTTTCGCTCCCGCGTACCCCGGCTCTTCGAAGCCGATGGAATCAAAGGTTCCGCCCAAAATCGCGCCCAGCAAATACATCAGCTGCTGCGTGCTGCTGCCGACGATGATTTGCTCGGGGGTTGCCCGGACGCCGCGGGATTGAAACAGATAGGCTGCAATGGATTGCCTGAGCAGAAGATCCCCCTGACGGTCCCCGTAAGTGTAGATGGAGGAATCTTTTAACGCGCGGTTGGACAGGAGCCGCCATTTTTCGATGGGGAAATGTTCCGGATCCACGGCCCCGAGGCGAAAATCGATCCGATCCGCCGGAGCTTCCTCCTCCGTCTGCGAGCGGACTTGTCGAAGGTCGGGCGGCAGGGCTTGGCTTAGCGGCAGCGGCTCCACGTAATAGCCCTTTTTGTTTTCGCTGCGGACATAACCTTCGGCAAGGAGCTGCTCGTATGCAAGCTGCGTCGTGTTGCGGCTCAGGTTTAGCGAAGCGGCCAGATTCCGGATGGAAGGCAGACGGGCGTCGGGAAGCAGCCGGCCCTGCATGATTTCGTTTTTCAAATGCCGATACACCTGGACGTACCGGGGAACCGGGCTGTCGGGGTCGATGTGGAAAATCAGCTCTTGCATAAAGCGTTGCACCTCATCTGTCATTTTTGAAAAGTATAAACTATACCTTTTTGAAATGACAATTGTCGGGTATGGTAGGTCTATACTTGAACAATGAACGAGGGGTGCATGGAACTGCTGTGGTGGAGTAGCGTCATGTTGGGCCTGTCGGTAGCGATTCCGGTTGGACCCATCACGATCGAGATGATTCGGCAAGGATTAAAAAAGGGCTTTTTCCATGGCTGGAGCGTGGGACTCGGCGGGATGACGGTGGATGTGCTTTTGATGATCCTCCTGTATTGCGGCGCATCGGCGTTTTTGACGGCTCCGGTCATTCAGCAAGCGATGTGGATCGTCGGGGCGGTCTTTTTGTTTGTTGTCGGATACGGCAGCATCAAGGAAGCATCGGCTTTTCATGCCGGCGGAGAAGGAGCGTCCCCTGACAAAACCTGGTTATCTTCCTACGGGAACGGTTTTATGGTCGCCGTATCGCCGGGGAATATCGTGTTCTGGCTGAGCGTATTCGGCACGCTGCTGGCCGACAGGCTGGGAAGCACGGGGCAAGCCCATTTCTGGACCATGGCCGCGGGCGTCATTTGCGGCATTGCGATCCATGACGTGGTTTTGATGCTGCTTGTGACGCATGCGCGGAGGCTGATCGACGGGAAGTGGATGAAGCGGGTTTCGATTGGCGCGGGCCTGGCGTTGATGTATTTCGGGGGCATGTTCGTTTGGCGGTTTGTGCAGTCCCTGCAGCTGTAGTTTTGAACAAGAGGCTTCCGGCCCCAAGAAGGGCGGAGCCTTTTTGCGTTTCGCCGGGATGCTCGCGCCAATCTCCGTCGGACCGCAGCAAGCGGCTGCATGAACGAGGCGAACGCCAAGCTGCAGATGATTATGATACAATTCAACGAAATCAGATACATATTCCGGATACGATTTTCATCTTCGGAACGGAATGGTATGATGGTTATGCCAATTTTCACCTACACTATTCAAAAATCCTCACGAGCCCTTGAGCTCGATCATACCGGTTTTCTGCTCCCGATGTGACATTTTTCTGCTTGCAGCAATGCTCTCCCAACGTTCTTCTACTGAATCCCAGCAACGTTTCCGAAGTCTCCATCATAATTGAAAACGCTAACATAGAGGAGAGACAAGCTTGGTTTTCCCGACTTTTTAGCGGATCTACATTCCAGCCCGCAAACGGAATCGGCGTTTCTTCCTTCGTTTATGCAGGTCAGGCCGGGTTTTTCCGTGGTTTTGCCGTGCCGACATGGTTACTTACATCCCTTTGACATAAAGCCAGGAGTTTAAGGAAAAGGAGGTGGCCGGAGCAAATTCAGGACGGTTCGACCGGAAGCATGAGAAGCAGGAGTTAAACCAATGAAGGAGGCGTATCGATGAGAAATGCATGTTCCCCGAAAAGCAAGCTGATTCGCAAATTTTTGCCGCTGCTGATGATGGTGGTGCTCGTCGTCGGATTGGCGCCGTCCATCGCCGCAGCGGCCGACCGCGGGGCTTGGGCGCCCAATGTCGCTTATGCGGTTAATGATACGGTGACGTATAGCGGAAGCACGTACAAAGCCATCCAGCCGCATACTTCCTTGGTCGGCTGGGAACCGCCGAACGTGCCGGCGCTGTGGCAGTTTGTGGCCGGAGGCGGGGGAGGAGGCACGACGGATACCCAGGCGCCGACGATGCCGACGAACCTTGCCGTCACGGGCACGACATCCTCAAGCGTGTCCCTATCCTGGACGGCCTCGACCGATAATGTCGGCGTCACGGGCTACGATGTTTATCAGGGCACGTCGAAGGTCATGACGGTTGCGGGCACGACGGCGACGGTGACCGGCTTGTCGGCAAGCACGGCTTATACGTTCCGGGTTGCCGCCAAAGACGCCGCCGGCAACGTATCCCCGCAAAGCGCCGCGGTGACGGCAACGACGCAAAGCGGCAGCGGCGGCGGAGGCGGTCAGCTTCCGAAGCATGTGCTTACCGGTTACTGGCATAATTTCATCAACGGATCTTCCAATTTGAAGCTGGGCGACGTGCCGGACCAATACGATATCATCGTGCTGGCTTTTGCCGATATGGACCCTTCCAAGCCCGGGGGCGTTACGTTTAACGTGGATTCCTCGCTGTCGAACGCCCTCGGCGGATATACCAACGCCGACCTGATCAACGACATCCAGGCGAAACACGCGAAAGGCAAAAAGGTCATCATCTCCATCGGCGGGGAAAAAGGAAACGTCAATCTTGGCAGCGCATCGCCGAACATCGCCAACTTCGTCGACAGCATGTCCAACATCATCACGACGTACGGCCTTGACGGGATCGATATCGATTTGGAGAACGGCATGAACGTGGCCAACCTGACCACGGCCGTCAAGCAGCTGCAGCAGCGGTTCGGCTCCGGTTTTATTTTGACGATGGCACCGCAGACGATCGATATGCAGAGCCCGAATACGACTTATATGCAGCTGTATAACAACTTGAAGGACATCACGACCGTCATTAACGTTCAGTATTACAATTCGGGCTGCATGCTGGGCCGGGACGGCAAATGTTATTCCCAGGGCACGGTCGATTTCCTGACGGCGCTCTCCGATCTGTCCCTCCAGTGGGTGGCCCCGTCGCAGCTCGGCATCGGGGTGCCCGCCGTTCCGGCTGCCGCGGGCGGCGGCTATGTATCCCCGTCCGTCGTCAACAATGCGCTTAACTGTCTGGCGACCGGCACGGGCTGCGGAAGCTACAAACCCGTCGCAAAATACCCCGACATCCGCGGCGCCATGACGTGGTCGATCAACTGGGATAAAACGAGCAATTACAACTTCGCGGGCACGGTGAAGCCATTCCTCGTTTCCATGCCCTAGTTCCTTTTCCGACAACCCTCGGCCGCACAGGCCGGGGGTTGCGGCATGAGGAAGATACAAATCAACGAAATAAGATACTTATCCCGAAACCGATTTTCGCGCTGGAACCGGGGTGGTATGATGAGGCTGCAACGATCTTCATTCGCGATCCGCAGAACTTCCCCGGAGAACAGCTTATACGCCGCGTAATGCTGCGCCGCCTGCCATAAGACGGCCGATCCCGTTTTTCCTTGACAAATCTTTATGGCGGTTTTGCATATTTCCTAACGGGCAATCACCATTGCCGAAGTGACTTCAACGAAAAATCTCAAAACTTTTTGCTTGCTGCAGTTTTCCCGTCGGGCCGGCCCGATAGGGAACATACCGTCTGCGATTAAGTCCGGTCCAACGGCCGGGTTTAATACTCATGCCATACGCCCCCGTTCCGAAGCCGAAGGAGGTGGAATATGCGTTTGACGAAGGAGGGGAGAAAGGGCGCGTGGCCAAAAAAGGATAGATAGGGGTGCATTATGAAAGCGCTTCATAACAGGATGGAATGGAAGTGGTTTATTTGCTTCGTCTGCGCAGCCGTCATCGTATCTTCATTCGCTTTTGCGGGACGGGCTGCAGCCGCCTCGTCCGACGTCAAGGGCCATTGGGCGGAACAGCTTCTTGCCGGATGGCAGGATCAAGGCCTGCTTAAAGGGTATCCCGACGGCTCCATGAAGCCGGATCGGGCGCTGACCCGAATCGAGCTGATGGCCATGATCAACCGGTATTTTCATTTGACGGCCGAGAAAGCGGCCTCCTTCCCCGATTTGAAATCCGGGCAGTGGCAGTATGCGGAAGCCGCAAAAGCTTTGGAGGCGGGTTATGTCTCCGGTTACGCCGACGGTTCCGTCCGCCCGGATCAGCCGGTTACACGGGAAGAGGCGGCCGTGATGCTGTTTAAGGTTTTGAAGGCCGAAGCGGACAGCGATCCGGGCGTCCTCAAAGCGTTCAAGGATGCCGGTAACATTGCCGATTGGAGCCGACAGGCGCTCGCTTATCTGGTTCTGAAGGGCAAGCTTGGCGGATACCCCGACGGCACGATTCGCCCTCAATCGGCGCTGACCCGGGCCGAAGGGGCGGTGCTGATCAGCCGTATGCAGGTGAGCGTGCCTAAGACGCTCCAAACCTATAACAAAGCCGGCACCTACGGTCCCGCATCGGGAACCGAAACGGTTGGCGGGGATGCCGCCATATCCGCCTCCGGCATTACCCTGCAAAATATGGTCATCCGCGGGAACCTTATCCTCGAAAAGGGAGCCGGTCCCGGCACCGTAACGCTGAAAAACGTGAAGGTGGAAGGGAAATTGGTCATTTTGGCAGAGGGGGTGGAGCTGGTCATCCAGGGAAGCCGGCTGGATTCCGTCGTCGTGGACGGACAAGGCAATACGCTGCAGCTCGGCAGCGATGCGGGCATCGCCCATTTGGTGCTGAATGCGAAGGCCAAGGTTCTTGGCTCCGGCAAAATCCAAAAAGCAACCCTTAACGAAGGGGCTAAAGGTTCCTCCTTCCAAACCGCTCCGCAAAGCGTCGACGGTCCGCAGGCCGGATCTATCCAGACGGGTGTACCCGGCAGCAGCACCCCCGGCGGCAGCTCCGGAGGAAGTTCCGGCGGCTCCGGCGGGGGATCGGGCAGCGGCGGCGGAAGCGGGGGCAGCCCCGGCGGCGATTCGACCGTTCCGCAGGCGCCCGTCGTCACCGGAGTCGCCAATGGCGAGATCTATACTTCGGGCGTGCTTCCGAACTGGACCGACGCCGCGGATACGACCAGCAGCGCCACGCTGAACGGAGCGGCCTACGTCAAAGGCACCGGCATTATCGAGGCGGGACAATACACGCTGGTCGTCACCGCCGTCCACAAGAACAGCGGCAAAAAAGCAAGCACGACGGTCAACTTCACCATGAAGCCGGAGGTTAAGCTGATCGGCTACGTGGCGGGCTGGAAGGATTGGTCATCGGCGCAGCCGGTGGACGCCGCCAAGCTGACGCACATCAATTATGCTTTTACGCATATCAAAGACAATAAAATCATTCCGATCGAAGGCCAAAACGATGACGCGAACTATGCGTACCTGCAAAGCCTGAAAGCCCAAAACCCGAACCTCAAAATTTTGAACTCGGTCGGCGGCTGGGGGGCGGACGGATTTTCGGATGCGGCCATGACCGAAGCTTCGCGGAACGCCTTTGCGGACAGCATCATCGAATACGTCAAAAAATACGGCCTGGACGGCATTGACCTCGACTGGGAGTATCCGACCCAAGATGCAGGCGGGATCGTGACGGGAAGGCCTGAAGACAAAGAGAACTTTACGCTCGTGCTCAAGCTGATCCGCGAGAAGCTGAACGCGCTGGGGCTGGAGAACAACAAGTATTACGAGCTGACCATCGCGGCCGGAGCGGGCTGGGGGTATTTGAACGGCGTCGAGATCGGCAAAATCACTCCGCTGCTCGACAACATCAACGTGATGACGTATGACTTCGCCGGAGGCTGGGTGCAAAATACGGCCCATCATACGCATCTGTACGGAACGAACATCAGCACGGATTTATCCGTCGACGTTTTGCTGAAAAACGGAGTGCCTGCCCATAAGATCGTGATTGGCGGCGCTTTTTACAGCCACAAGTGGACGGACGTGACCGGCGACGGGCCGATGGTGGGACGCAGCGCCAAAGGCAGCGAAGACACGCCGTCGTACAGCGCAACGATTGCGGCCTATAACGAGGAAACCGGATTTACCCGGTACTGGGACGAAAACGCCAAGGCGCCTTACCTGTTCGACGGCAGCACGTTCCTGTCCTATGACGATCCGGAATCCTTGGCGGAAAAGGCAAAATACGTGCTGGACCGCGGACTGGCAGGAGCGATGTTCTGGGAATACAGCCAGGATACGACGGGCGCGCTGCTTACAGCTCTGGCGGACGGCTTGAAGGGCAAACCTTACGAAAAAGACACGACCTCCGTTCCGGATGCACCGGTCATTCGCCCCATTACGGAAGGCGGGGAGTATGATCCGGGCGTCGCGGCAGACTGGAACGATGCGCCCGGAACCGCTAGCGCAGCTTTCCTGAACGAAGCCGTCTACGAAAAAGGAACCCCGATCACGAAAGCCGGAAGCTACACGCTGACCGTGATTGCGGCGCATGGCAAAAGCATGAAAACCGCCAAAACAACCGTTCATTTTACAGTCAAAAGCAAAGAACAGCCGCCTGCCGGGCCGAAGCTGATCGCCTACGTACCGGGCTGGGTCGCCTGGTCCGAGGCCAACCCGATCGATGCAGGCAAGCTGACTCATATCAATTATGCCTTCACCCATATCCGGGATAACCAAATCGTGCCGATGGCGGGATCTTTCGACGAGGAGAACTATGCTTATCTGCAGCGTTTGAGAGCGGAATATCCGCATCTTAAAATTTTGAACTCGGTCGGCGGTTGGGGAGCGGACGGTTTTTCGGACGCCGTACTGACGGAAGAGAGCCGGGAGATTTTCGCCTCCAGCATAATAGACTATATCAAACGTTACGATTTGGACGGCATCGACCTGGATTGGGAGTATCCGACCCAAAGCGCGGACGGCGTCATGAAGGCAAGGCCCGAAGACAAACAAAACTTCACGCTGATCCTCAAGCTGCTGCGGGAGAAGCTGAACCAATTGGGTGCCGAAAACGGAAGGTATTACGAGCTGACGATCGCCGCCGGGGCGGGCCCATCTTATCTTAACGGCGTCGAGATCGGGGAAGTGGCCAAATACGTGGACAATATCAACGTGATGACGTTCGATTTTGCCGGAGGCTGGAGCGCGTCCACGGAACACCATACGAATCTGTACGGCGGCAATTTTAGCGTGGATGCGTCCATTCAGCTGTATTTGAACAGCGGCATTCCTGCGGATAAGCTTGTGATCGCGGCCGCGTTTTACGGGCATGTTTGGACCGACGTCGAAAACGCCGGTTCCGGCGGCCTGGGCCAACAGGCGAAAGGTTCGCCCGACACGCCGACTTATACGGACATTTTGGCCAAATACAACGCGCAAACCGGGTATACGCGCTATTGGGATGAGACTGCCCATGCACCTTATCTGTTTGACGGCAGCACCTTCATTTCCTATGACGACCCCCAGTCTATCGCGGCGAAGGCCAAATACGTTCTCGACCGCGGACTCGCAGGGGCGATGTTCTGGGAATACAGCCAAGATGCGTCGGGAAGTTTGCTGGCCGCGCTTTCGAACGGGCTCAAAGGCATTCCTTATGAAACGGATGCAGCGGCGGTTCCCGTCGAGCCGGTTATAAACGAACCCTAAGCTAAATAATTCAGCAAGTCCCCCGTAAAGCAGTTTGAAATGGCATGCTGGTCATGCCCGCTTTGCGGGGGTTTTTCATTGGATCGCCGGACGCCTAACATTAACGGTTTTGGCATATCGCTCATCGACCGGAATCTAGTATACGAAACAGACCGCGCGTTGCGGTACAGTAGGGACAGGTTGACGCTTTATCGTTGCATGATCGTACATAAAGCCGCTTCAGGAATTCTTTTATGCTCCATATACAGACAAATCGATCCGGCCGCCGATCCCGACTTCGACCCCTTCGTCTTCCAGCAGGGCCTGCTGCAAAAAGCGGGACTCGTCGTCGCGCAAGGCGATCTCGCCTTTGGCATTGACCACCCTGTGCCACGGAAGATCGTATTTGGCGCTCATGGAATGCAAAATTCGGACGACCTGCCGGGCGGCGCGCGGACTGCCCGCAGCGGCGGCGACGCCGCCGTAAGTCATGACTTTGCCCGGCGGTATGGATTGGATCTGCTCGATCACGGCCTTTGTAAATGGCTGCATCGTTCCTCCTTTGTAGCCGGAGCTCCGGCCCGTCTTCCAAAAATATAACATGCTTATGACAACATCAAAAAACCTCTAGTGAAGGATTCATTTTGAATGGTATGATATAGGGGTGGGCAAATAATTCTTACTATAATAAATGATCCGCTTCCAAACGATCCAATCACTAGGTAAAGTATATAACAAAATGAGGTGTGCTGCATGGGCGAGCCCTTATATCAATTGAATGATGCACACGCCATCGAGGTGTCCAAACAATATTGCATACATACGGGACTTGATCCGAGCGAGCCTCCGAGGTTCAATCAGAGATACAGTCCAGCGGAGCTGGCCGCCAAGCTGGTAAAGTACAAGGAGTACATCGAAGTCATTCATTTTTTCATAGGCAAATTTTTATCTTCCATTTCAGGCAGTCCCATCACAATCACCGTAACGGACGATCAGGGATATGTGCTGGAGTTTGCCGGGGATGAGACGATTATTAAAACGGTTAAACAATTAGGGATCGAGGAAGGCGTCCGGTTCAACAAAGATGCGGGCACCAATTCCATTGACCTGTGCCTGACCCATGGCCGGCCGTTTCAGCTGCTGGGGCAGGATCATTACCATACCATATTGCACAGGCTGGCTTGTTACTCCACGGGATTCCGCAGCGAAGACGGCCGTATCGTCGGGACGATTTCGCTGATGACGGAACTCGGGTTCGCCCATCCGCATTTACTCGCGCTTCTCTGCACGATGGCCGATTCCGTGGAGCGCGAGCTTTTGCTGCGAAGGCAAAACACCCAGCTGCAAATGCTGAACCAGTTTTTGCTGGATACGAATTTTTACGGTGTCGTCATAACCAACAGCCTGGGCAATATCCTCGAAATGAACGAACGCTGCCGCTCGATGCTGCTTTTGGACGGGCAAACCGATTATGCAGGGACGTCGGTATTCAACATCGATTTGATAAGCCCTTATTTTCAAAGAGCGATCAGGCGTCATGAGGAAACCATCGGGGTCGAGCTGAGCCTGGCGGTAAAGGACGACGAACACCGTTACATGCTGGACGTGCTTCCGGTGTACGACACGGACCGGACGATCGTCCGCGTGGTCGGCAGCATCCGCGACATCACCGAAATGAAGAAAACGGAGGAAATCCTCCGCAATACCGAAAAGCTTGTATTCGCCGGTCAGATCGCGGTGGGCATCGCCCATGAAATCCGCAACCCGCTGACCACGGTCAAAGGCATGCTGCAGCTCCTCGGCAAGGACAACTGCCTGCGCCATTATAACCTGATCATGTCGGAGCTGGAGCGGATGAACATGATCGTGAGCGAATTTTTGATTCTGGGCAAACCTCAAGCGGTGCATTTCCGGAAGGATCGTTGCTTCCCGGTTCTTCAGGAAGTGCTCAACCTGTTTGAAATTCAGGCCGCTTTGAACTGCATCACGGTCGACTGCGTCGTCCACGCCGATCATCCCATCCGCTGCGACCGAAATCAGATCAAGCAAGTATTCATGAACATCGTAAAAAATGCGATCGAGGCTCTGCCTCACGCCGGGAAAATACATATACTCCTTGAAACCCGCGAGGGATACCAACGGATACGTTTCGCCGACAACGGCGTCGGCATGAGCGAAGAGATGCTGCAGCGGATCGGCGAGCCCTTCCATACCACCAAATCGGAGGGCAACGGCCTGGGCATGATGATCGTCAAAAAAATCATCGATGCCCACCATGGACGGATGGACATTGCCAGCGAAGTGGGGAAAGGGACGATCGTGGATATTTACTTGCCGCTGAGCGAGGACTAATGCAGAAAGTCGAATAGGGGCTTCCCACGGGCAACTACCGATATGTCCGGGAGCTGCAGGCAAAGCGGGACCGCGATGCCTGGATTCGTGTTCGAGGCGGGCTGCATGTGCTTCGGCCCCCGGGACGGCATGCCCCGTTTTCCGGGGAACGGTTTCACGTCGATCCTGAAGGAAGGTTCGAGACTGAGGAAATTTTCCGTTTTTTGGACGATGCCGAACCTCCGGCCGTGATGGCGCTCGTGCGGGATTTGCAGCTGCATGCGCTGAACGGCATGACGGACTTGCAACACAGGCTGGGGCATGTGCTGGCCGGCATCGGCCTTCATGACGAAGCAGAACGGTTGCGGATCAGCATGGACTGAACGGGAGCCTCAGCTATCCTGCACCATCCGCCGGTATTCATCGGGCGTGCAGCCGACGACCGCTTTAAAATCTTTAATAAAATGGGGCTGGTCATGGTATCCAAGCTTCGCGGCGAGCCGGGACAAATCAACGGGAAGGCTTCGGTCCATCGTTTCGGCGGCATTTTGCAGGCGATAAAGGCGGATGACCCATTTCGGACTGATGCCGACGTATTGGTCGAACAGCCGCTGCAGCTTGCGGATATGAATCTGAAAATGCTCGCATACCTGGTCTACCTTGGAAATTTCCCGTTCGTCCGCGATAAAGTCGATGATGCGGTTGATCCGCAGCACCTCGTCGTCCAGCGGAGGAAGTTTGGGCAGCAGCAGCTTTTCCATAGTACGGACCATATCCTGATCGTCGTCCATGGATAGAATCGTTTTTTCGAGTTCGGATCCGTCCGCGCCCAAAATGCCTCGTACCCCAAGCGGCTGATCCAGCAGGCTGGACACGGGCCGCCGCAGGAAAGGGTAAAAACCGCCGGGCCTGAATTTGATGCCAAAAACGACGCCTTTTCCGTGGATCGGGTAAGAAAATTTTCCGGGAGACGGGGCATAAATAAGCGTTTTACCGGGCTCGACGACCAGATTGACGCAGGGATTCGGGACGACGTGCTGCATGTACGGCTCCTCGTCCCGGCAATCCCAGCGGATGATCCAGTAGTGTTTAACGAAAAAGCCCAGCGCTTCCGAAGCGGCGTGGCGGGACAACGCAAACCTTTTTTCGCCGCCCTGCGGGTTCAGAATTCCCATGCTTGGTTTGATTGCACCGGAAGACATGTCGATCAGCTCCTGAAAAAATTTATGGAACAGGCGTTCCTGTCGTGTTTTTACAATACGTGGCATTCTATCAAAGGTATCATGAGTTTAGCATACAATTTCCGTTTGGGGAATTTTGCGGCAAATGAATAACGAATACGAATTCCAAGGGAGCGTGAACGCATGAACAGCCTGAAATATGAATTTTATATCGGAGCCGAGCCGGAAAAAGTGTGGGATCTGCTGGTGGCGCCGGAAGGAACGAAAAAAACGTTTTTTAACTGCGTGCTCCAGTCCAGCTTTAAAGCCGGGGAGCCTTTTGCTTACGTCGGACCGGGCAATGACGGCGATGAAACGGTGCATGTGTACGGGGATATTTTGGCATATGAGCCGAACAAAACGTTGAGTTATCTTGAGCATCCGGGGCCGTCGTATCATGCCAATCATGAGGAGCTGACTTCGCGGGTGACCTTTACGCTGGACAAGGTGGGCAAATGCACGAAGTTAACGCTCGTGAACGATCAGTGGTCGGACGACCATCCATCCTTCCAAAACGCCGAAGGCCATTGGTGGATGATTCTGAGCAACATCAAAACGGTGGCGGAAACGGGAAATACGCTTGATTTTGGCTGGTAAAACGAATAGCGAATCGGACAAGGGTGGCTGCGGATGGCAGCCGCTTTTTTTTGATTTACAAGCATGTCCCGCTTCGGGAGGTGTTTTGCATTTTTATGCATAGCAACTAGGCCCTGGATCATATAAGGTGTAGAGAAAGATCTAAATAATTTAGTAAAACAATCCAAAAAATGGGTACAAACCTAAAAAACTTGCAAGTTGAAGCAAAACCGTGCATAAAATAGCAGAACTAAGGACGCCTTCTGATATGTCAGCCAATTTTCACATCTCGTTATCACAAATCAGCTTCTCATTACATATTAGAATGGTATATGGGGGAATCCAATCATGCATTGGACTGATTTCGCGGTGATCATAGCGTCAGGTTCATTCGGCGGTCTTTTGTCAAGTTTGTATATCCACGACGGATCCCTTATACTGCCCAAAATCATCGAACTGGAACTCAGCGACGGATCCAGAAGGAAAAATTATCATATCGGCTTTCTATCGGATATCATTTTGGGGGCTGGCGCAGGCTTGATTTCGGCACTTCCGCTTGGACTCGAGTTCCCGAAATATATTTACGTGGCGATGATCGCCGGCTTCGGCGGCGGCAGCTTTATCGCGAAACAAGCCAAGCTGACGGCCGAAGAAAAAATATCCTCCCAGGATAAGCTGCCGACGATCATTGCGTCCAGCGCTCCTGATACGGACGGTTCCGATGAAATGACGTTTGAACTTGCTATCCCAGACCGTAAAGGAGAGAAGTTGACATGACCCTTGGTAAGATCACGTTAACGAACGACGAAATCAACGAGTACAACAGGCTGAAGAAAAAAATCAGGGATGCCAGAACAAGGCTGGAAGTCTCGTTGTACACGAAGCAGGCAGAGCAAATCCTTGAAAGAGGGCGTCTTCGTTACGTCAGCAAGCTCGAGCAGAATAAGCCGCAAATCAAAGGCATCCAGGAAAAAAGCAAACCTCAGGTAAAAAACCAACCCCAGGAAAAAAAAGCGAAGCTTTCGGCGTACACGGCGGCAAATCAGAGTTATGCCCTCCCGCAAAGCATCAGACGTACCGCGTTTATGGGGAAATTGGTGAAATCGAATTCGGGCCGGTAAGGCTCTTTTTATTTTGAAGATGGTTGCAAAATCCGGATTGGGGAAAGCATGACGACGGCCGGACTACAATCTCGTTTCCCGGTACTGCCGCGGGGAGGAGCCGGTCACCTTTTTGAACATTTTCGAGAACAGGAACGGATCGATATACCCGACGGAACGCGATACGTCGCTGACGGACAGTTCGGGGTTGCGCAGCAGGTCGGCCGCCCGGTTCATCCGGTATTCCAGCAGAAAAGCCTGCAGCGACACGCCGTACTGTTCCTTGAACAAGCCTGACAGATACGTCCGGTCGAGACCGACCGAGCGGGCGATGTCCAGCACGGATATTTTTTGGCTGTAGCTGCTTTCGATATATTCGATCGCTTTGCGGATGTAACCTTCGCGGGAGTGGCGCGTTTTCAGTCCGTCGTCCGGTTGGGGCGAGCAGCGGATCAGATCGGCAAGGACGCGGTATAAAATGCTGTGGCTTGCGACGTCGCCGCCCCGCTCGCCTTCGGCGGCCTTCAGATCGCGATAGAAGCTGCCGAGGCCGTTGTCGGAAAGCTCCGCAAACACCGGATGCGCGGCATGGATTTGCGCCCGCTGCAGCAGCGATTTGGCGTTCAGTCCGGTGAAGCCGATCCAGGAATACGTCCAGGGGTTCGCTTCGTCGGCGCTGTAATGGACAAGCGTATCCGGGAAAATGACGAAACCCTGTCCCGCCCGCAGCTCGTATGCCGTATCATGCGTACGGAAGACGCCGCAGCCGCTATGGACGTAATGCAAAATATACGCGTCCCGGAGCCCCGGCCCCCAGGTATGCCCCGGCAAACATTCCTCCAAACCGAAAAACTGCAGATTCAAATCCATTTGCCCCTGGATCGCGGGGACGGTGCAGTTGTCGTTGATACGGGTCATGAGAAAGCTTCTCCTTTATCTCAGATGCGTTGTCTCTTTATATTATAACAGGTCAAACGTTTTATTTTCACTTTGTAAACGGATACAGAAGTGGGATTATGACATGTTTTGCTTTGTTTGCTCCATGTCGCTTCCGCGGGCGGAGAGGTATAGTTAAAACCAAGTTGAAGCGAATCGCGAAAGGGAGGAATCATTCCATGTCCAAAATTACGTTCATCGGTGCGGGCAGTACCGTTTTCGTCAAAAACGTGCTTGGCGACGTCATGACGACGCCGGCGCTTCAGGGCTTCGAGCTCGCCTTGTTCGATATCGATCCGGAGCGTCTCCAGGATTCCGAGCGCTTGCTGAACAGCATCAAAGCCACGCTTGGCAGCACCTGCGTCATCAAAGCCTACTCCGACCGCAAAGCCGCGCTGAAGGGCGCCAAATACGTCATCAACGCCATCCAGGTCGGCGGCTATGATCCATGTACGATCACGGATTTCGAGATTCCGAAAAAATACGGCCTTCGCCAAACGATTGCCGACACGGTCGGAATCGGCGGCATTTTCCGCAATCTGCGCACGATCCCGGTCATGCTCGATTTTGCGAAGGACATGCAGGAAGTGTGCCCGGACGCGCTGTTCCTGAACTATACGAATCCGATGGCGGTGCTCACCAACGTCATGAACACGGTGGGCGGCATCCAAACCGTCGGCCTTTGCCACAGCGTGCAGGTGTGCGTGCCTCACTTGTTCGAATCGCTTGGCATGGACCCGACCGGGGTGAAGGCAAAAATTGCCGGGATCAACCATATGGCATGGCTGCTCGAAGTATCGAAGGACGGGGTCGACCTGTATCCGGAAATCAAACGCCGCGCCGCCGAGAAGCAAAAGGAAAAACATCACGACATGGTGCGTTTCGAACTCATGAACCGTTTCGGCTACTACGTGACGGAATCCTCCGAGCATAACGCCGAATACCATCCGTATTTCATCAAAAAGACGTATCCCGAATTGATCGAAAAATACAACATTCCGCTCGACGAATACCCGCGCCGCTGCGTCAACCAGATCAACGGCTGGAAAGAGATGCGCGAGAAAATTTTCGCCAGCGAAAACATCGAGCACAAACGTTCCAAAGAGTATGCGTCCTACATCATGGAAGCGATCGAAACCGACGTGCCGTTCAAAATCGGCGGCAACGTCATGAACACCGGGCTCATCACGAACCTGCCGAAGGAAGCCTGCGTCGAAGTGCCGTGCCTCGTCGACCGTTCCGGCATCAACCCGACGTACGTCGGCGATTTGCCTCCGCAGCTGGCGGCGCTGAACCGGACCAACATCAATACGCAGCTGCTCACGATCGAAGCGGCCGTAACCGGCAAAAAGGAGCATATCTACCATGCCGCGATGCTGGATCCGCACACCTCCGCCGAGCTGTCGCTGGATGATATCGTGGCATTGTGCGACGATTTGATCGAAGCTCACGGCAGCTGGCTGCCGGAGTTTAAATAAGGAACGGCTCACCAGGATTTGCGAGGCTGGTTCATAGTGACTGCATGTACTGCCCCTTGATTTCAAGGGGCTTTTTTATTTGGCGAAAAAAAAGAAACTGTCGGCTGTAAGCCGGCAGTTTAAAAATTCTTATTAAATTAAGGGATTTCGAGAATTTCAAAATAATCGTAATCACCGTATGCGGGAGAAATTGCGTCTAACAATGGAAGGGCTTGTCTCTCGTTAGAATGGCCCGCAAGTTTAAAATCTTTGTTTGAAGTATCATAAGCAGAAATAATCATAAGGTGTGTAGGAGTAGTAATCCAACCAGCCACACCTTTATGGAAAACGACAACATCTCCCTTATAAATAGTACTGTTGTAGATCGTGCTATGGTTGTCTTGATAATTTTTTCTCGAATAGGAGTGAACCGTTGATTTTGGTTTCCAATAGTCTCTAAATTCTTGTACGCTAATCCATGGACTAGGATCTGCAAGCGTCCAACTGTAATTTAATTCGGATGCGCTTTTAGGAGACAGGTATGTAGAATTTTTCTTATAAACATACCATTTTCCTTCCATTGCTTTTCCACCGCCAAGGTGCATGGCTTGTGAAACAAAATTTGTACAATCACTCCCCCACCCAGCATTAAAAGCAGGAAAGTTTGTATTATACTTATTATAATTGTTATATGCCCAATCTCCGGCAGCTGTTCCATTGTAGGCTGCAGCTAATGAAATTTCCGACTTAGATTCAGTAATTTGCTTCAAGAAAGTCTGCGCCTGCCCATCCTCAGAAGAAACGGCATATCGATCCAAATATCCTACTAATACTTCCTGATCCGAAGTAGGCAGGTTTTGGTAATACTTTTCGATTTCATGCATAATATCAATTTTGTCTTCCTTTACTAGCGACAACGTTTTCTCACGAATGCTTTGATCACCAGAGATTGTTTCAAGAATTTGGGCTACTTGTTGATCCTTTTTATAATATGTTTCCAGCGTCGCCTCAATTATATGTCCTTCTTCAGCAGGATTTACCAAGTAATCTCTGTTCGAATTCAAGAGATTAGTCACATTTTGTTCATTGCGGTATTGTTCAATGTATGGATTAATTAATTTCAAATTATCCATGGATGTAACGTCGTTTAAGTCCTCACTAACAGGTGGATTTGCTTCACTTGCATAAGCAGGGGCACTAATAATACTCAATGCTAAAAATGAACTCATAGCAAGTGTTAAAAAATTTTTCTTAAACATGATTTTGAAATAGCCTCCTTAATATGGTATTTTATGGACAAACCTATTAAACTATATTTTCCAATATTTATCAATAGTATCTTTATATGGAAGTTGGTCCGAATGATATTTTGTATACAAAGGAGGAGTTAAGGTGAGGATTCGGAGGATTTTTGGCTTAGTTTGTATTGTCCTGATTGTTTTGTTGGTGTTGGAACAGATTCCGGGCGTGCAGCGTTTTACGGCTGCAAACGTTTCTCGAATTTATGTTTATTTCACCTATGGGCATGACAAATTATTTTTTGAGAAAATAGAGTATGTACCGCAATTCGGAGATTATTTTGTTACCTATGAGAACAAGCTCGGTGAAAAATATTCATTTATCGTCTCGCCCCGTTTTTTTCCTGTGCTTGTAAAGTATGATCCGATCAAAAAAGAAGCGGTTGGGTATGACAGGTTTCAATACGGTAAGCTTGAATAACATAATGCATGGTTAAGCGGGAGGCTTATATCGCTTGGCTTGAATACACATTTGAAAAGCCCGGCAAGGTGCCGGGCTAATTTGCGTTTCATAAAAAAACACAAGCCGTACGCAACCCTCGCCATGGAGGAGAGCTGCTGCCGGTAGTAGCATGGAGAAAAGACGGGTCGCGGGAAAGGGGAGATTGTATTATGAAAGCGCTCTTAGTAGGGATGGGCGAAGCCGGAAGCGGCTGGTACCGCAGAGTGCGGAGCATGCACGGGGAACTGGAGCTGGCCGTTTCGGACCCGGACGAAAGCAGGCGGGAGCAGCTGCAGGTGGACGGGGTTCCTTTTTATACGGATGCCAAGGAAGCGATCGAACGGGAAAAACCCGATTTCGTCATCAACGTGACGCCGCGCCATGTGCACACGGCCATCAACCATTTGGCTTTCGATTATAAGCTGCCTGTGTTGTGCGAAAAGCCGATTGCCGAAAACTACGAGAAAGCCCTCGAAATCGTAAAAAGAGCGGAGGAGGAGCGGATTCCGTTCATGATCGCGGAAAATTACCGCACCTTCGCGCCCTTGCGCAAGCTGAAGCGGCTCATCGAGGCAGGCGCGGTCGGGGAGCTGCAATCGCTGGAATGCGAGTTTTTCCGGAAGCGCCAAAAGGTGGCACTAGAACCGAACGACGAGCTGGAAGAAGTGATCATCCATCATTTCGATCTGCTGCGCCATTTGTCGGGGCGGGAGGTCGGCAAGCTGTATGCCGTCAAACGCCACGTGTTCCATATCGTGATGGATTTGCAGGAAGGCATCCAGGCCTCCTTTCGCTGTTCGCTGCACAGCGTGGGGCGTGAAACCCAGTGGCCGGGCAATTGGCGGATCGAAGGAACAAAAGGCAGCCTGATCTTTAAGGACGGGGAGATCGAGCTAACGACGCCGGAAGGCGTGGAGCGCTGGGACGACTTCAGCGATGTTTCAACCCCGACCGCCTTGCAGGAATTTCTGGCTGCGTTGGCGGAAAAACGTCGCGGCGAAACCGATGCAAAGGAATATTTAAAAAACCAGGCGCTTGCCCATTATACGCGTTTGTCACTCCAGCAGGGGGAGCAAGTGGATACGTCGGCAAGCTGGGGTTACGGCCCGGCAGACATCCGCAATTTTTTGCGGGCCGAACGGAAGCCGTCCCAAAGCCATGGAGGCATCGGGATGGTGGAAGGCGCAAGGCTGTTCGGCCATGGGGACTTCGAGACGCCGCTTAAGTTTTTATATTATTCGGTGCTGCCTCCGGGCACATCGATCGGGTACCACGGACATCGCGAGGATGAAGAGGTTTATATCATCTTGGAAGGCACCGGCCTGATGACGATTAACGGGACCGAAACCCGGGTTGGCCCGGGGGATATCGTCGTCAACAAGCCTTGGTGGAAGCACGGCCTGCTCAATGACGGCAGCGAGCCGATCCGGGCAATCGTGTTCGAAGTCGGCAAAGGCAGTTGATGCGGGAGCCGAAAGGGCGTTGGCTTTGGAAGGGAGGATTTCGGGAAAGTGAGAGCGGCAAACGAGCGGGAATGGAAGGATGGGCCGGAGGCAAAAGAGGGAGCTCAAGCAAAATTTGACGGAGGAAACGGAATTGGAGCCAAAAGCAATACCGCCAGGCACGGCCGCCCGCTGCGGCTGTGGTATGCCGCGCCGGCGGCCAAGTGGGAAGAGGCGCTGCCGATCGGCAACGGGCGTCTTGGCGCGATGGTATACGGCTCGACGGGGCTCGAAACGATCCGTTTGAACGAAGATTCGCTTTGGTACGGCGGGCCCGGGCGGGCGGCCAATCCGGATGCCCGGCCGTATCTGGACGAAATCCGCGGACTGCTGCGTGACGGCAGGCAGGCGGAGGCGGAGCATCTCGCCCGCATGGCGATGACCGCTTCGCCCAAATACGAGCAGCCTTATCAGCCGCTTGGCGATTTGATGCTGAAGCCTTTGAACGGCGCCGCTCAGGTTGAAGACTATGAGCGGGAACTGGATCTGGAGCGTGCCGTCGTCAACGTAACCTATCATGCGGACGGCGTCAATTGCCGCCGGCAGTATTTCGTCAGCGAACCGGACGGGGTGCTGGTCATCCGTCTGACGGCCGACCGCCCCGGCGCGTTGACCTTTGCCGTGAATTTGATGCGCCGCCCCTTCGACGGCGGCTGCCGGGCCCTTGCAGACGGCACGGTCGTCATGAACGGGGAATGCGGCGCGGACGGCGTTCGTTTCAGCGCCGCGTTCCGCGCCGTCCATGAAGGGGGGACGGTACGGAACATCGGGGATTTTGTATCCGTGGAAGGCGCGTCCTCGGTGACGCTGCTGCTGGCCGCGCAGACGTCCTTCCGCGCGGGCGATCCGGAGGCAGCCTGCCTTGAGCAGCTTCAGCGGGCGTCGGAACGGCCTTTCGACGAGCTGTTCCAGCGCCATGTCACGGAATACCGGCAAAGGTTCGACCGGTTCGAGCTGTCGCTGACGCCGGGCGGCGATCCCTTGGCATGCCTGCCAACCGATCAGCGGCTGCTTCGGCTGAAAGAGGCGGGGAAGGCCCCGCGCAGCGAGCCGCCGGAACAAGCGAAAGCATCCGCCGATCCCGGCCTCATGGCCCTCTACGTGCAGTACGGCCGTTACCTGCTGTTATCCTGTTCGCGCCCGGGTTCTTTAGCCGCAAACCTGCAGGGCATTTGGAACGACAGCTTTACTCCGCCCTGGGAGTCGAAATATACGATCAACATCAATACGCAGATGAATTATTGGCCCGCAGAAAGTTTAAACCTTGAGGAATGCCATGAGCCGCTGTTCGACCTGATTGAGCGGATGCTGCCCAACGGGAAAGCCACGGCCCGCGATATGTACGGGTGCCGCGGGTTCGTCGCCCATCACAATACCAATCTTTGGGGCGAAACCCGGCCCGAGGGCATCCTGATGACCTGCACCGTCTGGCCGATGGGCGCCGCTTGGCTCAGCCTCCATCTGTGGGAGCACTACTGCTACGGGATGGACGTATCGTTCCTGAAAAAGCGCGCCTTTCCCATCATGAAGGAGGCGGCCCTTTTCTTGCTCGATTACATGACGGAGGACGAGGACGGCATGCTCGTCACCGGCCCGTCGGTATCGCCGGAGAACCGCTTTTTGCTCCCGAACGGTCAAAGCGGCAGCCTGTGCATGGGGCCGTCTATGCACTCGCAAATCGCGCTGACCTTGTTTGAAGCTTGCCTGAAGGCGGCGAAAACGATCGGCCGGGCCGAACGGACGGCTTCCGGTGCGGAGTTTGGCGGCGGCTATATACCGCAAGGGGAAGCTGAATTCGTGGCGGAACTGGAGCGGGCCATCAAGCGAATGCCGAAGCCGTCGGCCGGGCGTCACGGGCAGATCATGGAGTGGCGCATCGACCGCGAAGAAGCCGATCCCGGGCACCGCCATATCTCGCAGCTGTTTGCGCTGCATCCGGGCGAGCTGATCGACGCGCTTGAAACCCCGGAGCTGGCGGAAGCGGCCCGGACGACGCTGGCCCGCAGGCTGGCGTCCGGAGGCGGACATACGGGCTGGAGCCGCGCCTGGATCGTCAACTTTTATGCGCGGCTGATGATGGGCGGCGAAGCGCACGGCCATTTGGAGAAGCTGCTGTCGCATTCGACGTATCCGAATATGCTGGATTGCCATCCGCCGTTCCAAATCGACGGCAATTTCGGCGGGGCTGCCGGGGTGGGGGAAATGCTGCTGCAATCCCATGCCGGGGAGCTGCGGCTGCTGCCGGCGCTGCCGCCGCAGTGGCCCGCGGGCGAGGTGCGCGGACTGCGTGCCAGAGGCGGCTACGGCGTCGATCTGAGCTGGAAGGACGGCATGATCGTGGAAGCCGTCATCCATCCGGAGCGCAGCGGAACCTGCCGAATATGGTCCCCTGTGCCGCTCCTTGCGCAGAATCCGCACAACCAATGGCACGAGGAGAGCGGCGGCGCCGAAACGCCGGGATACCGCTATCTCATCGAGGCTGCCGAAGGGCAAAGCATTATGCTCGCAGCCAAAAAGGACCGGCGATAACCTTCATGCTTCGGCCGAAAGAAAATAATAAAACACAAGCCAGCCGACAAATCTCCATTCCGGCGGAAGGACCGCGAACGTTAAGATAATCACGAAGGCAAGGGATCGTTCCGAACGTGGGCCGGCCCGACCGAACCGATCGAACGGGAGAACAGGCAAGTTTCGGCCGATCGGTTTGGATAACGCTTTCTTTTCCAGAATACATTCCTGAACCGGCCTTACCAAGCGAGCCATCCGGCTTTCCGAACCGGTTCAAAAGCGAAAAAGGAGCGATGGACATGTCAGGACAGGCGCCGACGGCCCCCCGGGCAAGCCTCAAAACACCCAGCCGGTTCGCCAGGCAAATGAGCAATTTCCGCAAATACAAAGCGCTCTATTTGATAACGATTCCGGGCATTCTGTATTTTATCGTGTTTAAATATTTGCCGCTGATGGGCTCGGTCATGGCTTTTCAAAATTACAACATTTTCAAAGGGTTCACCGGCAGCCCGTGGGTGGGTCTGGACCAGTTCAAGCGGATGTTCACCTACACGGAATTTCTGCGCATTTTGGAAAATACGGTGCTGATCGGCTTGTACGACATCCTGTTTGCGTTTCCGGTGCCGATCATCCTCGCGCTGCTGCTCAACGAGCTGCGAAAGGTGCTGTACAAGCGCATTTTGCAGACGGTCGTTTATTTGCCCCATTTCCTGTCCTGGGTCATCATCGGCGGGATCATGATCGGCATTTTGTCGCCGACGACGGGGATCGTAAATCAGGTGCTGAACTTTTTCGGCTTCCAGTCGGTTTATTTTCTCGGGGAGGATTCCTACATCCGCAGCATTCTGGTGGGCACGGGGATTTGGAAGGACAGCGGCTGGGGGACGATCGTGTATCTGGCTGCGCTCGCCAGCGTGAACCCCGAGCTGTACGAGGCGGCGCGGATGGACGGGGCGAACCGCTGGAGGCAGACGTTATCCATCACCATCCCGGCGATTTTGCCGACGGTGACGATCATGTTCCTGCTGCATATCGGCAACTTCCTGGATTTCGGCTTCGAACGGGTTTTCGTCTTCGTCAATTCGCTGAACGAGCAAAAGGGCGACATTCTCGATACGTACATTTACCGGGTCGGCCTGATCGACCAGCAGTACAGCTATACGACGGCGATCGGCCTGTTCAAGTCGCTTGTCGGCCTGATGCTGATCATGATCGGCAACGCCCTCAGCAAGAAGGCAAGCGGAGAAGGACTTTATTAGGGAAAGGAGCATGCGACAATGAACATCAAAGGACGCTGGTTCGACTGGTTCAACTCGATATTTTTGGCGCTCGTCGGCTGCCTCATGGTTTTTCCGCTGCTCCATGTGCTTGCCAAGTCGTTCAGCAGCAGCAAAGCGATCAATGCCGGTCTCGTGAAGCTGTTTCCGGTGGATTGGACCCTGGTGAATTACCAGGTCATTTTGTCGGACAGCTCGATCTGGAGGGCGTTTCTGGTCAGCGTCATCATCACCGTCGGCGGCACGACCATCAACTTGATCCTCACGGCATCGCTGGCCTACCCGCTGTCCCGTCCGGAATACACGATGCGGAAAATGGTGCTGATTTTCATCCTGGTCACGATGATTTTTCAGGCCCCGCTGATCCCGAACTATCTCATCATCAAAAATTTGCATCTGCTGAACACGTTATGGGCGCTCATTATCCCGTCGGCGATCAGCGCGTATAACCTGTTTATCATGAGGTCCTTTTTCGTCGGGCTTCCGTCCGAGCTGATCGACAGCGCCAGAATCGACGGGGCCGGCGAGCTGCGGACGATGTGGAGCGTCATTTTGCCCCTGTCCAAGCCGGTGATGGCGACGATGGGATTGTTTTACGCCGTATCGCACTGGAACTCGTATTCCACGGCCCTGTATTACATCAATAACCGCGCCCTGTACCCGCTGCAAATGCGGCTGCGCGAAATCGTGCTGAGCAACGATCTTGGCCAGGCCGGCAGCCTGCTGGAAGGCTTCAACGAAGTGTCTCCGGCGGGCGTGCAGATGGCGGTGATCATCGTTTCGGTGCTGCCGATCGTCATCGTCTATCCGTTCCTGCAAAAGTATTTCATTAAAGGGATGCTGATCGGGTCGATCAAAACCTAGAACGCGGCACGTCCTGCCATTGAATGCGGTTTCATAGTTGCGAAATTATGATAATATAGAGGTGTTCCGCACCAACGCGAAAAAGCGCCCGTCACGTCCTGCAGCGATACTCCGGATGAAGAAAGTGGGGGAGGCCATGAAAAAATGGTGGTATGCGATCCTGACGATGATTGTGACGCTTGCAGGCTGTTCTTTGCCGGGAATGACCCATTCGCCGGGCACCTCCGAATCCTCCCCTGGGCAGGCGGCCGGCAGCGGCGCGTCTTCGGGGGCTTTATCGTTTTCCATCGTTCTTTCCACCGGGTCCAATCCTTATGCGGCCAAGTCGCCCGACATTCAGCAGGATAAATGGGTCAAACAATTGGAAGCGCTGACAAACACCGATCTGCAAATTACGATGCTTCCGCTGAAGGATATCGACAAACGCCTGCCGGTGCTGCTGACCGGGGACGATTTTCCGGACGTCATCCAGACCGTCGGCGGGGCGAGCTCCGCCGCCATGGCCGGAACCGTGGAGGCCGGATTGTTTATGCCCCTGGATGATTTGCTCCGGGAGTACGCGCCCCGCCTGCTTGCGCGGATTCCGCGGGAAGCGTGGCAGGAAACGAGCTACCATGGAAAAATTTACGGCATCCCGGCCTGGCTGGATAATCCGTCGCGGCGGGGCACGTACATCCGTACCGATCTGCTGAAAAAAACGGGGCTTCCGGCGCCGAAAACGGTGGACGATTTTCTGAACGTGCTGCGCGCCTTCAAGAAGCTGGGCGTGGAAAATCCATACCAGATGCGCGAAAATTTCAAATACGCGGATATCGTTTTTGGCGCGTATGACGTGCTGGGATACCAGTTCGAGCTTCAAAACGGCGAGGTCGTTCCGAAGTTTTTCGACGAAAAACGCATGACGCAGGCGCTCTCCGTCTATAAGACGATGCTTGACGAAGGCCTGATCGCGAAAAATTTCGCCACGGTCAGCATCAGCGAATACAGCCGCAACATCAATAGCGGCAAGTCCGGCATATGGACGGCGAATGCGGCAGGGCTGCTTGAGTTCCGCACCAAAGTCCGGGAATCCGTTCCCGGGGCCGAGGTGGACGTCATCCCGTCTCCCATGGGGCCCGAAGGTTCGAAAGGGTACGGGCTTTACAGCTCGGTGATCAACTCCTATTTCATCAATAAGCATGTTTCGAAAGAAAAGGCCGTCGGCATCGTGCGGTTTTTCGACTGGATGTTGACCGACGAGGCCGAACGTTATTTTTCCTTTGGCATCCCGGGCGACACCTACACCATCGAAAACGGAAACATCAAATACCGGTTCCCGCAAAACCGGGAGCAGCAGGATGAACAAGGCTTCCGCGAGCTGCTGTGGCTGACCCATGATTTGACGATCAACCGCCAGCGGATGAAGCTGCTTCCCGGCGGCGGCGACGTGATTCATGCGATCGATTCGACGCTTGCGAAAGAGGGGCTCGGCAATATCGTTTTCGTTCCCGAGCTGGAATCGTTCGGCATTTATCCCGAGCTTGCGCCGAACAATCCGAACCAGCCGCCGCCGCTGATCGTCGACCATATGGTCCGGATGATTTACGGCAAAGAGCCAATATCGGACTGGCCCAAGGTGATTCGGGAA
Source organism: Paenibacillus cookii (assembly GCF_018333375.1). GTDB lineage: Bacteria > Bacillota > Bacilli > Paenibacillales > Paenibacillaceae > Paenibacillus_AQ > Paenibacillus_AQ cookii. The sequence goes on from NZ_BORW01000008.1 coordinate 124,905, forward strand.
TACAGGGACCGCGGCGGGGATGCCATTATCCGCGAGGCGACGCAGCGCTATCGTGCGCGGGAGGGCGTTCTGGTTTTGCCTAGCCGCTAAAGTCGTGAAACAGACAGGCGCATAGCGCCGCAGCTTTCTTTTCAAATCCGGCGAGAAAAGGGGTTATGGATCCATGCGTGTGCTGATTGTGGAAGATGAACCTGTCATTCAAAAAGGGCTTGTCAAAATGGTGCAGCGGTATCCCGCGTCGTTTTCGGCCATATATACGGCAGACGACGGGGAGTCCGCCCTGGAAATGATCCAAAGCGTGGAGCCGCATCTGGTGTTGACCGATCTCAGGATGAAGCGGATGGACGGCCTGGAGCTGTGCGAGCGGATCCACCGGGAATTCGCGCATGTGCAGGTCGCGGTCATTTCCGGCTACAACGATTTCGGGTACGCCCAGCGGGCGATCGAATACGGCGTCAAACGGTACCTGCTCAAGCCGGTGACCCAGCAGGACGTGCATAACGCGCTCCGCGAAATCATCGCCGGCATGAACGAAAGCATCGTTCCCTTGCAAAAATACGTGGAATGGTCGGAAAAGCTGGAGCAAAGCATCTGGATGCTGCAAAAAAGCGACATGGACCGGCTGCTCGAAGAAGGGGAGCGGGAGGGATTGTTTGCGGGGCTGCATGTGCCCGGCATGAAATCCGTGCTGGAGGACTGCCTGCGCATGATCGCGGGAAAGCTCTCCCAGCGGGGATGGAAGCCGCAAATCTGCCTGGACATCCGCGGCACGGACATCAGCAAAAAGGAAACGCTCGCAGCATTCGGGGCGGTGCTTGAGCAAATGTATGCCCAGCTGCAGCTGACGCGCAAAGGCAAATTCAAGGATCCGATCGAGGAAGCAAAGGCGTTCATCGACCTGCATCTTTCGGAAGAGGTGACGCTGGAGGAGGTCGCCAAGCGGGTGGGCCTGACGCGGACCTATTTCAGCGCATTGTTCAAAAAGATGACCGGCGAAACCTTCGTGCATTACCGCATCAAAAAACGGATCGAGGAAGCGCGCAAGCTGCTTGCCGTCCCGACGCTGACCATCACGGACATCGCGGTTCAGGTCGGTTACGAGGATTATCCCCATTTTACGAAGACGTTCAAAAATTTCGTCGGCATGTCGCCTTCGGAATACCGGTCGTCTTTTGGCATCGAGTGATGCGCATGATGAAGCTTCGGCTGCGCGTCAAGCTGCTGATCGGATTTTTGGTCGTCATTTTGCTGTCGCTTTCGACCGTCGGGATCGCCTTTTATACGATATCGGCGAGGCAGCTGTCCCAAAGCGCGGAAAATCAGATGACGCAGATCGTCAACAACGCCGTCCATCATACCAACCTGTATTTATCTTCCTACCAGCGCTCGATGGTGGCCCTGCTTTCCAACCTGAACGTCAAAAAGTACATCGATCTGCCGTCCGACCGCGAGGAATACGAAAACTACCGCTACCTGACCGACATCCGCGATTCGATCGTGGAGCCGGTCTGGATCCGCAATCCGGAGATCAGCGCGCTGTACATCCTCGGCTACAACGGCAATGCGCTGTATTATTTCAACGGGGGCACCGAACCGTTCCTCGGCCCGGAAGATACGGCCAAACAAATCGATTACTTCAAGAAGCATACGGACCCGTCCGGGCGCCTGACCATCGTCAATCACAGCATCCAGGGGGAGGGGGCGCCGATGCTGACCTTGATCCGCCGCATCCGCGGGCTGCGTTCCCCGGAGATGAAAGGTTTTGTCGGCATCGAGGTCAAGTCCGAGGAGCTGTCGACGCTGTGGAAAGGAATCGATCTCGGGAAGGACAGCTATTTTTTCATCGTCGATAACCAGGGACGGATTCAATACCATGCCGATCCCGGGATGACCGGAAAGGCGCTTCCCGCCAGTTTGGCCAACCAGATTTCCGGGGCGGGAGCTTCGATGTTCCACAGCGCGGCGGAAGGCGAGAAACGGGCGTACATCAGCCGCAAGGCCGACTACTCGGACTGGAACCTGGTCGTGTCCATCCCCGACAGCCAGCTTACGAAGCCGCTCGAAACGACGCGGACGCTGATGTTCATCGTAGCGGGAATCACGTTCCTTTGCGCGCTGTTCCTGGCGAACCGCTTCGGCGGGGCGATCACGAATCCGATCCGCAGGCTGATGAAAGGGATGAGCCAGACCGAAAAAGGGAACTGGGAATTCATTCCCCTCCCGAAACGGCACGACGAAATTACGGAGCTGATCATCCGCTACAATTTGATGGTCAACCGGCTGTCGGAGCTGGTGGACATCGTCTACCAGTCCGAGCTGAAAAACAAGGAGATGCAGGCCGAGCGGCAGAAGGCGGAATTCCAGTCGCTGCAGCTGCAGATCAATCCGCATTTTTTGTACAACACGCTGGAAACGGTCGTCTGTTATGCCGTCATCCAGGACTCGGAGGAAATTTCCGAAATCGTCGGGGCGCTTTCCTATATGCTGCATTATTCGGTGCGGACCCATTTGGAGGAAATTACGGTCGCCAACGAGCTGAAGCACGTTATGTATTTTATGGTGATCATCAACCACCGCATCGGACGGACGTTCGAGATCGATATGCGGGTCGCGCCCGAGCTTTTGCTGCGGAAAATGGTCCGCTTGACGCTGCAGCCGCTCGTGGAAAACGTGTTTCAGCATGCGTTCCGCGGCGGGATCGAGGATCATCATGCGATTGCGATCGATGCGGGCGAAGAGGAGGACTGCTTCTGGGTCAGCGTCGAGGACAACGGCTGCGGCATGGCGCCGGAACGTCTCGAGGAGCTGCGAGCCAAGCTGCGCGAAAATCGGCTGGCCGACGGCGGCGGGGAAGGGCAAATTCACGGCGGCATCGGCGTCGCCAACGTGCACCGGCGCATTCAGCTCGTGTTCGGGGAGGATTATGGGCTGAGCGTGGAAAGCAGCCCCGGACGCGGCACGAAAATGATCATGCGCATGCCGCGCACGGCGGCGGCTCACGAAAAGGAGACGGCTGACGGAGCCGGAACATGGCTGCCTCCCGGCCGGTCCGATGGAGACGCGTGGCGGGCGGGGTGACCTTGTGAACGATAAAAATGGAACAGCCGGGAGACCGGTTGTTTTTTTGTTTGCCGTCCATTGCCTTCAGCCCCGGCCGTCACACCCTAAAAAAACACACCACCAGCATAATCCGCCCCATGGGTGCGCCCCGGGCTTTCGTTTTATCATGAGATCAGCAAGGAAAGAATGCCTGTCTCTACAGTAACGGAAAGGGGAAAAGCCAATGAAGAAATGGATTAGCCTGGTTTTGGCATCGGCGCTTCTGACGGTTGGCGTCGCAGGATGCGGCAAAGGCAGCGGCTCCGAAGCGTCAGACGCTTCCGACGAGTCCAAGCCGCTCAAATTTTCGATCTCCCTGACAACAAGCGGAAACAGTTACGCAGAAAGCGCAAAGGATATCAACAACGACAAGTGGGTCAAAGAATTTGAAAAGAGGGCGAACATCGACGTAGACATCCAGATGATTCCGCTCAAGGATTTCGACTCCAAGATGTCGATCATGTTTGCGGGCGGGGAGATTCCTGACGTGGTGCAAAACGTCGGCGGCGCGACGGACAAATCGATGTCGGGATCCATTGAAGCCGGCGTGTTTATGCCGCTCGACGACCTGCTCAAGGAGTATGCGCCGAATATTATGAAAGCGGTTCCGAAGGAAGCCTGGGCCGAAGTGAGCTATAAAGGAAAAATCTACGGCGTGCCGACATGGCTGAGCAACCCTTCCCGCCGCGCGACGTTTATCCGGACCGACCTGCTCGAAAAAACGGGGCTTCCGGTGCCGAAAACGATGGACGATCTTCTGAACGTGCTGCGCGCATTCAAAAAACTGGGCGTGCCTGCGCCGTACCAAGCCCGCGAGAACTTTAAATATGCGGACATCGGCTTCGGGGCCTACGACGCGCTCGGATACCAGTTCATGGAGAAGGACGGCGAAGTCGTTCCGAAATTCTTCAATGCCGAGAACATGGAAAAAGCGCTCAACTTCTATAAAACGATGTATGAAGAGGGCCTGATCCAGAAGGACTTTGCCACCATCCAGGCGCCGCAGTACACCGAGAACATCCAGGCGGGGAACGCGGGCATCTGGACGGCGAACGCAGCCGGCTTGCTCGATTTCCGCACCAAAATCCAGGAGGCCGTGCCGGATGCGAAGGTCGATATCATCCCGTCTCCCGAAGGAGACAACGGCTTGAAAGGCTACGGCCTGTACAGCTCGGTCAACACCTCCCTGTATATCAACAGCAAGGTCAGCAAGGAAAAAGCGATCCGCATCATCAAGCTGTTCGACTGGATGCAGACGCCGGAGGCCGTGAAGTTCTTCAGCTTCGGCATCGAGGGGGAAAACTACACCGAAAAAGACGGCAAGATCGATTATAAGTTCCCGACCGACAAACAAGGCAATGACGAACAAGGCTTCCGTTCCCTGCTCAGATGGGTGGGCGACGCAACGATCAACCGCGAGCGCACCGAGCTGCTTCCGGGCGGTACGGACGTGCTGAAGGCGCTGGACGAAACGCTGGCCCACGAAGGCATCGGCGGCATCGGTTTCGTGCCGGACCTGGAAACCTTCAGCCAATTCCCGGATTTGGCGTCCAAACGTCCCGACCAGGCGCCGAAGCTGATCATCGACCACATGGTGAAAATGATTTACGGCAAAGAGCCGATTTCGGATTGGCCGAAGGTCATCGAGGAGTATAAGCAAAAAGGCGGCAATGAAATTGTCAAAGAGGCGACCGAACGCTTCAAAAACAACGACGGCATTCTGAATCAATCGAGCCGCAACCAATAACATCCGCGGCTAGCGGGGAAAGAGGTGTACAGCATGGATACGGGTTCCGCGGAAGCATGGAGGCTGAAGCTCCTTACCCCGTCTTCCTGGTGGGGCGCTAGGTGGCGCGAAGCGCTTCCGGCCGGAAACGGCCGTCTCGGAGCGGCGGTGTACGGAGGCGTTCATCACGAGACCATCATGCTGACGCACGGCGATTTATGGTGGCAGAGCCGCACGCCCGAGCTGCCCGACGTCAGCGAACGGCTTGCGGACATGCGCCGGCTGATGCTGGCGGGCCGGGAGGCAGAGGCCGAGCCGATGCTGATTCGGGAGCTTCAAAACCTTGGATACGATCCGGTGATGGCCGTTCCGCTTCCGCTGGGCGATCTGACGATCCGTTGCGAAGTAGGCGAAGGATTCAAACACTATTCCCGCGAGCTGGATATGCAGACCGGCGAAATCATCGTTCGCTGGCAGGACAGGGGGGCCGCTTTCGAGCGGGCCCTGTTCGTATCCCGCCCCGATGACATGGTCGTGATGGAGCTGCGGGCGGAAGAGCCTTCGGCCGTAAGGGCCGGTTTATCGCTGGGGCTCCATGATCCGGCGGATGTTAAACGGCCGCCGGGCCGGCCTGAAGCGCCGCTGCCGACGGACGCGGAGTCGGGGGCGGACGGCGCTTATGTATGGTACGCGGCCCGTAGCGACGACGGCAGCGAATTCGGAGCGGTAGCCCGGATCGTTCCGGCGGACGGCAGCTTGGCCGCCGACGGGGCGGAAACGGTGGTCGAAGGCGCCGGGAAGGTGCTCGTTTTGCTCCGCATGTTCGTTTCCGGCAGCAGGGAAGCGGAATGGGCGAGACTGAAAGCTGAACTGGCGGCGGAGCAAAGAGGCTACCGCGAACTGCTGGCCGCGCATGTCCGCGAGCATCGCGGGCTGTTTGACCGGGTATCGCTGGATCTCTCCGCGGGCGGGAGGGAGCGTTCCAATGAGGAGCTGCTGCTCGAAGCCTATCAAGGCGAAGCGCCGCTGGCCCTGGTGGAGAAAATGTGGGCGTACGGCAGGTACCTGCTCATTTCAAGCTCCCGCGAAGGGGGCAACCCCTGTCATCTATACGGATTATGGTGCGGCGAGTACCGGGGCTTTTGGGCGTTCAACATGGCCAATGAAAACCTGCAGATGATGTATTGGCAGGCGCTGAGCGGCCGGATGCCGGAGCTGCTCCTGACGGTGTTCGATTATATGGAGCGGCTGCTGGACGATTTCCGTTCGAATGCCCGGCATCTTTTTGGCTGCAGGGGAATTTTTATCCCGGCGCCGACGGCTCCGGATTCGGGGCTCGTCAAGACGCTCGCGCCGCATATCGTTCACTGGACGGGAGCGGCGGGCTGGGTCGCCCAACATTATTACGATTATTACCTTTATACCGGCGACCGGGAGTTTCTTAGAAACCGGGCGCTCCCGTTTTTAAGGGAGGTTGCTTTGTTTTATGAAGATTTTTTTGTCGTTGGGGAAGACGGCAGGCTGCTCAGCTGCCCGTCCAATTCGCCGGAGAACAGGCCCGGCAACGGGGCGGGCGGACCGAAAGGGACGACGATTAACGCGACGATGGATTTTGCCATCGCGAAGGAGGTGCTGAGCCGCCTGGTGGCGGGGGCCGAGGAGGAAGGCATGTACCCGGGCGAAATTCCCGTCTGGAAGGAGCTGTTGCGGCGCATCCCGGATTACCAGGTGAATGAAGACGGCGCGGTCCGGGAATGGATGCATCCTTCATACGACGACGAATACCACCACCGCCATCAGTCGCATCTTTATCCGGTGTTTCCGGGCAAGGAGATGACGAAGGAGAAGGATCCTGTTTTGTTCGAGGCGTTTTGGACGGCGGTCCGGAAAAGGCTGGTCGTCGGGATCAAAGAGCAGACCGGCTGGTCGCTTGCCCATATGGCGAATTTGTACGCCCGTTTGGGCGAGGGGGATTTGGCGCTCGAATGCCTGGATTTGCTAAGCCGCTCGTCGGTGATCAACAACTTTTATACGCTCCATAACGACTGGCGGCAGATGGGGATCGGACTCGCCATGGATTGGGCACCGGTGCAGCTGGATGCGAACATGGGCTGGACGGCGGCGGTGCAGGAAATGCTGCTCTATTCCGAGCCGGGGCTGCTGAAGATTCTTCCGGCGCTGCCTTCGAAGTGGCGAAGGGGGCGCGTGCAGGGACTGTCGGCCTGCGGCGGCATCGAAGTGGACATCGGTTGGGATGGGGAACAAGGGCGGCTGGAGGTAAAGCTGGCATCGTCAACGGCCGATCAGCGCGTCTTGGTGAAGCTGCCTGAGGGGGCCGAAATGGTTGAGGGGCATTGTACGCTCCGGAGTACTGCCGGACAGAGGGCTCCTTTGGCTGCCAAGCAGGGGCTGGAGATTCCGTTGCGGCTTCATGCCGGCGAGGCGACGGTTCTGACAGCGGCATTCAGGCCGTCGGCGAATCGGGGTTGAGCCGGTTATCCGCCTATTTTCAGGCCGTAACATCGGGTTCCGGGCCGGCAAAAGTTATGTGCTTCGGGCGCGGCCCGGCGATGGGCGAAGGATGAACCGAAATGAAAACAATACAAACGCAAGCTGGCAACCGAAGGAGGGTTCCGGATGAAAGAGGCTTCTTTGCTGGACGACATCATGGCGACGGACGTCATCGATACGCATACCCATCTGGCGGGCGACCATCTGTGCGCGGAAGACTTTTGGGAAATCGCCGACTATTTCTGGCTGAACCGGGAGCTTCAGAGCGCAGGTTATCCGCCCGGGGCAGGATCATTGCCGGAGGAAAAGCGGATCGAAGCTTTCCTGAACGCTTACCATGTTTCGCGCAACACGCTGATGAACATCGCGTTCACCACGATCTTGAAGGACTTGTACGGGGTGAAGCTGACGGACGCGGCATCGGTCCGGGAAGCGGATGAGCGGATCAAGGCACATCGTAAAGATCCCGGCTGGGCGCAAAACGTGGCGGACCGGCTGCATGTGCGCCGTTTTACCGTCAATCATCCGCAGCATGCCTCATTCGAAGGCATGGGGCACGATGCGCTGCTGTTTCCGCGGATCGACGGCTGGCTGCCCAAGCTGGTCGGACAAATATTGCAGTCGGATCGGCGGGAGGAAGCGCTTGAGCAGGCCAAGGAACAGGTTCGCAAACAGTTGGGCGAATATCAGGAAATGGGCTGCCCCGGCATCATGACCACGCTCCCGGAGTTTGAGGCGTCGGCGCATGAAACGTACCGGATCGGCAGGGACAGCCGGTCCGACGAGGTGCTGTTCATGCTTTTGCACGAAGCGTGCGCGGAGCTGGAGCGCCGCGGCATGTTTCTTCAGTTGTTTCTCGGCGTGGAGCGCAGATGGGGCAGCGCTTCCGCGGCGCCGGTCAATGACCCGCTCCGGGTCGTCCGGCTGTACGGATTTTTCGAAAAATACTCCATCCCGTTTGAGCTGGTCACCGCCGCGGAGCTGAGCAACCTGGACGTCGTGCAGGCGGCATGGAACTTCCCGAATGTCCATGTCGGCGGGATGTGGTGGTACAACTTCCGGGCAAGCACGTATACGCAAAGCATGCAGTACCGGCTCGAAGCGCTGGCTCCCGCCAAAAGCTCGCTGATCGTATCGGATGCCCGCTGCATCGAATGGACGTACGGCAAGATTCATGTCGTGAAGCGGCTGCTGGCGGGATTTTTGGATGAGCAGGTCGCCAAGGGATGGATGGACCGCGAATTTGCGCTTTACTGCGGGGCGGAATGGCTGTATGGGAGTGCGGCCGGGCGGTACGGACTGAAGGGGCGGGAGTGAGCATGATGGATGTTTCGCTGATGGATCGGATGCTGCCCGCGCCGGTCAACGGCGGCTTTCGGATGGACGGCTGGTGGGTATGGTGCGGTTCGGTCATACGCGGCGAGGACGGGCGCTATCATATGTTTGCTTCCCGATGGCCCGACTGGCTGCCGATGCATCCGGGCTGGCTTCTCCGCTCGGAGATCGTCAGAGCCGTATCGGATACGCCGGAGGGACCTTATCTTTACGCCGAAACGGTGCTTCCCGCCAGGGGGGCGGAGTATTGGGACGGGCGCAGCACGCATAATCCTCATATTATCCGGCATGGCGGCAAGTATTTCCTCTACTATATGGGCTCCACGCATCCGTTTGCGGAGGCGAAACCCGGGGAGGAGATTGGGCTGGATGACTGCCGTGCGATCACGGCGAGGGCGAACAAACGGGTAGGCTTGGCCGTATCGGACAGCGTGTTCGGACCATGGGAGCGGATGGATTCCCCGATTTTGCCTGTGCGCCCCGGCAAGTTCGACAGCTACCTGACTTCCAACCCGGCGCCTTGCGTCAGGGAGGACGGATCGGTGCTCCTGATTTATAAGGCGCGGAAATATGAAGGACACGCGTACGGCAACATGACGCTTGGCGCGGCGATGGCGGATGGGCCGGAGGGACCTTACCGCGTCATCCGCGAGGAGCCGTTGTTTCCGCCCGACGTGCATGTGGAGGACCCGTTCATTTGGCGGACCGATAACGGATACGCCATGATCGCCAAAGATATGGAAGGCCATCTTTGCGGCGAGAAGCACGGCGGCATTTTGGCTTTATCGGACAACGGGACGGATTGGCGGTTAGCCGATGCCCCTAAAGCTTATTCGCGGGAAATTTTATGGGATGACGGACGGAAGCGGGTGATGGGCAGCTTCGAGCGGCCTTTCCTTTTGTTCCAGGACGGCCGGCCGACGCATCTGTTTGCGGCGACCGCCGACGGTCCGGGAGGTTTCCGTCATGCGCGGCAGACATGGAATATGGTGATACCGCTCTCGGCAGACCCGCCGGGCGGCCTGTAGGAGGGAGAGCTATGCGGCATACGGATTGGATCCAAGCGGCGCCGGGCGTATGGAAGACGACCCTCGGCAGCCCGGAGGGGCTGACGCCGCTCACCTGCATGAAACGGAAGCCGAAAACGGAAGCGATGGCCGGGATGCCGGATGTTCCGCTTCCGATAGAATGGGAGGAAATCGCATTCACCGAGCTCAAAGCAGGCGGGAGCCTGCTGTCGTTTCCGCTCGGCCAAAGCGAGGAGCTGTACGGCGCCGGCCTGCAGTTCATGCGGATGAATCAGCGCGGCCGAACCCGATACCTGCGGGTAAACAGCGATCCCCGGCAGGATACGGGGGAGACGCATGCGCCCGTCCCTTTTCTGGTGAGCGGGCGCGGGTACGGCGTGCTGGTGGATACCGCGCGGGCCGTCACGATGTACTGCGGGTCGACGCTGCGGCAGCATGAAGGCGCCGCGGCAGAGGCACGCGACCGCAATACGGATCGCGGCTGGAAAGCGACGCCGGCGTCGGACCGGCTGGAAATCCGGCTCCCGCCGGAAGGCGCGGCGGTATACCTGTTTGCCGGTCCCGGCATGATGGATGCGGTGCGCCGCTACAACCTGTTCTGCGGCGGGGGCGTTTTGCCCCCGCGCTGGGGGCTGGGCTTCTGGCACCGCGTCCCGACGCTGTACCGGGATGAAGAGGTCGAGCGGGAGGCGATGGAGTTCCGCGCAAGGGACATTCCTTGCGACGTCATCGGGCTGGAGCCGGGCTGGCATTCGGCGAGTTACCCTTGCACTTATGAATGGGGTGCGGACCGTTTCCCCGATCCGGCCGGATTCGTTTCCCGCATGCGGCAGGCCGGGTTCCGGCTCAATCTGTGGGAGCATCCCTACATATCGCCGCGGTCGGAATTGTACGGCGAGATGCAGGCGCTGTCCGGCGATTACGCCGTATGGGGCGGCCTTGCCCCCGACTTTGCGCTGGAGAAGGCGAGGGAGCTGTACGCCGCCCAGCATGAACGGGAGCATGTCAGCCTCGGCATAGCCGGCTACAAGCTGGACGAGTGCGACGGCAGCGAGCTGACGCGCAATTCATGGATGTTCCCGGCGCATGCGGCCTTTCCGTCCGGACATGACGGGGAGCAAATGCGGCAGCTGTACGGGTTGCTGCTGCAGGACATCACAAGCGGCCTCTATCGCCGGAAAAACCTGCGGACTTACGGGCTTGTCCGGGCCTCCAACGCGGGCGCGTCGTCGCTTCCGTACGTGCTGTACTCGGATTTGTACGACCACAGGCAATTTGTAAGGGCGCTGTGCAACGCATCGTTTTGCGGGCTGCTTTGGAGCCCGGAGGTGCGCCGGACCGAAAGCACCGAAGACTGGGTGCGGCGGATGCAGACGGTTTGCTTCTCGCCGCTGGCAATGCTGAACGCCTGGGGGGACGGCGTGAAGCCGTGGAGCGATCCCGCAGCGGAGGCGGAGATCCGCCATTATATCCGTTTGCGGATGCGCCTGCTGCCTTATTTGTATACCGTATTCGCCGAATATGAGGCGAACGGGACGCCTCCGTTTCCGGCCATGCCGCTCGTGCTGGACGAAGCAAAGCGCACGAAGCAGCGCGCCGCATCCGCCGCCGGAGAAAATCATCCGGACGCTGCAGCCTTAAACGGTGCCTCTCCCAAAGGACCGATCCAAGCCTTCGATGTGCTTGATACTTCGGAGGGAGCCTACGGAACCCGGCTTGGGCGCGAATGGGATGACCAGTTTTGCATCGGGCGCGATCTGCTTGTCGCGCCGATGTTTGCGGGCGAAACCGGAAGGGATGTGCTGCTGCCGGAGGGCGTCTGGTATGAAGCCGAAACCGGCGTGCGCCGCGAGGGGGGGCGCGTCATCCGCGTGGAGTGCCCGCTGGAACGCCTCCCGCTTTTCGTTCGCGAGGGTGCCGTCATTCCGATGATGCCTGCCTTAAGCCATGTGCCCGAAGGAGACATTCCGATCGAGCTGGTCCATTTTGGATCCGCACCGGGCGAAAGCCTGCTGTACGACGATGACGGAGAGACCTTTGATTACGAACAGACCGGCGGATGCTGGCGTAAAGTGACGGTGGCCAAAACCGCGGACGGGAGCTTTTCCGGCACCGTGGAGCCGGGAGGAGCGGGAAGCCGATACCGCATCGCGGGCTGGCGTTTCGGGCAGACCAGCTTGCCGCCGGAAGCATCTGAACCTGCGAATAGAGGAGGAATATGCAATGAGTGAACAGACTTTACAACAAGCCGAAGCCAAACCGCTGCAACCGGCAGAGATCCCTGCTTCCGTCCAAGTTTGGGCGGACGGCGCGTGGGACCGGATTCGCCACAAAATCGGACGGACCAGCCGCCGCATCGGCGTCAGCTGCCCGCATGCCTCCGTGAACGGCGTATACGACGATATGCGCGTGTCCTGGTGGACGGCCGGCTTCTGGCCGGGCATTTTATGGCAGCTGTCCGCGGACGGCGGACAACCCGAATTCAGGGACATCGCGGAACGGTGCGAAGAACGGCTCGATGAACCGCTGCATGCGCTGGCGGTGCACCATGATTCGGGGTTTATCTGGCTGCTTTCCGCCGTGGCCAACTACCGTATCACGGGCAATGAACGCTCCCGGCAGCGGGGGCTGATGGCGGCATCGCAGCTGGCGAGCCGTTTTAACCTGAAGGGACGGTATATCCGGGCTTGGCATGATGCGGAGAACATCAACCGTGCCGGCTGGTCGATCATCGATACGATGATGAACCTGCCGCTGCTGTATTGGGCTTCGGAAACGACGAACGACCCGCGCTTCCGGCATATCGCCGCCGCGCATGCGGAAACGGTCCTTGAGCATTTCATGCGCCCGGACGGATCGAGCTATCACATTTTGCGCTTTGACGCCGAAACCGGGGAACTGCTCGGCGCGGATGCCGGGCAGGGTTATGCGGAGGATTCGGCCTGGGCGAGGGGCAGCGCCTGGACGTTGTACGGGATGGCGCTTTCCTATAAATATACCGGAAACGAAGCGTTTTTGACCGCAGCCAAGCGGGCCGCGCATTTCTTTTTGGCCCATCTGCCGGAGGATTACGTGCCTCATTGGGACTTCCGGGCGCCCCGGAACGACGACACGCCGCGCGACACCTCGGCCGGCGCCTGCGCCGCCTGCGGGCTGATCGAGCTTGCGGCCCATGTTCCCGCAGGAGAAGGCCAAACGTATTTGGACGCCGCCGGACGGCTTGTCCGCGCCCTGGATGAGCAATACGGCGCTTGGGACCGGGAGGACGAGGAAGGGTTGATTTTGTCGGGTACCTCCAATCTGCCGGGCGGGGTGCACATCGATACGCCGCTTATTTACGGAGACTACTTCTTCGTGGAGGCCGTCTCGAGGCTGCGCGGTTCCAAGCTCGGTTTTTGGTAACGGATGTACGAAATAGGAGGCTATTGAACAGGACACGGGACAAGGAAAGGGGATCGGGAGAAGCATGGGGAATCGGAAGGGGCATCAGACGGACATCAACCTACCGGGACGCGAGTATCCATCGGCCGTCCGCGAGGAAAATCTGCTGGATGATCCTCTGCAGGCCGTAAACGATGGCCCGGAGGCCGGGGACGAAGCCCATGAGCGAAGGATCGCCTGGTGGCGCGAAGCGAGGCTCGGCCTGTTCATTCATTGGGGGCCTTACGCGCTTCCGGCCGGCGAGTGGAACGGGGAAGAGGTCAAAGCTTCCTACAGCGAGCATATTATGCTGCGCGCCCGCATCCCGGTGCAGGCTTACGAGGAAATGGCCGAGCGTTTCAACCCTACCGCCTTCGATGCCGGCAGATGGGTGCGGACCGCCAAGCGGGCCGGGTTGAAATATATTATTTTTACCGCCAAACATCATGACGGATTTGCGATGTACGACTCGAGAATATCCGACTACTCCATCGTGCGGCATACGCCGTTCGGGCGGGACCCGTTGAAGGAATTGGCCGAAGCGTGCCGCGAGGAAGGACTGGTATTCGGCATTTATTATTCGCACGCCATGGATTGGCATGACCCGGACTCGCAGGGCAACACCTGGGATTATCCCGGCAACATCGGCGCCTACGACGAGGTGGAGAGCTGGATTCACGATGAAGACAAACGTTCCCGGTTCGACCAATATCTTCACCGCAAATCGCTGCCGCAGGTGCGCGAGCTGCTGACCGAATACGGCAAGGTGGGGCTGATGTGGTTCGACTGCGGGGGCAAGCTGACCCGGGAGCAGGGGGAAGCGTTTCTGACCACCGTTCACGCCCTGCAGCAGGACTGCCTGGTGAACAGCCGCGTCTGGAAAAGCCCGCTCGGGGATTACGCCAACACCTCCGACAATCAGCTTGAAACCCGGGCCGTCCGCAGGGACTGGGAAAATATCATCACGCTGAACGACTCCTGGGGCTATAAAAAATCGGATGCCAACTGGAAGCGGCCGGATGCCATCATTCGCCAAATCATCGACGTGGTCAGCAAAAACGGCAATCTCGTCATCAACGTCGGACCGACGGCCACGGGCGAATGGGATCCCGTCTCCGAATCGATCCTGCTGGAGGTGGGCGAGTGGCTGCAGGCGAACGGGGAAAGCATTTACGGCGCGGGAGCGTCGCCGACCGCCAAGCCGTCTTGGGGAAGATGCACGCTGAAAGGCCGTACGCTGTACCTGCACATATACGACCGGCCTGCGGATGGACAGCTGGTGGTGCCGGGGCTGCTAAGTCGGGTCGAGCGGATCTACCCCCTGGCAGGAGGGGAGGATTTGGCGTTCCGGCGGCAGGGCGCACAGGATATTGTCGTATTCCTGGACGATGGGCTGCAGATTCCGGACGGAAAACCGGTCGTCCTGGCGGTCCTATGCGCCGAAGCGGTCCAAGGAAATCCCGTCCGGTTGCTGATGGACGGCCCGGGTTCGCCGCCGATGTACGAGCTGGGGGTTTTTGAAAGCGAAATTTCCGGCTCCGCGCTCCGCTACGACACGGGCAAAAAAAACCGCGACAACCTGCTCGATTGGTCCGACCCTGCGGATTTTGCGTTCTGGAACATACGCACTTCAGGCCCCTGCACATTTACGGCAAGCCTGGTTTACGGATGCGGCGCGGACGGGGGAGGTTCCTACCGCTTGGAGGCTTCCGCTCCCGGTCAAACGCTCCGTCAAAAGGTCGAGCCGACCGGAGGTCCATACGAATTCCGCGAATTCGAAGCCGGCATCCTTCATTTTCCGGATGCGGGCGAATACCGGATCGAGCTGCATGCCGAACGGATCGAAGGCGCGTATTTGATGCAGCCGCGGCAACTGAGGTTAACGCCGGCGGCCAAATCTTTTATATAAAAGAACAGCCCGCTGCCGGTTTTCCGGTCCGGGTTGTTTCTTTTTTTCGGGTTGACATGTGATGGCTCTATGAGTAGTATTTATAAATAATACTATAAAATCCGAAAAAGGGGTGAGTCCATGATCGAGGAATTGCGAAGCATCGGCTTGTCCGATTTGGAGGCGAGAATTTACCTTGCCCTGCTGGAAGAGCCGGAGATTTCGGGATATGAAGTGGCGAAAAGGGTATCCGTATCCCGAACCAACGTTTATGCCGCCTTGCGCGCGCTTACGGACAAAGGGGTGTGCCGCACGATTGAGGCCGAACCCGTTTTGTACGATGCCGTTCCGATCGCGGAGCTGATCCGCACGATGAAAACGCGTTTCGACCAAACCTCCAGGCTGCTGCTGCAGGAGCTGGATGCGCCTCCGAAAAAGGCGGCGTCCTTTTATTCCTGGAAAGGAGAGCAAGCGCTGCGGCAGGCGATGGATCGGGTGATCGCCAACAGCGAGCGCAGCATTATCGTCGATGTATGGTCCGAAGATTTTCAAGCGATGGAAGAAGCGCTGCTGGATGCCGAAGGGCGGGGCGTTCGCGTCATCGTCATGACGATCGGCAAGGTTCATACGCCGCTGAAGGAAGTCATCACCCACCTGAGGAGTGCGGACTGGGAAGGGCATATATCGAGGAAATTTTCCGTTTTAGCCGACGGCAAGGCCGCATTGATCGGAAGCTTTGGCAAAACCGTCAAATTGTCCGCGCTGGAGACGGACCATCCGTCGATCATCGAGCTTTTGAAAAACGGATTTTACCATGATCTGGTCGGCGAGCGGATCGAACGGGATTTTGGCGATGCATTGGCGGAGAACTACGGCAAGGATTACGAAAAGATCATTGCCTCTTACCGGGAGCTGCTCGCCTAGGGCCGGCTCCGCCTCTTTTGCGGATTTTGTAGTAGTATTTATGAATACCATTAAAATGTCGAAGGAGTTGTATTTTGTATGATCCAAGCGAATGTCGATGAAATTCGGGACGTTTTAACCCGCACCGGGCAGCTGCTTTTGCAAAAATATAACCGCGAGCAGCCGCCGCAAACCCGGGAGCTTCTGATCGAACGTTTCAACGATGCCAACGGCTGGGCCGAACGGGAGATTCGAAAGGCTTTGGAGCCCCGTTATCCCGGCGTGTGCTGGTCGGAAGCCGAGCTGGATGCCGGCAAACAGGCCGATCCCGAATTCGGCGGGGCCTATTGGGTGCTCGATCCGATCGACGGCGCGGTGCATCTGCACCAAGGGTTTGCGTTCTGGTCGACCTCTTTGTGCCTGATCGAAGACGGCGTTCCCGTCTTTGCCGCGGTATATGATGCGAACCAGGGTGAGTTTTTTTATGCTCTTCGGGGTCAGGGGGCGTTTCTGAACGGAAAACGGATCGGGGTGGCGCGGAAAACGAAACTGAAGGATGCACTGCTGCTGACGGCACCGCCGAACAAAGTCGACGTCGAACCGGAAAACGTCCGCTACACCTCCTGGAGCTTCGGCAAGCTGCTCCCCGAATCGACGGCCGTGCGCATGCTGGGTTCCGTCGCGCTCCAAATGGCGTACGTCGCCTGCGGCCGGATGGATGCTTACTGGGAATACGGGCGGGAAATCTACGACTGGATGGCCGGTGCCCTGCTGATCGAAGAAGCGGGGGGAAGCGTGTCGGACGTGGACGGCAAGCCGTTTGCCTGGGGAACTTCAGGCGTCATCGCCGGATATGAACCTTTGCGGTTCAGCATTCAAAAGGTGTTGGCGGAGTAAGCAAGCGGTGATGGCGGGAGGAATGTCCGGGGCAGCATGCCCCGGTTTTTTTGCGTCCGGAGTCCGGCATAATCAGGGGGTGAATTGGCATTTACGGCTGCCAAAGAGGCACATAAGGGACATGGAAAAACATGTCGATTCAGGACTTTCGATGCAATCTTTTCTGGAACTATTTACAAATATTAGCATGGCATCTAAAATGGATATAGGCGTTTAAATTAAAGCGCTTTAATTTAAAGGAGGTGTTCGGACGAGGCTGTTTTGTTTAACCGTTATTACTTTTCCAACCAGATGCTGCATGACGTCACCCGGCTTAAACAGGCAAAGGCACGGACCTAAATTCGACTTTAAAGGAGAGTAAGGAAAATGAGAAAAAACGGAAGGTTTTCGCTTCGCGGCAAAGCTGTTATGATCAGTTGTCTCGCTTTTCTCTTGATTCCCGCAAGTTTCGCTTTCGCATCTCCTAACAAGCCGTTTCCGCAGCATACGACATATACATCCGGCACGATCAAACCGAACAACGTCTCGCAAAGCGCGATGGACAGCGCGGTCCAGTCGAAATGGAACAGCTGGAAGGCGGCTTATTTGAAGCCGGCCGGCACCGGAAAATATTACGTGAAATACGATTCCAACGGCGATACGGTGTCCGAAGCCCATGGCTACGGCATGCTGGCAACCGTTCTGATGGCCGGGTACGACAGCAACGCGCAGACCTATTTTGACGGGCTTTATAAATATTACAAGGAACATCCAAGCGACAACAATCCGTACCTGATGGCGTGGAAACAAAACAGCAGCTTCCAAAACATCGAAGGCGCCGATTCGGCCACCGACGGCGACATGGATATTGCGTATTCGCTGCTGCTCGCGGACAAGCAGTGGGGAAGCAGCGGCAGCATCAACTATCTCCAGGCGGCCAAAAACATCATCAACGCCATCATGGAAAGCGACGTGAACCAGACGCAATGGACGTTGCGTCTCGGCGATTGGGCGACGGACAGCAAATATAAAGACGCGACGCGCCCTTCGGATTTCATGCTGAACCATATGAAGGCTTTCCAGGCCGCAACCGGGGATTCGAGATGGAACAACGTCATCGACAAAACCTACACGATCATCAACTCGATTTACAACAACTACAGCTCGTCGACGGGCCTGCTCCCGGATTTCGTGGTGTTGTCGGGCGGGGCGTACAAGCCTGCTCCGGCCGATTTCCTGGAAGGCGCCAATGACGGGAACTACGAATACAATTCCTGCCGCACGCCATGGCGGATTACGACCGACTACCTGATCTCCGGGGATAACCGCGCGCTCAATCAGCTGAACCAAATGAACGCCTGGATCAAAAGCAAAGTAAACGGCAACCCCGGCAGCATCAAAGACGGCTACAAGCTCAGCGGCAGCGTCGTCGGCTCCTACAACAGCGGCGCGTTTTACGCTCCGTTCGGCGTCAGCGCCATGACGTCCTCGGCCAACCAAAGCTGGCTGAACTCCATATGGTCCAAAACGGCCGGCAGCTCGAACGAAGGCTACTATGAAGACAGCATCAAGCTGTTTTCGATGATCGTGATGTCCGGCAACTGGTGGACGTATTAAGGGAAAGACCGGTTGAAGCCGGCAGTCTGCATAAAAAGGCCCGATTCGCTTGTATTTCACAGCGGATCGGGTCTTTGTCATGTCTTGAATCCGAAAATAAGCCGGTTTAATGCATGAGGTATTTCCAGATCAACCAGCAGATCAACACCGACATCCACGAAACGAAACCAAAAATCATCACGATTTTGTTTTCGCTCCATCCGTATTTTAGCCTGAAATGGAAGTGGATCGGGGTCATCCGGAACAGCCGCAGCTTCGTGCGTTTATAGTACCACACCTGCAAAATGACCGACAGCTGCTCCGCCAAATAGATGATAAACAACATCGGGATCAAAATCTCGACCTTTTCGATCACGGCCAGCACGGAAAGGGAACCGCCGATCGCCATCGACCCCGTGTCGCCCATGAACGCCCTTGCCGGATAAATGTTGTAAAGGAAAAGTCCGAGCAGGCAGCCGATCATGACGAGCGAAAAGGTCTGCACTTCAGGTTTGTCCGAAATCATGAAAAAGAAAAAATACGTCGGAACGGACACGTTGATGAGCAGGCCGTCCAGCCCGTCCGTAAAATTGATGGCATTCGCGGAGCCGACCACAAACAGCAGGAGGACCGCCACATACACGAATACCGGCAGGTGCAGCTCGTACCCTTGAAATAACGCGATGTCGCTCGTGAGGCCGAAGAAGCGGAGAAGCAGGTACAGGATCGCCCCGGTAAAAAGAAATTGAAGCACCAGCTTCGTGCGGCCGGAGATGCCGGAAGGGTCCTGCCAGAAGGCTTTTTTGAAATCGTCCAGGAATCCGACCGAGCTGAACAGCAAAAACGTCGCGCACAGCAGCAGCATCAGCGGCACGGGGTGGAACTGCAGCGAAGTCGCTACCCCGATGAGCAGGATGAGCCCCGCCATCAGCGGCGTGCCCCGTTTGGCCTGATGATCCGCCGGAAGCTCGGCGCGAATCGGCTGCGTCAGCCGCAGTCTGCGCAGCGTCCAGATCAGCAGAGGCGTCAGCGCCGCCACCAGCAGGAAGGACAGGCCGGAAACAGCCATAATTCCGTACATAAGATAAACTCCCTTATTTGAAAAATATGGTATCCCTATCATATAAATAATTCGGGCAAGCAGACAAACATTCCTTTTATCGAGGCGCTGATCCGTTTTCAGGTCATGTTCCGTGTTCCGCGACGGGATATTCGCCTGCGGACGGATAATCCCTGCATTGCGGTGCCGGGTGGAAAGTGTATTCCTAAGCCAGGTTTGTTTTTAGTCCAAAAAACCCCGATTTACATCTTGCCCGATTTAAGCTAAGTTGAACGTAAATAAGTCATCTGATGTCGAAATACGCGATACGCGAAGTTCCCATATGGATGGGGGAGGTGCACAAAGGTGAATATTTTGATTATCGAAGACGATGCCAGCATCCAGATGCTGCTGAAGCTCAGCCTGGAGGTGGAGGGGTACCGGCCGTCCGTTGCCGGCAGCGTCGCCGAAGGCTTGGACATTCTTGCGGAAGGACAAACGGATCTTGTTTTGCTCGATTTGATGCTGCCGGACCGTTCGGGTTTTGAATTGCTCCAGCAGCTGCAGCGTCAATACCGGAACATTCCCGTCATCGTGCTGACGGCCAAAAACGAAATGAACGATAAAATTCTCGGGTTCCAGCTCGGGGCCGACGATTATTTGACGAAACCGTTCGAAACCCGGGAGCTGGTGGAGCGGATCAAAGCCGTCATGCGCCGGATGCGGGCCTCGCAGCCCCCGTCCGAGACGGTCGCGATCGGCTGCATCGAAATCGACCGGAGGGAGCGGTCCTGCCGGATCGCGGGCAAGCCGCTGAAAACGACGAGCAAGGAGTTCGACTTCCTGTGGCTGTTGTGCACGAATCCGAAAAAGGTTTTTACGCGGGAGGAATTGCTTGACCAGGTTTGGGGTTACGAATATTACGGCCATACCCGTTCCGTCGACATGATGGTGAACCGCCTCAGGGAAAAAATGAAGCCGCATGACCACCTGGTGGCAACCGTCCACGGTACAGGCTACAAGCTGGAGGTATAGGGATGGGGCTGCGCAACAAAATGTTTCTGCAACACGCCGTCACGATCGTAATGCTGCTGGCGGCGATGTATTTCGTCGTCAATTACACGCTGAACAAAAGCATGATCGAACGCGATACGCAAACCTTGAGCCAGTATTTTGCCCTGCACCGCATCGAGGCGCTTAAAATCGTCAGCGACAAAAAAATAAGGATGGACCAGCTGTTTTCCGACACCTACGCGCCGTTTATCGCTTCCCACCTGGCCGCCAACAGCAATTTTCAGGTGCAGCTGTTTGCGCCGGACGAAACGATCGTCGGGAGCAGCAGCGACAAGGACAACCTGCTTAAACGGGGCGACATCGCGGCGGCGCTTCAGGGGCAAAACGCGACGGTCATCACGGAAAAGGAAGGCATGCGGACGCTCATTTATTCCGCTCCGTTTTGGTATGAGGGAAAAATCGTGGGCGGTTTTCGTTATTTGCTCGATTTAAGCCCGAACGCGGAGACGCTCCGGCAGATGCGCATCTGGTTTATCGGCGCGGCCGCCGGATGCCTGGCGCTGTCTTTGCTTGCAAGCTATTCCTTCGCTTCGTTTTTGATGAAACCTCTGTATGCGCTGCAGCGGGCGCTAAGGCGTGTTTCGGTCGGAGATTTCAGCAGCAAAATCGAAGCGAAAACCCGCGACGAGGTCGGCGATTTGGCTAACAGCTTTAATGAGATGTCGCATGCGCTTCAGCATCACATCGAGCTGCTGCATTACGAGCAGGGGAAGCAGAAGGCTTTTTACGACAACATTACGCATGAATTCAAAACGCCGCTGACTTCGGTGATCGGGTTCTCCGAGCTGATCTCCAAAATGCAGCGGATGGAGGATATTCAGGAATGCAACCAGTACATCCGCAAAGAAAGCACGAAGCTGCTGAACATGGTGGAGGAGCTCCTGCAAACGTCGCTGAAGGGCGACGAGGCTTGGCGCATCCGGCCGGAGAAAGCGGACCTCGGTGCCTTGATCGCGGACAGTCTCCGCATATTGAAGCCGACGCTGGAAAAATCGATGATTTCGACGACGGTGAAGGGTTCGCATTTCGAGGTGTTCCTGGACCCGAAACGGACGCAGCAGGTGCTTTTCAACCTGATCGACAACGCCATCCGGCACAGCGAATGCAAACATCTGCACATCGAGCTGAAAGAGCAGGGAGGCCGCGGGTACGTCAGCATCATCGATAACGGCAAAGGGATATCCGAGCAGGACCAAGCCGCCTTGTTCCTTCCGCCGCAGGAAAAACCTGGCCGCGTCATTTCCAGGGATTCGCACGGCCTCGGTTTGCCGCTGTGCAAACAGCTGATGGAGCTCCAGGGCGGGGAATTGACGCTGAAAAGCCGCCCAGGCAAGGGAACGGAAGTACAGCTTGGTTTCAGCAAAGAGATGCCCGGCATCGGGTTGTTACAAAACTGATACAAAGTTTCAATTTTTTTAAGAAAAAAGGAGGTTAAAGTGAATGCCAGAGGGAAAGAAAGGGCTTTCATGGTTTCGCCTCATTCTCGTCCAGGCCGTTATCGGCTGCGTTCTGATCGGCATTTGCTCCTATACCTTCCGGATTCCGCTCGATGTAGTCCGGACGATTCCGCCCCAGCAGGACCAGTCGGACCGGTTTGCAGGCATCCCGATGCGGATCGACCTGAATTATCCGGGTCTCGGCCAAGTCGTTCTGGACGATCCGAAGGAGCTGCTTGCCCTGAAGTCGGCGTTTTCGGCTTTGCTGACGGCCGGCCGCGAGGAACGCTCCGTCAAAAATGCGCGCCTGCTGCTCAGCGGCAGCATCGCGTATTTGGATCAGGAGGATGTCCCGTTTCAGGTGCAGACGAGCGCGTTCCGATTCGGGGACGTTTCCGTCAATTCGTTAAATGTAAGCGCAAACATCCGCAAGCTGCAAAGCACGCTGATCGACAAGGTGTTTACGTCGTCATTGATCGGCGCGGCGGTCGAAAATTCCGGAAACGAAGTGTACGCGCTGAAAAGCGGCGTCATGACGCCGCTGTCCAAGGCGGAGCGCTCGGCGCTAACGGTGCAAATCCGCACTGCGGCCCGGGTGATCGACTTCAGCCGTTTCGAGGAGCTGTCGAGGCAGCCGGACCGGCATTTTGTTATCTCGCTGCAGGCTTCCGAACAGGGGAAAAAGCATTGGCTGCACATCGACCGGTTTAACGGCGCTTACATGGTGGTATACGATTTGCTGGACGAGACGAACCAAAGAGCCTATTTCAAACTAAACGTTGCCTCAGGAACATAAGTGAAGGGATGGTTTGAAGCATGGCTTCCAGAAGGAAAAGCAACAGCTCGCTTATTATCGTGATGTTGGCGATCGTCGTTTTGGTCGGGGGATTTTTCTTATACAAAGCAGGGGTGTTCGGCGGCAAAAGCAAAGAGAAAATTACCGTATACTCCATCTTCCAGGAGGAAGAAGCGCGAAAGATTCTGGATAAGTTCAAGGAAGAAACGGGCATCGATTACGACATTTTGCGCCTGCCAAGCGGAGAGGCCGTCTCCCGCGTGCAGAACGAAATGCTGAATCCGCAGGCGGACTTCCTGATGGGCGGACCTGCCGATTCGCATGAGGTGCTGAGAAAAGCCGGAGCGCTGGAGGCTTACGTTTCGCCGAACGCTTCCGACGTGCCGGACAACATGAAGGACAAAGACGGCTACTGGACCGGATTTTACCTGAATCCCGTCGCGATCGGCATCAACGAGGAACGCTGGAAAGAGAAATACGGCAGCGATCCGTATCCGGAAACGTTCAAAGATTTGCTTGATCCGAAATTCAAAGGCGAAATCGGCATGTCCGACCCTGCCACTTCCGGCACAGCGTACACGGCGGTCGCATCGCTGGCCCAGGTATGGGGAGAAGACGAAATGCTGAACTACATGAAGGAGCTTCTGCCGAACCTGAAGGAAAGACCCAAATCCGGGATCGAGCCGATCCAAAAAGCCGCCAAAGGAGAGTACACCATCGGCATCACCTTCCTTGGCGACCAGCTGAAAATCAAAAACCAGGGCAATCCGATCCACAGCATCGTGCCGGAAGCAGCCGGATACGAGGTAGGCGGCCTGTCGATCGTGAAGGGCGGACCGAATACGAAAGCCGCGAAAAAGCTGATGGACTTCATGCTCACGAACGAGCCGGGCGAGCTGTACACCAAGTCGGCCTACGCCGTATCCGTGAAACCTTCCGTGCCTATTCCGCAGGGCGGCATCGACATCAAAACGACCAAGTACAATACGGCATACGATCTTTGGAAAGCGGCCGAGCAGCGCAAAGATCTGCAGAGTGCCTTAAAAAGCTTGAGATAATCGGACAGCCGCCGGGGGCATGCGGCACCCATCACGGGTGATGCGCTGCCCCTTCATGGATAGACAGAAGAAAGGTGGGAGCCCTACCCCATGAAAGAGAAAAAAGGCACCCGGGAGTCGCTGAGCCGGCTTCTGAAAGATCCGTCCTCCCTGGTTTTGGTGTTGACCAGCTTTATCGTGTTGATTCTGTTCGTCATTTATCCGCTGATCGTCGTCGTGTTCACCTCGGGTTTTGACAATTGGGGCACGTTTTTCAGTAAACCCCGCTACGGCCGGGCGCTGCTCAATACCGTCGTCAGCTCCTCGTTGTCCGCGGTGACCGCGACGGTCATCGGTTTCGTGTACGCTTATGCGATCCATTACAGCAACATCGCGGGCAAAAAGTTTTTCCGCATCATCGCGTTTATCCCGCTGCTGGCCCCGTCGGTCATGAGCGGCCTGGCGTTTCTGCTGCTGTTCGGCCGCGGCGGCATGATATCGCAGTGGATGAATTCGGTATTTCATATCGAGCTTGATTTGTACGGCCTGCCGGGGCTGTGGATCGTGCAGACGATCTCCTACTTCCCGCTGGCTTACATGACGATCACGGGCGTGCTGCGCTCCATCTCGCCGAATCTCGAAATCGCCGCCCAAAACCTGGGCGCCAGAGGGTTCCGGCTGTTCCGGACGATTACGTTCAAGCTGGCGCTGCCGGGCGTCATCAACGCATTTTTGCTGGTGGCGATCAACTGTTTTGCCGACTTCGGGAATCCGAAGCTGATCGGCGGCAACTATTCGCTGCTTGCGGTCGAGATTTACGGGGAAATCATCAACAATGAGCCGGGCCTGGCTTCGGTGATGGGGATCATTCTCGTCATTCCGGCGCTGCTCGTGTTTTGGCTGCAAAACAAAGTGCTGTCCAAGGGTTCCTATTCGACGGTGACGGGCAAGCCGGTTTCCGGGCTGAAGCGGATCACGACCTCCCGGAGCACCGACGTGCTGCTGTTTATTTTTAACGCTTTGATTTCGGTTTTCATCATTTCGATGTTCGCCATTACGGTGTTGTTTGCCTTCACGAAAAACTTCGGGCGCGACAACACGTTTACGCTGGATCATTTGATGAAGGTCGTGTTCAGTTCCTCCAGCCCGGCGGTCATGAACAGCTTGGTGTTATCGCTGGTGAGCGCGATCTTGGCGGTGGCGTTTGCGCTGGTCCTGGCGTATATCGTCGTCCGCAAGCCGTTTCCCGGCAAAAAGCTGCTCGATTTCAGCGCGGTGCTGCCGATTGCGCTGCCGGGCACGTTTGTCGGCCTGGCCCTCATCGTGACCTTCAGCAAAGGCCCGGTCGTGCTGCAGGGCTCTGCCGTGCTGATCGTCATGGCGATGCTGCTGAAGCAAATGCCCGTCGGCTACCGCGGGTTGACCGCTTCCTTCAAGCAGGTGGACAAATCGATCGAGGAGGCGGCAACCAACCTCGGGGCGAACAGCCGCAAGACGCTGACCACGATCGTGTTCCCGATGCTGCAAAAAACGATCGTCGCCAATTTCGTGTACGCCTTCATGAAAAACATGAACACGCTCAGCACGATCATTTTCCTGATTACCCCCAAATGGGTGGTTGCGGCCGTGTCGATCTTCAATTACGCGGAGACGGGAACCTACTATTGGGCGGCAGCCGTTGCCGTCGGCCTCATGGGCGCCACGCTCGGCACGCTGGGCATCATCAAGCTCATTTTCCGCTCGAAGGTGAAAATATTCGATTTCTAAGCTGCATGAGCCCCGCGGCAAAACTGGAAAAACAGGGAGTGGACAAAAGTGGAATCACAGGTACTGCTGGATTTGAAAGACGTCAACAAGGTATTCGGGCAAAATCACGTCCTTAAACATATCAATCTGCAAATCGAACGCGGCAAATTCATTACCTTTCTCGGCCCGAGCGGCTGCGGCAAAACGACGCTGCTGCGTTCGATCGCCGGGTTTTACACCGTCGATCAGGGAGAAATATGGATCGACGGCAAAATGGTGAACGACCTGCCGCCATACAAAAGGGGAACGCCGATGGTGTTCCAGGAATACGCCTTGTTCCCGCATATGACGGTTTTCGACAACGTGGCGTATGGGCTGGACATGCAGAAACGCCCGGAGGCGGAGGTGCAGCAGCGGGTGCAGGCGGCTTTGGCCCAGGTGAAGCTGACGGGTCTGGAGCACCGTTATCCGCATGAAATGTCGGGCGGCCAGCAGCAGCGCGTGGCGATGGCGCGGGCGCTGGTCATGAATTCGCCGATCATCCTGCTCGACGAGCCGCTGAGCAATCTCGATGCCAAGCTGCGCGAGGAGGTTCGCGTGGAACTGCGCAACATCCAGCAGGAGCTAGGCCTGACCGTCATTTACGTGACGCATGACCAGCTGGAGGCGTTGTCGATGTCCGATTATATCGTCGTGTTCAACAAGGGGAAAATCGATCAATACGGCACGCCGCATGAAATCTATTACAAGCCGCGCACCCGGTACGTCGCGGATTTTATCGGTACGACCAACTTCATCGAGGCGGCCGTCGAACGCCAGGAAGGGGATCAAGCTGCCGTGGCTTACGGCCAAGGGCGCCGGGCAGTCTTGAAAACGGACGAATCGTGGGCCGCGAATCAACGCGTGATCCTGAGCATCCGGCCGGAATCTTTGCGGCTGAACCCGCCGGAAGAGTATGCGTTCCGCATGAAGGGCAAGGTGAAATCGTCCATGTTCCTCGGCGAAAAGGAGCGGTATTTCATTTTGGATGACGAAGGAAAAGAGTGGATCGTCGATGCCTACGACGTCGGGCAAACGACTTACGACGGCGAAGTGGCGTTCGGGGCGGCGGCCGACAAAATTCATATCATTCCTGACGATGGGGATCAAGCTTAGCTTGAACTCCATGTAGAGTTCGATTCATTTCGAGTTTGTTATGGATAAAAAAGGAAAACAATGTTGTTTTCCTTTTTGGCGTTTCCAGTTGTTTCAGGAGCTAAGGGCATGAGGGGGAGTTGTAGGGATGAAAAAAGGGAGTATGTTTTTGGTTCTGGCCGCCATTCTTGTTTTGGCAGCGGGATGGATGTATAAGGGCTACCCGGGGAAAACCGCGAAGCCGCCCCTGAAGGTGTACGTCATTTTTCAGGAGGACGAAGGCCGTATGCTGCTCGAAAAATTCAAAAAAGAAACCGGCCAGGCTTACGAGGTGATCCGGATGTCCAGCGGGGAAGCCAGCTATCATCTGCTGACGATGAACAAAACCGGGATCGACGTGGTGCTTGGGGGACCGGCGGATTTGCATGAGCAGTTGAAAAGCAGCGGCAAACTGCTGCGGTATTCGCCCCGGATGAGCGACAAAATTCCGGCCGCCTACAAAGACAAGGAGGGATATTGGACCGGCATGTACATGGGGGCGCTGGCCATCGGCGTCAATGAGCAGGCGTGGAAGGCGGATCCGAAGCTTGCGCGGCTTCCTTACCCCGAGCGTTATGAGGATTTGCTCCGCCCGGAATTGAAGGGAAAAATCGAAATCCCCGATCCGGAGACGTCCGGCACCGGCTATACGCTTCTCGCTTCGCTGGCGCAGCAGCTGGGGACGGACGAGGCGCTGAAGCTGATGCATGCGCTAAAATCGCAAAGCTCCACGACAACCTTTTCGGGCATCTCTTCGGCGCAGCGTTTGGCGGTCGGGGACGTTGCGGCCGGCGTCAGCTTTTTGGGTGACCAGCTGCGCTTCGTCAGCTCCGGTTACGCGATCCGTACAGCCATTCCGCCCCAGGCGGGATGGGAGGTCGGGGCGGTATCGATCCTGAAAAACGGGGACAACAAAGCCGCGGCGAAAAAGCTTGCCGATTTCGTGCTTTCCAAAAGCGCGCAAACGGCATACATGAACGCGGCGTACTCCCTGCCGGTCATCCCCGGCATCCAGCCCAATCCGCTGCTGGCCGGCGTCAAATCCGAGGAGCTGCTCACCAGTTACCGGTTCGACGTGGCGGCAACGGCCCGGTCCGAGCTGCTGGCGCGGTGGAAGGAAGCAGGGCAAGGGAGCCGGTAGCTTGGAGTCTGGGGAGGTTTTGAAGGTCATGGGCGCGGTGCCCCTGACGTTTCGTAAGCCGCGCCGCGACCCGGGCTAAAGTCTCGGGCATTCCGGCTGGTACACGGAAAAGATACGACCCTTTGCCTATAAAATCCGCCGCTACGAAATGGGACTATGGCTCGCCGAAAATAGGGACGGGTTCCCTTCTGCAATCGGGCATCGCGGCTTATGATAAAAGGGGGATTTCCGCCCCGCCTTTCGCGGAAGCATCATTCTCCCGCGGATGGAATAAATATCGTTTTAGCCATTATGAAATGCAGGAGGTGCAGCTTATGTCGCTGCTTCGCAAGCTTACGACGATCGTGTGCGCCGTGTTGATTGCCGGCGCGTCGCTGTTTGGCGCAAATCCCGGCCAGGCATCCGCCGCTTCGGACCCGTTCCCGGCGTATCACAAGGTGTTCAAGAAGGGACCGAAGATCCCGAATCTCGATACGAATTACGTGCCGCAAGGGTTGACCTATTATCCGTCCAAAAACTGGATCCTGATCTCGTATTATTACCATAAGAAAAACAGCAGTGCCGTAAAAGACAGCCTGATCGCCGTCGTGGACGCCAAAACCGGAAAATTCGTCAAAAACGTGTATCTCGCCGACGAGAAAAAGTCGGGAGGCATTTACCACAGCGGCCACGTCGGAGGCATGGGCGTATCCAAAACGTATCTGTGGATCGCTTCCTCCGCGAAGTCTTCGGATACGAAATACAACATGCTCCGCTACAAGCTGAGCGATCTCGCCGCTGCCAAAAACAACAGCCATCTGAAACTGAACAAAGGCTTTAAGCTCAAGGCATCCTCCTACGCGACCGTTGCGGACGGAGACCTGTACGTCGGCAAATTCGACGAGAAAAACAGCTCCTCCCTGTACCGGTACAACCTGAACGGTTCGGAGAATCCGTCGTCGAGTCCGATCGCGACCTATAAAACGCCGGCCAAGGTGCAGGGCGTTGCCGTTACCGGCAGCCATTTGATTTTTTCGACCTCGTACGGCCGGAACAATCCGGGATACCTTCGCATTTACACGAAGGCGGCTTCCCCCAAGCTGAAGAAAACGATGAAAATCCCGAACATGTCCGAGGATCTGGCGATCATCAAGGGCAATCTGTACATCAACTTCGAGTCGGGAGCCAAATATTACAGCGATTCGAGTTACATCAAAAAGACGTTGTCCTATGCCAAGCTGAGCTCGGTCATTTAAGGCGATATAACCAAAAACGAACCGCAACAAAATAAAAAGACTCCGGTCGGAGTCTCTGGGTGCCGGGAAGGTCTGCAGGACTTTCCCGGCCTTTTATGTTTTATTTCGCCTTTACGAGGCTTTCGTCGGCTTCCTCGGTTTCCGGGGCCTCGCCCTGCCACAGCAGCTGCATCTCGGAACAGGTCGCAAGAAGCTCGGTCAAGGTGCCTTCCGCTTCGATGCGTCCGTCCTTCATGACGATGATGTGATCGGCTTCGGCCAGCGCCGCTTTGCGGTGGGAGACGGCGATGCAAGTCGCGTCTTGTTCCTCGAAGAGCCGCCCCCACAGTTGTTTTTCGGTTTCGACGTCCAGCGCGCTCGACAGGTCGTCGAAGATGAGCAGGTCGGAGTCCGTCATCATCATCCGCGCGGTGGCAGCCCGTTGGATCTGGCCGCCGGAGAGCATAACGCCGCGCGGACCGACGAACGTATCGAGCCCTTTTTCCAGGTCGCCGATATCCTTTTCCATCACCGCCAGCCGTACCGCCCGCGCGAGGCGATCCTCGCCGCCCGGGCTGCCCTGGATGATGTTCTCGCGAAGCGTGTCGCTGAACAGCCGCGGCACCTGAGGCGTATAAGCCGCCCTCGGCGGGATGAGGAACTTCGCCGGGTCGATCGTCTTGCCGTTCCAAAGCACGGAGCCTTCCGATGCGGGCAGCAGGCCGAGCAACGCGCGCACGAGCGTGGATTTGCCCGAACCGATGCGGCCGGTAACGACCACGAATTTTCCGCGTTCCAGCGAGAAGCTGATGTCGCGGATGCCGTTTTCCGAACCCGGGTACGTGTAGGATAGCCCTTTGACTTCCAGCGTTTGCAGCCGTTCTTGCGGATCTTTGCGTATCGCCGGCAGCTCGGGCGGTTCCTCGTAAAGATAGGTTTCGCTGAATTCCATGAGCCGCTCCTGTTCGCCCGGACGGAACAACACGCTCATCCGATCGAGCGACACTTTTAACCGTTTATGCTGGAATACCATGAACCCGAACAGCGAGATGCTGAATGCAATATTCGTCAAATAGGAGGTAAAAAGGGCAAAGTCGCCGACGGTAAACCGTCCGGCCTTCATCGCCGATGCGCACATCAGCAGAATGATGCCGGTGCAAATGCTGAGCACGTGCTGGTTCAGCGAGCGCATCCATTCCTTGAACAAATTATCCTTCAGCGCCGCCTGCCGGCGGGATTCGTTCAGCTGGACGAAGCGACGGTGAACGTGTTCTTCCGCCTGCCCCAGCTTCAGCGCCTGCACCGCCCCGAAGGATTCCGCAATAAAACTGGTAATGCGCCCGGTGGCTTCCCGGTTCATTTGGCCGTAACGTCTCGCCCGGTTGCCCGACAGGTTGTTCAGCAGCGTCACCGCAAGCAGGGGGAGGAGGGCAACGAGCGTAATCTGCCAGTTGATCCGGGCCATGATGACCAGGGAGATGACCGCAAAAGCCAGCCTGCCCCAAAAATCGACCCAGGATTCGACGTATTCGACCACTTCGTCGACGTCCTCCCGGAACCGGCTGACCGCTTCTCCCGGAGATGCCGGGAGGTTGCGCCCGGGCCAGCGCATAATGCCTTTCAGCATATTGGTGCGCAAAATCGCCTGGACGTCGTAAATGTAAGTCACCCATTTCCAGAACGCCCAGAAAAAGACGCCTACCCGCGAGACTCGCACGAGCGCGATGAAAATGAGCGGGACGGCAAGCCACAGATAGTTGTGGGACTGGCTGGTCGCCCGGTCGAAAAACCACTGCATGCCGAGGCCGATCAACAACGGGATGGAGTGAAACAGCCCCCAAAGCAGCCCGTTGACGATAAAAAGCGAAATATTATAGGTAAACAAACGTTGGATAAAACGGGTTACGGTCATGCCAAATCCTCCTCCCGGCCCGTAATCAGGAGCTGGGCGTAATGCGAAGCGGGATCCTTGGCGAGTGTTTCCCTCTCGCCGAATTCAAGGATGCGCCCATCCCCCAGCACCATAATGTGATCCACCTGCTCCAGCGTGGAGAGCCGATGCGCGATCACGATGCCCGTGCAGTTCTTCATGAGCTGGTCCACCGCGGTTTGCAGCATCGCTTCGGTTGCCGCGTCGAGGCGCGAGGACGGTTCATCCAGAATGACGAGGCTCGGCTGGGTCAGGAATACCCGCGTCAGCGCGAACAGCTGCGCTTCTCCGGCCGACAGGGATGAACCTCCCGCCTTCAGATGCGTGTCGAGGCCTTCCGGCTGCGAATCGATCCACTGCTTAAGCCCGAGGCGTTCCGTCGTTTCGAGGATGTAGCCGTCGGAGATGCTGCCGTCAAACAGCGTCAGGTTGTCGCGCAGCGTGCCGTCGAAGAGCTGGACGTCCTGCGTCACCATCCCGACGCGGCGGTACAGCGCCGAGAGGCTCAAGTCCCGGATGTCTACGCCTCCGACCCGGATCGTGCCGCTGCCGATGTTGTACAGTCGAAGCAGGACGCGGCTCAGGCTGGACTTGCCGCTGCCGGTGCGGCCGATGATCCCTAAGCGTTCGCCGGGGCGCACCGCAAACGTAATGTCATGCAGCACCGGCTTATCCGGGCTGTAGCTGAAATGGACATGCTCGAATTCGAGGCCGAGCGCGCCTTCCGGCAGCGCGGTCTTGCCGCCCTCTACGATTTCGCTGCGGCTTTCCAGCAGCTCCTGAGAGCGCATCATGCCCGACTTGGCCTTCTGGAACTCCTGCACCTGATCGCCGAGCTGCTCGATCGGATCGTTCAGCATTTGCGTGTATTGGTAAATCAGGAACAGCGTGCCGAGGGAGATGTTTCCGATCAAATAATAATGCACGCCCAGCAGCAGGACCACCGTCACGGCGAGGGCAAACAGCACCACCGTCGTGTTCCAGGGAACGACGCGCAGCATCCACGCTTTGCGGCCCTTCAGAAAAACATTGCGCATCGCGCGGTAAAACCGGTTCATGACGTACGGCACGTTCCCGTTGGCCTGCACGTCTTCGATCCCCGCGATCCGCTCCTCGATAAAGCCGAACAGCGCCGCGCTTGCCCCGCGTTCGTCCTTGGACGATTTGACGCCCATGTCGCGGACGAATACCATGGCCCCGATGGAGGCGAGCGTGAAGAGGGTCATAACCGCCGCAATCGGCCAATTGATCGTAAACATAAAGCCAAGAATGCCGGCGAGCAGCACGAAGCTGCCGATGACCTTGATAATAAACATGGAAAAAAAGTTCGACATATGGGTGACGTCCCCGTCGATGCGCTCGATCATTTCCCCGGGCGTTTTCAAATTGTGAAACCGCATATCGAGCCGGAGGCAATGCTTCAGCAAATCGCCGCGCAGCAGGTTGGTGGAGCGCCAGGAGACGTCGTTGCCCAGGTAGCTGACGGCCACTGTCAGCACCTGGTTCAAGGCGGCGAGCACGAGATAAATGCCGGCCAGCGTAAGCAGGCTCGACACGATGCCGTTGTCGGCGGCCGTATCGATAAAACGCTGCACGATCTGCGGATTGACGAGCTGCACGCCGGTCGAAGCCAGCAGAAGCAGCAGCAGGATCGCAAGGCGCCCCGCAACCGGGCGAAGGTACCGGAGCAGCCATGTCATGGATTGCCGTTTAGGTTGCATGTTTAAAAACCCCCAATTCCCCAAACAAAACCGTTATGCACTGCATGTGATGGTCGCCTGGAACGTTACGGCCCAGACGCAAATAATACCCATCATACAATAATTTGGAAACGATTCAAGATAAAGTTTGACTAAAATAAAATCTTTCCCGGCACACCCCCTCCAAGAAAAAACGAGACATCCGGTTTATGTACGGTTCTTGCCCAGTTCATATTGAGTTCATGAAACGGGGTTATACTGAATACCGTTCGCAAGGCAGGCAAAATGATCATGCCGAAAGCGCAGAGGGAAACGACGTGATGTTACGATCGTCGGGAACGCCGATGTTTACGAGATCGGAGCGAAATCGGTAAAATGCACTTAGACATGGGTGTGAACGCATAAATTTTGGACGTTCATGTTTCAAGTAGAAAGGAGCGGAGGCTGCAATGGCCCATATCCTAGTTGTCGATGACGACCCCCATATCCGGGAGCTGGTCAGTCATCTGCTGAAAAATGAAGGGTTTACGGTAACGGAGGCCTCCAACGGTCTGGAGGCGCTCAGCACGATGGAATCGGCCAAGGCCGATCTCGTCATTCTCGACATCATGATGCCGGGCATGGACGGCTGGGAGCTGTGCCGGGAGCTGAGCAGGGATTACGACATTCCGCTGCTCATGCTTACGGCCAAAGGGGAAACATCGCAAAAAGTGAAAGGATTTGAGCTTGGGACCGACGATTATCTGGTCAAACCGTTTGATCCGCTGGAGCTCATCGTCCGGGTCAAAGCCCTGCTGAAGCGGTACCGGATATCGGCATCCCAGGAAATCCAGTTCGGCGATTTGCGCCTGAACCGCAAAACGTACGAATGTTATGTCGGGGCCGATCCGCTGACTCTGCCGCTGAAGGAATTCGAGCTGTTGTTCCTGCTGGGCAGCTATCCGGGCAAAACGTTTTCCCGCGACCAGATCATCGAACAGATTTGGGGATACGACTATGAAGGCGACGAACGAACCGTCGACGTGCATATCAAACGTCTGCGGGAACGGTTCGCGGATCAGCAGGACCAATTTTGCATCCGCACGATTCGCGGGCTCGGATATCGGCTGGAGGTGCTCTCATGAGCAACCGGGAGGGCAGGCAGCGGCGGCGCGAGCTTCTGGAGCGGGACCGCGAGCAGAACAAGGCTTGGCGGCGGATGAAGCGGCAGGAAATCGCGGCGGCACGGCTCGAAAAAACGGAAAAGAAACGGAAAGCGCGTCAGGAGCGGTGGTGGCGGATGGACGGTAAAAAGGACGACCCTGCGTTCAGCTTTTGGCTGCGCGTCAGAATCGTATTGTTTATGCTGCTCGTTTTGTGCTCGCTTGCCATATGCTGGATTGGAGCATACTATATTACCCATTCCTTAAGATGGAACATGCGGCCGCTCGTCGGGCAGCTCGTGAACTCGGTGCTCGGATTTGTTATTTTCGGCGTAATCATTTCGTTTGTTTCCAGGTTCGGGAAGGGGAGGCAGAGGGAGTATTGGCAGATGATCATCGATGCGCTGAAGCGGATATCGAAAGGGGATTTTAAAGTCAGCCTGCCTGTGCACGGCAGGGATGACGACCCTTGGAGGGAAGTCGTCCAGAGCATTAACAACATGGCCTCCGATCTGAACAAAATGGAGCATATGCGCCAGGAATTCATTTCGAACGTGTCCCATGAAATCCAGTCCCCGCTCACTTCGATCACCGGCTTTGCGCGGGTTCTTCGGGAAGAGCAATTAACCCCGGATCAGCGGAACCATTATTTGAACATCATCGAACAGGAAAGCGTAAGATTGTCGCGTTTGTCCGAAAACATGCTTAAGCTTGCGTCGCTCGATTCGGAGAAACACCCGTTCCATGCGGCTCCCTTAAGGCTGGACAAACAGCTCCAGACGCTCATTCTCGCCTGCGAACCCCAGTGGCAGGGCAAAAACCTGGAGATGTCGGTCGATCTGAAACCCGTGAACATCGAAGCCGACGATGATCTGCTGAGCCAGGTGTGGGTGAATTTGCTGCATAACGCCATCAAATTCACGCCCGAGGGAGGTTCGATCCATGTCACGCTGGAAACGGACGGGCGCGAGGCCGTCGTATCCGTCGAGGATACGGGGATCGGCATTTCGGCCGAGGACCAGGCGCATATTTTTGAAAGGTTTTTCAAAGCGGACAAATCAAGAACCCGCTCCAGCGGAGGCAGCGGGCTGGGCCTGTCCATTATCCAGAAAATCGTGCAGATGCATGGCGGAAGCGTTTCGGTGGCCAGTACGCTTGGCGAAGGCACGCGCATGACCGTGAGGCTTCCGGTGGCCGCGGCCCGTGCCGGTCAAAAGCAAGCGCCTGCACAGGATGTCCCCGATCGGGGTGCTTTTTCGTAGGGATTCTTAAAAAAACGGCCGGTGTAGATGATTCTACAACAGCCGTGTCGTTGGCGGTTATGGCAGATGAATCGATTTGATATGGTCGCAGTGAAGGAAAACGGTTTTTCCTCCGGTCTCGATCAGTTCGATGATCCGGTTATCCACCTTTTTCAGCAGTCCTGCCTTTAAGGGGGATTCTCCCAAATCAAAGATGACGAGCTCGTTTTGAAATTTCTCCAATTGCTGCTCTAATGTACGGGAGAGGGGGACGGCCGGCTGCTGCAGATGGAAAGGATGCTGGCTGAGATAGAATGGCGTCATGTTGGGCGGAAGCGGGCAGATATATTTGACGTGATGGAGCGAAACATAAATCGAGTGGTACAGCGGCGAATAAAAAATAAAGTAATCGTTCATGATGCTTGTCACATAACCGTAAACGGGATGAGGGCCTCCCAGGCCGATTTCCGTAAAAATGCCCCTGGAATTCATCAGCATTTTCCGATAGGAAATGTGCACATGGTCCACGAGCGGTTCCCGGTCGGCCGGCGAGAAATCCTCGCCGTCATCGGCAAGTTTCAAATGCTGCAAATGGTGCACCGGCGCGTACACATACCGGGAGTCGGAGAACACGACGACAATGTCGCTGCCAAGATCGATGAGCTCTCCGGTGATGGGGATTTTGCAGCCGGATAGTTTGAGTTCGATTTTTTTGCCGAGGAGAGAACGGATCGACTCCATAATCTACCTCCTTTCACATTACGATCAGGGGGAAGCTGCATCCTATGGACAAGCCGTGTCGAAGCGGATTCGAAGATCATGAACGATACGGCTTGCATATACTCCTTTTAACGGTCTGCTAAACGGTAAGCCGTGTAAATAAGGACAGCTCCTGCGGAGTTGTGAATCTGCGGCGCGAGGAATGTAGATTCATGAGACTCCGCAGGGAGCGTCTATATTTTTACGGCCCGATGACTAGATTAGGATAGAAGGTTCCAAGGCGAACCGGCTGCGGTTATTTGCGTCCGCCGCTGCGTCCACCGCTGCGTCCGCGGCTGCGTCTGCTGGAGCTGCGTCCGCCATAGCTGCGGCTGCCGTAACTCCGGCTTCCACCGCTCCGGCTGCCTCCGTAGCTGCGACTGCCGCCGCTACGGCTACCGCCGCTGCGATTGCCGCCGCTGCGGTTACCGCTGCTGCGATTACCGCCCGATTGGCTGCCTCCGGATTTGTTGTTGCTATTTTGGTTGTTGTTATTGCTGTTGTTATTATTGTTATTGTTATTTTTGTTGTTCGAATTGCTGCTTACGACCGCGACCGATTTGATATGGTAGATCGGGATGCGGACGACTTCCTCTCCTTTTACGGCGAGCATGAGGTAGTTTTGGTTGGCGTCGGCGACGATCCCCTCGAGCTTTTCAGGGCCTCCGCGGTTCACCTGCACATAGCGGTAACGGAGCGCCTGCAGAAGCGAGCCGAAGCTGTAAGCCCGAATCGGACTCGTCATGGTCGTTCCCGTCATGGATTGATCTCCCGATTGGCCCGTCGAAGAGATGCTTTTGATGTGTTGGGTGTTCACGTACACGACATTGCTGTCATTTGTCCAAACAGCCATGTAGTTGTTCTGTACGCTTTGCAGAACACCTTCAACCGAATCATGCCCGCCACGGTTGATCTTCACGCTTTGGCCGACCAGGTTCATTAAATCATAACCGGCTAAAGACATTTCACATTCCCCTTCCTTGGAGTGATTAGGTAGACGAGAGAGGCGTCGATTCGTCCTTCAAGTCTATCTATGCAATATTTATATGTGTCCTCGTGTTAGAAGGGACTAGCCGAATATACTAGATTATCAAAATTGAGTGAATATCCCTCTGCCCGGTTGCTAGAATGTTGCCAAGACAAGTTTAGGCATTTTCCCGGAACACCAAGGCATCCGCCCTGACGGCATCCGCCCCTTCGGCATAATATGGTGAAAAGCCCGCATCATAGGCTATTCTTCGTGTTGGAAAGGCGGTTGCTGCATGGGTCTGCCCGTATACCGGATCGCAATCAAGGATAAGGATTTGAAACAGATGGAGAACCACATTTGGTCTGACCGTTTTTTTCCGGCGACGTTGTCGAACGGGAACGGGTCGCCTCAAGCCATCCGGATTCGGTACCGGGGCGGCCATACGCGCGAATATCCGAAAAAATCCTATGAAATCCGCACATCACGCGCAACGTATCACTTTAATGCCGAGTATGACGATCCTTCCTTGATCCGCAATGCGCTTTCATTTCATTTCTTTAATATGATCGGCGTTCCAAGTCCCTCGACGCAGCACTGCGTCCTGCAATTAAACGGCGTGAACCAAGGCGTGTATTTGCGGATCGAGGCGGTGAATCAAACCTTTTTCCGCGTGCGCAAGCTTCCCGCCCGAAGCATCATTTATGCCGTCAACGACAATGCCACCTTCGATTTGAACAACGTCAGCACGAATACCCCGAAAACCTCGCTGTTTTCCGGATACAGGCTGATCAAAGGCCGCGGGGAAGACCGTCTGAGGCTGATGCGCTTCATTCGGAACATCCACGCCAAACGGGGGAAAACGCTGGAAAAATATTTGAACCAGCGTCTGTACATGGACAATTTTTTGACATGGCTGAGCGGGGCGGTGCTAACAGGCAACTACGACGGATTTCGGCATAACTATACGATTTTCGAATACAGGAAGCGGAAGGCATACGGTTTTCTGCCATGGGATTATGAGGGAACCTGGGGACGGAACTGCTACGGCAAGGAGGT
Source organism: Paenibacillus cookii (assembly GCF_018333375.1). Lineage (GTDB taxonomy): Bacteria > Bacillota > Bacilli > Paenibacillales > Paenibacillaceae > Paenibacillus_AQ > Paenibacillus_AQ cookii. The sequence goes on from NZ_BORW01000008.1 coordinate 162,741, forward strand.
CGCTTCGAATCTGGTCAGCATTAAAGGGCATAACAAGCTGACGGGAAAGGTGCTGGCCTACAGCGCCAATCGGCAGCGATACAAGGAGATTCTCGAGGAAATTCTCGCCTCCTCCTTTACCGCGCATCAATTGATGCCGGTGGTCCGGAACATGCTGCGCCAAATCGAAGACGACGTATACCGGGATCCGAAATACAAGTGGCCTCTCGGCATGTTTTTGAACGAACACAACGTCATTTACGCATACATCGAAAACCGCCGCCGGGACATCCGGCGCGAACTGCAGACGCTGTGAAGGCGGGAATCCGAAAAAAGACATCTGGAGCCGTTCGCCAAACGAACGGGCAGATGTCTTTTGTTTAATATAATGAGCATCGATGCGTTACAAGATTTTTTGGTATAAATGGCTTAAATAACGCCAGCGGGTCACCAGGAAATAGACGACCTGAATGCCGAGAAACGTTGCGAATACGGCCAGCGTATGGGAGACGACGGAAAAGTCGACCAGGCCCTGGAGCGCGGTAAACGCCACGCTGCTGTGCACGATCGCCACGAGAAGCGGCAGGAAAAACATGAGGACAAGCTGGCGGGTGACGGTTTTGGCAAGTTCCTTGCGGCTCAGCCCCACTTTTGAAATCATCCGGTACTGCTCCTCGTCTCTCGATAAATCGGCATAAAGCCTGAAATAGATGAAGCTGGCGGCAAACGTGAAAAAGACGATTCCGACCAGCCCGCTGACGATGAGCAGCAAGCCGTTTAACTGCTTCGAATGCATCCAATCCAGTACAAGCGCAGAGAAGTTATAGGCGTATTGCTGCTCGTTTGCTGAATCCGCATCCAGGGCTTTCCTTATTTCTTCGGCAACCGTACGCGTATGATGCCACTCCGGGACGACGAACACGACAACCCGGGTCTTATATTCATCGCCCTTCGCCAGCCGCTCGTAATCCGAATCCGTAATAATCCAAACATTGCCGTAATCCGGAATGACGATATGGGGCAGCGCCTTGACGATGGGCAGTGTCATGGTATGTTCGTCTTTCGTGATCGTAAGCTCATCCGTTTGAAGGCCTTCGAGCCTGAACTTGTCATTTTGCGTCACCGACGACGGAGAGGCCATGGTTTCCCCGCTGCGCAGCGTTTCCTGGGGATAACCGAGGACAGCGGCCAGCCCGTTATAGTCGCTCAGCCGGATCAAGGTTTTCCCGTCATCGGAGTAAGCCGGAACGAACGAAGCCTTGCGGTAGGCAAAACCTCCTTTTTTCAGCGTTTGCTCGATCAAACGGATATGCTTCTGCTCAAATGAAACGTCATCACCAGGTTCCGGAAAGGAGACGTGCGTAAAAGCGTACGGGTTTTTCATCGCCGCAAGTCCCGGATCGCCGATGGCAAGGGCTGTTCCGATGCCGGTAAAAGCGATCGCCGAAATGACTGCGACCATAAAAAACATGACCGCGTTATCCTTCATCCGGTAGACGAGCTCCGATACCGTCAGCAGATTGGTCCGTTTGAACACGAAGCGGGGCCTGTTTTTCAAGGCGCGGATGACGTACACGCTGAGCTGGGTGAAAAGAAAATAGGTTCCGATAATGACCAGCACCACGCCGCCAAACAGCAGGCCGAACGAATAGATGCGGCGCAGCACGAACAGGAAGACGCAGGCATAACCCAGCCCGATCAGCAGCACCGCCAGGATGGAAAGCGGGACGGATGCCTTGGGTTCCGGTTTCGGTTTATCCTCGGATTTGATGAGGTCCGCCAGCGTGCCTTTTTTGGTCATAAGCGACGTGAAGGCCGCAACGGCCATGAACAGAACCAGATAACCGCCCGCGGTCAGCCCAATCGCTTTGGCCGGCAAATAAAACGGAAGCCCGCGTTCGATCACCAGCATGGATGCGCAGATGAGCAGGATCAGCTTGGAGAAAACGATGCCGACGAGAATGCCTGTAACGATCGCCGCGACGCCGATCAAGACGTTTTCGATAAAAAGCATGCGGTTAAGCTGTTTGCGGGACATGCCCAGCAAAAGCAGAATGCCGAACTCCCTTTTGCGGACCTTAATGAAGGAACCGACGGAATAAAGCAGGAACAGGAATGAAAACACGAAGATGACGACTTGCGAAATATGCATTCCCATCGTTGCGAGGATGCTGAGCGTGATGCTGTCGGCCATGATTTGCCCCTTGAGGTCGGGATGGAACGCCAGCATGGCGTACGTAAAAAAGATCATGACCGAAAACGCGCTGCTCAGGAAATGGGCGACATAGGTCCGTTTGTTCCGGAGGACGTTGTTAAACGCGAACTGGCGGAAATTCATGCCCGTTTCCTCCCAGCAGCGACAAGACGTTGATGATCTTTTGATAGAATGCGGTCCGGTTTTCGCCGCAGTAGATTTCGTTGTACAGCTGTCCGTCTTTGATAAAAATGACGCGGCTGCAGTAGCTTGCCGCCACGGCGTCATGCGTGACCAGCAGCATCGTCACCTGATCCTCGCGGTTTCGCTGTTCTAAAATTTCCATGACTTCGCGCGCCGATTTGGAATCCAGGTTGCCCGTCGGCTCATCCGCCAGCAGCAGCTTGGGCTCATGGATCAGCGCCCGGGCGATCGCCGTTCGCTGCGCCTGTCCTCCGGAGATTTCATACGTCCGCTTGTCCAGGATCGGGGCGATGCCGAGCTTCTCCGACAGGACCGCCACCTTTTCGTTCATGTCCGCAAGGCCGGCTCCGTCCAGCGTCAGCGGCAGCACGATGTTTTCCTTGACGGTGAGCGTATTGAGCAGATTAAATGACTGGAACACAAACCCGAGCTCGCGTCTTCGAAACAGGGCCAGCTGATCCTGCGACAGCGCGTAAGGGTCTTTGCCGTCGATGCGGATTTCGCCCGTGGTCGGCTTGTCGATCGTGGAGATCATGTTGAGCAGGGTCGTTTTGCCGCTCCCGGACGGGCCCATGATCCCTACGAATTCTCCCCGCTGGATGGACAGGTCGATGTTGGAGAGCGCTTCGTACGAAACCATGCCCTTATATATTTTGCCGAGGTTGCGGACGGATAACATTTCCATGGCTTGGTGACTTCCCCTTTCGTTTTCCGGGCTTTTATCCTCAAAACCCTTCGTTCTCTTCGTATCCCCAGTATACGCCCCGGACAGGGGTTCCTCCTATCGACGCAGCTTTCACGCATCTTACAACGCTGTAAGAAATGCCGTTTACAACAATCCCGTGAATCGATTCCCGGATCAATCAAAAACGGATGCGGACAAGCGTGCCTTCGCCCTCAACCGATTCCAGCTCGATGCGGTGGTTCAGTTTGTCGATCACTTCCTTGACGATGTACAGCCCCATGCCCGTGGATTCCTTGAAACGCCTGCCGTTTTCCCCGGTGTAGAAGGGACGGAACACGCGGGGGAGATCCGCTTTGGGAATGCCGACGCCGCGGTCTTGTATGTTCAAGACGACGTCCCGGCCTTCCTTGACGGCCGACAGGGTCACTTTTTTTCCGCTGCCTGCCGAATATTTAATGGCGTTGTTCAGCAGCTGGCCCAGGATGAACTGCATCCACTTGGCATCGGTCCGTACCGAAATTCCTTCTTCGATCGAGACTTCCGGATAAACGCGGCTCCGGATGAAATACCGTTTGTATTCATGGACCGCTTCGTTCGCCAGCTGTCTCAGATCGACGGCATCCACGCTGAAATCCTGCTCGAAGGTGCCCAGCCGGGCCGTGTACAGCGCCATGTCCAGCCCTCTCCGCAGGCGGTCCGTTTCCTCCGAAATGCTGCCCATCCGCTCGTCCCCGCCATCCTGCGTGATCATTTCGATCACGGACAAAGGGGTTTTCATCTGGTGGATCCATTGGTTTAAAAAGGTCATGTACTGCTCGTTTTTTCGTTCCCAATGCTGAAGCATGTTTTGGTACTGCCTGTATTGGTTTTCCAAAAGCTCGCTCAGGGCAGCGGGAAGCGGCGCCGGCTCATGCTTGTGCACGGATTCGGCGAGGGAAGCGACGGGGCGGGACAGGCGGGCGTAAAACCCGCGATGCGTGGCATAACGCAGACCGAGGTATCCCGCGAAAATAAACAGCCCCAAAAACAAGGCGTACATGGCGGTCAGCGGATGATCGTATCCGTCAAACCAAAACACCGCCATGACGGCGAGCAGCTGCGCCAACGTAAATATCATCAAGGGGAGGTGCTCCCGAATGAACAGTTTCATTTACTTCGGCTCCTCCGCGTTCAAGTTCAGTCTGTAGCCGAGCCCCCGCACGGTCTCGAGCGTTTCCTCCATGCCAAGCTCGGCTAGGCGTTTCCGCACGCGCGTGATGTTGACGCTGAGCGTGTTGTCGTCCACGAAAGCGTCGTCCCACAGCTTTTCCAAAATGACCTCGCGGCTTGCGACCCGCGGGCTGTACTCCATCAGCGTTTCCATTAATATCGTTTCCTTTTTGCTGAGCGGCACGCTCCGTTTGCCGAAATGAAGCTCCATGCGTTCCGGGTACAAAATCAGGCCGCCCAATTCGACCGTGCGCTCGTCGTTTTTCACGGCATAGTCGCCGTACGCCCGGCGAAGCTGGCTGCGGATCTTGGCCATGACGATTTCGTAGTAAAAGGGTTTCGTAATAAAGTCGTCCGCGCCGTTTTCGAGCGCCATCACCTGATCCATTTTGCCGTCGCGGGCCGAGATGAAAATGATCGGGCAGGTCGACACCTGCCGGATCTGGCGGCACCAGTAATATCCGTCAAAGCTCGGGAGATTGATGTCCAGCAGCACGATGTGGGGGGAATGCCGCTTAAATTGTTCCAGAACCCGGTCGAATTCATGAATAACAATGGCCGTATCCCCGTACTTTTCAATATGGGCTTTCAGCAGGTCGGCGATTTTCGGATCGTCTTCGACGATAAGCATTTTATACATAAAGGTCTCCTTCGTTCATTCGTCTCTCGCAATGGATAGGTTGCTTTTTTGAATATTATACACGTTGTCCGCCGTTTCACGATCATGGGGAAGCGCAGGAAGGTTGCTTTTATCCATTGGGTTGCCCGTACCCGGCATATATCGGCAAAAGAGCGCATACGATTAATTTAGAATAATTATAATTTAGTATTGATTTTCATTTTCAATGAGGGTACAATAAATGACGTCGAGTTGCTTGTTTAGAATTATTCTAATTTAAAAATAAATCAAGGAGGCACGATCCTTATGGCCAAACTTACGACGAATCAAGGCGCGCCCATCGGCGATAATCAAAATTCCAGAACGGCGGGGCAGAACGGACCTACACTGCTGGAGGATTATCAGCTGCTGGAGAAGCTGGCGCATTTCGACCGGGAACGCATTCCGGAACGCGTGGTGCATGCCCGGGGAGCGGGAGCCCATGGCGTTTTTAAGGTCATCAACAGCATGAAACGGTACACGAAAGCGGCATTTTTGCAAAAAGAAGGACAGGAAACGCCGGTATTCGCCCGGTTTTCCACGGTAATCCACGGTCAGCATTCCCCGGAAACGCTCCGGGACCCGCGCGGTTTCGCGGTCAAATTTTACACGGAGGAAGGCAACTATGATTTCGTCGGAAACAACCTGCCGATCTTCTTTATCCGGGACGCGATGAAATTTCCGGACATGGTGCACGCGCTGAAGCCAGACCCCCGCACGAATATTCAAGAGGAAGACCGTTATTGGGACTTCATGTCCCTGTCGCCCGAATCGACGAATATGCTGGTCCACCTCTTTACGGACGAGGGCATTCCGGCCAATTACCGCCAAATGCGAGGCTCCAGCGTCCACGCCTTCAAGTGGATCAACGAATACGGCAACACGGTGTACGTGAAGCTGCGCTGGGTTCCGAAGCAGGGCATCAAAAACTTGAGCCGGGAGGAAGCGGCGCAAATCCAGGGCAAGGACTTCAACCATGCCAGCCGCGATTTGTATGAAGCGATCGAGCGCGGCGATTACCCGGAATGGGATTTGTACGTGCAGGTGCTTGATCCGGCGGATCTGGACAGCTTCGATTTCAATCCTTTGGACGCCACGAAAGACTGGTTCGAGGAGGACATTCCTTATCAGCTGGTAGGAACGATGACGCTCAACCGGAACCCGGAAAACGTATTTGCCGAAACGGAACAGGTGGGCTTTAATCCGGGCGTGCTTGTGCCGGGCATCGAACCTTCGGAGGATAAGCTGCTGCAGGGACGGCTGTTCTCCTATTCCGATACCCAGCGCTACCGCATCGGGCCGAACTATTTGCAGCTTCCGATCAACTGCCCGTTCGCGAAGGTAAGCAACAATATGCGCGACGGGGCGATGGCGTTCAAACAGCCGTCCGACCGGATCAACTACGAGCCGAACCGCTACCAGCATACGCCGAAGGAAGACCCGGCCTACAAGGACGTGCCGCAGCCGGTGCGGGGGACCGTTTCCCGCGAAAAAATCGACAAGCCGAACGATTTCGGCCAGGCCGGCCAAGTGTTCCGGAAATATTCCCCCGAGGTCCAGGAGCAGCTGATCGGCAATTTGGCCGCTGACCTGGAGCCTGTAGCGGAACAGACGAAACTGCTCGCGATCTGCAATTTCTACCGTGCGGACGCCGAGCTGGGCAAACGTCTGGCGGCGGCGCTGAACGTCGATTTGACGCCGTTTCTATCCCGCATGTCGTAAGCAGCAACAACAAGGGTTGTCCCCAGAAGCCGCAGGGCTTCGGGGCAGCCCTTTTTTTGATCCGTAAAATGTACTTTCGAGGCAAACGCAAACAAAAGAAACCGCCCTCCGGCTGAGGCCATGCTCCGGAAAGGCGGTTCGTCCGCATTCGCCCGACCGTTAACGCCGTTGCGTTATGAGTCGGCCGTTTCTTCTGAATTTTCGACGGGGATGATGCCCAGCTTTTGTTCCAAGTAAGCTTTGTTTTGAAGCACGGAGGGATGATCGGGCTGATATTGCCTTGCGGCTTCATTATGATGATAGGCGATCTGGTGCATGCCGAGCCGATCGTAACAGACGCAGAGCTGGAGGTGGGGGAGCCAGGTGGAACAGCTTAAATTTTGCATGCCCCAGGTGTTGGCCGGAGCCGGATTTTCCAGCGCTTGCCTATACCAATAAACGGCTGCCGCATAGTCCCCGGCTTGCAGAAAATGATATCCCATGCGGCAGCAAAATTCCGGCCGGGGCGCGCCGTATTCGAACGATTTCAGCGTAAAGGCCAGCGCATTGGCGTTGTCGCCCAGCTCGAGATAACAATCCGCCAGCTTGCCGCAGGCCGCGATATTGTCTTCGACCCACCCCTTTCCTTCATCCAGAAACTTCCGGTAATAGACGGCGGCCAGTTCGAAGAAGCGATGATCCTTGAGCTCATTGGCGAAATAATAAGTATCCCTCGGCGTGAAGACCTCTCCCTTGGCCAGCCGTTTCATATAAATGTTCAGGTTCCGGTCGCTGTCCCGCTCATCGCCGCAGTGCGTCACGGCAATGTCGCTGTCGATAATCCGCCCGGCGACTTCGAGATATTCATGGACCGCCCCAATCCAGCGGAAATCGTTGCTTCGTTTGACGAGACGGTTGCGCCGCAGGCTGGATATGACGTTGCCGTGCTCGTCGAACGCCAGATGATATTTCATCGTGACGGAATCGACGCCGGGGTCCAGGTTTTGTTTCAGTTCGAGCAGCTTTTCGAGATCTTCCTCCTTTAAAATATCATCCGCGTCCAACCATAAAATATAATCCATTTCCGCATGGCTGAACGCAAAGTTGCGCGCTGCGGCAAAATCGTCGATCCATTCGAAGTCGTAAACGTATCGGGTAAATTTGCGTGCAATTTGCTTGGTGTTGTCCGTGGAGCCGGTATCGACAATGATCATTTGATCCACCGCTTTTTGAACGGAAGAAAGGCAGCGCTCCAGCGACTTCTCCTCGTTTTTGACGATCATGCACAAGCTGATGGTAATCATCTTCTCACTCCTTTGCATGCAGGACGATTCAAGCACCCGAATTTCCCATCCCGGAACGAAAACCGGGCGGCGAGATTTTAGCCGATGGTACAAAGGCTGCGAATATGCATCTGCTGATGGGCTGCGGGAAAAGGCATCAAGCGACTTCAGTCATATGTATGACGAAAATTCGGAAAGCAGACCGCCGCAGGCTCTTTTTACCTTGGACGCCAAGCATGAAACCGCTGAAAAGCTCATATATTGGGATGGGGTTTTCGACAATCTTCAGGTCAGGAGAGTGGCTATGCACCGTTTCTGGGAAAAGGTCATCAAACCGGTGATGATCGCCGCGCAGCCGGCGCATATCGTTGAAATCGGATCGCTGACTGGGCTGAACACGTTCAAGATACTGGATTATTGCCATCATACCGGCAGCAAATGCACGGTCATCGATCCTGCTCCGCAATTCGATGCGGATTTGTTGTCGGATTATTATGGGGAATCGTTCCGAATGGTCAAGGATTTCAGTTTGCAGGCGCTCCCGGGGGTAGAGCCCTACGACATGATCCTGATCGACGGCGACCATAACTGGTATACCGTATACCATGAGTTAAAGCAGGTGGAGCGGATGGCCCTTTCGGCCGGAGCCTTCCCCGTCGTCATGCTGCATGACATCGATTGGCCGTACGGACGGCGGGATATGTACTATTTTCCCGAGAGCATTCCGGAGGAATACCGCAAACCCAGCGCCATGCAAGGGGTGGAACCCGGCAATCCGCTGCTCGTACCCGGCGGAGGCTTCAACCATATGGTCCACAACGCCCTAGTCGAACATGGGGAACGCAATGGCGTGTTGACGGCCGTCGAGGATTTTTTGAAGGAAACGACGTTTGACCTGTCTTGGCATGCTTTGCGTTCGAACAACGGCCTGGGGATCATCCTGCCCGGCGATACGCCGTACGGGCGGATGATTCCGTTTATTTTAAACACATCGGGATTGTAGGCCATCCGTTTATCATTAAAAAAGGGGGCGTTATCGATGCCGCTTACCTCGATCGTCATGCTCACCCGCAACGGCCTGGACTTGACGCGAAGATGCGTTGAAAGCGTAATGCGCCATACGGAAGAGCCGCTTGAATGGATTGCCGTGGATAACGGCTCCACGGATGGAACGCTGGAATTCTGGAATTCGATGGAGGACGTCAAGCTGATCGCCAACGCGGAAAACCGGGGGTTCGCCGCAGGCAACAACCAGGGCATGCTTGAGGCTTCCGGGGATTTTATCCTGCTGCTCAACAATGACACCGTCGTAACGCCGCGTTGGCTCTCCGGTTTGTATGCCGCGCTTTTCCGGGACCCTGACATCGGCATCGTCGGGCCGGTTTCCAATCATGTGGCTCCGATCCAGAGAGTTCCCCACGCTGAGTGGCCGACGCTTGAACAACTGGACGCTTATGCAGCCAGACGGCAGCAAGAGCAGGCAGGCTCCGGCTTTTACGCGCATAAGCTGGTCGGCTTCTGCATGCTGTTCCACCGTCGTTTGCTGGAGAGGATCGGCGGCTTTGACGAGCGTTTTTTTCCGGGCAACTACGAGGACGACGACTTTTCCATCCGGGCCCGCATCGGCGGCAAACGGCTGTGGGTCGCGCAGGATGTTTTTATCCACCATGAAGGGCAGGGGACGTTCGCATCGAACCGGCTCGACTACAAACGCTCGTCGCTGGCGAATGCCGAAAAATTCAGGGCCAAGTGGAGCACCGGATTATCGGCGCCCGAGATGGATTGCTTGGGTTATAATCCGTCCGACATCGTGGCGCGCGAGCCTTTTTTCATCCCGGAAAAGCATTTCGTCCCGCTTGGGGACAATACCGCTTCAAGGAATAAATAGGGGCCCGTGCCTGTCGAAAGACCGGAGCCATTCCCGCGAGGGGGAGGGTTCCGGTTTTTTGCGTGTATAGACCGGTTTTCCCGGATTTTGGCGTAAACTTCATGTTCGTGATGCAATAGACAATATATACCATATGGGTTATATTGGAATATATATTATGTGGTGCGCATGACGGGAGGCCTTGTTCTTTGGAGAAAAAAGTCACGGTTCTGATCAGCTTTATTATCGGATTTATGCTCATGCAGCTCTCATCGGAGGAGCCTTTGTCCCTTTTCAAAACCTTTTTCGGGTCCGTTACCAAAATCGAGCCCTATCTCATTTACCTGCTGCAATTTGTCGGACTCATCCTGGTAATTTGGTCGATTTATCTGGCCTTTAACGAGCTGGTCAAGCTGCATAAAAACAAATCCTGAAAACAACAAGCTCTGCCTGGCCGGCAGGGCTTTTTTCTGCTGCGTTTCGGCTTTGGAAAGCCAGGGCATCTGGCCGATATATTTTTTTCGGGATGGAAAACATTTCAACCCGTTCTCCCGTCAAATAAGTGTAGCCTTTTTTACACAAAACCAAGAGGAGGAGAACCGTGAAAAAGCTTTGGATTATGCTCGTGGCCGTGCTGATGGTCGTTTCCTTGTCCCTTCCGGCTGGAGCGGTGCAGGCGGCGGCCAAACCGAAACCGATCAGCGTATACGTCGACGGGGTGAGACTGAACCCGCTGCAGCCGCCCACGATGACAAAGGGCCGGACCATGCTGCCGATGCGGGCCATTTTTGAGGCGTTTGACGCCAAGATTCTGTGGAATCAAAAAACAAGCACGGTCACGGCCATACGCGACGACATCACGATCGTGCTGAAAATCGGCGCCAAAACGGCGACGGTGAATCAGCAAAAGGTGACGCTTGACGTGCCTGCGCAAAACTTGAAGGGAACGACCATGGTGCCGGTCCGGTTCGTCAGCGAGACGTTGGGCGCGCAGGTGCTGTGGAATCAAAGCACGCAGACCGTCAACATCGTCACTTCGGACACTGCCGTGAATGCCGTTTCTTACGTGACCGCGCGCGTCATCGGGAAAAGCGGCGACGGCCGCGACCTGGAGGTAAGCTTTCCGAAGGTCCAACGCGAGACGAACGTCAGCGAATACCGCGTCCTGATCGTCAAGTCCGCAAACGCGTACGGATATACGCTGTCCCAGGCGTTATCCACCGGATATTATACCTCGGTGCGGCCGACCGGCAGCGATTTGGCCATCACCCTGTCCGGGCAATCGCGGGACGTCACCGGCGAGCTGCTGCGGGCCAATCAGCCTTACAACGCCTATGTGCTCACGGTAGCCAAGAAGGGTGCCAGCGCCTTGTCGGGCATATCTCCAACCGTCACGCTGTCGACGGCTTCGCCCGTAAACGCGGTCTCCGGCGTCAAAGCGGCGGATGTCGGCGATTACGGCGACGGACGGGATATCTCGGTCAGCTTTAACCAGCCGTCGAATACGGCCAACATCCAGAACTACCGGATCATGGTCGTCAAGACCAAGGATGCCGGCAGCTTTAACCTGAATACGGCTAACAACGCGGCAAGCGCCAATTATACGACAGTAAACAAAACAAACGGCTCCACGATTACGACGACTTTAAGTTCGGGCGCCAGGGATACTTCCGGGGAATACATTAAAAACGGCGTTTCTTATACCATTTTCGTGCTTTCCGTCGCAAGCGGCAGCAACGCCTCGAACCAGCTTTCCGCGGGTTCGCCGTCGTTTGCGCTGGCATCGAATCCGATCGCCGCTCCTATCATTACCAGCGTGCAGGACGTTGGCAATTACGGCGACGGCCGCGATCTGAACGTGCGGTTTAACCGCTCTTCCGACGAATCCCGGATCGGCAGTTACCGGATTTTCGTCGTCAAGGACAGCAAGGCGGGCAGCTTCTCGCTATCCGATGCAAGGAACCTGTCGAGCTCCTATTATACGGAAGTCGGCAAAACGGGGAATAACATCAGCAAAACCTTGTCCTACGGGGCCAGAGACGTAGACGGATCGCTGATCAGCTCCGGCGTCGCCTACCGCGTCTTTGTCATGGCGGTGGGAACGGGTAGCTACAACGGCAACTACGCGCTTTCGGCGCCATCGTATGCCGTCGTGCTGTACGGGAATTCCGGAGGTTCGGACGTCTACGCCGCAACGAACGTCGGCGTCAGCGACGTATCCGATTACGGCGACGGCCGCGATTTGCGCGTTTCGTTCAACCGGGCCGCGGATGAAAGCAATCTCTACGGCTACCGGATCATGGTCGTTAAAGCCTCCGACGCTCCTTATTTCAGCTTGTCGGATGCAAATAACGTGTCCAGCTCGAACTACACATCCGTCGGCAAAACGGGCTATAACATTACGAAAACCCTCGCTTCGGGCGCCAGGGACGTGGATGGACATTCGATCCGCAACGGGGTCAATTACCGCGTTTTCGTGCTTTCCGTGGGATCTTACGGATCCAATGCGTTGTCTTCGTATTCTGCGTCTATTACTTTGACGGGGAATTCAAACGTATATCCGGCGACGAACGTGTCCGTCAACGATGTCGCCGACCACGGCGACGGCCGCGACCTGCAAGTTTCGTTTACGCGGGCTGCGGACGAAAGCAACTTGAGCGGTTACCGGATTATGGTGGTAAAGTCCTCCGACGCCAATAGTTTCAACTTGTCCAAGGCCAACGCCGTTTCCGGTTCGAACTACACGTCCGTCGACAAGACGGGATCTAACATCACGAGAACCCTCGCCTCGGGAGCCAGGGACGTGGACGGACAGTCGATCCGCAACGGGGTCAGCTACCGCGTGTTCGTGCTTTCGGTAGGATCGTACGGGACAAATGTGCTGTCTTCGTATTCTTCGGCCATCACGTTGGCGGGGAACGCGAGCGTTTATCCGGCAACGAACGTGTCCGTTAACGACGTTGCCGATCACGGCGACGGCCGCGACCTGCAGGTTTCGTTCACGCGGGCAAATGAGGAACAAAATATCAGGGAATACCGGATCCTGGTCGTCAAAGATTCGGATGCCGGCTACTTTACCCTGGCGGATGCCTTGGCCGTATCCGGCTCGAATTATACGGCCGTCAGCAAAACCGGCTCCAACATCACCCGCACGCTCGCCGCGGATGCGAGGGACGTCAACGGCCGGTTGATTCAAGGCGACACCAAATATAAGGTATTTATCCTGTCCGTAGGAAAGGAAGATGCCCATGCATTGTCCGCTCCTTCCCAGGCAATCGGCTTGTCGCAGACCTTTACGGTGGGACCGGCCAAAAACGTGGCCGTGAAGGATATCGGTGACGCGGGCAACGGCAGCGATTTGCAGGTAACCTTTACCCGCGCGGATAACGGCGACGACGTGTCCCAGTACCGGATCATCGCCGTAAAGTCCAGCGAAGCGGGAAGCTTTAACCAAAAACTCGCGGCCAATCTGGGCTACTACAAAGCCGTGGAAAACGGCAATAAAGGAAGCTACGAGGTGGCCTTGGACGACAATGCCAGAGACTCCGACGGCCATTTCATCCGTAACGGAATATCGTACAAAATTTTTGTCCTTTCCGTCGGAAACCACAACAATTATGCGCTGTCTGCCGCTTCCGAAGCCATCACGCTGGATACGCTGCTCCCGGTTTCACCGGTCAAAGAGCTGAGCGCGACGGATGCCGGAGACGAGCATAACGGAAAGGATCTGAAAATCTCGTTTACCCGCGCCGATCACGAAGCCAATATTAAAGAATACCGGATTTTCATCGTGCCCGGATCGAAAGACCTTAACCTTGAAAACGCGCTGGCGTCGGGTCAATTTACGAGAGTTCAGGTCGGCAGCGATTTTAGCGGGGCGATGAGCGATTCGACAAAGGATACGGATAATAAACCTTTGGCCGAAGAGACCCCTTACAAAGTTTATGTGCTGTCCGTGGCCAAAACGGGAACCGGCGCGCTGTCCAATCCTGCGGAGGTCGTTTTAAGGGATCTGACGCAAGTGCCGACGAATATTACGGCAAAATGGGCCGATGGCGGGATCGATGTCTCTTTTAAAAAGCCGGCAAACGAGAGCCAGGTTCAAAAATATGCCGTGATGGTCGTCCCTGCGACGTTAAAGGATTTCACCCTGAAGACGGCGACGGCAAAAAGCATCGACTCGAACATGAAATTCATTAACGTCAATGAAGAGTACGCCGTCACATTTAAGGCGGACGATACCGACGTCGCGGGAAACCGCCTAAGCGATAAAAATTCCTATTATGTCTACATCCTTAGCGTCGGGGAAAAGAAAAGCGTGCTGTCCAACCCTGTGTCGATTGTCAAAGCCGATGCGAAAGCAACGGTTCAAGGAAAAAAATAACCTTTCAAGAGCGCATTCGAAAAAAATGCCGGGTCCATGGGTCCCGGCATTTTTGCGTCTTGTGGGGAGAAGGGCGTACTTTATAAAACGCGGTTCAGTGTTCGGCTTGCCAATGCATGCATGGATATCGAGTTTGCAATTTAGGGTTCTTTTTCGGGAGGGAAATGAGCTACAATAGATGGATATGAACACGGGGAAGAGGGGGCTCGGCCCTCCGGGCTTGGCAGAAATGCGGGGCGCCTATGTTGTAACAGATTCAAAGGAGGAACAGTGACATCCTATGAGCAAACCATTAACGACGCGATCGGTTCAAAGCGGCGGTCAAGAAGAAAGGCTGACTGTGCGCCCGAGCCCAAGCAGGCTTTGGATGATAATCATTCTTGGGGCATTATCCGCTTTCGGTCCTTTTTCGCTGGACATGTATTTGCCTTCGCTGCCGATTTTGGCCGAAACGATGCATACGACGACGTCGCTGACGCAGCTCAGCTTGACTTCGTGCCTGATCGGGCTTTCGGTCGGACAACTGTTTGCCGGGCCGCTGAGCGACGTGCGCGGGCGGCGCATTCCGCTGTTGGCCGGCATGGTCGTATACGGCTTGTCCTCTTTGTTATGCGCGTTCAGCACGTCCATCGAAATGCTGATCGTGCTGCGATTCATTCAAGGGATCGCCGGTTCGGCCGGGATCGTCATTTCGCGGGCAATCGTCAGGGACATGTATTCGGGCTCGGAGCTGACGAAATTTTTCTCCATGCTGATGCTGGTGAATGGCGCGGCCCCGATCCTGTCGCCGATCGTGGGGGGACAGCTCCTTCAGTTCACCTCTTGGCGCGGCGTGTTTATCGTGCTGGCGGGGATCGGCATCGTGATGCTGCTGGCGGTTTTTTTCGGCCTGCCGGAGACGCTTGCGGCAAGCAAACGTTCCAAAGGCGGTACCGCCAATACGCTTAAAACTTTTGGCGTGCTGCTGAGGGACCGCAAATTCATGGGGCTGGCGTTAAGTTCGGGATTCATCTCCGCCGCCATGTTTGCTTACATTTCGGGTTCGCCGTTCGTGCTGCAAAATATTTACGGGGTAAGCCCGCAGGTATTCAGCCTCATTTTTGCCATGAACGGCATCGGCATTATTATCGCGGGGCAAATCGCGGGACGGCTCGCCGGAAAGGTCAGCGAGAAAAAGCTGCTTGTGACCGGCATTGCCTTGGCCACGGTCGGAGGCATGGCGCTTCTGCTGCTGCTTGCGGTCAAAGCACCGATCGCCGCGGTGCTGCCGCCGCTGTTTATCGTCGTATCATGCGTCGGCATCGTCGGCACGGCCGGATCGTCGCTGGCTTTGCAGGATTACGGCCATGCCGCCGGCAGCGCATCGGCGCTGCTCGGGCTTCTGTCGTACATTTTCGGCGGGGTCGTCAGCCCTTTGGTCGGTCTGGGCGGCAGCACGTCGGCGCTGCCGATGGGGCTGGTCATCGCCGGGGCGGACGTATGCTCGATTTTGTGCTACCTGCTGCTGGTTCGAAGCTCGATTCATCCGGCCAAGACGGCGGATGCAGCCCCAACTGTGCATCACTAAGGAACATAAGAAAGAGACTGCCGCGGCAGTCTCTTTTTTGCATATATTCCATTAACAGGTTTCGGAGGCGGCTGTGCTGAAAATCAGGAAATGCCCGTCTCCGACGCTTTAAAAAATTGCGGCAAATACGCTTTGTTCGCTTCCAGCATTTCATCCAGCATCTTGATGGCGACTTCCACCGAAGGCACCAGCGGATGATGCGCCAGCGCCTGAATGGCAAGGCCCCGGTCGCCGGTGACGGCGGCCTCGATGGCAAGGCGTTCGTACGTTTTCACCGCATGGATCAAACCGGTCGCCATCGGCGGGATCTTGGTTAACGGCAGCGGCAGCGGGCCGTTTTTGGTGACGACGCAGTTCACCTCGATGCTGGCGTCGTCCGGCAGGAAATCGATGATGCCCTGATTGGCGACGTTTAATGTCTGGATGTCGTTTTTGCCGTTATATAGCGAACACATCAGATTCACGGCCGCTTCGGAATAAAACGCCCCGCCGCGCTGTTCCAGCTGTTTCGGTTTCTCGTTCAGGTCCGGGTCGTTGTACAGCTCGAACAACTCCTCTTCGACGCGTTTCACGACTTCGGCACGGTTTTCGCCTTTATGGAAGGATTCCAGCTGCTCTTCGAGCATGGCGTCCGTCATGTAAAAGTATTTCAAATAGTAGGAAGGCAGGGCTCTCAGCGACTGGAGAAACTCGGGATTCCATTCCCTTGCCGGGACGTTGCTTGCGCTGTAGCCGGCGGTGTCGGCAAGCAACTCATCCAGCTTGTCTTCGCCGTTCACGTCGACGCGAGTCACCCAGTGCAGATGATTCAGGCCGACGAATTCGGCATAAATCCGGTCCGTTGCGACGCCGTATTTGGCCGCGGTCCGCTTGATCAGCCCGATCGGCGCATTGCACAAACCGATGCTGCGCACGTTCGTGTGCTTCAAAATGGCCTCCGTTACCATGCCGGCCGGGTTGGTGAAGTTCAGCAGCCAGGCATTCGGTGCCAGTTCTTCGATGTCGCGGCAAATGTCGAGCAGCACCGGAATCGTCCGCAGCGCCTTCATCATGCCTCCGGGGCCCGTCGTTTCCTGCCCGATGACGCCGTATTTGAGCGGAATGGATTCGTCGCGTCCGCGCGCCTCCAGCATGCCGACGCGCATCTGCGTGCTGACGAAGTCCGCGTCCCGAATCGCCTCGCGGCGGTCCAGCGTGAGATGGACTTCGATCGGAAGGCCGGATTTTTCGACCATGCGTTTCGCCAAGTTGCCGACGATATTCAGCTTGCGCTTGCCCGGCTCGATATCCACGAGCCACAGCTCGCGGACGGGAAGCTCGTTGTAATGTTGGATGAAGCCCTCGACGAGCTCCGGCGTATAAGAAGAACCGCCGCCGATGACGGCGATTTTGAGTCCTTGTTCAGATGCCATGTCTGCACGCTCCTCACATGAATGAAATGGATGGATTCAAAAGGGATTACCTTGTCGTTAACGGAATATGCTCGAAGTCGCGGAAGGTCCGCATTTGTTCATACGCCTCCCGGCTTACCGGGGTCCCGTCGGCTTCCATGGCCGACCAGACCGCGCCGACGACAGGTTCCGTAGATAACGTAACGATCGTTGCGTTCGGAGCCGTGCCGGCAACGGCCTGCTCGATTTTGCCGCGAATCCAGCCGCGGTCGCCCCTTGTTAGCAGACTTCCCGCCAGCACGACGTCAAAGGTTTCGTTTTGCATGCCCAGCCGGCGAATGACCGCCACCGCTGATTTTCCGAGCTCGATCCCCTGGCGCGACAGAATCTCCAAGGCTACCGCGTCGTCCTCGGCGGCTGCTTCGAACAGCAGCTTGGCGGCGTGCACGGGCACATGCTTCCCGTGGTCCTGAAAGTCGTCGAACATGTCGCCGACGTTGTCGTATCCCAGGAATCCAAGCAGCAGCGGCGTCAATTTGGTCGGCTGCTCGCGCCCGTCCCAAGCCCGGATGACGGACCGGAAGACCTCGATATTCAGCGAACCGCCGCCGCCGAAATCGCCGTACATATAATCGAAGCCGCCGACTTGGACATGCATGCCCGCCGGGTTTCGCCCCGCGGCGTTGGTTCCGGTGCCGCAGATGAGCGCAACGCCGTACGGGCGGTTCGTGCCGGCCCGAAGGCCGATCATCGTATCGCAATTAATGGTATAGTTCCGGGTAAAGCCGATGTCCTGTATAAGCGGATGCAGGATGCGGTAATCCGCTTCGCGGTCCGCCCCGGCGAGCCCGAAGTAGGCATGCGACAGCTGGCTTTTCGCAAGGCCCGCTTCGCTTAGCGCGCCTTCGGCGGCTTCGCGGATGCTTTGCGCGGCAAGGCTCCGGTCAATCTGATGATTGCCGTTGCCGCTGACGCCTTTGCCCAGCACGTTGCCGCGTTCGTCCGTCAGCAGGGCGTAAGTTTTGGTTCCTCCCCCATCGATTCCCAAGTAGTAAGCCAATGGTCGTCACTCCTATTGATTTGTCGTTGCGGCGGTGGATTCCCTGATGATCAGTTCAGGATTGATTTTGACGTTCGATCCGCGTTTCATCGTGCCGTCCATCCGCTTCAGCAGCATATCCGCGGCAGCCAGGCCGATCCGGTCGGCAGGCTGGCGGACGGTCGTGAGATGAGGATGCAGCTGCGAAGATATTTGCTGATCGTCATAACCGACGACGGCAACCTGATCGGGCACGCGGATGTCTTCTTCCATCAAAGCATTGACGACGCCAAGCGCAATGTTGTCGTCGCCCGCGAAGACGGCGGAAGGGAGCTGTCCTTCGCGAATCCATCTGCGGCACGTCTCGTAGCCAAAAGCGATTTCGAATTCGCCGGTAACCATTTCGAACGGCTGGATGCCCTTTTCCTGAAGCGCCTGCAGAAAGCCGCTGCGCCGTTCCTTCGTACTGCGGAACATTTCCTGTCCGCTCAGGTGCGCAATCCGGGTATGTCCGAGGTCGATCAGATGCTTCGCCGCATCGTAACCGCCTTTGTAGTTGTCGATCGTCACGGAAAAAGCGTCGTTTTCAGGCTTCTGGTTGTCGATCAGAACGTAAGGAATATTGCGGCGCTTCAGCTCCACGATATAGTTGTCCTCTTCCATCGGCGACAGCAGGATCAGGCCGTCGACGCGGTCTTCCTGAATCAGGTAATGGGCTTCGTCGGAGCCGATGCCCGTCGAGACCGAGACGGCAAGAAAATAGCCGTGAAGGGCAAGCACTTCGTTCAGCTCCTTGACGACGGCGTCGAAAAAGGAGTCCTGGAGCGTGGTGACGATCAAGCCTACGATCCCTGTTTTGCCCCGGGCGAGGCTGCGCGCCGCGGCGTTGGGGCGGTAGTCGAGCTCCTTGATCGCGTCAAGCACCTTTTGCCTGTTTTTCTCGCGCACCGTTTCGGCGCCGTTTAATACCCTGGACACCGTCACAACCGACAATCCTGATTTTTTGGCAACATCAAATATACTAACCTTCATCGTTTTTATTCTCCTTGCGGCAGATTTTCCGTACATTTTATTGCAGCTTAACATTAGTATACATGGACGAAAGGCCGCCGCGAAGCGAAATTAACAGATACCGTCCCGGTTCCGGGACGGCACTTCCTATTTATTTGCGTTTGATGATTTCCATGACCTTTTTCTGCACCGTCGGCATGACTTCTTCTACGGTCTTATGCCCCGTATCGAGCGGCTGCATCTCGTTGATGAACATGTCGTTGATTTGCGAATAGTTGGTGATCAGGTGGTTGTAGGATTCGAACCCGTATTTCACCGCGCCTTCGTATACCTTTTTCACGTCCGCCGGATCGATGCCGTCAAAATGCTTGTAATAGGCTTCGGCCGCCTTCGTATTGACCGGAGGGTTGCCGCCGCTCAGTTCGATCGATTTTTCCTGGACTTCGTCGCTGACCAAATATTTGATCCACTCGAATGCTTCCTTCGGATGCTTGGAGCCTTTCAGGATAAAGAGCGGATCGACGAACAGCACGCTGCGCACCTTGTCGTTCCCGCCCGCCGGCACGGCCGCGACGCCGACCTTGAACGGGAAGTCGTTGGAGCCCGCCAGGTTCCAGGAGCCGCCGATGCTCATCCCGAGCTTCCCGGTGACGAAGGCATCGCCGTTTTGCCCGGCGACGCTTTTGCTCCATTCGGTCGTCGGGGATACTTTGTCTTTAAAGATCAGACCGTACAGCTTGTTATAGGCCGCGATGACTTCCGGCGAGTCGAAACGGGTTTCGGACGGCACGCCGCCGTTGGTCCAGGTATCCTGGGAGTATGGCTCAACGCCGAAGTACAGCGGACGCATGTCGCGTTCGGACCAGGTGAAATCGACGCCGTATTGCGTTTTGGCGATATCGTCGGAGACGTGGGTCAATTTTTTCGCGTCTTCCACCATTTTGTCGAACGTCCAGCTCTTATCCTCGTAATCGCTTGGCGGATAAGGCACGTTGGCCGCATCGAACATATCCTTGTTGTAGAGCATCAGCGTGACGTACATATTGACCGGAATGCCGTATACATGGTCCTTGATGGTGTAGATGTTCATGAGGTTTTCCGGGATGTTGTAGTCGGATGCCTTGAACCCGTCTTCTTTAATGATGTCGTTCATGTCGAGCAGCATGTCTTTGTTGTAGTATTCCGCGAACCCGCCGTAGCCGTAGTGGCTCGTCACGTCGGGCGATTTGCCGCCGGCGATCATCGTTTGCAGCTTGCTGTCGAACTGCTCGTAAGGCGCTTTTTCCACTTTGACCTTGATGTTCGGATGTTTGGCCTCAAAATCCGGAATCAGCTTTTCGATAAAGGTGCGGTCTTCCGAATCGATGGTGTAATGCGTAATGGTGACCTGATCGCCGGATGAAGCGGTTTTGCCGGTATCCCCATCGCCCGCGGGAGCGACGTCAACCGCCGACTTGCCGCCGCCGCAGCCGGACAGCATCAGAGCCAACAGCGTGGTGCTTGCCAGCAGAAGCGTAAACGTCTTTTTGATCCTTTTCCTTTTCATGAACGGTATCCCCCATCTATTCAAGAGTCGATGCCGCCCCTCTGGCGGCGGGGCCTTTACTTGATGCCTGTGAGCACGATTCCTTCCACGAACCGTTTCTGCGCGATGGCGAACAAGGTGACGATCGGCAGCATGGCGAGCACGGAGGCGACCATGAGCAGATGCCACGGCGGGATGCGAAACCGCGACGAGGTGAAGGAAGACATGCCGACCGGAAGCGTGAACTTATCCGATGAGCTTAAGTAGAGCACGGGCGTCAAAAGATCGTTCCAGCTGTAAATGAAAGCGAAAATCGCAACGGTCGCAAGCGCCGGGCCCGAAAGCGGGAGGGCGATTTGCCGCCACATGCGCAGCTCGCTGCAGCCGTCGATGCGTCCCGCATCGAACAGCTCTTCAGGCAGCGTGGAAAAAAATTGCCGCAGCAAAAAGATGTTGTACGCCGACCCGAAAAACGCGGGCACGACGAGCGGCAAAAACGTATCCAGCCAATTCAGCTTGGAAAAGAGAATGAACTGCGGAATCATGATCGCCGGGTAAGGGAGCATCATCGTGCTGAGCATCAGCATGAACCACAGATTGTTGCCCTTGCCCCGGTACCTCGCGAAGCCGTATGCCGCCAAAGCCGACGACAGCAGCGTGCCCACGACGGTCAATACGCCGATGATCAGGCTGTTCATGTACATCTGGCCGAAGTTCAGCGTTTCGAAAATTTCCTTATAGTTGCTCCACTGCCACGATTCCGGCAAAAAGCTCGGCGGAAACTTCAGCAGCTCCTTTTTCGATTTCAGCGAGGTGGAGACCATAAAGAACAGCGGCAAAAGCATCAGAAAGGTGGTGACGATCAGGGCGATGAAGCTGGCGATGCGCACCCCGTCGATCTTGCGCCTGGACCGGATCGGCGAAGACGGCGCTTGGGGGCCTGCAGCCGGGATCGTACTCATTTACGTCCGCCTCCTTCGTAATGAACGAATCGGTTCGAAAATTTCATGATCAGGGCCGTAAACAGCATGACGACGATCAGCAGCACCCACGCCAGCGCGGAGGAGTATCCGGCCCGGTATTCCTTGAAGGCGCTGGTGTACAGATTGTACACGTAGAACCAGGTCGAATAGTTCGGTCCCCCTTGGGTCATGACATAGGCCTGGGTGAACACCTGGAACGAGTCGATGATTCCCATGATGAGCTG
Organism: Paenibacillus cookii; assembly: GCF_018333375.1. Classification (GTDB taxonomy): domain Bacteria; phylum Bacillota; class Bacilli; order Paenibacillales; family Paenibacillaceae; genus Paenibacillus_AQ; species Paenibacillus_AQ cookii. The sequence continues at coordinate 184,645 of NZ_BORW01000008.1, forward strand.
GAACAGCAGCACCGGCGAGATCATCGGAAGCGTCACGTTCAGGAAAATCCGGAAACGGCCCGCGCCGTCAAGCTTGGCGGCTTCCACCAGGCTTGCGGGCACGCCCTGCAGTCCCGCGAGGAACAAAATCATGCCGGAGCCCGCCGTCCAGAACGACATGATCATCAGCGCGTACAGCGCGTAGTCCGGGCTCATGAGCCATGCCGGGCCTTTGATGCCGAACCAGGACAGCACGTAGTTGAACAGGCCGATCGATGGATTGAAAATCCAGTACCACAGCAGCGACATTGCGACGCCGGAGACCATGCTGGGAAAATACATGGCGGTTCGGAAAAAACCGCGAAACGGTATTTTCTGGTTCAGCAGCAGCGCAAAACCGAGCGCCAGAAGCAGTTGGACCGGCACGCTGATGAACGTATACCGCACCGTCACCACGACCGATTTCCAAAACAGATCGTTATGCAGCATCTCGGTGTAATTGGCGAGTCCGACAAATTTCGGCGGGTGGATGATGTCGTAATCCGTGAAGCTGTAATAAAGCGATGACAGAATCGGATACAAGGCGAACACCAGGAACCCGATCAGCCATGGAGAAATGAAGAGGTACATGTACAAGGTCTGCCGCCGGCTTTCGCGGTGAGTCACGGAAACACCAACCTTTCTTTTGAATTAAAATTATAACGCTTTAACTTTTGGAATAAACTTTACTTGATTGTGTTAGGTTTTACACGGGTAATACACTACAAAAGTTAAAGTGCTTTAATTTTTGATGCGGCCCGATGACCTTATCATAGATGATGGTTTTCCAATTATCAACACTTTTTTTGCTGCCGCTGTAAGCGCTGCGGGCAGGTGTTGTCCTCGCATGCTCCAAAAGGCCGCAGCGGCGCGATTTTTCATGGTTTTTCCAAGCAACCGTTTTCCTGAAAATTGTTCGAATGAAATTTGGATGAAAGGAATGTAATCTCATGAAAAGTGTGCTAACATACCATTGTTTTCATTTATTTTACTTTTAGGAAGCAAGGTGATTTCTGACTTATGACCGCACATTCGATGGATTTACAAGAACGGTCAGAATCCACACGTCTCAGCCTTGTGCGTTTAACCTGGCCCATCTTTCTGGAACTGTTTTTGTTCATGCTGATGGGGACCGTGGATACGTTTATGCTCAGTTCGGTTTCGGATGACGCCGTATCCGGGGTAGGGGCAGCCAACCAGATCATGTCGATCGCCATTTTGGTGCTCGAAGTGATCGGAACCGGGGCCTCCATCGTCGTCGCCCAATATTTGGGGTCCAGGAAAAAGCTTGAAGCCGCGCAGGTCACGGGAAACGCGCTGACGCTGAACCTTGCGGTCGGGCTGATCCTGAGCGTCGTGTTTATCGCGTTCGGAGGTTTCATGCTGCGGCTGCTCAACGTGCAAGGGGATGTATTTGAATATGCGCACTCGTATATGAGAATCGTCGGGGGCGGGATTTTCCTGCAGGCGCTGATCAACGCGCTGGCCGCTACGATTCGCACGCACGGTTTCACGAAAGAAACGATGGTCGTTTCGTTTTTGATGAACCTCATCCATGTCGGCGGCAACTACGTGCTGATATTCGGGCACTTCGGTTTTCCCGCGCTGGGCGTGGAAGGGGCCGCGATATCGACGGTATTCAGCCGGTTCATTTGTTTCGGCATGTTTTTGTGGCTGCTGTACCGGATCATGGAGGTGCGGGTCGAGTGGCGGTTTTACGTCCGCTTATCCAGGGACTACGTCCGCAAAATTCTCGGCATCGGCATTCCCTCCGCGTTTGAAAGCATCGTCTACCAGAGCTGCCAGCTCGTTTTTACGATGTACGCGACTTACCTGGGGGCGGAAGCGATGGCCACGCGCCAGTACGCCAACAACATTTCGATGTACATTTATTTGTTCAGCATGGCGATCGGCATGGGGACGGCCATCATCGTCGGCCATTACGTCGGCTCGCGCCGCAACCAGGACGCCTACGCGCGGGTGTTTCAAAGCGTCAAATGGGCGCTGGCCGCGACCGTGGTCATCGATCTTGTCGTGATCGCGTTTCGCACCCCGCTGATGAGCCTGTTCACCGACAACCTGGCCATCATCCGCATGGGGGCCCAGGTCATCCTGCTCAGCATCGTGCTGGAGACGGGGCGGACGGTGAACATCGTCATCATCAACTCGCTCCGCGCGTCCGGCGACGCCCGCTTCCCGGTATACATGGGGCTGATTTCGATGGTCTGCATGTCGCTGCCGCTCGGTTATTTCCTGGTGTTCCGCCTGCATCTCGGCCTGGCCGGCGTGTGGCTGGCGATTGCGGCCGACGAGTGGACTCGCGCCGTCATCATGTTTTTCCGCTGGAAAAGCCGGGCTTGGGAGCGGCATGCGCTCGTACCGCCCGCGGAGCAGGAACCGGCGCCTGCGGCGACGCCGACGACGGGGTAACGGCGGAATACGGACGAACGGAAGATGGTTTGCTTTCCCGGGTTGCGGAAACCAAACCTTCAGTATATAATGTGTATAAAATAGTTACAGTTAGACGGCAGGAAATCCTGCCTTTCTTTTTGGATTATTCTGTGTATAAAAAAGTATCAGTTAGTCGAACCTAAGCGTACCACTTTGAGGAGGATGACAAATGAAAGTTGAAGTATGGTCCGATTTTGCCTGCCCGTTCTGCTACATCGGAAAACGCCGTTTCGAAGCGGCGCTGGAAGGCTTCGAGCATAAAAACGAAGTGGAAGTAGTGTTCCGCAGCTTCGAGCTTGATCCAAGCGCGCCGCGCGATAACGACAAAGACATGCACGCGATTTTGGCGTCCAAGTACGGCATGAGCTACGAACGCGCCAAAGAGATGAACGACAACATGACCGAGCAGGCGAAAACGGTGGGGCTGACGTACCGCTTCGATACGATGAAGCCTACCAATATGCTGGATGCGCATCGTTTGACGCATTGGGCGGGCGAGTTCGGCAAACGCTACGAGATGACGGAGCGGCTCTTCAAAGCTTACTTTACGGATTCGGAGCATTTGGGAGACCGCGAGGTCCTTGCGCGCCTGGCCGGCGAGATCGGACTGGACGCGAAGGCTGCGGCCGACATGCTCGAAAGCGAAGCCTATAAAACGGAAGTCCGCGAGGATGAGGGCCAAGCGTCGAAGCTCGGCATCACCGGCGTGCCGTTTTTCGTCGTGAACCAAAAATACGGCATTTCCGGCGCCCAGCCCGAGGAAGTGTTCGCGAACGCGCTGAACGAAATATGGAAGGAAGACCACCCGCTGAAGATGGTGGGCGGTTCCGACGATTTGGCGTGCCAGGACGGTTCCTGCGCGCTGCCGGCGGACAACAAATAATAGGGGTTAAAAAATAGAAAAGGAAGCGGGTCCCGCATGCTTCAGCGAAGCTGCCGGCCCGCCTTCTTTTTTTTTGCATGCGAAAAGGACGGTTCAATGGATCGTTTTGGTCATCGCTTTGATCAGTTCGAAGCCGATGTCGTCGACGTGGTTTTTTCGCGGACGCAAAAAGGAAAACGGCCCCAGCGCCAAGCTGCCGTTGTTCGCCAGCACGATCACCGCCATGTTTTTCTCCTTATGGAAACCGATAAAGCTGCTCGATCCGTACGTGCCGCCGTTATGCCAATGCACGCTGTCGTGGTAAACGCCGGTTCGGATCATCCAGCCCATGCCGGCTTCGCCGCCGCGGCCGAGCCGGTGTCTCGGCTTCTGGGTCTCCTTCATGGCCGCCGTCACGGATGCGGCTCCCATGCCGACGTTGGCTTTGACGAACTGCAGCAGGTCCCGGACCGTGGTCCGCAGCCCGCCGGCCCCCGCCAACACGCCAAGATCCCAGTGGGGGACGGATTTGCCATTGGCCGTATATACGGGCAGGAGCCTTTGCTGCTGATCCGGACGAAGGAGGAATGCCGTATCTTCCATAAACAAAGGCGCGCATATTTCTTCGCGAACGAGCTCCTCGAGGCTTTGGCCCGTGCAGCGGGTCAAGATGTATCCGAGAAGCCCCGCCCCCAGATTGGAATATTCGAATTTTCCCGGAGCCTGCGGTTTGCAGGCCCGCAAATCCTGGAGCAGATGTTCTTCCGCGTAGTGCTCGTAAGGATTCAGTTTGTTTCCGATGACGGCTTTCAAGCCCGCGGGCAGCCGGGGAAGTCCGGAAGTATGCGTTCCCAGCTGTTCCAGGGTGATGCGGCTGACCTCATGGTTCGAGGCGCATTCAGGTATGTATGTTCCGACGGTGTCTGCCAAGCCGAGCTTGCCGCGCCGTTCCAGAATGAACAGAAGCGTATTCGTAAAAGCCTTGGTTAGGGATCCGGCTTCGTATATGGCGGAAGCATAATCGAAGCCCGGGGATTGCCCGTGCCCCCAGCAGTACTGGTTGCCTTGTTCCAAAATGCCGATCGTGACGGTCAGCGGGGACCTTTTGCCAAAATGTTTTCGGACCAGCTCCTCGGCCAGCCTTGCAATGGGATGGTCGGTTGTGATCATCGTTGGCACCTCCATATCCATATAGACGTTCATTTGAAGGGATAGTTGCCTGAAGCTTGGCTTTTTTGCTTTTTCAGCGCGTAAAAAATCGACGGCCAAAATTCGACGAATTCGCCCCATTTTTCGAAAAAAAACCGAAAAACATTCAAAAAACCTAATATTCGACGGCCGGATGGCCGATATGTGAGGTATGATGTGTTTATGTCAATACAGAATTGGAGGGAATTAACATTGCAGAAGAAGCTTCGGAAGATGCTTGTCATGATGCTTGTGCTCGTATTGTGCATGGCATATTCAGGGGTCGGCATGGCTGCGAACACCGCTGCCGATTTGACTAAGCTGGTTCTATCGAAATCCCAGATTACGCTGGAGATCGGCGATTCGGCATCCGTGACGGCGACGGGCGTTTATAAGGACAATTCAACCGAAAATGTGACGATAAAAGCAAATTGGAGCAGCAAAAACAACGCGGTGGCCACCGTATACAACGGCACGATTACCGCCGTAGGCGAAGGAACGTCGACCGTTTCTGTCGTATACGGCAGCGAAACCGAGTCGGTTCAGGTCAACGTGACGAAAAAGGTCAAGGCGCTCACGAAAGACGTGCAAAAGCTTGACCTGAAAATGGGCGAAAGCCCGACCATCCATCTGACGGCAACTTATACGGACAATTCCACGGACACGGACGCTTCGAACAAAGCCGAGTGGACGGTGGACGACGGCAACGTCGTTTCGGTCGTTAACGGCAAGGTGACGCCGATCGGCCCGGGAACGGCGACGATCACGGCGGCTTACGGCAGACAATCGGTAACCGTCCCGGTCAGCGTGGAAGTCGTAAAACGATTAGACCCAAGCACGACGCAAGTGTCGATGCTGCTCAGCGAAAACAAACCGGTTCAAATAAAGCTGAAAGCTACATATCCCGACGGCAACGTGCAGAACGACGTATCGGCACAAGCCGAGTGGTCCACCAGCAACGCGGAGGTAGCGGACGTCATTAAGGGCGAAATTACCGCTTACGGCCCGGGAACGGCGACCATTACGGCCAAATACGGCACGCAGACCGCGACCATCCAGGTGGACGTCGACAAGGCGATCCGTCTGCAGGCCAGCGAGCAGAACATCTTCCTGCATGCCAAGGAGTCGCTGCCGGCTCCGATCAAGCTGGAAGCCGTATATCCGGATAAAGGCGCGGTGGACGTGACGAAAGACGCAACGTGGACATCCAGCAACGAGCAAGTGGTGTTCGTGAAGCAGGGAGCGGTGACGGCGAATTCGCCGGGAACGGCTGTCATTACGGCCAAATACGGCGATAAAAGCGTGACGATCAACGTGGACGTCGACGTGCCTCGCCATTTGGATATGGTCGAGGACGTGGCTTTGAGCCTGTCCGGAAACAAAACGCATCAGCTTGAGCTGAAGGCAACGTACGCCAACGGGCAAACGGAAATGGTACAAAACAAAGCGCAGTGGAAATCCAGCAAGGAAGATGTCGTATATGTTTCGAACGGGCTTTTGACGGCCTATAAAAAAGGCGAAGCGGACATTACGGCGACTTACGCTGGCGTTAGCGTGACGACCCATGTCGCGGTAGACATGCCTCTGAAGGTCGAGCTTTCCTCGAAAAAGGTCTCGTTGAAAGTGAACGGAACGTACCAGGCAAGCATCGTGCTGGATTACGGCGCCAACAAACCTGCGGAGCAGGTCACGGATAAAGTCGAATGGAGCTCCAGCAAGGAAGAGATCGCCAAAGTGGACGAAAACGGCGTCGTTACGGGCATCGGCACCGGTACCGCCACGATCACGGCGAAATATGAAGGCAAAACGTATACGATGACCGTAGAGGTGGGGCTCGTCAGCGAGCTGACCTCCCTGCAAAGCCTGATCATCCTATCCGCCGGCGATAAGAAGAAAATCGATTTGACGGCCGTGGACGATCCGGAATCGCCGGACGGCTTGAACAAGAGAGCAACCTGGAAGTCGAGCAGCCCTTCGGTAGCCAGCGTGGACAGCGAGGGCGTCGTGACGGGCTTGAAGAGCGGGAAAGCGACGATTACGGCGGAATACGGCGGCAAGAAGGCTACCGTGCAGGTTGAAGTCGACGTCATTTCCAAAATCGATGCCAGCGCTGATTTCCTCTTCTTGAAAACGGCCGGCAGCGCGAAGGACAAAACCGCAAACGTGGCCGTAACGGTAACGTTCAGCGACGGTTCCGCCAAGGACGTCAGCAGCAAAGCGGAATGGAAAACCTCGAACTATAAAGTTGCCACTGTCGTAAACGGCAAAATAACGGCGGTCGGCAGCGGCAAAACGACGATTACGGCCAAATACGCCAATAAAACCGTCCGCATTCCTGTGGAAGTGGACGTCCTGAAATATTTGCAAACGAACGAAGTGAGCCTGAACATGAGCGTTGGCCAAACCTTCAATCTGACCGCAACCGCCACGTACAGCGACGGAAGCGAATCGGACGTATCGAAACCTGCGCTCTGGAAATCCTCGCGCATCCTGACCGCAACGGTGAAGGACGGCGTGGTGAAGGCGACGGGCAAAGGGAAAGCCACGATTACCGTTTCGTTCGGCGGCAAGTCGACGAAAGTGGTCGTAAACGTGAAATAAATTAACGGCATAAAATTTATAGATCATTAATTCATATGCCTCATTTGAATGCACGAACGGGCGGCGCAAAAAAACATTTTGCGCCGCCCGTTCTTTTATTCCACGCGTTCCACGTCAAACACCGGGACATTGATCGGCTGATTCAGCGGGTCGCCGCCGGGGATGACGTCTTCGAATTGATTGAACATTCCGACGACGGTTATGCTCGTTCCCTCGTTGAACATGTAATCGCCGCGCAGCTTGATGTAAGAAGCGCCCACCTGCGCCAGCGCCTGGCCTTCTCCGCCGTAGACGATATAGCAGGCGAAGCTTACCTTTTCGTTTTCATGCGCAAGCAGATCGGCTCCGTCGATGTCGGCGTAATCCTTTTGGAAGCCCGCGAACTGGTAGCTGTCCCCTTGCCGCGTATAGACCGCCTCTTGCGAGGCGGACGCACTTCCGTCTTCGCCGAAGCCCGCCGGGTTCGTCACAAGCAGCGAACGGTCGGGCTGCACCGCGTAACCGTCGGCTTCGAAGAAAAACAACGGCGTCATTTGGCTGCCGTGAACTTCGTATGCCGCATACAGCGCTTTTCGCGAGGCGGATTCGCCTTCGACGAGAAGGACCGGCGCCGTTTTCGTGCTGAGCGATTCCTCGACCGAAACGTTCCGGATGGCGACGTCGCCCGGAAATTCGGGTGTGCTCGCCGCCTGCACCGTCTCGTCCGCATTCATGACCGCAAAATAAATGGCGTTGCCGTCATCCGAGCCGATGGCATAAGCGCTGCCGCCAAACCGGCTGCCCCCGCCGCCGACATGGCTGAAATTGGCCGTCTGGCCGACGAGCTGCAGCAGACGGAGCGGGTCATGAGCGGTCCAGGCCAGCCTTGCCTTTTTCACTTCATCCGATGTGTCCCGGTAGGCGGATAACGCCTCATAAAGGGCAATGGCCCCTTCGTAGTCGTTGTTTTTGATTTTCCGCTGCGCCGAGGTCAGCCATTTTCGGATTTGCCGATCGATTTCCTTCAGCAGGCTGGATTTGATTCCGGCGCTTTGCACGTAAGACTCGTAGGTTTTGGCGTGAAGCGCGTAATTGGCCGGCTGGTCTCCGTCCACATCCTTTTTCAGAATCATCCGGGAGAGCTCTTCCGTTTTGCTTTTGACCCATGGCGCCTGGATCTTCCGCCCTTCATACTCATCCATCAGCGTTTGCGAATAATCCAGCAGCTGGGCGAATTTTCCGCCCCCGGCGAGCCGGGACATCAGCTTTTCGTCGAAATCTTTGAATTTGGCGCCAAGCTGCTTGGTTTTTTCGTCTGCCCCGCCGTAAAACGCTTCGGGAATCGCCTGCAGGTTCCATTTTGCGCCGGCTTCGTCCGTGAGCCCTTGATTCAGCTGCTGCTCCAGCTGGCCGTAAAACAAGCCCTTGAACTCTTTGAAATAACGCGTGATATCGTCCGAAATGCCGTAGCCCGCCGAAATTTTGGGGTAAACGGCCGCAAACCGTTTGTCCGCGCTCATGAACTTGTTCCGGGCGTCCTGGAATTCGCCGTAAACCTGAAGAAAGCCGGCAAAATCCTGGCTGGAACCCGTCCGTTCCACGCGCCCGTCCAGGCGGGCCAGCGTGGCTTTCATCTCCGTAACCGGCGCGAGCTCGTTCAGGCGTTTGGCGATCAACGCTTCTTTGTAATGAAAGGATCGGTTGTTGGCCGCCTTCCGGTACCACTCCTCCGCTTGTATGAGGTTGTTTTCCCGATAGTAACGCTCCGCCTCGTCGACCCATGCCATTTTGCGCTTCATGTCGATCCCTTTGAACGCGATCAGGACCAGCATGGCGATGCAAAGCAAGATGAGAATATGCCTCAAGGTCAGCACTTGTTTTATTTTCATTTGTGGACGGCCCCCCAAGCTCCCTCTAAATTTCTCCTGATCATATTCCGATATTAATAGAATGTAGCATTTTTCGAATGTACGTCAAATGGCAAGCATTTCGACAGGTTAATTTGATATCGAGGAGATATGTATCATGAACGGCAAACCGAATCCGAATATGAAAACTAGAGGCTGGCTGAAAAATCTTTTGACCGCCCGCTCTGAAACCGCATCCGAGACTGCGGCGGCCGAAATTCAGGCAATAACCGAAAACGAGGCTGAACCTGCCGTCCCGGCTTCGTCCGACGCGGAACTTTCGCTGCTGGACCAGGACAAAGCGGCTTTGGACCTCATCGTTGCCGTCGAAAACATGCTGAATGACCGCCAGCTGACCGCGTTCAGATTGAAAGACCACGAAGAGCAGCTGCAAAACGCTTATGATACCATCAATCGACTGAAAAACGAGCTGAGCAAAAAAGAACACGCGATTCTCGAAAAGGAAAAGGAGTTCCGGAACCTCGAGGACAAGCTGACGCAAAAACAAATGAGCTACGACCAGCTGCTTGAAGACTATAAGGAATACCAAAACTCCGCAAGCTCCGGCATGGAAAATTTGAAGTACCAGCTGGAAAAGGAACGGAACAAATACGCGAAACTCAACGAGGAGTTCAGCCAATACCAGCATGAAAGTGTGAGAAAAACCAAGGAACTCGACGAAAAAATCCGGGATCTGGAGAGCGAAAACCAGAAGGTGGAAAGCCAATACCAAAAGGTGCTGGAAGAGAAAAACCATCTGCTGCAGACCATTTCCGATTTTACCGCACGCATGAATTTCTCGCTGACCCCTCCAACGGAATAACGGCAACGGGAGGTTTACCATGCAGCAACCCTATTTGACGAAGTGGCTTGAGATCCGGTCCATTGAAGAGCGGGAATCCGGCGATTTTTTGATGCAGGTGGACTTCGTCTGCGATCAGACGACCGCGATGGTTTGGAAAGTAGACTCCTTTACGGGACCGCGGATTCGCCAAGTGTTGACGGAAGCCGAGGACGCCGATATGAAATTCAGGCTGTCTTTTGCGAGCGAACGCAGCTCTCTGGATCAACAACGGTACGGCCAAATTACCAGGTACGGCAGAAACGCCGTGCGGAAAGTGAAATTCGCTTGTTCAGAGACGTTTGCGGAACAGCTTGCCGTGCTGAAGCGGATCGGCGATGCCGGCGAATTGGAGGGAGCGTCTTTCATCGCTCCAAGTCTTGACTTGAGTAATAGCAGCGGTATCGATTCCGAACCCGAGCCCGATCCGAAACCTGCCAAGGCTGCAGTGAATGCCGGAAAAATCGCAAGCGTGGGCGCCGCTTTGCTGGTCCTTATTCTTTTATTTTATTTCTCTTTTTCCAAATCTTCACTCATGGATGAAAAGGCACTGGCCAATACAGACGGGACGGCCCTGGCGGAAGGCGTTGCCGCGGAGGACAAATCCGCGCAGGGGGAACGTTTGACCGCGCAAACCGAAAGGGAATCCTGGGTAAAAACGGCCGCTGCCGCCGCTGCCATTCCCGCAGCTTCCGAGCCGCCCGTCCCGCTCAAGCCGCAATTTCAGGCGCCGGCAGCGGTCAGCTTGGATAAGCCGGTCAATTTCGGCATTTCGAAGGAGTCCGTCGCGATCACCTTTGATGACGGCCCTTCCAAATACACCAAAGAGATCGTCGATATTCTGGAGCGTTACAACGCCGGGGGGACGTTTTTTTTCGTCGGAACCCAGGTCCGAAAGTTTCCCGAAGCGGTAAAATACGCTTCCGACCATGGCTTTGCGATCGGCAACCACTCCATGACGCATGCCAATCTGCAGAAGTTGCCCGCGGAGCGGCAGCAGGCGGAAATTTTGCAGACAAACAAGCTCATCAAGGACATTACCTCAAAGCCTGTCGCGCTATTCAGGCCACCCTACGGCTCCATGAACGGGCATACCCGAAAAGCGGCGGAAGGCGCCAACATGAAAATCGTGTTGTGGAACCGCGATCCGGAAGATTGGAAAAGCAAAAACAGCCCGCAGCACGTTCTCAATTACATTGAGCATGCCCAGGCGGGGGGATCGGTCATCCTTCTGCATGAATCCGAAAAAACGGTCCGTCTCCTCCCGCAACTGATTGAATATTTGCAAAAGCAGCAGATTCCGATCGTAAATTTGGAATAGCCTTGCCCCAAGCTGCTTTGTTCATCCCCTAAATATTTCATCCTAAATTTCGAAAGCCCATAAGATCAAGGCAAAACGTCGGAACAATAGGGTAAGGAAATGTAAAAATGTAGGAATTACCCATGTTCGCAAGAGAAAATTTGACTTTTGGGGTGGTCTTTCCCCCTC